>JBGSJV010000175.1:0-66123 GCA_041741535.1 Pirellulaceae bacterium
CAAAACAGGCCCGAATGGGCCAAAACAGCCTCTGCCGGTGTGCGCGAGCCACCGGTTAGCGTGACATCTCATCCAGAAAAGGCCTGAAAGGCCGACACAAGTGCTGAGCATACACATTCAAAACTGCTTCACAGCGTTGCCTGTCGGGGATATGCCGAAATTCGTTTGGCACAATGGAGCACCCAAACTTTCCTTTGTAATCCAAAATGGCTCAGGATTTACAACCGAAACAACCTGCGGAGTGGGTCAATTCCATTCTTCTTTCTGGTTGTCAATTTATCTGACGGCGATTTTTTGGCGAAGCTCGACAAGCAGATTTTCGCGTCCCGCATCGGTCAGCAAATCCAGCTCTGCATCGGTTGCCACTGCCAGTCCCAAAAGCTCCTGAATTAACTTGATCTTTCCTTTCGTTTGCCCACGCGCCTCACCACGGGCTTCACCACGGGCTTCACCACGCGCCTCACCACGCGCTTCACCACGCGCTTCACCACGCGCTTCACCAATCGCTTCACCCTCAAGCTTGGCTAACTTTTCAATCGATGTGATGTATGGCATTTGCTTCTCCAATTCGATTTGGTGAACTCAGTCGATCAATTCATACCCGTCCGGCAAACAAAACCGCATAAAGTCTTGCAGATAAGAATCAAGAACTTCTTTCCGAGGCAAGTCATATTCCGTCATTCGATCCCCTCTATTTGAGGTCGCTTATTCATCTGCCGTATTCGTATTAGTCACCTCTCGATCCCGCAGCAAACGCACCAAGTCGCCAGTTGTTTGTGGTCGCCGCAAGACCTCAATGTTCAACCCGGGAATCACTGGCAAGCGTTGGATGTCAACGGTCTCGGTAGCGTTGGGAGTATCGCCAGCAATGAGCACGACGAACCGCTTTAGCTGTGGAACTTTGGCCAATCCTGCCGCGAATCCCGGTGGCCAAGTTTGGCAATCGACTACGAGAATTTCGCGATTGGAAAAAGCGTTGACCAAATCCAGATTCAACAACGTGGATCTTCCGGTAACATATAGAGCCTCGCCCGAGTCCACAAAGTTCTGGCTGGCCAGTTTCTCCGTCAGTAGCTCTAAACTCGAACCGTTCAAATCTTGGATTTGCAGCAACCAGGACCTGCCGACCAAGGCTGCGAGGTGAGCAACTTCATCGGCTTCATATCCCGTGCCAAGCAACGTCCGAACCCAATTCAATTCGCAGCCTTCTTGTCAATCATTGGTCTCCCGTGGTGATTCGAGTCGATGCCATTGCCATTGCCGGAAATCTAGGCCGACGACCTGGCCGACGTCGTTGGTTTCCAAAATTCGAGTGTTCAAATTGGCCGGTAGCTCGTTGGCCGACGTGTACAATGAAAGAATTGGCGTTTGTTGCACCCTGACACGTTCCGAATTTGGCATCCGAGAGATGCGAATCAGATGCCGCCAATGTTTCGGAATTTGAAGCAAAAACTGGTCGCCGTCAATCGTCTTGGGGTTCGGCGGTACCAAAATAACTTGGCAGCCGTTAAAAATCGCCTCAATAAACTGTTCGTGGTTTTCCAGGAATTCCTCTGGCCGACTCAATGTAAAAATGGCCTGAACTTCTTCCGGGAAAACTCGTGGTAACTCGGAAAAGGTGCAATCCGTAAAATGCAGCGACTGATGTCGAGCCAACAGAGGTCTCTGGAAATCGACATCCACAAACTTGCAGCGTTCGAAACTCAAGCCGTAACATGCCGAACCGCGAACATAATCGCTGTCCTCAATCGAGCCACCAAAGACTTCCCAAGACATGGGATACACGGCCGTTGGTAAATCTCGCAAGCGAAGCCCCTCACCATCGATCTTCAGCACCGAGTAGGCCGAACCAGAAATATCGGCCGGATCGCTGACCGGAAAGTCCATCGTCCAAAGCACATCTTTAAAGCTAAATTCGACATCTTCTCGCAGAAGCTTCCACGCGGGAGAGTTCGCCATTTTTGCACTCACGACACAATGAACCGTCCCGTCGAGAGTAGTCTGAAGCGGTTGGTCGTATTGCCAATGCCTTCTCTGAAATTTTCTTGCAACGTCGGGATCCGAATCCTGCAAGTGCTGCAAACGAGCCAGTGCGGTCGCTCGGCCCCAATGATTCACGTCCGTCATCCACCACGTACCCAGATGAATTTGCCGTTGCAGTAACAGACCGCCCCAATGAATCGCCCCGAACAGACTGATCGCGGCGACAGCGACCAGAAAGATCCGAGGCCAAACTGCTGACATCTGGCTCGATCGACCGGAATCCACGGTCGGTCCGTTGGGTGATTTCTTTTCATTGATTCTCTCCACGACGGCCGCCGGCATCGTGAGAATCGCGCGATCGCGAAAAAAGCAGCTGCTCCAAAAAGAAACCAGCATGGTCAGAGAAAAGCCAACCAGAAATGGTGCAATAATTGAAGCCAGACTGTCAACAACCGCCTTCGGTAGCACTGGCCACGAAGTTTGCAACGTGTATGTGAGCGCGATCAAGACGCACGGGACTCCAACCCAAACAGCGTTAAAGAAAATGAAACCAAGCCACCGTCGACGCATGATAATCGCTAGGTAGTACGGAAATGTCGCCAAGCTGGCTCCCAGTGACGTCGCGACCAGAAGAATCAACCAATAGCTAAACGCCTCGCTGGGCTGGCTACGCACATTGATGTTGGACTTTAGCCAATAGGAGCAACCAACCACCACCGCGATACGAAGTAACCATAGATGTCGAACGAGACCAAGTGACTCCGCGGGCTCCTGTATTATTGGAGCCGTAGTCGCCTCGCTGGGCGCCGAGTGGATCGTGAGGCTGCGAAACAGCGGGTGAACCAGCCACAACGACAAGGCCACACCGACTCCCAACAGCCAAATTGATGTGCCCTTCAGCCCGCCAGCCGATCCGCGTGAACCCGCAAATCGCTCGAAGTTGATTTCGGCAACCTGAACAATTTCCTGCGAGTCCGGCGTCAATCCCCAGATTCCCCCAACAACAATGCAGCCCCATGCCAGACGCGTCGCCGCCCCCTCCGCAGAAAAGCTCAACTTCTGACAAAGGACGAGCCATGTACCAAAGTAGCCACCGAAAACGAGATTGACGAGCGCAAGGGTACTCGCGTCTGTCTCCGGGGGCAAAGCAAAACTCTGATGCAAAACGCAACGGGCGATGGCCAAAAGCAACCACATCGAGCCGATCAATATCATCCACCGCGTCGCCTGGTTTGACCACATCGGCATTTGGCCCATTCTGGATCGTTGAGTAGGCAATAGTCACGTAATATTCGAACGCAACTGTCGGAACAAATCCTAAGGGGGCAACGGAGCAGCGTCAATCAGAACCCAGTGATACCTTCCGTCCGACCCTACGACGCAACCGTTCCGACCGCTGGAATCCGCGCGCTCCGACCACTGGCGACCCGTAAGCAGTGTCGGCAAATCGACCGTTTTGAAATCGAAAAAACTCCCGTTCTGCGCAGACTTACTCTATAATTAGGGGGCGGCGTTTTTGAGAGCCCAGCCATTAGGTCCGTCGGTGATCCAATCATGAGCCCTTCCCAAGGTCTTCCTTCCGTTCTCGCGTGTCATTCGCCAACTGGCCAACAACGGCGTTCCACTGCCAAACGACGGCGTTCCGCCGCGTCCGTTCTGGTCATGGCTGGTCTTTCAATTAGCATCTGGCTCGTGTCGTTGATGCCGGCGGAAGGACTTGCACGGATGCAAGAAACCGACCCGTTGGGACGACCTCGGGTTCTTCCCAAACAGGACATGCCCGAGCAATCCACTCCCGGCTTACCGACCGCAAACAATCCCGTTCGAAAAAGCAACGAACTTCCCGACAATCCGGCGATGAATCCACAAGAGTCTCGAACGACTCCCTTGCGAGATTTTGTTCCCGAGAAGCTGGGTGTCCCCCAATTGCCCAAGACACGCGACTTTGAAGCCGAAGCTAAAGGGACCGCTCGATTGACATTGCTGCAACAAGACAAGGCGACTCCGCCGGAAGCTCAAGCCGAGAACATTCAAACCACCGCTGCCCATGGCGAAATCATCATCGCACCGCACGGCGGTTATCGGTTGGTCAAACGCAGTTCCAAGGTATGGGAGTTTGGCGTTGAGATCTCCAGTGGTAACGGGCCGTTGCGTGGAGCCATCGCGGTAGCTCCAGTCCCAATCGAATTTCCCGAACAAAAAATCACGGTGCTAAGCGAATTCAAATCGCCCAATGTAACGAGCGTCAAGATGAAAGAATTTGCCGGCCAAGGCCGACAAATGATCGTCAATGTCGCCAACATGGGTCCCAACGAAACCGCTCGCGCGACGATCACGTTGCGTTTGGATCGCTACGACATCATCGCTCCGGAACAAACCGTCGAATGGAAATTTGCCGAAAAGGGCCAACGCGAAGGTCGAATGTTCTTGGGACAGAGTCCGTACATCGAAACGAACGACAAGCGATTCAAGGAATTGGGTGAGGAAATTGTAAACCCGGAGGAAACACCCTGGAACCAAGTCGAGTCGATCTACAGTTGGTTGCAAAAGAACATCGAGTACGAATTCGATGAAATGATCCACTCTTCATTAGATGCGTTGACGAACAAAAAAGGCGACTGCGAAGAGTTTGCTTCGTTGTTTATTGCTTTGTGTCGCACTCGAGGAATACCCGCCCGCGCGGTCTGGTGCAATGACCATACTTACCCGGAGTACTTGATGGTTGCCCCCAACGGTGAAGCAGTTTGGCTACCTTGCCAATTAACGACCCACGAACACATTTTCGGTCAGATGTTTGACGACCGACCAATCTTGCAGAAAGGTGACAAGTTCACCGTCGTTGGCGAATCGCAACCCAATCGCTACCTGAAACCGTCGATGAAAGCTGCCGCAGCAGCAGGTTCTCCGCAACTCAAGTGGATCATTCAAGAAGTGGATCCAGCGGAAATCCAACGAAACAACTCGCCGCTTGGAAAATAAGCGATCGGCTACACGGACTTGCCACAACGTAATGGTTCGCTCCGCGAACCAAAGTTGGATCGCGGAGCGATCCACTACACTGGCCTGAAGTTATCGCCTTGGAGAGTTTCGCATGATTTCAATCATCGCTCGACAGAAGTCAGGCAAGTCATCGGGTTTGCGACTTGAAACGTGATGTCCGTCCACAACCACGGCCGCATCTTCCCAAATCGCACCCGCATTGACCAAGTCGTCCTTAATGCCAGGGGAACCGGTCACACGGACACCACGGTAAACTTTAGCCGAGATCGCCAGCCAGCCGCCGTGACAAATCGCGGCTACACACTTTTTCGCATTGTGGAAATCCGCGATCAATTGCAAGACGTCGGGATCACGTCGCAGTTTATCGGGCATAAAGCCGCCGGGCAAAAGGACGGCATCAAAATCAGCAGCTCGCTGATCGCGAATCGCCGCATCCGAGCGGCAGGGATAACCATTCTTACCGGCATAGACGGTATTTGCTTCCGGACCAGCGACAACGACTTCCGCACCCGCCTCAATCAATCTCAGCTTCGGATACCACAACTCCAAGTCTTCGTAGATGTCGCCCACAAACGCTAAACATCGACGGCCGTGTAGTGGAAGTTGATTCATGGACAAAGCCTCTATATTTTTGGGTAACAAAACTGAGCGGGAGTTTTTACAGTATGTTCAAAGCCCCAGCCAGATCTTCGATCAAATCCGACGGATGCTCCAAGCCGACGGAGAGTCGTACCAAAGAATCGGTGATGCCAAACTTCTGGCGATCGATCCGGTCATAACTGGCGTGCGACATCGTGGCCGGTTGCTCGATCAGCGACTCCACCGCCCCAAGACTGACCGCCAATCGAAACAGCTTGGTCGATTCTACCAGTCGCTTTGTTTGGGATAAATCACCGTCGACTTCGAAACTGAGCATAGCACCGTACGCCCCATCCATTTGAGTTGTCGCCAAGGCGTGACCGGGATGATCGCTCAGCCCCGGATAAAGCACACGACTGACGCGTGGATGTCGCGACAAGTATTCTGCGATTTGCTGAGCGGAACGACATTGTTCGCGCACTCTCAGTTCCAAGGTCTTGAGTCCACGACTTGCGAGAAAAGAATCCCAAGGACTCATGACGCCACCCGTCGCGTTTTGTGTGTAATACAAGCGCTGACCGAGTTCAGCGTCGCCCACGACAATGGCTCCCCCCAACAAGTCGCTGTGACCGCCAAGATATTTCGTGGCCGAATGCACAACGATGTCGATTCCGAGTTCCAACGGTCGAGTCAACACAGGCGTTGCAAAAGTGTTGTCGACGACCGAAAGAATGCCGCGCTGCTTGGCCCATTCCGCGGCCTGCCGAAGATCAGTGATCGACATCCGCGGGTTACCCGGAGTTTCTAGCCAAAGCAGCTTGGTTTCCGGCCGCCAAGCTTTGTCCAGATTATCCATGATCGTGGTGTCCGCCAATGAAACCGTGATTCCGCTTCGACAACAGATCTTGTGCAACAGTCGATACGTACCGCCGTAGATGTCAGTTCCGGCAATCACATGTTGTCCCGACTCCAACAACATCGTCACGCAATGGGAAGCAGCCATCCCGGAAGCAAACGCCAGCCCACGCACACCACCCTCCAGAGCCGCGATCGTTGTTTCGAAATTGCCCCGCGTTGGGTTCCCACTGCGCGAATAGTCGTATTCTTGTGGTTTCCCAGCCTCCTCCATCACAAACGTCGAAGCGACGTAGATCGGAGGAACCACGGCACCGGTGGCACGATCGGTAGGGTTGCCGACATGAATGGCTTTCGTCCGAAAATGCATGAGACTCTCCCGTTTTCTTTTCTCAATAGGCCGGAGTTTCGAAACCAAGTAGACGAACCCGTCAAATTAACGACGCTCTGTCCCAAAAGCGGTCTGACCCTTTGGAGGGCATGTAAAACTTCAAAAAAAAGGCATGACCGGAGAGGGTCAGACCCCTTTGGGGATTGAGCCTGGTCAACTACGAAGCGCTTGATCCAAATCCGCAATGATGTCTTCCGCGTTTTCGACCCCACAGGCCAAGCGAATCATGTTGTCAGGGATTCCGAACCGTGCCCGATCGGCCGGCGAATACTTGAAGTAACTCATGACGTAGGGCTGTTCGATCAGCGACTCCACACCACCCAAACTTGGGCCAATCCGAGCCAACTGACATCGATCCACGACCCTTGCTGCAACTTGCCAATTCGGATCCTTAGTATAGAACGTAATCAAACCGCCAAAACCGCGCATCGTATGCACTGCCAACTCATGGTCCGGGTGATTGGGCAACCCAGGATACAACACTCGATCGACCATTGGATGAGTCGACAAAAACTCGGCGACGCGTTGGCCATTTTCATTATGTCGCTGCATGCGCAGTTCGAATGTTTTCAGCCCTCGCTGCAGCAAGTAGCAGTTATGTGGAGAATTCACACCACCCAATACCCCGCGCAAAGATCGAACATCTTCCAGTTGAACCTTGCGTCCCAAGACAACGCCGGCCAACAAGTCGTTGTGCCCGCCAAGGTACTTGGTCGCGGAATGCATGACGTAGTCCACGCCGGCCGCAATCGGTCGCAAGTTATAGGGCGTCGCCAACGTTGCATCGATCAACGTCTCGACGTGGAACCGACGACCGATCGCCACAAACTGCTCCAGGTCGATCACGCTTAAGTGCGGATTGGTTGGCGATTCGCTGACCAGCATTTTGGTACGGTCGGTGACCGCATCGGCCATCGCTTGATAGTTGCCGGTCTGCACTTGCTTCGTAATGACGCCATAACGAGACAAGTACTTGGCACAAAACTCTCGACTTCGATGGTAACACTGATCAAAGAACACGATCTCATCACCCGCGGACAACTTGGCCATCAATAGCGTCACCAGCGCGGCCATGCCACTGCTGAACAGTATCGCATCTTCGGCTCCTTCGATCGCTGCCAACTTTCGCTCGACGACCATGTCGCTGGGATTGCCGTACCGAGCGTACTCGCCCCGTTGTTGGTCTTGTTCGATAAAGTCGATCACCGCTTGCGTGTTCGCGAACGAGAACGTGCTGGCACAAACGATTGCATCGGTTACGGCATCGTGGGCCTTTTGGCGTTGTTCACCGCCGTGGATCGCCGTCGTTGAGAACCCCGCCCATGGACTGGTAATTGTCGTGTTCGCCGAGTTCGATTCGTCGGAATTGCTCATCTGCAGACCACTCCGCAATGTTAGGAGAATACGGGTGAAATTCCCGAGTACCGCGACAAAGCAAGCGGAAGAAATGGAACGACCGTCGCCAGACGTTGGATTCCTTAACAGGCCACCGCTTCGCGAACCTCGCCACGGTGAATTCTAACAACCGCTTGCCGTAGAACCTTAAGAATTTACGGTCGTTTCGCCCATCAAGCGTTCCGCTTCCCAGTATTTCCAGAATATTGGAAGCCGAACGAGACGCCAAAAACCGGTGGTCGGCACTTTAGCAGTAAAGGCTGCAAGCGGCCGCAAATCCCTGTTCAAGATTGCTAGAATAGTACGATCGACGTGAATCGACAAGTAGACACGTATCCCCCATTTCCGTCTTATAACAACAGTTCTTTGACAACTCGGGAAGGTTCGACCCCCGTGAGTCGGTGATCCAATCCTTGATGCTTGATCGTGAACCGCTCATGATCGAAACCCAACAAATGCAGGATCGTCGCGTGGAAATCGTGAACGGAAAGTGGATCCTTGACAATGTTGTACGAAAAATCGTCGGTTTCGCCGTATATCGTTCCGCCCTTGGCCCCACCGCCCGCCATCCACATCGTCGTGCAACGCGGATGATGATCACGTCCGTAATTGGTTTTCGAAAGTCCGCCTTGTGAATAGATCGTCCGTCCGAATTCGCCGCCCCAGATAATCAGGGTCTCGTCTAACAGTCCGCGGGCCTTCAAGTCCTGAATCAAACCCCAACATGACTGGTCGACGTCCCGACATTGGTCCGGCAAACGCCCGGCAACGTTGCCATGTGTGTCCCAGTTGTTAAGGTAAATCTGCACGAATCGCACGCCACGTTCCACCAATCGCCTCGCCATCAACGCCGTGTTGGCGAATGTTCCAGGCTTGCGGGCAGCTTCCCCATACAGTTGAAATGTATGCTCCGGTTCCGCTGCCAAGTCCGTCAATTCCGGAACACTGGTTTGCATGCGATACGCCAACTCGTATTGTTGAATCCGAGTCCGGATCTGCGGATCTCGCAAATGTTCGTATTGCAACTGATTGAGTTGATTGATCCCATCCAATGTATGCCGTCGAACTTCAGATGAGACTCCTGGCGGATTGTTGATGTACAAAATAGGATCCCCCACCGACCTGAAACTGACGCCGGCATGTTCGCCAGGCAAAGGTCCACTGGACCATAGTCGCGCCGAAATCGCCTGCACTTGCTCCGTGTTCGTCGGGTTGGCCACCATCACGACAAACGTCGGCAGGTTTTCATTCATCGAACCCAAACCATAACTGGCCCAAGCTCCCAGGCATGGGCGTCCTGTGACCTGATTGCCGGTTTGCATAAACGTGATCGCCGGCTCGTGATTGATGGCATCCGTGTGAACGCTGCGCATGAAACATACATCGTCCACCATCTTACCCATGTGCGGCAGCAACTCGCTGACCCACATCCCGCACTGTCCGTATTGTTGGAACTTGAACATCGAGGGAGCGATCGGAAACCGAGCTTGACCGCTGGTCATCGTGGTTAGCCGTTGCCCGTTCCGAATCGACTCGGGCAGGTCCTTGTCGTACCAATCGTTCATCATCGGCTTGTAATCGTACAAATCCATTTGCGGCGGCCCGCCGACCATGTGCAAATAGATCACCTGCTTGGCTCGCGGAGCAAAATGTGGCCCCAACGGACGCCCGCCATGCTCGCCATCTTGCGGGTTCGACGAGCCGCGATCATCACGTCCACCAATGCCACCCAACGCCGCCGACCCCAGCAGACTTTGCAACGCCGCCCAGCCAACCGCATTGCCACCTCGACCTAAAAAATATCGTCGAGTCTCTTGCTTTTTATATTCTGCCGCTGATGGGTTTTCATTCGACATTTTGGGCATCTCCACTTCGTATTCGTTTACATCACGCACAATCGCCAGCGTCCGAGTCCGATGGTTCTAGCAACGTGTGCGCGGGCTTGGTCAATCGCGAATTCAGGGAAAACTAGGCTCGCCACGGTGTTGTATGACCAGGAAACAGCCCGGTTCTGTTAAACGCAGCTCGACCATTCCCAAAGCCTGACCAACTACTTCGCGACTATTTATTGATCACTTCGTCTAAGTTGAACAATTGATTGATCAACATCGTCCATGCAGCCAATGTGGCCGAGTCCAAATCGGCCGACGGTTTTGTATGACCAACGTCATTCAAAGCAATCGCCAAGTCAGGGTTGGTTGTGTAATAATTCTGCAAGTGTTCTAGTGAACTCCGCAGGATCGTTCTTTCCTCGTCTTGGATCGCACGACAGATGATCTTCCACGCGACCGCATCGAGTTGCCTATCGATCAGATCTTCCCGTCCAGCTGCCTCGGTAATCACGGAAACAGGATTTTGTTCCATTTGCATGATCTCAGCCGCTAAATGCCGCGCTGCTTCGATCATTTGCGGGTCATTTAACGTCGCGAGCGCTTGCAACGGCGTGTTTGTCCGTTCCCGTCGAACGGTACATGCCTCTCGACTGGGCGCATTGAATACATCCATCGAAGCCGGTGGAGCCGATCGCTTCCAGATCGTGTACATGCTGCGGCGATACAAGCCCGAACCGCGATCTTCGACGTAATCACGCGTGTTCGATCCAATCATCGCAACGGCCTCCCAAACACCGGGCGGTTGATACGGACGAACACTTGGGCCTCCGATTTCCGGTACCAAAATTCCGCTGGCCGACAACGCATAGTCACGTACCATCTCAGCATCCATGCGATATCGCGGGCCTCGAGATAGCCAAACGTTGTCGGGGTCGACGACCAGTTTCTCGTCCGACACTTGAGCGCTTTGGCGGTAGGTGGAACTGAGATAGATTTGTTTGAAGAAGGCTTTCACGTCCCAGCCTTCTTCACGAAATTGCACGGCCAAATAGTCTAGCAATTCGGGATGCGACGGCAGTCCGCCCGTCAAGCCAAAGTCCCCGCTGCTGGCAACCAATCCCTGACCAAACGCGGATTGCCAAAACTGATTGACGGTCACGCGAGCCGTCAGGGGATGTTCTGCTGAGACCAGCCACTTGGCCAAGCCCAATCGATTCTTGGGAAGTTGCTCCGACATCGCCGGCAGCATCGCAGGAGTATTGGCCGAGACCTGCTCACGTCGCTGCTCGTAATGCCCTCGGCTGAGAACATACGCCGTAGGAGTTTGGTCGGGTCGCTCCTGCATCACCGGGGCCAACGTTCCGCGTTGTCGTAATTGCGACTCTTCCGCCTCGGCTTGGGCGATTTCCGCAACCAGCTGTTGGTGCTCGACATCCAATCGCGTCAAGTAACGATTCAAGGCCAATTCCAAGAGTTCGCCCTCCAACACGGGTCGATCAGTGGTTTGGGGCGCGGTAAGCCCAGCCCGTAGCGATTCCAGTTGTTTTTGCTGGGCCAAATCGCTGATTTCGTTGGTTGTAATCTGTCGTGAATACAATCGCACATCATCCAAGCCCACACGGTCGATGGGGCGACCTCCGTGTCGTTGAAACAAGATCACGTCCAACTCATTGTGGATCGTCGCGTTCAGGGTGTCGTTCTGAGTTGACGTCGCCAGCGCGCGACCCGCCACGTAAATCTTCAGTCCAGCAGCTTTCTGCGAACCGTCGTACGTAATGGCCACATGATGCCACTGGTCAGATGGCAACGAATCATTAGTCACGACTTTCACCGCATTGGACGGCCAATCGTGAATCAAGTGCATGCCAATTCGCCCACCTTCGCTCCACAAATCCCAACCTCGATAGCCTGAACCGTCAGCCATTTTCGAGAGTAGTGCGCCACTATTGGCACCCCCGTTGAAACGAATCCAGGCCGTTAGACTAAACGAACGATTTCCCTCCAGATCGCCAACGCCCGCAAGCCGCGGAGAATCACCGGTTGCAAATTGTTCGGCACGTATACCCCAAGGAAACCCAGCATCCGCGTTGGCTAAAGGTGCGGTGACAACATTGGCCTGGGCGTTTTGCCAGGGAATTTGCACGGTACTTGGCCCAGTTGGAATTCGGAATTCCAAGTCTTGATCCAACGAGCCACTCGGGTTGCCGATCAATTGTTCTACGGCGTCGGGTTGTCGTAACCATAGATCCAATGTTGCGGCAACCGATGCCCGCCGTTCGGCCAGTCGCTCGCGAGCGGTTTTAAGCTGAGCTTGCAAATCATCCCAGCGACTTCGATCGGATTTCTTCGGAACAAAAATGATTGGAGGTGTGTTCGGGATATTCCCGTCCATCACGGGCTGCGTCGTATTGTTGAAGAAAGCTGCCAATTGATAGAAATCAACTTGCGTGACCGGATCAAACTTGTGGTCGTGACAGACCGCACAACCTACGGTCAGCCCCATCCATGTCTGAGCCAGCGTCTCCGTTCGATCCACCGAATACAGAACGCGATACTCCTCTTCAATTACTCCGCCTTCGTTCGTCGTGATGTTGCATCGGTTGAAGCCTGTGGCAACCTGTTGATCCAAAGTCGGATTGGGCAACATATCACCCGCCAATTGTTCGATTGTGAACTGATCGAAGGGCATGTTTTGATTGAACGCGTCGATAACCCAATCACGGTATGCCCAAATCTCGCGATAATTATCGAAGTGGATACCGTGTGTATCCGCATAACGCGCCAGATCCAGCCAATATCGGCCACGATGTTCACCCCACATTGGGCTGGCCAAGTATTTGTCGACCAACGCCTCGTAAGCAGCGGGAGTTGGGTTGGCCACAAAACTCTGGACGTCCTCGGGCTTCGGAGGGAGCCCGGTGATGTCCAGCGCCAATCGCCGAACCAAAACCGCCGGATCCGCGGGCCCGTTTGGCTCCAGCCCGAGTGACTCCAACTTCGCGAGCACGAAATAGTCGATGGGATTGGTCACCCATTCTTGATTCTTGACATTCGGCAATGCAAGTTTCTGTGGGGCTGCGAATGCCCAATGAGATTGATACTGCGCTCCCGCTTGAATCCACCGACGTAACAGGTCCCGTTCCGCACCACTAAGCGCTTTGTGCGACGTTGTCGGAGGCATCAAACCAGGATCGTCACCTTCCAAATGAATTCTTGCAATCAGTTCACTTGAATCGGGGTCGCCCGCCACGATGGCACCACCCTCGACAGCCGCTTCAAATTGGTCCAATCGGAGATCTGCCGCGCGGGTTTTTGCATCAGGTCCATGGCAGGCAAAGCACTTATCGGCCAGTATCGGACGAATATCTTTCGCATACTCGATCGTGTCTTGGGCCAACAAACTAGCAGGCGCATCGGCGCCCGCAAACCAAACGGCAATAGCCAACCAGCCAAAAAAAGGGCAATGTTTGATGACATTCCAGAAGCGATGCATCGTTTCCACTTTCAGAGGGAGGAAAACGGATGTGGAGGATAGGCGGGAACCGAGTCACCCGCCGGGGCCTCGGTCTGCGACTATCTTAACCACACACCCCATTTAACGGTAGCCGCTGCCCCGTTCAAAATGCCACACCTGTCGGATTTTACAGCACTTGACTTCTTGGAATTGGAAGAGGCACCCATTCCAAACGCCTTGTTTTCTTCTCAATGTCTCTAAATGACAGTGGGAGTAAGCAGCATCTGGCATCGCAAACCTAGCGGATTTGGGCGTTCCGTTGGGCTACTCCGTGACTCGCGATTCACGCCCCGCGACGTGCGGAACTTGCCAAATGCAAACTCGATAAATGTTTACCATTGTCACAACCCCATAACGAAACATCGGGTGCTGCTGCTGGCAAAAGCTACCGCCCCGCCTTAAACTCAACGGAGGGAACGGTCGCGTTGCGTTTTGAAGAGGCTGGAGATCAACCATGGAACTCGATGACGAACTGTGCCTCTGCTTTCATGTGAGTCGCAGGAAGATCGAAAATTTTATTCAAAGAACAAAGCCACAACGTGCCAGTCAACTAAGTGAATGTTTGGGCGCTGGAACTGGTTGCGGGTGGTGTCGTCCTTTCCTCAAGCGACTCTGGCTAAGAGCCCAACCCAGTCCCAGTAACGATGCAGAAAACCCGCCAACAGGCTCGATTGAAGCCGTTTCGGCAAATGAATACGCGCGACAAAGAGCGGACTATCGTCAACAACAAGACCAGCGAAAAGACTGATGTTATGTCACGAGCATCGTCACGGGCGAAAAACTACGTCCGTTTTTAGATCGCCCTTCCGCACGCCCGTGCCCACTACGCCGTGAAGGATTTCCCAAGGCCAAAACAGGCCCGAATGGGCCGAAACCAACCCAAGCTGGTGTGCGCGAGCCACCGGTCAGCGCGATTTCTCGACCCGCAAAGGCGTGCAAGGCCGACACAATGTCCGTGGACTGTCACGCAAAAATCCTTTACGGCGTTGCCCTGCCCTCCCTAGGTGACCGCCAAGCGATTTGTGATGTAAACGCGCACCGTAGATTGGTGGCACCAATTCGCTAGGTGGCACCAATTTGGCTTTTTAGATGGCTGGCACCCTTGAAACGTCTAGTACCAGCTGGCAGTGCCGTTGGTGGGTGGCACCAATTTGAGCTACACCAATTTGAGCTATGCCGTTAGATGGGTGGCACCAATTCGCAAGGTGGCTGGCAGCAATTTGGGCTATGCCATTAGATGGGCCGTTCGATGGGTGGCACCAAATTTTTTGGCCGTTCGATGGGTGGCACCAAATTTTTAGATGCAATTGACTGGCAGAATCCTAGATCTACTTGCTTGGATACCAACCGGTTAGGCCATTAATGATGCCTAAACTCTGTAACGGGTTCTTCCACTTCCAAATCACTGAGCGGAAAATTACCCGGCCAACGATGTCCAGAAGTTGCAGCCTGCCAAAAAATAAGCCCGTAAACGGAAGCGGGCTGGTTGGATGGGAGCCACCGATTTTGCCCCCGGAATCTCTCCAGTGCCAACGGATCAGCACTTTTGTTGATTCCTTGGAGGATGCAAGCCGCTCGAGTCTCCCCGATACGACAAACATACTCAAAACCAGTCTCTTCCACCCAACCAGCCCTCAATTGCTGCTCTCGCACTCAACGAAGGAGGTTTACCTCGGTCGATATCTTTTCTACGCAGGAAAACCAGCCTCGGTTCGAAAAAAAATCCGAGACGCTGGAAATTGTTTCATCATACCGGATGTTCAAATTTATCCGGACGACGAGGAGAGAACTTAATGGAAAACAACGATCCATTAACCCCGGAAAACGTCCGACAATCACGAAATTAATGGTGACCTACGTTACTTACCGCGACTCCTGTAATTGTATTGTCACTGGCGGCTGCTTTTTTGGTATTTTGACTCGATCTGAGCATTGGTATACTTCGCGGGAAAGTAACACGGCGAGCCAGTTTCATGGATGGACAAGGAAGTCCAAGTCTAAAGACCAGAAAACTAGGGAAGCGACAAACGCTCATCCCAGCTGCGGTCGTATGTCTATTCGTTTCAATAATTTCGGCGTCCCATTTGAACGCCCAGCAATCGTCACTTTCCAATTCCGACAAATACCGTCCTTCGACTTCGTTGCCTTCTCAGGAGCTGCCACTATCTCCGCTTCGAGGAGACTCCCTCCAACCGCCACCCGACAACTCATTGACCGCCTTTCCCGCCAATCGGTCCGCCGACAATCCGGCGGAAAACCAGACGGAATCCTCGGTTTTCGATTCGGCCAACACTACGGCGTCTTCCAGTCGACCGGTACGCCTTAAAGTAACGTTGGGCGGCGAAAAATCGGTTCGTTGGGAGGGTCACATCCGCCTTCAAAGTTCTGCCGATGGACGTTGGGAAAATCTGGGTGTTCTGTCGATTGAACCCGCAGCAGTAGGCTTGATCCGTTTGGCGCCCAACTCGCGAGAAATAACGATACGTCATTCGGAGTCGTTGTCCTACAATAGCTTTCACGTGAACTGTCGAGCCGATGCGGAAGCCCAATTGGAAATTCAATTGAGGTCGCCAGACAACCCGCAGTGGTCATTCTATCAAACCGTTCCGTTAGCCCAGTTGATCGACGCCCCCTGGAGCTTGCCCTTAGCCAATAGCGGACATGGAATATGGATCGAACGTCCCAGCGAGGATCAAATTCATATCGAGTCGTCGCTAAAACGAGACATCCTCGAATTAGGCGAAGGCCAAGAAATTGCAGTGATCCCGAATCGACTGAGAATCGCTCGCGGAACAGCCCTGAAGTACCACGCCCGGGTCATCGACATCACTGCTCAGAACGAACAAGTATGGGAGGCACGCGGAGATTTGGAGTCGGACCAGAACGGCGACTACAAGCCGCTCCCCATCATCCAACTTGCCGCCGGGGCAAACACTGGCGTGTACCAATTTCAAGTCGATATTACTTTGGCCCGCACGGCATTGACTTCGCTACTGCCCAACAGCATGGCCGGAAACCCCATTGTCGCGACCCGCCAGATGCAATGGGTCGTCGTACCCGCTATTGAAAGCGGCACGCTCGCGCCCAAATCCACGGCCCTCCCAGAACCCTCGCGGGAACCCAAAGATCCACAGGTTGCCGTTCGACTAACCATCGATCATTCCAATTTGAGTGTGTCGCCGTTTCGCTCGTTCGAGCTACAAAGACTCCCTTGGTTGCCTCGACTGCAGTCGTTTCAGCGAACGGTCCAACCAACCTTTGCAACTCGCAGTAGTGAATCGCTACGCGGCATGGAAATCGAAGGGAAAGACGCCTGGGACTTAGGCAGCGAACAATGGCGAATCATCGAGTTCCCCACACTAGAAGCCGGATGGTACTGGATCGACGTCGAAATAATGAATGCCGATGCCGCACAACTGGCATTGGACTTGGTGCAGACAGACCAATGGAATCGCGTTCCCCATTGGACAACGGGCAGCGTCTGGAATGCCAACACCGATCCCCTCCTGTCTCAAGTCTCGGGCACTGGAACCATTCCGGATCGACTCAGAAATTGGCGAACGCTCCATTGGGTAAATCCAACCGCTTCGCATCCTGCAACCCTTCTTTGCTTGACCAATCGAAGCCAAGAAGCGCCCGTTCGAATTGGTTCGATTGTCGTTTCGCAAGTTGACTTCGACTCCGCGCCCGACATGACGGCACTCAGGGGCCCGTCACGTGGCGTCGGTTATTACATGGAGACGCCGTTGTTGACATCGATTTTTTCAGGTCGCAAGCCAAGCCCCACGGCCAACTCGCCACCATTAAATGATTGGCTAAGTTATCACGACGCCGCCGAACGTTTGGTCCAATTCTTAGTCGTCAAGAAATACAATACCGTTTGGTTGCCGGTTCTCAAACAAGGCGGACCCCTATTCCCGTTGGACGGTGTCCAGACTCTGCCGCGATTCGAAAACAGTTCGTTTGGAACGTTGGCTCAGCCCCATTCACGGTTGGATGTTGTGGAATTGCTCCTGCGAAAACTCGACAGCCAACACCTGGCGATGGTTCCAGTGCTCGATCTTTCGGTTCGCTTGCCGAAAGTTGGCGACGCGACAGCGTCCGAGCCAAACCCGCTGGACTCCAACTTTCAACAAGAAGTGCTTGAGATCATCGAACAATTCGCCGCCCGATACCATCGACATAAATCGTTGCGCGGAATCGCAATCGAGCTGGGGCCCGATTGTCCGCTCCTATTCCGTTCAGAATCGGATGGCCTTAGCGCAACAACGGTCGCTCGCTTCTTATCGGAAAATTCACTAACGTGGCCCGCCCATGAGCTGGGAAGGATCGAAGATGCTGCAGGTTCCGTGATCGAGCAATGGGTTTTGCAGAATCACACACACCAGTGGCTGCTATGGCGCTCCAACGAACTTCGAAAGTTCTTCACGCAAACGCAAGCCAAGTTAGCCGCTCTGTCGCGACCAATCAACCATTCCAGACTGGAATTACACTTGGTCGTCACCGGTCTCCATCGGCAACCGATCCTGCGAGACAGTTTGTATCCTTCGCTGCGTGGTCGTCCGACTTGGACGGAACATTGGCTGAAGTTAGGTTTGAATCTAGAAACGTTTCAGTCGAACGAAGACGGAGTTAACCTGTTCGTGCAGCAAACGACGAAGCAAAATTCCGACATCGCAATCCATCGTCGAGCAAATGTGACCTCTCACACGACAGACTTCTGGCAAGCCTTGGAAAAATTGTCGGAGCTGAGTTTCATGACTCAACAAGCCCTACGTCAGACAGTCGTTGAAGCCATGGCCGAGACGCCATCAGACCATGTCGGCCAAGCGATGTTAACGTTTGGTGTGGTTAGCGGCCCCGTGGGCTGCGAGGCGGCCTGGGCCGAAGCGATGCGACGACAAGATGCTTGCAATCTTGCCAATCAAACAGGCGGTTTGCCGCGCACCGAACACTTGGCCGAACAAGCTTTTGCTTTGGCCTTCGCGCAGTTAAATCGCCAACCTTTCGCCACACTCTATCAAGATTCCACTTCGCCAGTGACAATCCGCCAGTCCCAACCGCAACATGGAAAGTCACAAATTTATGTCGTTAATGCGGCGGGGTGGCCAGTAACCTGTGGATTGGACGTCGCGGGAGTAAATTCGGACGACTCCATAGCTTGGACAAACGTCGTTACCAAACAACTAATTCAGCCGACAGCTTTGGCGAATTCCGATAACCGCTTGCAGCCGGCCGGTTTTGTTCGCAACCCGGCCGCTTCGGCGCGATTAACTCTAACCTTGTCGCCTTATTCATTGACCGTTCTCGAAGGGCCGGCAATCCAAGTTAGCCAAGTCACAATCAACGAAGCGGCTGCCGACGCCAACCCGCGACTTGCTGCGCTCCAAGCATCCCTTTTCCGCCGCTTGCGACAAGCGTCCACCAACGCAACACCTATCCAAGCAATTCAGAACTCTGGTTTCGAAGAAGAACTAACGACGACCTCGGCCAACAATGCGAGCAATTGGGTGCACGGTCAACTCAAAACCGGACAGTCCATCGCTCGCGATTCATCAACCTTTCATAACGGCGCCCACAGTCTACGAATCCAAAACTCGGAAGGTGTGGTTTGGTTGCGTAGCAATTCGATAGCCGCGTCAACGACCGGACGACTCAGTGTAACCGCCTGGGTTCGAAACCATCCAGAACGCCCTGTTGATTCGCTTCGTTTGTCGATTGATGGGCAGGGTTCGGACGGCCGAAAATACTATCGCTTCGGCGAAATCCCGCTACTACGCACCAAAGACATACCGAATAACACCCAAAGCCAATCAAGCGAATGGCAACCAATCGCTGTGCACTTCGACGACCTACCTGAGGAGGGCCTCGCGAATATTCGAATCGGTCTTGATCTCATGAAACCCGGTGATCTTTGGATCGATTCGGTGCAGTGTTTTGATCGCTGGTTGGATGCAAACGATCAAAACGTGCTGTCCAACCGCCTGGGATTAGTGGCCTATTCGTTGGAGACCAAACATAACACTTGGGCCGCCCTGCAAACGCTGGATGACTATTGGCTCCGTTTTCTCCTCGCTTACGTCCCTGATCCGAACGAGACCGCAGAAGTTGGTAGATCACAACCCGGCGGGTTGAACGCAGCGCCCGTTCGCAATGCCCGAGGACGTCGCTTTTTACCGCTGCGCTGACTGCGCGATGAAATGCAATACGGTTCAATTTTTGTTTAACCGCGACGCAGAGCAATCCTGGGCGGTGACCCACTTTGCCCAATTGATTATGCAAGTCGCCCAGCATTGCGTCGCTGAGCGATTCGGAAGTGAAATAAGTCCTTCGTTGAACGGTATTGTGTTTAACCGCGACGCAGAGCAATCCTGGGCGATGACCCACTTTGCCCAATTGATTATGCATGTCGCCCAGTATTGCGTCGCCGAGCGATTCGGAAGCGAATAGTCCCAAGTTGAACGGTATTCCGACTAACCGTTAGCCTCGGAGTCCGCCTTCGTTACTAGCCGCCAACTTACCAGACAAATCGGCGCAGCGGCCATGTTCAACAACAGCAAACGTCCCAATAGAAACTCGCGATTGCGAAACCCCAACGCATCGTAAAACAAAGGCTCCAAAGGAAACCACAACGCGACAACCGCCAGCCATGCAACCAGCACCGCGGATCGCTGATCGAAACGAATCCAACAACTCGCGATCCCCCAACCCATGGTTGGCAACAAAAACAAATAACTCGCTCCGGGAACGTAAAACGCCGTCAGCCAAGTTAGGACCAATCCGCAACCAGCGAGACAAAAGAAGATCTCCGTCGCTAAAGTGCACCCCACGCGCGCTAGCGCTATTGAAATGCCCATCGTCGTGATCCAAAACGCTAACAAAATCGGAACCGGATATTTCGGCCATGGAGGCGAAAAAATGTCTTGAAATCTCATCGTTTCAAACGTTGCCCACAGGCCGAGCACCAGGGCCAACGGAAGACTCAACGACCAAATGCTCGCCCAAACCAGACGGCGTGGTTTTAGTGTCCCGCCACGCCAACAGACGGTCCACCCCAACAACAAGAATAGCGTAGGAACGATCGCCAGCGGCACGGCCAGTTGTTCGTCCCACATAAAGATCCAAACACCGAGATAGTCAAAATATACGACTCGTCCTGATTCAATATTCAGTTCGGCGGCATTGGCAAATCTTGCCATTAACCCCGCGGCATGTTCCGCATGATGCTGAATGCTGCGACGATCGACCGTTTGAACATTGTCATTCGGAGTGTGGTAATTCAGGACTCGACCGATGAACGCGAAATTCCATCCTTGAATCTTTAGTTTGCGGTAGTGCGTAAAATCTGTATTGTTGGGCAATAGTCGATAGATTTCAAGGAAAAGTGAACTCGTCGTTGGGCGATTCGCTACGGCCGCGTAGTTTTCAATCGTCCAGCGACTTGCGTCTCCAGTCTCGAACATACAACTAGGGCCACGTGTGCCACGCGCCTCCAAGTTGATGACCAAATCCAGTGTCTTGGCCAACGGATGTTCCTTGACGAATTTCTCCGCGCCCAACAATCCGAGTTCTTCTCCGTCCGTGATCAAGAACAACAAATTGTTCCGCGGCGGATCCGTCTGGTAATGTCGCAGCAACTCGAGCGAAATCGCCACGGCTGCTGCATCGTCCGCCGCTCCTGGTCCGGCCGCGGTACTGTCGTAATGCGAAGTTAACGCAATGGTCGCCTTGGGTTCCGTCCCCGGCACGAAGATCAACACATTGACCAACGGCACGGTCTCTTTCGTGCGCCATGTGATCCCGCTGGTTTCTTGCAGCTCAACAACACATCCCAGCGATTCGGCGAATGTAATGATGCGCTGCCGAACCACAACGTTTTGTGGGGAACCAGCGGGATGCGGAATACCATCGCCTACCAATAACTCCAACGTTGCGACGATCTTGTCCATGGAGTAGGTCGAATCCCCATCGAGCGATTCCACCAGCGGCGGCGGAGCATACCGAACATAGCCCGCTCCCGCAAAAATAGCCGCGACCACCGTCGCTACCAAGATCGGCAAAATCGAAAAACGCACGCTTGGCCGAATTCGACTCACGGGATAGGCTCCATTAATCAAACGTTTATTTGATCGCGCGTTCAACGATGCGCTGATCAAAGTAATTGATATTCATTGCAGCGTCGACCACGATTTTTTGAGCGTTGATTCCGGACGAACGAGGACTAAGCAAGAAACACGCAACGTTCGCCGCTTCTTGCGTCGTGACCGCCTCGCCACGTGGAATGACCTGTTCTGCATACAAATAAGAATCAACGTAGCCGGGAATACCCGCCGACGCACTTGTTTTCAGCAGACCAGCAGCGACCGCATTGAATCGGACCTGCGAGAAGGCACTAAAGCTCTTGACCAAAAACGCCAAACTACTGTCCAACGCTGCCTTGATGGGTGCCATGAACCCATAGTTCTCGCTGGCCATGGTCGTGGTTGAAATGGAGATCGTGACCACCGACGCTTGGGGTGCCAACAGATCTTTAAAGGCGTTGGCAATCGCGATGAAACTAAAGCAAGACACATCCACGGTTCGCAAAAACTGGGCGCGTCCCGTTTCATGAAACGGACGCATCCCCCCGGAATAATCGGCAAACGCAATCGAATGCACCAAACCATCAATCTGGGGTGCAAGCTGCCGAACTTGTTCCGCCACTTTATCGATTTGGACCTGGTCTTCCACATCACAGACCAAAACCGTTCGGCCCGCCAACGTTTTTTCGAGACTTGCCAAGCGAGCTTCCGAGCGAACGACGTAAATGACACGAGCCCCATGTTCTTCGAGCGTTTTTGCAATCGAATAGGCGACGCTTTTTTTGTTGGCCACGCCAAAGATCACAATCGTTTTGCCAACTACTTGTAGAAAATCCATCGCTCTCTTCCGTGTCTATCGCTGGGCCATCAACCGACCGTAGTCGTCAGTATTCCGACTCCGCCCCGTGGATCTGGGATCAGGAACCTAATTGTGGAACCGTTTCAAACGCTGCGCGGGGCTAACGAGCAGGCGAAATCAAAGGTCACGGAAACTTTGCCGTTTACTTTGACCTTCCCCTTCAAGTAGATCGCCAGTGAAATCACTTCGACAATTTCGGCTTCCAAAATCACGGTGTCACCCGGTCGAACCATCTGCTTGAACTTGGCATTATCGACCCGAGTCAAAACGGGCACTTTGTCGCCTACCGTCGCTTGCAGAATTTGGGCCACCAAGATCGCGCCCGCTTGGCAACAGGACTCCAACAAGATCACTCCTGGGACCAATGGAAAGTCCGGATAATGCCCCTGCACGAAGTACTCGTCGGCTCGAAATGTCTTTTGACAAACAATGGACCGCTCCGTCGATTGCAGGATTTCGTCGATCAAAAGCATCGGAGGTCGATGCGGAATCAAAGCCATGATCTTTTCGAGCGACATCGAGAACTTCCTTCGCAAAATCGTTTCGTTACTTGACGCAGTACCGCGATTCTATTTTTTGAATCCAAGCCTGCCAATGATCTTGCGAGACAATGTTTCCGAGCGACGATTGGACTTGGTAGTCGTCTTCGAATTCACCGATTTCATCGTTGATCTCCAATCGCTTGGCTTCGCTCATTCGGTCAAAAAACATAACTCCCTGCAAGTGATCGTACTCATGTTGCAAGATCCGAGCCAAATAACCAGTCGCACGCAGGTTGATCCGCTGGCCCAGATGGGTAAACGCTTCCACGTCAATCTCTGCGGCCCGGACAACTTCCCCAAAAACGCCGGGTAAACTCAAACAACCTTCCTCGCCGGCCTCGGTTCCTTTGGGACGGCTGAGGACTGGGTTGATAAAGACCATCTCTTCTCCTTCGCCCTGTTTGCCCGATGGGTTGACGACGAACAATTGGAGCGGCAAATTGACTTGGTTCGCGGCCAAACCAACACCTTTTGAGCTGTACATCAACTCGAACATTTGCGCAATGTAATCACGCAACTGGTCATCCACCCGAAGAATGGGCTTGCTCTTGTACCGAAGCGTTGGATGTGGATGCACGATGATCGAAAGTCGTTTTTCGGCATCGGTCAAAGTTGGTGCGGGTGTAGTCATGGATTTACCGTCAGGGGGATATGAACGGCCACCAGTTTACTAAAAGACTTTAGAATTGCCTAACGGGCTTGAATGGCGGATTAACCAGCACCGCGGCGCCCGCAATCGCCGCCGTTTCCATCCGCAAAATGAAGGGTCCCAACACTTGCGGGTGCCAGCCCCGTCCGTGGATTTCGCCAAGCTCATCGGACGTGAACCCTCCTTCGGGGCCAACCAACAAGGCTCGAGCGAAGTTCAACTCCGTCGAAATGTCCGCCAAACGCAACTCCCCTCGCTGCGGATCTCCCGTCCATTCAGAGCCGACCGGTGCTGCAACGTTCGCAAAATCGGCCGGGGTACACGCAACATATCGTTCGGGCACACGTTCCGAGAAACGAAGAAAATCCGGTAAGCGCAACGGTTCCAACGCCGTCAACAGCTGATTCCGACCGCATTGTTTGCACGCCTCAATGACCCATTGCTCGATTTTTTGTTGCAGGCTGGGTGTCAGAGGATTGACCGCTCGCTTGGTCAGAATCGGCAAGTAGGCGGACACGCCGATTTCAGTGAGTTTCTCGATTAGATAACGAAAACGATCCCCTTTGGGAACGGGAGCTGCCACCAGAACTCGGTCAATCACCGGTGCGGATCGTTCGACTCGAGCGACCACTTCGAGACGAACCGTCCGCCGATCCTTCCCTTGGACTCTCGCAAGGAATTCGTCGGGGCTCCCGTCAAATAAGCATGCCTCGTCTCCGAGCTCGGCCCGCAACACATGCAAAATGTGGTGAGATTGTTGTTGATCTAGCTCAACCAATCGGCCGAGTTCGAGTGGACTATGCGAAAAAAAACGATCGGGCATGATGTTGGCTTGGCTTGGCTCTGCCCCACCAAGACTGGCCCGCTCCAATGGGATATGGGGTTTCCAGAAACTTGCCCAGCCGCCAAACCGTCTGCACCAATCTTGGAATCGATTGACCCGCCAAATCGCGCGAGCAGAAGTTTGCCAACCAGAACGCTTCCGAGTCTACCCAGCCCCCTCCACTTGGTCAACAACGCGAACTGATGAGAATCGTTTAAGTTAGCCACTCGACTCAGTCCCAAGAATGAACCGATTCTCGACCGTTTATTGAACCCGAATTTCTCAACACTACCGAGTCGATTTCTTCCGAATGGAAAGGAAAGGAGTGCCGTCATCAGCGATCGTAAACACGATGCCTTGAACGTGTGGCCGGTGAAGTGCCCATTTGTATTTTTCACCGTCGAAGACGACTGGGGGATAGCCGGGAATTGATTGGCGTTATGATGGCGCGGCTTTGACCAATAGTTGACGTAGTCCGGTGCGGGGTTTGCTGGTTAGTGGCCAGCGAACTTCCACCCCTGACTTGGGAAATCAAGCTGCGCTATACTTTGGTCGCAGTCCGATTCCGCGCTTTGGAGCAAAAGTCGAGTCACATGTCCCAAGTTTTGAAAGTCGGTGTCGTTACGGTTTCCGATCGCGCGTTTCGCGGTGAATATGAAGATCGCAGTGGCCCAGCGATCCAGGCGTACCTCACGGAAACGTTGGCATCCCCTTTCGAAATACACTCGCGATTGGTCGACGACCAGCAGTGGCGGATCATCGACGCCTTGTGTGAGCTTGTCGATCGAGTGGGTTGCCACTTTGTCGTGACGACGGGCGGAACCGGGCCGGCCCCTCGCGACGTCACACCTGAAGCGACCACGCAAGTCTGTAGTCGTTTGTTGCCGGGATTCGGCGAACAAATGCGGCGAGTAAGTGTGCAAAAAGTCCCAACGGCCATTCTGTCTCGACAAGTCGCCGGTGTTCGCGAACAGGCATTTATTCTGAACTTGCCCGGATCCCCGAAGGCCATTGCCGAGTGCCTCGACGCGGTCTTTCCCGCGATCCCAGACTGCTTGGAGCACGTCGGTGGGCCGCGGGTCGAAATTCACTCGGCGAAATTTCAGGTCTACCGCCCACACGACTAACCGACAATCCATTCGCTGCATTCTGCTGGATGAACCGCTGCCATGAACTCGAACGAAACAAACACGAACTTGATCGAGATTCCGGTCGCCACTGGCCCGATCACCGCCACGGTAACTCCGCCGGGCTCAAAAAGTCTGACCAACCGAGCGTTGGTGTGCTCGGCGTTAGCCGATGGCGTATCACGCTTGACCGGTGCCTTGGACAGCGAGGACACGCAGATCATGCTTGCGGCTTGGCAAGCCTTAGGAATCGAAATCGAAGCATCCGCGGATCGAAGTGAATTAACCGTTGCGGGATGCGGCGGACTATTACCTGTTTCCGGCGATTCACGCCATCACTTGTTCATGGGCAACAGCGGCACATCCATTCGCTTCCTCACGGCAGCCTTGGCAGCGTGTGGCGGCAACTTCGAATTGGATGGCGTAGCGAGGATGAGGCAACGTCCTATCGGAGACCTGGGCGCTGCGTTACGGCAATTGGGCGCTGCGGTCCATTGCCATGACGGCCAGTTTCCACCGGTCGTCATTCAATCCAACGGCTTGATTGGCGGAAAATGTGTTGTGGCCGCCGATCTTTCGAGTCAATACCTGAGTGGTCTATTGATGGCCGCCCCATTGGCAAAACAAACCGTGCAACTGGGAATAGCCGGAGCGATGGTTTCCGAGCCCTATGTCGCCATGACTTGCTCCGTAATGAAAGACTTTGGTGTCGAAGTAACTCGAAGCGAAGATGGATATTGTATTGAGCCACAAAGTTACAAAGCGCGCGATTATTGGATCGAACCAGACGCTTCAGCGGCCAGTTACTTTTGGGCTTTGGCCGCGATTACCGGCGGAGATGTTTCGGTCCAAGGCTTGCATTCGCGCAGTCTACAAGGTGATGTCGATTTCGTGCGTTGCCTGGAACAGATGGGCTGTCGCGTGGAGTTCCAACCCAATGCCGTTCGAGTCCAAGGCGGACCATTGCGGGGCATCGAAGTGGACATGAATCGAATCAGCGACACCGTTCAAACATTGGCCGCCGTTGCGCTGTTTGCCGAAGGGCCAACGGTCGTGCGGGGTGTCGCTCACAACCGCGTCAAAGAAACGGATCGCATCGACGACTTGGCGACGGAGCTAAGACGCATGGGCGCGAGCGTCGAAACTTTCCCCGATGGCTTGGCCATCACGCCCGGTGAACTACGCCCGACGGTGGTGGAGACCTACAACGATCATCGCATGGCCATGAGCTTGGCGCTGGTTGGCCTTCGACAGCCCGGAATTCAAATTTCGAATCCAGGTTGCACGGTGAAAACGTACCCCAACTATTTTGCAGATTTGTTTGCGACCTATCACCGTCCCGGCAACTGCAACTGAATTGCATTTTTGAACGTCGCAGTATGGATCCGTCGGTGAGTCCCCACCTCATGGTCAACATTCTCGTTTTTTGTAGGTTTCGTTAGCGAAAATTGTCGTTGACTTCGTTTGCAGGTGAGTCGTTATTGACTAAGCTATTACGGCTTGCACGTGATGGATGGTAACAGGGAAACACAATGATGAATTGCTGGAAGAATACTTGGACGTTCGTGTTATTGCTGGTTTTGAGTGGTTCATCTCTTTGGGGACAATCCGTCGACAGCACTCGACAACCGCAAGGTTTGCACGAGCATCCGGCGCACCGTTATGCCTTGACTGGTGGCAAGTTGGTCATCGGCGATGGCCGTGTGGTCGAAAACGGTGTCTTGGTCATCGAGTCCGGAAAGATTGCTGCCGTTGGTTCGGCTGACGAAGTCGCCATCCCCGCTGGTTACGCGAAAATCGACGTGACCGGTCAAACCATCTATCCTGGTTTGATCGATGCGTACCTACCGGTCAACGTCGCGCCCGCTCCGGCGGCTAATCTCTATTGGAATCCGCGAATTCGCGCCGAGGTGGACATTCGCGATTATTTAACTTCGCAGTTGATGG
The DNA here is from genome assembly GCA_041741535.1 of Pirellulaceae bacterium. Classification (GTDB taxonomy): domain Bacteria; phylum Planctomycetota; class Planctomycetia; order Pirellulales; family Pirellulaceae; genus M30B19. Next base: position 27,578 of record JBGSJV010000175.1, read on the forward strand.
ACGACTCGGCGCGACGTTCGCAAGGCATCGTCGCGGCGTTGTTTGTTCCAACAGGCGCGATCATTGATGGCTCTGGTGCGGTTGCGAGTTTAGGCGGCATTGCTCCCTCTGCGACGCAGCAAGTCGTTCGTTCGGGAGTTGGACAACATGGTGTCTTGACGGTCGCTCGAGGCCCGCGAGGTGCCACCGCTGCGGACGATGGCACAGGTGGATATCCAGGTTCGCCCATGGGGGCCGTCGCGTTGGCTCGGCAAGCCTTGTACGACGCACGGTGGTATCGCGATGCTTGGCAAGTTGTTCGTGTGGACCCGGCGGTATCTTTGCCGGAGACCAACACCACCTTGGAAGCCTTGGAACCACTGATCGCCGGTGAGCGACCTTTGTTCGTGCAAACCGGAAACGAGTTATCCGTCTTACGCGCGGATCGATTTGCGCGTGAGTTTGGTGTCGGATTGATCGTCGTAGGTAATGGTCGCGAATATCGCCGGGTCGCAGAAATTGCGGCCACAGGTCGAACCGTTATTTGTCCTGTGAATTTTCCGCCAGCGCCGAACGTGGCTTCGTTGTCGGATGCGAAGGCAGTCACGCTGGAGTCGCTGATGCACTGGGATCATGCTCCAGAAAATCCCGCTCGGTTGGCCGAACGGCAAGTCAAAATGGCGTTTACTTCGAACGGCTTGGAAAATGCCAACACGTTTTTGAGCCAACTTCGCGTCGCAGTCAAACGAGGCTTGTCGAGTGAGAAAGCGCTGCAAGCCTTAACGATTGATGCTGCAGAGGTTCTGGGCGTCTCGGATCAGTTGGGAAGTTTGTCACGCGGAAAGTTAGCGAGTTTTGTTGTCGCGGATGGGGATCTGTTCGCCGAAAAAACCAAACTATCGCAGACTTGGGTCGCGGGGAAACCTTATGAAATCAAGCCCAAGAGTTCGGTCGATCTCGCTGGAAAATGGCGTTTTCAAGTAGCCCCTGTTGGCAATCTCCCGGGTTGGGAGGTAACGGTCGACATCAAGTCCAAAGGGGAGCAGTGGAGCATCGCACCCGAAAAAGTCCCGGCGCCCGAACCGGTGGCACCAGCTGCGGAATCCGAAAATACCAATCCAAAATCGGAAGACGCGGAGAAACCCAAATCGGAAGAGGTCGCGAAATTTGAACGTGTCCAGTTGGATGGTCAGATTTGGAACGGCACCGTTCAAGGCAAGAAATTGCCGGTCGAAGGAGTCGCTCGTTGGAGCTTGGTTATTGAAGAAGGCAAGGCGTCCCGCCATATCGGACGTTTCGTTTGGGCGGATGGCTCCAGCGCCCCATTAATATTAGAACGGGTACTTGAAGAACCAAAGTCCGAAGAAGCGAAACCAGCTCCTACAACGAGCTCGGATGAGCCCAAGCCCAACAGCGATGGTGCGGCAACCGATGCTCCGACCAACGTCGGTGAGTCGTCCGCAGCCGATCCTACCGTTCCTGACGCAACAACAAAGCCCGATACCGCGACAAAACCGGATGCGGACCAAGATTCTCCGCGCGCATCAAATCCGGTGAATTATCCGTTGGGAATGTACGGGCGGTCCGAAGTACCCATTCAAGAAAAGTCGGTGCTGTTTAAAAATTTCACGGTGTGGACGAGCGGACCGGACGGCAACTTGGAGGGCGGTTCGGTATGGGTCGTTGATGGCAAGATTCACCAAGTGTTCCGCAATGCCGAGGAGTTAGCCACGGTCACGCTTCCGGAAGGAACCCCAGTGATTGAGGGTCAAGGCCGTCATCTGTCGCCTGGGTTGATCGATTGTCACTCGCACATGGCGACCGACAGCGGTGTGAATGAAGGTTCGCAATCGATTACGGCCGAAGTTCGTATCGGCGACTTCATTGATTGCAACGATATCACGATTTACCGGCAATTGGCTGGCGGATTGACCTCCGCCAACGTTCTACACGGCTCGGCCAATCCGATTGGCGGCCAAAATCAAGTGATCAAGCTTCGATGGGGAGCCCTCGATGAGGAACTAAAATTTCGCGAAGCTCCGCCAGGGATCAAGTTCGCGTTGGGTGAAAACGTGAAGCGTAGTAACTCGACACAGCCAAATACCCGCTACCCAGGAAGTCGCATGGGTGTCGAGCAGATCGTTCGCGACGCTTTCTACAGCGCGACCGAATATCGACTTCGTCACCGCCAATGGAATGATCGTCGTACGGGTTTGCCGCCACGAATTGACTTGGAACTGGAGGCACTTTCGGAGATCATTGACGGCAAACGTTGGGTTCATTGCCACAGTTATCGCCAAGACGAAATCCTGGCCCTGATCCGCACGTTGGACTCGTTTAATATTCAAATCGGGACACTGCAGCATATCTTGGAAGGATACAAAGTTGCCGATGCGATGGCCCAACATGGAGCGATGGCCAGCGCGTTTGCGGATTGGTGGGCTTACAAATTGGAGGTTGCGGACGCCATTCCGTACGCCGGTGCGATCATGCACAACCAGGGCGTTATCGTGAGTTTTAATTCGGACGACGGCGAATTAGGGCGACGCATGAATCATGAGGCGGCCAAAGCCGTGAAATACGGCGAGGTTACCCCGGCCGATGCCTTGAAGTTTGTGACCTTGAACCCTGCCAAACAACTGCGGATCGACCAGTACGTTGGCTCGATAGAAGTTGGCAAACACGCAGATATCGTGATCTGGTCCGGTTCACCGCTGTCCACTCTCTCGCGAGTGGACGAAACATGGATTGATGGTCGAAAGTACTTTGACCACCTGGCCGATTCCAAGTTGCAAATCGAACAAGAATCTTCGCGACAGGCCTTGATTCAAAAAGTCTTGAAGTCAGGCGCGGCGATGGCGGCTCCCGGGGAAGAAATCGACAAAGACCCTTCACGCGAGTGGCCGCGCTACGACGAATTCTGCCGCGCCAAAGGTCAAGAATAGTCGGTCAGAAAAGAGCATGGCAGTTGCCAAGAATAAGACCCATACGAATCAAACCTGTTTTTTGAGAATAACGAGACACGAACGATGAAGCGATATTTCCAATGCCTCGTGCTGTTGCTAAATGCCGTCGGTACGCTGGCAATCGCCGATGAAACCGTGCCGGCGCGGGCCCAGAAAACTCCCGTTGCCTTGGTCGGCGGTACCGTTCATCCCATTAACGGTCCCGCCATTGAAGATGCGACGATTGTTTTTGACGCCGGGAAAATTGTCGCTGTCGGCCAAGCGGTTGAAATTCCAGCAAATGCCGAAGTGATCTTGGTGGACGGAAAACACATTTACCCGGGCATGTTCGAATCCCACACACAGTTGGGCTTGAAGGAACTTGATTCCGTTCGGGCCTCGATCGACGATTCGGAAGTTGGCAACATCAATCCCAATACCCAAGCGGCCGTTGCCTTGAATCCCGACAGTTCGCTGTTGCCAGTCACTCGCGCGAATGGAGTCTTGTTGGCGTTAAGCGCGCCCACGGGTGGTCTTGTTTCGGGGCAAGCCGCAGTTATCCAGTTGGATGGCTGGACATATGAAGACCTGACGTTGGACGCCCAAGCAGCGATGGTCGTCAATTGGCCGGGTCCGTCGGGACGGGGAGGCCGCCGGGGTGGCCGCGGAGCCCCAGCGCCCACGAATTCCGATCCCCTTGCGGAGTTCAAGAAGTTGGTCGAGGAAACGCGACGATATCGCGACCTGCGCACCCATCAGCCGGAGCAGCAGCCCATTGATTTGCGTTTGGAAGCCATGAGCAAAGTGATCGCGCGTGAGATACCGCTGCTGGCGGCCGCAGACTCGCTATCGCAAATCGAAAGTGCAGTTGCCTTTGCCGTCCGCGAGAATTTGCGTTTGATCATTCTCGGTGGCTATGACGCCGCCGACTGCGCCGATCTGTTGAAGCGAAATGATGTTCCAGTGGTGATTACTTCGGTCCATCGCGTCCCGCAAGGACGAAGCGACGCCTATGATGCCAGCTACACGTTGCCGGCTCGCTTGCAAGCCGCAGGGGTTCGGTTTTGCATTTCCGGGTCAGGACGCAGCGAATCATGGAACAGTCGCAATCTGCCGTATCATGCGGCAACAGCGGTTGCGTTTGGGTTGGATGTCGACCAAGCGATGCGATCGATCACACTTTCGCCGGCCGAGATCTTTGGCGTGGCCAATCAAGTTGGTACGCTGGAAGTGGGAAAAGACGCGACGTTGATTGTGACCAATGGCAATCCGTTGGAAATCCCAACACAAACGGAGATGGCGTTTGTCCAGGGTCGGAAACTGGACTTGAGTACGAAACACACTCGTCTGCGCGACAAGTATTTGCAAAAATACGAGGCCAAGTAAGCGGCCATCGGATCATGGAAAGGACAATCGCATGTTTCGCTTGACCGTGTTGTATGGACATCCAACGGATCCAGCCGCGTTTCAAAAGTACTATCACGAAGTTCATATTCCAATAGCGAAGAAGATGCAGGGACTTCGAGGCTGGACGATTGGTGTCTGTGAACCGGTGGTCTTGGGCGAGCAGCCACCGTATTACATGATCGTGAGTCTATTCACCGACAGCCGAGCGGAAATGGAAGCGATCCTTGAGTCTCCCGCTGGCCAAGCGACGATCGCCGATGTGCCAAAATTTGCGACCGGCGGGGTTACATTTATTTACGATCAAGAACAGGTATTACTGCCGTATTCAATAAGCGCCCCAGGGGGCCAACCGAGTTAGACGGCACGACCCACGTTCTGGTGAACATCGCGACCGGAACTGTAGCTATCGTCGCCAGACGGTCGTCGCCCCTGAATCGTATCTTAAGACTCCAGACGATTACCAAGCAAAATCCGCGGTCTGGTGAACGCAGCAATCGGGATCCATAGCTACCGTCGCCATACGGTGGCAGGGCGCGAGTTCCTTTTCAATTCCATACTCCTTCTATTGTATTTTCCGACACAAAACATGAAGATACGTTCATGCGGCTTAATATTCCTGATTCTGGGGCCGCGAAGCACGGTACAGAGTTGAACGCTTATGAATTTTGGCGATATTCCCATCTACGACGACGACGTGCTCAAATTGTTGGCGCGTTTTTCGTTCAACGTTTTCTTTCTACTTCTGATCGTCAAGTTAGCGATACGTCCGACGACTCAAGACCGAGATTTTGCGTTTTCGGTTGTCATGATGAATGTCGCGGTCTTTTTCATTTGCTTTGCGCTCAAGAAATTAGAACTTGGGTTAGGCATGGCCTTGGGCTTATTCGCGATTTTTGGTGTCTTGCGATACCGGGCGGAAGCGATCAACAACAAAGAAATGACCTACCTGTTTATCGTGATTGCCATCGCGGTCATCAATGCCCTTTCGAATCAAAAAACAAGCTTTGTCGAGTTACTCTTGATCAATTCGATAATCTTGACGGCTTCATTGGTCAAGGAATCCACTTTCTTGCAATTCTTGTTTTTGTCGAAGCCAAGTATTGCGGACAAGAATGCAGCGATCGAGTCAAAAGGCAAAGCCAAAAAGGACGATGGGAAATCCAATGAGAAGTCGTCGCTCAAACGTTCCGCAACCGAAAATGATCCGTCACCCGACCTAGACAAAAGCGATGACGACAAGAAAGCCGCCAAACGCAAGCTATCGATCGTTTACGATCGGCTGGAGCTATTGGCTCCCGCCCAGTCGGAGGCATTGCTGCACGATTTGCAACAACGAACCGGCTTAGCGATCCAGAGGTTGCGCGTGCAGGACGTTGATCTCACGACAAAGTCGGCGACGATCTCTGTTTGGTTAGCCGACACGGACTTTGAATAATCACGAGAATTCCCGCAAACGACAATTTGAAATGAAGTGCTGTATGAAATGTTGCAAAACTGCGATTTGGTCGCTCGGCTTTGTGGCTATGTTTGTGTCGATGATTGACGTTTGTGCGGCTCAATCGCAGGAAGGTGAGGCATTCTATTCCGGCGCTCAAGTCCACGAGATTCGGATCGAACTGACGGCCAGTGATTGGAAGGAACTCAAAGGACAACAGCCCAATCCGGCCGGATTTACTGGTGGCGATCCTTCAGAGAGCAACTACACGTATTTCAAAGGCGATATTTGGATCAACGGTCACCAGACGAAGAACGTCGGCATACGCAAAAAGGGGTTTTTCGGCTCGAACGACGTCACCCGGCCGTCGCTCAAAGTCAAATTTGATGAATACGAAAAGCAAGAGCCAATTAAAGACGTGGACATGTTGACATTGAACAACAACAAACAAGATCAATCTCTGATGAGTCAGCATTTGGCGTACCAAGTTTTTCGCGACGCAGGAATCCATGCTCCGCGGAGCAATTTCGCGCGCGTGACAGTCAACAACAAGTATTTGGGGATTTACTCGAATGTGGAGAGTATCAAGAAGCCATTCTTAACTCGGGAATTCGGTGATTCGAAAGGGGCGTTGTACGAGGGGACATTGTCGGATTTCCATCGAATCGGCAACAAGAGCATCGAAGCCAAGAACAAGACCGCCGAGGATCGCAGTAAACTGGAGGCCCTCTCGGCATTGTTAGCCGAGTCCGGAGATTTGCCGCTCGAAAAATTGGAAACGTTGATTGACTTGGACTATTTTATTCGTTACTGGACCGTGGAAAATCTGCTTGGTTTTTGGGACGGCTACGCGGCCAATCAAAACAACTACTATCTCTACTTCGACACCAAAAGCGGCAGAGGCTACTTTATTCCGTGGGGTGCGGATTGGGTCTTTACGAAGTCGGGACCGTTTGCCATGTTCAGCGCACCGCCGCCAATCGTCAACGCGCAAAGCATCTTGGCGAATCGACTCTACCGAACTTCGGGCATTCCCGCTCGGTATCAGCAAGTAATGACCGAGGTTTTGGATCGTGCTTGGAACGAGTCGAAGATGTTGGCGACGATCGATGAATTGGAAGAGAAATTAACCCCATTTTTGGGGCCTTCGCAACAAGAGACCGCTCAGTCCATGAACGAAGTCCGGGCCTTCATTAAGGAGCGACGTCGCTTTGTCCTGGATGAACTGGGCAAAGGTCCCGCATCGGTTCCGGAGCGACCGCGCAGTCCCGCGTACTTGGTCCCGGTCGGAACCGTGACAGGTGATTTTGCGACGACTTGGGGGCCGCTGGAACCGGGAGACCAACGCGGTGAAGCAACGTTGCAAGCCAAATTGGATGGGAAAGAATTCGCATTTGAACGCGTGAATGTTTCGATCAACCCCTTCCAACCTCCCCGTTTTGGTGGTGGATTTGGTGGATTTGGCGCGCCGACCGTTCCCTCACTGCAGTTGGTCTTCATTGCCAATCGAACGGACCAACCTTCGCTGATGTTGACCGTGACGTGGCCAACGGATCGACTGACCACCGGTAAACCAATTCCCATCAATGGTCAACTAATGGAGGTTCCAGTCGCGGGACCAAACGGAAACCGTGGTCCAGGCGGATTTGGCGGCCCGGGTGGCGGTGGACCGGGTGGCGGTGGACCGGGATTTGGACCGGGCGGTTTTGGTGTCAATCGAACACTTCAAGGCACGATCCATTTTAGCGAAGTGGAAATGAGCGACGGGGCCTCCGTCAAAGGCTCGATCCAATTCGAAGCTCTGGAAAGCCGTGGAGGTTTATTTGGCGGCGCTGGGTTCGGCGGACCACCATCGCGACCGCAATAACGTTCAACTCGACAACCAACCCGCAAGTTCCGCATAGCTGACCAGCGTCAGACTGGCTGCCACATAAAACAACATGACACCGACCAAGAACATGGGGACGAGGAATACGTTTCGGGCGAGGTCCAGATCGCGCAGATAAAGTTCTGTCGGCAGCTTGCCGGAAAGTTCGTCCAAACTGGGGCGGAATTGGATTTTGATCAGCCGTAGCGCGAAGACAAGTACGAGGATACTTAAGAAACTATAAACCACGATTTGGGCCTCCCCGATTTTTGACAAACTAGAAAAACGATCGTAGAAAGTCCGCGCGAACAGGACAAAGCTCGCGATCAACAACAGGAAGTGAATCGTGGCAAGCCATATTGGTAGCCTTGAGAAACGTTGCCACACGTACCGATCCGCAGTGAATAATAGCAGAGTAATCGCGAATGCAAACGTCGGGAGCCCGCCACCGAACCCCAAACTGGGTCGATCCAATGCCCAAGTCAAATCAAACGTGCCAATGACCAACCAATAGAGCCACAACGGTGGCGAAAAATGCAACACTTGACGAATCAACCCCGGCTCCAGAACGGTTCGAGTCTTTCCGCCTAATATCGCAGCGACTATCAGCATTAGGGGCAGGAACAAGTACAGGAATCCGGTGGAATTCAATTCAAACGGCAGTCCTTCAAAATCTTTGAATACGTACTGCTCTTTCCACCCAATTTGAACCAGCCAAACGAACTGTGGTAACGCGATCGATGCCGCACAGCCCCACAGGAAAATGCCCGCCCATTGGCATCGTCGTGAGCCAAGTGCGACACAGCCTCCGAGCAACGTTAACGCACTGGAAACCAAGACCAAAAGAGTGACCCTTTGGTAATCCGCCAAATGGCCGACGCGATCGTGCAAGTTTTCGTTTGTTGGGAACTCTCCATGATAGTAACTGCGAGGGAAGCCAAATTTGACCGCGCTTGTCGAAACGTTCGTCAAGTAAAAGATATAGCCGCTACTGATCGCAAGATAAACGATTGTCGTCAGCAACAATCCCCAAAACAGGAACGACTTGGTCAGCGATGGCCAATTTGAATTTTTCGCCTTTCGGAATCCAACCACCGGCAACATGGTCATCAGAATCGACGTTAGGATTGGCAAGTCCATGATGTTGAATTGGTCCAGTTTCGAACCGGATTCGTCCATCCTTTGCTTCAACGTGAATACGACATCGGGGTCTCGGGTGATCTCCGGACTTGGAGACACAAATACGGCAATCAGAATGACCACTGCTGAAACTCGGAGCATCACGCATCCCAGCAATTCCGAGCCCGACATCCCGACTTCGTGCTGTGCGAGCCGATTTGCAATCAAATAACGAATTTGCAGAACATTGAAGAGAAGCAGGCCAAACAGCAGCGGAAAAAGAAGCAGCCCAATCGTGTCCCGGAAGGACGCGTGGATCGCCCAACAGAGAAGACCAACCCCAATGGCCGCCATCGTCCGCCGCACGTCTGGTGTCGATAGCCAATCCCGAATTACTGGAAACATTATTTGCCAAGCAATTGGCGATCTTCGGCGGACAGTTTGGCGACCGGGACATTCATGACTTTGCCGGTTTTGTCTTCCAGTACGACATCATTGCCGCTGAATTTGACAAACTTTGCCTCGATCGAAAAAGATCCCGTGGCGTCTTTCCAGGTTCGCAATTCTCGCAGGGCGGGATCGACCTTTCCAAACATCGCATCGCGCAGTTCGGTTTCCGTGACGGTATTCAGGACCGTCACACTCCGCGTTCCGCGTGACGACATCATGGTTTCCGTACCAGCGACGAACACCGGAGCCGGAGTGACAGTTTGGCCTTGAGACAGACCAACGGTCGACTTGACCCACAACAAATAAAGCGCGTCATTGTAGACCACGATCAAGTCGTGTTCGTTGAAGGCTTCCAACACAACGGCTTCATTCATAAACCCAATCTTCTTGGCGTCGCGCGGGTCCAAGTAGGGTCCCCCATGCATCAAGAGGGCAAAGACCGCGTCGTCATTGGCGTCGGGCTTGAGCAACGCTTTGACTTCTTCCAGCTTCGACACGTAGCTCTGTTGTTCGGCAATTCGAGCCCGTTTCACGCCATCGTTGCGAAAATAGTAACGTTCGTTGGAATTGCGTTTTTCCAGAACCACGTCGGAGGCGATGTTTCCCGGGATCCCAATTTCGCCTTTCCGCATGGTTTCGAGTCGTTTTTTGGCTTCCGTAGCGACCGAACGAAGGTCTTTGGCCAATTCTTTGTATTCGCGCCGGCCCCGGGCAATATACTCCTCCAGTGCATTGGCTGGTATTTCTCCGCGCGTGATCATGCTTTCGGTCGTTTCTGGACTGACTTCAGCCATTTCAACTTTGCCGACGCCGTCCTTTAGCTCAACTAAGCTAGCCGATTTTGCCAATCCAATTGCACGTAAGATGTCTTCGTTTGAGATACCAAAATTGAGATTCTGGGCATCGCCCGTGGAGCCCAACGTGCTCATCGCGACAACTTGTCCTTTGGCGTTGATCAAAGGACCACCGCTGTTGCCTCCCGAAATCGCGGCATCAACTTGAATCCATGTTCCTTCGGCTTTGGGCCGCCCAACCATGCCGCGAAATTCGTCACGTTGCCGAATGGCACTGACGATGCCGCGAGTAGCCGAAAACGACAAACCATGCGGACAGCCCAACGCGACAACTTGTTCACCCTTCCGAGGCAGTACCGGAGCGACCGTAATCGGCTGTAAATTCGAACCGTCGATTTTGGCGACGCAGATATCTCGCGGTGCATCGACGATGTACGTACCCTTGATCGGAAATTTCCGCCCGTCGTCAAACACGGCGACGGCCGAACTAGCACCAGACATCACGTGAACATTTGTCACCAACATCCCATCGGCCGCTACGATAAACCCGCTGCCAATCGAATTCCCTTCCGCACCATTGACATCGATCCGAACCACGCTTCGTTCACCGCGTGAAATGACGTCGGACAATTCTTCTTGCGCGGAAACCTGCGCATCGAACCCGCCAATAAACAACAACAAGAGCCACAAGGAGTTGACTAAGTTCTTGGAAAAGAATCGAACTCGCCTGCTACTCAACAAGTAGGAATTCACTTTAGCTACCCTCGTCCCGGTGAAAGAAATCCGTGGCATCGTGCCCAAACATTCGACTCCATCATCGTTCGGTCGGACGAATTTTACACGGCAAATTTCCAAAAAGAAACATGCTCGGGCGGATCGGACGGATCGGACGGATCCCCGCCAGATCCCGACAGCGACGATGGCAACGGCGATCCACCACGGTGTGTTACCAATTTGCCACCACCACGGACTCCACGTCGGCGGTCGGGGATGGACTTCGACCATGATCAGGGCCGCTTCTCGTTTGGGAGCCTCTTGAACGATACGTCCATTGGCGGCAATTTCCGCGGAGATACCCGTATTGCAGACCACCAAATGCGGGGTCCGGTTTTCCACGGCTCGAAAAACGTTACTGGCCAAGTGCAGGTCCAACGCGCTGGAACCCCAAAACCAACCGTCATTACTGATATTCAAGAGCGCGTCACATTTGGACCGACTTGGTAAGACTGGTTTGCTTCCGGAGTCGTCCGTCAAATATCGGCGGATTACACGACCGACGACACTTTCATAGCAGATACTCGGGATCAAACGCCGGTCCTTCACCTCAAAAATCGTCGCGCCAGAACCGGGCGTCAAACCGCGTCTCATGGGCCCAAAGCGGTAGAACCACGGGAATACGTCGCCTAACGGTAAGTACTCGCCAAACGGCACCAAATGGGTCTTGAAATACCGCCCGGCGACTTGTGCGTTCGGATCAAAGAAGACGGCCGCGTTGTAATCGGCGTCTTGGACCGGTTCGAAACTTCGCATCCCGACGACCATCGGGACACTCGTTTGGTAAGGATAAACGCCGGTTGGACCGGTCCCGCTTGCCTCGCGTATTTGAAACGGCAATTCTCGTTGCGCTTCCTCCAATCGACCGGGCGACGGACGACTCGGTTGCGAAGCGTCGGAACTATTTTCGTCTTGTTCCCACAAGGGGTGATATTTTTGCGAATCGTACGGCAAGATATCGGTCATGGGAAACATGGACTCCGCCCACACGACCAAGTCTGCCTGAGCTGCCCGCGCACCTAGGGTTAGTGATTGATGCGTGCGAAAACTATCAATTTCTTGTTGCTGAAAAACTTCCGCTGAAAGTCCAAACTGAACATCCCGCGCGCCCTGAACCAAAGCGACTCGAACTGGCGGTTCGTTGGTCGCAGCCATTTCGAAGCTGTTGTAACGAACGAATCCGTACCCGATCAACGAACCCAAACTTACAACAAGCATGACCGCTGCCAGCGACACGCTTTGCCAACCTTTCGCACGACTCAAGAAGACGATGGCGACCGAGCAGCCAACGAGTGCAATCAGGAAGCTGACCGTCAGCTCGCCAGCAATGTCCGCAGTCTGAATCCAAAAAGGAAATCGATACAAACTATGCCCCAGGAGTCCCATCGGAAACCCTGTCAATAACGTACTGCGCAGCAACTCCAAACTGACCCACACCAACGGTACAACCAGGACCGGCGGCCAGTTCGCTCGACCGATCAAACTGCGCGAGACGGCAACCAGCAAGACGTTGTAACAAGCGAAGTAGCCCGCCAGCACCGGCCAGCCGATCCACCCCGCGATATGCGGAAGACGAATGAAATGAAATGTCACCATCCATTGCAAAACCCCCCACCAGAAAACCATGCGCAGATTGGTGGTCGATCTTGCGGGAAGGCAGAGCAACAAAAACGCTGCCGGAGCGAAAAAGGCGAGCGGTGCAAGTCCGATCGGCGGCAACGCAGCGGCCATCAAGCCGGACGCGATCGCCACCAAACCCCAGCCGGGCAGAACGTCAACTGCCAAACTTCCGCTGGGGCGAGGATCAAACCCCAGCCAGTAAGCCGCACGATCGCGAAGAGACGTTTTGCGGTTCAACGTCGGAAGTCCTATACCTTGGACTGAAACATGGCACTAATGGAACGATGCTGGTGAATTCGACGAATTGCTTCGCCTAACAAATTCGACACCGTCAGGACACGTAGCCCGTTGATCTTGCCAGGTTCGCGGACGGGCACGGTATCGGTAATGACGACACTATCGATCCCAGCGTCGTTTAACCGTTGGATGGCATTCCCAGCAAACAAACCGTGGGTTGCGGCCACGTGCACCTCTCGCGCGCCCCGCTGTTTGACCAAACGCACCGCACCCGCAATCGAGCTGGCGGTGGAGATCATGTCGTCGAACATCAGGCACACCTTGCCCTCGACCGACGCACCGATCAAGTTTTCCTGCGTCGTTTCCAAAGCACTGGTACGCCGCTTATCGATGATTGCGATCGACCCTCCGAGACGCTTGGCGTGGCCAACCGCTCGTTTGATGCTGCCTTCATCGGGCGAAACAATTACCAAATCGGTCGAGGGAATTTGCATGCCGCGAAAATGTTCATTGAGCACATTGGACGCGTACAAATGATCGACCGGGACATCAAAGTATCCTTGGATCTGAGCGGCATGGAGATCCATCGCCAAGACCCGGTCCGCTCCGGCCCGAGTGACCAAATTCGCAACCAACTTCGCTGTGATGGGGACCCGACCTTCATCTTTGCGATCTTGCCGAGCATATCCGAAGTACGGAATAACGGCCGTAACCTGCTTGGCACTCGCTCGTTTGCAGGTATCGATCATGATCAACAACTCCATCAAGGTGTCGTTGACTGGCGGGCAGGTCGGCTGAATCAAGAAAACGTCTCGGCCACGAACATCTTCAATCTTGCAGTGGAACTCACCGTCAGGAAATGTCGACAACGTACAATCGCCCAACATAATATTGAGTGACTGACAGATGTCTAAAGCCAACTGCGAGTTGGCTCGACCTGAAAAAATTTTCAACTCTTCCATGTGGTTTTCTATCTACGCGGAGTATTGCTGCATGGCCGCTTCGACAGCAGCCAACTGTTCCATCGTGTTGATACTCAGGGCTTCAATGGGCTGAAGTACTGGAAGCGCGTCGACCGGCCAGTTTCGCTCCAACATTTTGGTTGGGTAATCGGTCAGGTAGAATTCCTGCTGTCGATTGCGATTGTCGATCGCGTCGAGTACTTCGAACAATTTTCCTGCATCGAACACATAGGTGCTCATATTGACTTCAGTGATCTTGCGCTGCTGTTCGGTCGCGTCTTTTTCTTCAACGATGCCGACAAACTTGCCATCGGGAGAGCGAACAATGCGTCCAAGTCCCGTTGGATCCGGGCTATGCAGGGTTCCCAACAAACAGGCCATGCTGTCGCGTCGGGCTGTCTCTAGCAGTTTCGAAATGGACGACGGTTGCAACATCGGAGAATCGCCCGCGACGATCACCACCGGCCCTCGATGTGGCTCTAATGTCTTGCGGCAGCACATCACCGCGTGGCCCGTACCCAGTTGTTCGGTTTGTTCGGCGTAATCCAGATCCGCGTAATCGGCCAGTGCCTCCCGAACCAACTCTTGTCGGTACCCAACCACGACCGTGATCCGGCCGACCCCAGCCTGACGCAGGCTGTCCAATACGTACGTAATGATCGGTCGCCCCAAGGCCGGGACCAGGACTTTGGGCAAGTCGGTTTTCATCCGGGTCCCCTTCCCCGCCGCCAAGACGATGGCCATCGCGGAGCGATTGCCCGGTTGCTCGGAATTGCTTGGGGAGAATGATCGGGACGACGGATCCGAAGTCGACATGGGAAACGCCCAAAATTAAACAGAGTTACACCAGAGACCAGTCGGCGGACCACATTTGGTGGGTTCCGAACGGAAAAATCCGTTCAACAAACTTTGTGGTTCAACCGCGGATCGATTGTGTTACAAAAGGTTAAGTTTCGAAAGCCCCCATCCGAACTCGCTTTACAAATCGGGTCGGATGGTCGATAATCAAGAACGACATCAGAATTTCTCAAATTGGCGCGGCCTTCGGAAATCTCTCCGAAGGACGTGCTTTTTTTGTTATTGTGATCGTTTGTTTTTCTTTTTCCCGCTGGAAATCGAGGATTGAGGCAATGGCCGAGTACACCCCAATGACGCAGGATGCCTACGATAAAAAGAAGGCTGAGATCGATTATTTGGAAAACGTCGAGATGCCCAAGATCGTGGAGGCTTTGGCGGCTGCTCGGGCCGAGGGCGACCTGAAAGAAAACGCGGAATACCATGGCCAAAAAGAAGCTCAAGGGATGCTGGCGGCTCGCATCAGTCAAATGAAGAGCCAATTGGTGATGGCCAAGATTATTGATCCGACCCAGATCAAGACCGACGAAGTGGGATTCGGAGCCGTGGTCACCGTCTTCGACGAAGATATGGACGAGGAGGAAGTCATCACACTTGTTGGCGCCGGTGACGAAGATTACGACAAAGGCAAGTACTTGATCAGCAGCCCTATCGGCAAAGGACTGGTCGGAAAAAAAGTCGGCGAGTCGGTTGAAATCAAAGTTCCCAAAGGCTCCATCAATTTCAAAATCCTCAAGATCGAATACCCAGGTTATTAAGCGGTAGAGTCCGGAGAAGCGGCTAAACACCGGAATTCAGCGCGTGGCTGTGGCACGCATGAACGGTTACCGTATTTTCGAAAAGCCAAATTCACGGCGAATTGGCATCCCGTTCGGGCTGCCTCCGTCATGGTATTGGCTCGGAGTCCCAGTGGCCGGTCTGTAAGAGCCAGCTGTCGTGGGATATAATCGGAGCCCGCTGGACTGTCGAAGTCCGTTTGTCATCGAATCATTCCTTTGCTGGAATGGGACACGCCAGATGCTGGTGGAAATCCGATTCGGCAAAGCTCATACATAAAGGGAGAAGCAAGCGTGGTCACCGAAACTCAAATTCAGGCTGCTCGTCGGAATCAGATTACGCCCGAAATGGAGTTCGTTGCGAAGCGGGAAAATCTGAGCCCGGAAACGATAAGGGCTGAGGTTGCGGTTGGTCGCATGGTGATACCCGCCAATCGTGTCCATTTGGCGGGCAAGTTAGAACCAATGGGAATTGGGATCGCCGCGACGTGTAAAATCAATGCGAACATTGGAAACTCGGCGGTAACCAGCCGCGTTGGCGAGGAACTTGAGAAACTGCACACGGCGGTACACTTTGGTGCCGACACCGTGATGGATCTTTCCACTGGGAAAGACATCGACAACATTCGGCAAGGAATTATCGCGGCTAGTCCGGTTCCCATCGGTACCGTTCCGATCTATCAAATGCTCGAAGAGTTGGGCGGCCATATCGAGGACATGCGACCGCAACATTTCTTGGATATGGTCGAACACCAAGCGAAACAGGGCGTCGACTACATGACGATCCACTGTGGTGTGTTGTTGGAACATTTGCATCTAACCACCAACCGCGTCACGGGCATTGTCTCGCGCGGCGGCTCGCTGATTGCCAAGTGGATGATGACTCATCGCCAACAGAATCCGCTCTATGTGCACTTCAATGACTTGTGCGACATCATGCGCCAATACGATGTGACCTGGAGCTTGGGCGACGGCTTGCGACCGGGCTCGATTGCGGACGCCAGTGATGCGGCCCAATTTGCGGAACTCGACACTCTAGGAGAGTTGGTCCAAAAAGGCTGGGAACAAGGAACCCAAGTCATGGTTGAAGGTCCCGGCCATATTCCGATGGATCAAATTCAGATGAACATCGAACGTCAGATTGAGGTTTGTCACGGAGCTCCGTTTTATGTCTTGGGTCCTTTGGTCACCGACATTGCGCCGGGGTACGACCACATCACCAGTGCCATTGGAGCGGCCATGGCAGGAATGTACGGTGCGGCGATGCTGTGTTACGTCACTCCCAAGGAACACCTGGGATTGCCGAACCGAGAAGACGTGAAACAAGGTGTCATTGCCTATAAGATTTCCGCGCATTCGGCCGACGTGGCTCGCAAGCGCCCTGGAGTCCAAGACCGCGACGATGCCCTCAGTCGGGCCCGGTTTAGCTTCGATTGGAACGAGCAATTCCGATTGTCATTGGATCCGGAAACGGCCAAGGCCTATCACGATGAAACGTTGCCGCAAGACACGTTCAAAAGCGCCCACTTCTGTTCGATGTGTGGACCGAAGTACTGCTCGATGAAAATAACGGAAGAGATCCGAGAAATGGCCAAAGCAGAAACGCTGGTCAAACTAAACTGAGGTCGCCGGAGCCGTGACGATGCTTCCAGACCGGCGATCAAGACTTTCGCGGTTCGTCGGTCTCGTGTTGTTTGTCTTGGGAACGATTGGCCTTATCAATGCGGTTCCGCAAGCCGATCTACTCTGGAATTCGTTGGTGGTTGTCGCGGGGTCGGTGACCATCGGCTCGATTCTCGGAGGATTTGCCGGCTGGCTCATTGGCTGGACCGATATTCCCGGTCGTCGTTGGTGGATAACTTTGTTGTTGACCTGGGCGATGACCCCTCTGGTTGTGCAACTTGCCGCCTGGGATTCGTTGTGGGGACGGCTCAGTTGGTTAGCCGTTTTAAACGAAGTCACCTACGCGCGCTGGTTCGAGGGTTTGGCGGCCGTGTTGTGGGTACAAGGATCCGCCAGTGTGCCGTGGTTTGCACTCTTGGTTGTCGCTGCACGACATACGGTATCAGCGACTTGTGAAGAGGAGGCTCAACTCCAGTGGAGCCTGCCGCAGGTATTCATTCGCGTTTCGCTACCGCGACACCTCACTTTGTTCCTGTTGATTGGCTTGGTCGTTGGTTTGCGGACCTTTGAACAAATTGAAGTGTCCGATGTTTATCAGATCCGAACTTGGCCAGAAGTCTGGTATTTGGGGTTTGCTCTCGGAACCTTTGAAGGCTGGGGGGCGGGAACAGGAACGACCGGGCTATGGCCGTTCCTGTTCGGCACGGAACTTTCGTCTCAGGCCTGGGGAACAGCCCAAGAAGCCCGTGCACCTGCGTTTGGAACCTACCAGGTGTGGCAACTCGGCGCTGGGATGCTGGCTTCTTGTATCGGCTTTGGACTCCTGTTCGTTAACGGACTGTGGCAGTGGTTTCGTGTGCTCCCCAATTGGGATTGGCAACCCGTCCGAAGGTTAGCGACTCTGAAGCAGTGGGGATGGAACCTGTATTTGTTGGCAACAATAGCGATGCCTCAGGTCGTTATTTGGGCCAACTTGTTCGTCCGCTCCGGCCTGGGAATCAGTCGATCCGAAACGGGTTTGGAACGCGGGTGGAGTTGGCAGTTGTTAACGCAACGACTGAGCACCGCGATGACCGACTATCGCGATCCGATGATTTGGTCGTGGCTGATAGGCTTGGTGGCTGCGATTTTGGTGAGCCAAGTTTCAGTCACACTTGCGTGGGTAGCTTATCGGCGACGACTTGCGACAATGATCGTGTTCATCGTCGCTGTGTTTTCGCTTATGATTCCGGCACCGTTGGTGTCATTGTTATGGTATCGGTTGTTAAACCTCAGCCCATGGGACTGGCTAGATGTGTTGGCCCAAACATCGATTTTGGGCCCGGTATTGGCCATCGGATTAAAATCCCTCGGAATGGCACTTCTATACTGGATCGTGATCTTTCGACAACAACCGGCCGCTTGGCGTGAGGAGATGCACCTCAATGGCCAAGGCATATTTCCACAGTTTTGGCATTTAGCCGTCCGAGTCCCGTGGTTAGCACATTTATCGCTCTTGCTGATTCTCACAATGATTGGGGCTGGCGATCTTTCGGCCAGCTTCGCGACACTCCCGCCGGGTTTGGACACATTACCTCGGCGCATGTTGGGTGACCTGCACTCAGGCGCTAGTGGAAACGTCGCGGGGGCCTGTTTGTTGCAAGTTGGGCTGGTGTTGTTCGGCTCTACTTTGTTGAGCCGATGTTGCAAAACGGGCTTGTGACAAATCACTCGCACGTCCATCTCATAAACGGCAGATACCTTGAGTCAGCCGAGACTCCGGCGTCGGTCGAATTGCGTCGGGTGCTGGCACTTGGTCGGCTCACAAAAATGCTCAACGTATAGGACGATCACCGATTTTGACGTTTGTGCTCTGCAGAACACCGTTTCGATAATAGTCAATCGTGGTTTCGTCTCCGGGCGACGTCAATGCGATATGTCGAAACAAGAGAATGTGATTGTGTACGGACTTTCCGCCAATCTTGACCACGACATCATCGTACTGCAATCCCGCCAAGAAAGCGGGCTGTTCTGATTCGACAATTTCCAAACGGGCTCCGGAAATCTCCGGCAGTTTCAAGCGAATCGCATCCGCATGTGTCACGTCTCGCGGTTGAACGCCGAGAAATCCGCGCCGCACATGTCCGTGTTTTACCAGCTTCTCGACAATTTCCTTCGCTAAAGAACTGGGTACGGCGAAGCTAATGCCTTGAAAAAACTCTCCGTAGATGGAGGTATTGATTCCAATAACTTGCCCCACAGAATTTACTAAAGGGCCTCCGCTGTTTCCGGGATTAACGGCCGCGTCCGTTTGCAGTAGATCTTGATGTGGATTAGCACCACCCGTATTGTCGGCCGTTCGTCGATGCTTGCCGCTGACAATCCCGCGGGTTACGGTTTGATCCAGTCCAAAAGGACTTCCCATCGCCCAAACGGGCGCTCCCAACTCCAAGGCATCGCTATCTCCCCATTCCGCCGCAATCAAATCGTAGGCGTCGATCTTCAGTACCGCCAAATCGGTTTCAATATCCCGGCCGATAACTTTGGCCGAGAACTCGCGGCGATCCGTCAAAGTGACAATGATCTCTTCGGCCTTTTCGATAACGTGGTTATTCGTCACGATCAAACCGTCTTCGGAAATGATGATCCCCGAGCCTTGGCCTCGTGTCATTGCCGGGCGATAGCGATTTCGCGACTTTGATCCTGCTTGGATACTAACGACACTGGGTTGAATTCGGTGAACCACCAATTCGCTGGCCAATGCACTTTCGCGCATGGACACCTTGGAAAGCATGTCGGTTGCGACTTCATACTGTGCCCGCATCTTGCCTCGCGTTGCGGCGTATTGATACTGCTCCACGATTTTTGGACCCGCCGTGATGGCAGCCAAAAACACCATGATCATCAGGGCTAACCACAGCAAGCTCTTCCAGACTTCGGAACCGCTCGTGACAGACGCTGCGCGGGGCTGGCTTTCCACAGCCATCGATCCAGGCACAACCGACGGAAACTCGTTGCCGCGGTCCACTTGAATTTCATCCAGAGTCGCTCGCGCGGAGCCGTCTGTTTCGCAAATTCGTAACGGGCCTTCCGCATCCACCGACGCGTAGAACGTACTGCCGGGAAGGTTCGCCGATTGCAAATTGCCATGTTCGGCCAAATTCCGCAAACTCAGTAGCCCATCAATTTGAGCTTGTGTATTTGGAGCTGGGGTCGAAACGATCAATGGCAACTCGTCGGAGCTTCCTGCATCGCTGGAGGTCTCGCCGTTCATTGCCGTGTCTGCGGGATTACCGATCGACTTGCGGGCGGTATCGGGGGCACAGTTCGGATCCAAAGGTTCCATGGTCACGCCTCAAACCGGATGGCACGACAGCATTGAAAACCACTTCACTGCTGTGTTTTTGCCGTTGGCTCATTATAGCCAAAAACCGCGAGCCGTGTCCAATCTAGGCTTTGTCCCCAAAGGGGTCAGACCCTTTGGAGGGCAGGCAATCAATGCGGACCAATAGGCATGACCGGAGAGGGTCAGCCCCCTTTGGGGACAAGGCCTAGCCAGCGTTACTCAACTGTGACGCTTTTCGCCAAGTTCCGAGGCTTATCGACATCGCAACCGCGAGCAACCGCAATGTGATACGCCAGCAATTGCAGGGGAATGGCGCTGACAATCGGCTGAAGGAAGTCCTCAACGGAAGGAATATAGATGACTTCATCTGCAACTTTGCTAATCCGTTGGTCGCCTTCGGCGGCAATTGCAATGACGGGGCCACGTCGAGCCTTGATTTCCTCCAAATTCGACATGACTTTGGAATAAATAAATCCTTGCGGCATCACAAAGACGCTTGGCGTGTGTTCGTCCACCAGGGCAATTGGACCGTGTTTCATCTCGGCGGCCGGATATCCCTCGGCGTGGATGTAACTGATTTCCTTGAGCTTCAAAGCTCCTTCCAACGCGGTCGGAAAATTGTAGTGACGTCCGAGGTACAGGAAATTATTGCAGTCCATAAACTTGTGAGCGATGCGTTGAATTTGTTGGTTACTTTCCAACGCTCGCTCGACGGCATCTGGAACCTGCATGATTTGATCAAGCAGACGTCGGCCAGCCTCAAAACTCAGGTTACGCAATCGGCCAAAGTAGATTGCCAGCAACGACAATGCCAAACATTGAGAGGTATAAGCTTTCGTCGAAGCGACGCCAATTTCTGGCCCGGCGTGCAAATAAACGCCGCCGTTGACTTCTTGGGCAATCGAACTGCCCACGACATTGCAAATCGCCATCGTGGGATGACCTTTTCGCTTCATCTCACGCAGCGCGGCCAGAGTATCGGCGGTTTCACCACTCTGGGTGATGCCGAATACCAAAGTTTCATCGTCAATCGGCGGATTGCGGTAGCGCAGTTCACTGGCGTACTCCACTTCGACCGGCATCCCCGCCAGTTCTTCGAACAAGTACTCTCCGACCATGGCCGAATGCCAACTGGTTCCACAGGCCGTAAACACAATTCGCTTAATCTTGCGCAGCTCGGCATTGCTCATGCTGAGTCCGCCGAACACGGTCGTTGCATTGTCCAGGTCAATCCGACCCCGCATGGTGTTACGTAGCGACTGAGGTTGTTCGAAAATCTCCTTCAACATGTAGTGTTGGTAGCCACCCAAGTCGACTTCGTCCGTCTTGATGGACAAGGCTTGGACATCGGGAAATACTTCACCGCGGTCTCGACATGAAACCGACAGTTCTTCCGCTTTGACGACAGCAATTTGGTGATCGGCCAAATAGACGATGCGTTGGGTGTAGCCGACCAATGGCGACGCATCGCTAGCCACGTAATGTTCGTGATTGCCCACTCCCACAACCAGCGGACTGCCCAAACGTGCGGCAAACATCGCTTGTGGGAATTCCTGAAACAATATTACCAAGCCATACGTGCCGCGCAACTGATTGATCGACTCGCGAATAACGTCTACCAGAAGTCCTTCCGTCAGGCCATTTTTTCCACGCTTTCGTTTCAAGACATCGGCCAACAAATGGGCAATGACTTCCGTATCGGTTTCCGAAGCAAAGTTGTAACCGCGAGATTGCAGCGCTCGCCGCAGTTCGTCAAAATTTTCAATCACCCCGTTATGGACAACCAGGACTTCGCCGCTGCCGCCGCAATGCGGATGCGCGTTTTGAAGATTGGCAACACCGTGGGTTGCCCAGCGAGTGTGGCCAATGCCGAGATTTCCATGCAGGCCATTCGCTTCTACGGCACTCGCCAGTTCCGCGATTCGCCCTGGAATCTTGACCACTTGGAATTCGCCATCAACCAAGACCGCCACCCCAGCGCTATCGTAACCGCGGTACTCGAGACGTCTTAATCCCTCAAGGAGAAATGGCTTGGCGTCATTTGGGCCGATATAACCGACAATTCCACACATAACCGCTGCAACCTTCCGTAACGCCCATCCCGAATCTCTGAAACAATCGTTTGTGATTATCGGTTGGCCTGCCCAAATTGCCAATACGAGATCGCGAGAAAACCGCTCAATGATCCGGTCGTGCCCCTTCCATCCCTATCACTCCAAAATGTGTTACAATCTTCCCGCAGCGGACTTTGAACCGCGTTGGACTCCGAACAATCGCTATAGGACACCCTGATGCCCGCTTATGCTGTTCCACGCGTCGCTGAACACCCAAAATTGAAGCCCAACTCGATTCAACTGGTCGCCAGCGGGGATCTGAGATTGTCTGCCAATCAAGTTTGTTGGCCAGCACAAAAGGCGATGGAAGACGCGCTCACGGCAGCTATCAAGAAGCGTGGTTTTCAAGTGAAGCGAATCCACGCCTACGACGCAAAAAAAGAGCATGGCTTCATTGACTCGCAAAAGATGGGTCTCGAAGTCTTTCGCAAGGTTGATCCCGATGCTCCGATTATTGTCGCCCAAGCCGTTTGGCAGTATTCGCACCATGTGCTTTCGGGCTTGATGCGTCACCGAGGCCCCATCTTAACGGTCGCCAATTGGTCCGGTCAGTGGCCGGGTTTGGTTGGCTTGCTCAACCTCAACGGTTCCTTAACAAAGGCCAATGTGAAGTACAGCTCACTTTGGAGCGAAGATTTCCAGGACGATTGGTTTCAAAGCAAATTGGAAGCGTGGTTGACCAAGGGAGAAGTCAAACACCCTCAAACGCACGTAACGTCATTTCGCAAGATCACCGTTCCGGCGGGCGAACAACGACTCGGTCAGGCCTTGGCCGCTCAAATGCAAACCCAACGCGCCATCATGGGAGTCTTCGACGAAGGCTGCATGGGGATGTTCAATGCCATCATCCCCGATGCGTTGCTCAACCCAACCGGGGTCTTTAAAGAGCGGCTCAGCCAGTCCGCGTTGTACCACGAAACGATGCAAACCGAAGATCGCGAAGCCGACTCGGTCCGCCAATGGATGGAGAACATGGGACTGAAGTTCCAGACCGGAAAAAATCATGCTTCACATTTAACGGACAAGCAAATTCGACTGCAATGCAAAATGTACATTGCCGCACTCCGCATTGCTGATGATTTTGGTTGTGACTGTATCGGGATCCAGTATCAACAAGGACTTAAAGACCTTCTGCCGGCCAGTGACTTGGTAGAAGGCACACTCAACAATGCCGCCCGACCACCGGTTTCCAGTCGCGACGGTCAGCGTGTTCTCTACAAGGCACAACCATTACCACATTTCAATGAAGTCGACGAATGCGCCGGGCTCGATGCGTTGATGACCTATCGTTTGCATTCGGCAATGAAACAGCCCGTCGAAAATACCTTGCATGATTTGCGGTGGGCGGATTGGGACCAATCGCAAACGGTAGCTGATTACGTGTGGGTATTGCTGATCAGTGGTGCAGCGCCGCCCGCGCATTTTATCGATGGCTGGAAAGGGGCAACGAGCCTTCGTCAGCCCGAAATGTATTTCCCGAGCGGAGGCGGTACACTTCGCGGCATCAGCAAACCAGGCGAGATCGTCTGGTCCCGAGTTTTTATCGAAAACAATCGTCTGAAGATGGATTTGGGACGCGCAAAAGTCGTGTCGTTACCGGCGAACGAGACCCAACGTCGGTGGGACGCCACGACCGTTCAATGGCCAATCATGCACACGGTCTTTTACGGCATCGATCGAAACCAAATGATGGCTCGGCACAAAAGCAATCACATCCAAGTCGTCTACGCAAATTCTGCGGCGGATGCGGATTCCTCGTTACTAGCAAAAGCCGCAATGGCCGATGCCATGGGGATGGAGGTTGCGATTTGCGGAAGTCGCGGTGACGGCACCAAGTGGAGCTGAGCAACCGGAGGTTGCCATTGTGGAGCTGAGCAAACGGACGTTGCCATACGGACTTACAATTCGCCTTGAAGTCCAAGTTGATGAAAGTAGTGTTCGGTTGAATCCTGATTTGCCAATAGCCAGTCAATATCCGGAGTCCCCGACATTGCTTTCTCCAACACCTTAACCGTCGCTTGACGATGGATATCGAACAAGGCGGCATGATCGATGGAATCAAGCTTTATGACGGATGGATCCAGCCACACCGAATAAATGATCCCAAGTTCGTTAGCTTTGGCCTTTGGGATAATCCCCTGTCGAACCGCATCAAGCACGCCGTTGGCGATCGCCGCTTGGACGGTTCCCATTAGAATATTGGTGTACCGAGAACTCTCGACGGTTACTTTGCTAACCATCAACGTCGCTGGTTTCACCTGCACGTCGCTGTTAAGAATCGCGAAGACTCGCGTGTGCCCTTTGACCTGATCACCCAACAAGGTTGCTAAAGCCGTCCCAACCGGTCCGTCCAACTCGCCAATGACAATTTCTGGTTCCGCACAAAGATAGGCTTCATCACCCTCGACCAGTGCCTCGGCGGTTCGCAATCCAATGCGTTGCATCACTCTTCCCTTTTCGCTTGAAAGCCGTGACCGAATGGACGGCGTTTTTGAGCACCCCTGGATGTACGTTTTACAATCGGCTCTCGCAAAGACAAGGACCCCTCCGCGCTTGAGTTGGCTGATAAATGCCCGCCGAAGTACATGGCGTTGACAACTGGTTTTGCGAATTGATTGGGGACCGGTTTGAAACCTCCATGACGTCCGGAAATCCGGGGGGCAAGCGTCGGCGCATTAAATGCGGCGTTTCTTGATCGCCTTGCCAAGCCAGTTGCGAAATTATTCGCGTTGATTGCGTCCGAAGCAAACCCACTTAGGACTTCACGGCCACCCGAAAACGTTCGCTCAGTTCTTGAATTTGCGCGACTGAAAGCTCTTCAGCCCGAGTGGTCGAAGAGTAGAAAGGGAGCTCGGCCAACACAGCGTCGACTTGTGGCTTGTCCAACTGTTCTTTGAAAGCGGCGATGATGACCGACCGCAAGAACTTGCGACGATGAAAAAACAAGGCGCGGGTAAACGTGTGAAAAAATGCCAGATTCGGGATCGCGGCACGCTTCTCCGGAATGGGTTGAATCCGCATGATCGCGGAATCCACTTTGGGTGCGGGCCAGAATACATTTGGAGGCAGGACTCGGACAATCGATACATCGCACAGGGCTTGAACCCACACCGAAAGCGCACTGTAGTCCTTCGTAGATGGCTTGGCCATCATCCGCTCGCCCAGTTCTTTTTGAATGGTGACCGCCACCATCTTCGGCGGATGTTCCAACATCAAAAGATTGGAAATGATGGGCGTCGCAACGTTGTATGGCAGGTTGGCCACCAACTTGAACCCTCGGCCGGGTGCAGCTTGAATCCACTCCCAAATTGGCGCCAGAACGGTTGGGCTGAGATTGTTTTTGTTCTTCAATGCGTCTTGCCGTAACATCAGAACGTTCCGGAACGGCTCCAGCTCTTCTTTGGCCAGCTGATGCAAGTGTTCGTCGATTTCGACGGTCACAACAAACCCGGCCTTTTCGGCCATCATCGCGGTTAACGATCCGGTCCCCGTCCCGATCTCGAGCACCGCGTCCTCGGGTTGTATTTCACCTGTGTTGGCAATCATCCGGACCAAATTAAGATCGACCAAGAAGTTCTGGCCATGTCGCTTGTTTGGTTCGAGGCCAACTTGGCGAAAGCGGCGGTTGAGGTAAGAAATCGTTTGTCGGTTGCTGGTTGTCATGCAGATCTCGATCGGGGAAATGGTTTTAATCGAAGTTCAATGGGCCAAAGTCTCTAACGGCTGAATTAGCCGTCCTTGCGCTAATCCCACTAAGTTAAGGATCGATGGAATTTGAGTTTGGGGTAATTGCGGACACGGAGCGCTTCGTGGCGCGTGTTTGGTCGGATGCCCGCCCAAACACGCTCTGCTAACCGGTTAACTCCTAAGGCCCATGAAGTCCTTAACTTAGCGGGACCCAGCCTTGGAAACAAAGCCTAATTGACGCTCAACGTACTTGGCTAGGACGTCCGTTTCCAAATTGACCAAATCTCCGATGTGCCGAGCCCCCAAGGTCGTGACTTGCAGCGTGTGAGGAATCAGGGCAACCGTGAATTGATCCTGCGTCACCTCGACAAGGGTCAAACTGATCCCATCCACGGCCACACTTCCCTTACTGGCCATTTGGCGAGCCAACGCGTCGGGAACTTGAAACCGAAACGTGCTCCACTTTCCATCGTCGACGCGATCGATCAAGGTTCCTAAGCCGTCGATGTGCCCAGTAACCCAATGTCCCCCCATCGGATCGCCCAACCTCAAACTGGTTTCAATATTGACGTCATGCCCAGGTTGCAAGCGTCCCAAATTGGTCCGAGCCAGGGTCTCCGACCCAGCCTCAAATTCCCACGCGGAATCATCAAATTTGATGACCGTCAGGCAGCAACCATTGATCGCGACACTCGCACCCAAGCTCACGCGGTCCGAAAACGAGCACTCTTCCGAGTCCGCCGGACGTCGGATCGACACCCGGCAGCCACTGCCTTCGGGGATCATTGTGATGACTTGTGTTTTTGCTTGAACCAATCCAGTAAACAATGATCCGATACCTTCGGTTAAGACAGTTGTTGGAATTTCAAAACCCATTGTCGTGTTACGTAAGTGGGATATCGACTTTGGGGCCAAGTTGATAACCGGCTTAGGTATACAACGAATTCCCGAAAATCGCTACGGGTTGAAATCACTTCCAGCTCTCCTGTCATGCGGTCAACGAAACGGCTTTTGCCGAGTTATCCTAGCGATCGAACCTCCGGAGCCAGAGATTGCGAGGGGGCGGCATTCCTAATGCGGGAAACGGCAAGTACGGGACAAACTCCCCTAGGAAAATCTGCCAGAAATCCGATACTAACGACCTGTGGATCCAAACTGCCTCGAACTTCTCAGTTGGTTTGGAATATTGGATCAAGACGCGGTGGCAATCGGCCGCCCTAAGGTGGGATTGAAGGGCTGGCCACATCACCTTAACACCCCTCGAACTTTATCATCAGCACCAAGGGTTGATCATGGACTCAATTGTCAACATTCACGCTCGGCAAATTTTGGATTCTCGCGGCAACCCGACCATCGAAGTCGACGTGGCCTTGGCGGATGGCTCGTTTGGCCGTGCTGCCGTACCGAGCGGAGCCAGCACGGGGGCACACGAGGCTTGGGAACTGCGAGATGGCGACAAAAAAGTGTTTCTGGGTAAAGGAGTGACGAAGGCGGTCGATAACGTGAACACTGCCATTGCCGAAGAACTGTTAGGCATGGACGCGACCGACCAGATGGAAATCGATCAGACTTTGATTGAACTGGACGGAACAAGCAACAAAAGCAATTTGGGTGCCAACGCCTTATTGGGTGTATCGTTGGCCGTCGCCAAAGCCGCGGCGGACTTTACCAACCAACCGTTGTTTCGATATTTGGGCGGAGCCTCGGCGTGTGTCCTTCCCGCCCCGATGATGAACATTGTCAACGGTGGTCAACATGCCGATAACGACGTTGATATCCAAGAATTTATGGTCATGCCTTTGGGGTTTGGTTGTTTCTCCGACGCGTTGCGTTGTGGCACCGAGATTTTTCATAGCTTGAAGAAGGTATTGAAGGATCGTGGTCTCAACACCGCGGTCGGAGACGAAGGCGGGTTTGCACCAAACCTGAGTTCGAACCGGGAAGCGTTGGACCTGATCATGCAAGCCATTGAAAAGGCCGGTTATCAGCCGGGAACTCAAGTCAAGATTGCATTGGACTGCGCAGCGACCGAATATTACGATTCGGAAAGCAAGTTGTACAAGATCGACGGCCAACAAATGACTTCCAGTGAAATGGTGGATTTCTTGGCGGATTGGGCACAAAACTACCCGATTTGCTCCATCGAAGACGGATGCTCGGAAGATGACTGGGATGGTTGGAAACTGCTGACGGAGCGATTGGGAAGCGGCGTGCAATTGGTCGGCGACGATTTGTTTGTCACCAACACGACTCGATTGCAACGAGGGATTGAAAACGGAATCGCCAACAGCATCTTGATCAAAGTCAATCAGATCGGCACATTGACGGAAACCATTCGCGCCATCCAATTGGCCAACCGTCATGGATATACGGCGATCTCGAGTCACCGCAGTGGCGAAACGGAAGACGCGACGATCGCGGACTTGGCCGTGGGTCTGAACACGGGACAAATCAAGACCGGCTCGGCTTCACGTTCCGATCGGATGGCCAAATACAACCAATTGTTGCGCATCGAAGAGTTGTTGGGCGAAAATGCGGTCTACGGTGGTCAACTGTTTGGCAAGAATCTCAGTCGGGCTGGGCAAACGATTCTGTCGTAGGCCTTGGTTGAGCTTGGTTTCTTCTTCGTCCGCACTATATTTCGAGAAAAGCCGCCTGATTCCAGGCGGCTTTTTTTATTTGGATGGAGCAAGAAATCGAAGGATCCGCCGGATCGTAGAGCGAGCGCCCCGATCGCTCCGAGTGTGATGACAAGTGTGAGAACACCTCTGCGATTCGATTCCCGGCCAGATCAAACTTTTCCTCGACAACCTATAGACTTATTTGAAGGTAGATCGCAATCATCACTTGGACTTCGTATCCAGAATCTGGATTTGTGGCATTGCACCGTAGACGATTGGCATCTCCCCATCTTCGGACGTGAAGTAGGGAATATGATAAATGCCACACGTGAGTTGACCGCCTCCGGTTGGGTCAACTTGTTGCCAACCACGGCCATCGACGTAGTATTCCGCCCAAACATGGCCGCTACTTCCGTAAAGCCAACCGGCAACTTGGCGACTCGGTACGCCAGCGGCTCGGGCCAACGTTACAAAGCAATCGGAGAAATCCCAACAGTGTCCAAACTTTTGTGCCAGGACCTTTTGTGTTCCCCAGCGTGAACCTGTTTGCCCGGAGTACTTCACGTTCTTACCGGGCGTCAACCATTCGAGAATCGCTTGGGCTTTGGCTTCGTTGGTCGTTTTCCCAGAAGTGATTTGTTTCGCGAGTGCCACGATTTGGGCATCGTTCGATGGCCAATAACGATTGGGTTGTAGCGTTTGTGGTTCGAGAGCCCCGATTCGCAATCCGTTATCGTTAACGTCGATCTCCATGGTGACGGTTACCATGGGTACGTCGTGCTGTGCCACAAGTTCGCCAAACGTGTAAGTGATCGTCGCGGAAGTCGATTTGGTTTCCAAGGGCGTTGGAGAAAATTGGTGTTTGCAGGTCTCGCCGTCCAATTTTGGATTTCTCAATACCAGAGTTTTTCCGAATGTGAACTTTTTTGCCAACGCTCGAATTTCTTGCGCTACCTGGGGATTTGCTCCGCGTTTCAAAACTAGAAAATGATTGAACAGGACATTGCAACTCATGTAATCGGCCTGGGAAACGGTGGCCAAGTCGGCACTGATTTTGTACCGTACGCTAACGGGTTTTTCGATCAGCCCCAGTTCCCACGAAGTTTTCTTGGCGAGGGCTTCGTCGACGTTTTGTCCAACATACTCAACCACCAGATTCTGTTGTGCAACGACAAACGGAAACTGCTTGATTTTCTTGAGACTCTCATGGATGGCCGCAGCCTGTTGTTCATCGATTGCGGTAATCACATTGACTTGAATCGGAGCGCCGTGGACCCGAACTTGCGAGTTGGACAAACTTTGAATTGTTCCACCGAGCTTTTGCCCAATTGCACGAAGTTGGGCCGCGGGCACAATCGTAGAACTGTCCACCACCAATCCCGGTGGCAAATCTTTGAGTAACGGCTCTACTTGGGCGTTCGCCACCGTGCTCCACAAGAGAACTAACAAGACCATTAAAAGCCGATTACGATCGAATATAAATTGGAACATGATTCTTCTCGGGTGTAAGACGATTGGGCACGACTCGTACATTCGCAGCGAACGCTGTTTGAATTCTACCGAGAATTTGAAACTTATGTGGGGTGCCAATCGACGCGCGGCAATTGAAGTGTTATCAAAAAAAAGAACGGACGCGTTTGTGGGAGAGTCAAACGCGCCCGTTAGAAACAACCTGGGCTCGATTCGTTCGAGCGGTCGGTTGCGGATTTCAATTTTTGGCCCGCTCCATCAGGCCAGATTCCGTAATTGTCCGGGGTTTCGTTACGCGGTTTCGGCGGTCGAACTCTCGAGGACCGGCTCGGGGCCGTCCAAGAACCCAACCAGCGTCTTCGAGCGATACGGTTGCTGCAGTTTCCGCACGGCCTTGGATTCGATCTGACGTACGCGTTCACGAGTCACCGAGAAGATCCGGCCAACTTCCTCCAGCGTGTAACTGTAACCGTCCGCCAAACCGTAACGCAACTTCAAGATTTCTCGCTCGCGATAGTTCAGGTGTTCCATCGCCTGCTCGATCCGCACCTTGAGGGCATTTCGATTGGTTTCAGCCAAAGGATCGGTGTCGGTTTGGTCTTCCAAGAACTCGCCGTAGAAGCTGTCGTCGTCGCCGATAGGTTGATCCAGGGAGAGTGGTTGCCGAGCCATTTTGATGACAACCCGGGCCTCTTCCAAATTGATTTTCGCTCGGCAAGCAATTTCTTCCAAAGCGGGTTCTCGGCCCAATTCGTGGACCAGGTCTCGCATGACGACCCGGACTTTGCTCATCGTGTCGATCATGTGAACGGGGACTCGAATGGTGCGGCTTTGATCCGCAATGGCTCGCGTGATTGCTTGTCGAATCCACCAGGTCGCGTAAGTCGAAAACTTGTAGCCACGAGCATGTTCGAACTTATCGACGGCACGCATCAAACCGGTATTGCCTTCTTGGATCAAGTCCAAGAAATTCAGGCCCCGATTGCGGTATTTCTTGGCAATCGAGACGACCAGTCGGAGGTTGCTGGCCGAGAGCACTCGTTTCGCGGCATCATGTTCGTCTTGCAGTCGCCGAACTTTTTCAATTCGACGCTGTAGGTTCCTGGGGCTTTCGCCGGTTTGCTTCAACAGGTATCGCAAATGCAGTCGAACTTTTTCTGGGGTCCGCGTGCCAAAATATAGCGACGGATCGTTGTCACGCAACATTTTGTACATGGTTTGCATTTGCTCGTTGATCCGGCACAGTTGATCAAAGATCGGCAACAACCGATTGATCCGCAAGTGCATTTCCTCGATCAAACGCACGGCTTTATGTCGACGGCGACATAAGCGATGCCACGTTTGCTTGCGAAACTGGGGGCAAACCCCACGCTTTCCGGCAGCTTGCCAATCCCGCTTGTTCTTCCGAATGATGTTCAAGAGTGTGTTCAGATTCGGCCCCAGCCGCTTCATGATCCGAGCCTTCTCGGCGGTGTTGGTCACCGACACTTCGATCGTCCGGTCCAAACGCAATTCGCTCTTATGCACCTTCTTCAGGAGGAGGTACGCTCCTTCAATCAGATAATCCGAGGCCAAAATTTGATTGCGATACCGGATTCGAGTCCGTTCGATCTCTTTGGCGACGACGACTTCTTCGCGTCGGTCGAGGAGCGGGATTCGCCCCATCTGCACCAAGTACATGCGAATCGGATCGTCCAATGACTCTCCGGCATCTTCAATGTCGTAACTGGTGACGTCTTCTTCGTCCAGTTCCTCTTCGACCAAGGTCGCCGCCGCGAGCGAACTCAGTTCGTCATCGTCTTGTCCTAGCGACTTGATCAAGACCGGTGGCATAACGGGATCGGTTAACAGCGAATCTTCCAAATCAAACGTGTCGGCATTATCGTCGTTGCGGCGTTTTTTTGCCATATCTATGCTTTTCTCCCGAAGCAATGAATGGTGCGGTGGGCCACGAAAAGTGGTGGAAGCCTCAGGCAGGCAGGAGAACCATCAGCAGAAAAACGTGAAGTGATTCGACGTCGTCGCTTTAGTTCCATTCCTGAAGTTTCTCAATACCCATTGAAGAGCAATTGCTGGGCCAATCCCAGAAACAGCTGTTTATTTTCGAGGAAATGCGTGAAAACCCCGAGAATTACTGAAGTTTCTGGCTCAGGGTTCAATTATTCGCGCGTGGAGTTCAGAAAGCAAATGTTCTTTTTTTTTGACACGTGATCTCGAAATTAAACAACCGCTTTTGCGGCGACATGGCTTTGAGCACGGAGTCCACGATCGGACGCTTCCGAACGCCGAGTCCTTAGGCACATTGCCAAGCCATGAAACATCCGGCGCCCGTCACTCTCACTAGGCTCGATCCATTCCTTCAGATACATTGAGGTCAGACTTTTCGGTGGATCGTGTCGCGTTTGTAAATCCGTGACCCGGCCGAAAAAGGCGTTTCTGGCAAGTAACCGACGATATGCCCGCTGAGAAACCGGATTTGGATTCTGCTGCAAACCTTGGTGGTCGCCGGGCCCCGCCCGTTCCCAACCCCCGATCGCGTTCTCGTGAACGCCGTTCAAACCGCCGAATTTTCTGGAATTTCGTGCGATTGGCTGTTTTGGCGGTGGCGATTGGTGGTTTTTGGTTCTTCGTCCACCTGCCGGAGTATTTCGAGAGGGCGGGTCTAAACCTGGTTCATGTTCGCGGTTTGGTCACCATCGATGGGCAGCCAGCTGACGCCGCGCGGGTTATCTTCGTCCCAATGGAGAAGAGTTTCGAGCCGTCGCTCCAACCCATTTCAGTGGCAACGACGGAAGAAAACGGCGCTTTTAGTCTAAAAACGCTCGCGGGAAAACTCGGAGCCGTTCGCGGCCGACACTTGGTTTATGTCTTGCCAGCCCCAGATCTGACTAAAATGGGTGGAAAAGAGGCTGAGCTCCCCCAATCCCTGCCTCCGGGACCCGACAGCCGGCCGGACGCTTGGCGGGAGGCCGCGGGTCTGTTAGGATATTGGGTCTCAGCCAATCCAGTGCGGGACGAAGCAGTTGTCCCGTTCTTCGGAACCCAGACCTTGGAAATCAAGTTGCAACGTGAAAAAACCGTGGGGCCTACCGATTGAACCATTGCTTGAGAACGACGGATGAGCACAGTAGCAGAATCAGAGATTGATGGTCGCGAGTTAGAATTTGCAAATATGGTCTCGGCCATGGATGTGTGCTTCGAGTGCCCTTCGGAGTCTGGAATTGTAAAATTTCCCGCGCGTGTGGGTGGAAGCGAGTTCCGCGAGTCATCGCCACAGGCCAGTTCTCGCGAACGACGTGCGTTGAGTTCATGGTTTCAACCAACGAGTCGTTTGGATTGGTTCAGCAGTTACACGATGAAGTCCGTCTTTCTCATTGTTTCGTTTCTTGCGATCGGTTTGTTTGTCAGCAGTTTGGTGCTTTCGTTCTAAGTTCGCGGCCCACGTTCAATACGGGCCCACCTTAATATTGCCGACTCATCGTCCACATTGCCGGCCCAACTTCAAGTGTCCGCCAATCGTTGAAGTTGGAATGGAGTTGCTGCAGGAGACACCTGTTTCTCTTTAGATTTAGAGAATCGCGGCGGAGACCGTTGATGGGCGCCAGTCGATCAATTGCAGTTCAACTCGTTTATACCCACGAAATTCGTTGATCACGGGTCGATAGGCTATGTCGACTCGACCAGGGTTCTCTTGTAGAGCCGCCACCCATTCGGATTTGCCAAAGGCAACGGCACGAAACTTGAAGTTGTCTTGTTTGACTTGGACCGATAGATGACGCTCCCCGCTGCCCATGGTTTTTGGCTCAACCAACTCCACTTCGCAAGTGCATAAGACAGGGACGGGATTGCCTTGTCCGAACGGCGCCATTTTTTCGATCTGGTTGAGTGTTTCAACGGTCAATTGATGTAACGAAGCTTCGGCATCGATCCGTAACGGTCGTTGTTTCGACGTTTTTGCATTTTGGCGTTGGACAATTTCAAAAAACTGCTCGCGAAAAGCGGCCACGTTTTCACTGCGAATTTGCAAGCCTGCGGCGGCTCGATGGCCGCCAAACCCTTCGAGAAATTCGCTACAATTTGCCAGGGCATCGTACAAATCGAAGTCTCCACCGCCGTTGCGACAAGACCCAGTACCGGCTTTGACACCGGTCGGGTCAAGCGAGATCAGGACGGTCGGTAGGCCGTATTTTTCTGCCAACCGTCCCGCAACAATCCCGATGACGCCGACATGCCAGTTTGGGTCGGCCAGCACGATCGCTGGGTCGTTTTCTGGATCATGCTTTTCCTGGAGTTCTTTTTTGGCCGCATTGTAGATTTTGCGATCCAAGCTATCGCGACTCACGTTCAACTGGTGCACGTATTCTGCCAAGGCCAAAGCTCGCGCGGGGTCGCTGGTGACCATCAGTTCGATCGCCAACGCGGCTTGCCCCAATCGTCCCGCCGCGTTCAATCGCGGAGCGAGTGTAAAACCGATGTCATCGGCTCGTAAACGCGTCTTTTCATCCAATTGAGTGACTCGCATCAATTGTTGCAGTCCCAATCCACAATCGTTTTTTAGACAAGCGACCCCGTAGTGCACCAAAATACGGTTTTCACCGACCAACGGTACGACATCGGCGACCGTACCAATGGCGGCCCAACCAATCGCCATCATTAGGAACTGTCGCATGGCTGGGGTCACCTTCCCACTGGAGGCCGCGCCGTTCGGTTGATTGGCTCGGGAAGCAACCTGACACAAAGCCCAGGCGACCTTTAACGCGACACCCGCTCCCGACAAATTCTTGAGCAATGGATGGCAGCCCGGTAAGCTCGGGTGCACGATCGCTGCGGCGACTGGCAGCGTTTCGGACATCGTGTGATGATCCGTAATGATCAGCTGCAAACCGAGCTCTGCGGCGTGCTGAGCCGCTTGATGACTACTGATTCCACAGTCCACCGTCACGACTAACTCGGCGCCTTTTCGGTGCAATTCCGTAAGTGCGTCACGGTTTACCCCGTAGCCATCCTCCAAACGATTCGGCACGTAATAACGAGGTTGGGCCCCTAGTGTTTGCAGGCAACGATAAAGCACAGCCGTAGCGGTCATGCCGTCGGCATCGTAATCTCCGTAAATCCAGATTCGTTTGCCGGTTTGGACTGCCGCCCACAAGACTTCGGCAGCTTGCAAAGCACCCGGCAAATCTTCGGGGTCCCGCAAATCGGACAATCGAAACTCGAGAAATTGCCTGACTTGTTCGTGATCCGTGATCCCGCGAGCGATCATCAATTGTGCCAGAATCGGCGACAACCCATGCAAGGATTCCAACGCGGCGATTGCGGACCGATCGTGAGCCACAAATTGCCAAAGACGCTCCATCGATTCACTCCGTCGCGGCTGGTTCGGACTTCTTCCCGACAATGTTATTGACGCCGGACACTACTTTAACGGATCGTGGCCGCCACGCGAGAAGGGATGACAGCGCAAAATCCGCCAAGCGGCCAAAACGCCGCCCTTCCAGAATCCGTATTTTGCAATGGCCTGCCGCGCGTATTGACTACATGATGGTTGAAACCGGCAACAACCTGGATACCAATGACTCAGGGTCGCTTGATAAAAGCGAATCAGCCAATCCGCCAACCACCGTGGCCACATCCAAACTTGGAACATCGCAACTCGAGACTTAAAAATTAGCGCGTTCTATGCCGAGGCTGGCGGGAACAACCCACGATTTTGCAACCTCTATACTGGGCGACGCGGCGGTACGAGTTCGATTCGTCGATTCGTCTGCTCGTCGATTTCTATCATCACACGGTAATGATCGGGCGGCAATGCACTACGAACTTTTTCGCCCCATTCGATGACGGCCAAGCCATCCGACTGGAAAAGTTCCTCGACACCCAAATCCAGAAACTCGGCTGGATCGTGCAAACGATAGACGTCCAAATGGTGCAGTTCCCGCAATCCAGGGTAACTTTGCCATAACGTAAACGTGGGGCTCGTCACGGACTCCGGGTCGATTCCCAATCCAGCCGCAATCCCTCGGACCAATACGGATTTACCAGCACCCAATGTCCCTTCCAGCGATACGATCGCGCCCGCCGGCAGTTGCTGAGCCAGTTGACGTCCGACAGCCAAAGTTTCGGCCTCGGTGCTGGTAACCCAAATCTGATTTGGAGGCAAAGTCGTCATCGAGGTCGATTCAAAATTTGGTCGGCCGAAACGGTGGAAATCCGAACACCGTATCGGCGATCGTTCAATACCGCGAAGTGAAGCCAATTTACCAAGCCTCGATGTACCGGATAGACCAGGTTATTTAACTTCGCAGACTTGGCTATTGCTCTCGCGGAGCCAGACGAATGCGCAGTCCTTGAGGCAACGGATCCGTCGGTCGATACCGACCCTCGATTGTCTCGCGGTTCCACTCGTACAAGTAAAGATAATAACTCGCTTGGTCAAAATGGTCGACGGCCAATTGAAATAGCGACTCGCCACCCTGGGTAACGATCCATTCCGGTGTTTTATTAACTTCGACTCCAATTGAATCGGTGCCTGGTTGACGATCCAAGTTCGCGTGCGTGCGTTTGCGAGACACCGATTCGGCGGTGCCGTCGACAGGTTCGGTCGACCGTTCTTGATATTCGACCGGTTGAATCATTCCAGATTCAGCACCACTAGGCTTGGTCGGGATCAAATCGGGATAGACAAATGCCAGCATCTCACTTGGTAGGTACGCGATCTGAGTGCCGGGCAAAAACCGCCCGCGATCATCCGCGCGTCGATGATTGAGTTGCTGTAGAGCCGTTGCGTAACGAGCATCGCCGTAGAGTCGGCTCGACAATTGATCCATCGTCATGCCTGTTGGCAAGCTGACCCTTCGCATGGCCATTTTTAGCTCGGCCGCCGTGTAGCTCGCGGATGACGAAGTCGCGTCGTCGGATTCGCGAATTGGATCTTGAACTTGAACTTGGGTGACCTGCGAACCAATATCGGATGGCGGTGGCTCAGCGGCTTGGTTTTCCGACGAGAAACGCGGAGCATCCGGTCGCGATGATTGGGCGATGGTCGGCAGATCGGGTAATGCCGTTGTCGCGGCTCGTCGCAAGGCCCCATTCAACGGATCACCATTTTCGGGAGCGACCGAAGCCGGCTGGACTTGGGTAACTGGAGCTGCCGGATTGGTCACGACATCGGATCCTTCGTTAACGGACGGCAAAGGATCAGGCGTAGGCAAACGGGGCCTGGACCCTGCCGGCGGCAAAAATGGGATCGGTGTCGTGTCCGACGGGACTGGCAAACGGAGGCTAGGCTGTTGCGGCATCTCAACTGGCTGAACCTCGTCATGAGCCATAACGTCACGGGCCTCGGACGAGGTGAGAACAACGTCCGAGGGCGATGTCGCATTGATCTGGGGTAAACCAGTCGGCGCTCTCTCTTCAGCCGCGTCCGGAAGCGGCGGCAAGTTTGGTCCCGTGGGGAGATTCACTTCGCTACGCGTTGGAACCGGTTCCGAAACCTGGGGACTCAGCGGCAGCGAACTCACAGAAGGTAAACTCGTGGGCGGCAAATTAGAGGTAGGCAAACTCGAAGTCGGTAAATTTGGCGTCGCCAGACTTGGCGAAGGAAGAGTTGGCGAAGGAAGACTTGGCGAGTTCAAAGCCGGGGATTCCGGCGGAAACTCGGGCAAGCCAATATTCGGCTCTACGGCGGCGACTCGTATCTGTTCGTCGATTTTAGACGATCCGAACATAGCTGCCATGCGTTCGTTTGTGATCGGACGCATTTCGCCCAGGTCAACGATTTCGTTGGATTCGATTTGCGGCAGCGGGACTGGTGATGGCTTTTTGGTTGGCACCAAAACGTCGCCATTCCCCAGTGTGTAGACGTTGACGGGAGCGGTGATCAGAGCTTCGCTAGCATCCGCCCAGATAGATTTTGCTTTTAGCCAGATGGTAAAGAACAGCAAGCCGATCAACGCGACCAAGACCACCAAACCAATGGTCGCTTCCCTAACCATTCGTTTGTCAATCGCTTCGGATTCCATTCCTAGCTTCCTACTCCGAACCCGTAGGGCTCGCGGTCCATCCATGGATACATTGTGCCTGCGGGGTTTTGGCACTCTGTGAATCGTAGTGGATTTTCCGGAATCCGCAAAGGCAGAATTGCTAGTGCTTTGTCACAACCAAAACTTGGGGTCTGGTAAAGGGGTCAGGAGTCAATTGTGCGAAGCACCCGAAAGGCCGTTCCGGCAATTGACTCCTGACCCCTTTACCTGACCGGACCCTAAAATTAAGCGTTGACAAAGCACTAGCAGGGTGCTGAAAAAGTCTCGGAATTGTTACCATACCAAGGTCACATCAAGGAGAGAAGAATGCGCGGTCGAGAAAACCATCAGATTCAGCTTTTTTTCACGATAGATGTCGAATCTCGAATTCGAACGGACCACCCGCTTCGGGCAATCAAGACTCGGGTCGATGGGATACTTTCGACGATGGACGCTCTTTTTGCA
>JBGSJV010000176.1:0-37443 GCA_041741535.1 Pirellulaceae bacterium
ACCGTCGCTCCGCGAAGTCAAAGCCTTATTGGTTGAACAAAGGCCTTGACCTTCGGCTCCGCTCCTACCGTCGCTCCGCGAAGTCAAAGCCTTATTGGTTTAGCAGAGGGAGTGTTACTCACCAAGCGCTGTGGCAAACGCGACTGCGTAAGCATGGCAGTGGGAGATACTGATTTGGATTTCCGTAATCCCGCGTTCTGCGGCAACTTCTGCGGCGCGATTATGGAGGATAATCTTTGGCTTGCCGCCATATTCGTTCAATAACTCAATATCGGTCCATTGGATCCCGCGAGCCCAACCGGTCCCCAACGTCTTGAGGACGGCCTCTTTTGCCGCCCAACGTCCGGCATAATGCTGCGCATGAGCTTTGCGTGGCGAACAGTACTGGATCTCGCCACCGGTGTAGACTCGGGTGAGAAACACATCGCCGTGACGCTCGATCATGCGACCGATGCGTTCCACTTCGATGATGTCGGTTCCGATCCCAATGATCTTCATAAGATCCCGCACGACTCTTGCGCCCGCTTGAGCGTTTGCCCCGCCTTGGCTCGAGCTTTCTGAGCCCCGTCACCGAGGATCTCTCGCAATCGTTCGGGATGAGCTTCCAAATCCGCTCGCCTTTGTCTCGGAACTTCAAAAAACGCATCGGCGGCATCCGCCAACGCTTTTTTCACTTCGCCGTAACCAAAGTTGCCGCGTCGATACACCGCTTCCATATCGGTCAATTGCTGAGGAGTCGCAAACAGTTTGTACAAGTCAAATAAATGATCACCAGCCGGATCTTTGGGCTCCTCCATCGGCCGGGAATCGGTCGAGATCCGCATGACTTTCTTCCGCATGGCTTTGGCATCATCGAACAACTCGATGGTGTTTCCATAACTTTTCGACATTTTCTCGCCGTCGGTACCAGGCACTTTGGCGGTCTCTTTCAAGATTTTGGGGGCTGGCAACGTGAACACTTCACCAAACTGAGCGTTCCAACTTGCGGCAATGTCGCGACATACTTCGATGTGTTGGACTTGGTCTTCACCGACGGGGACCGTATCCGAATCAAACGCCAGAATGTCCGCTGCTTGCAGGACCGGATAAGTGAACAGTCCGGCAGTCGCGGCCAGACCTTTTGCCTTCTTGTCCTTGTACGCAACGCAGCGTTCGAGCAACCCAAACGGCGTTCCACTCATCAACAACCAACACAACTGCGAAAGCTCCGGTACATCCGATTGGACGAACAAGACGGCATGATTGGGATCCAAACCCAAGGCCAACAAATCCAAGGCGGCATCGCGCGTGTACTGTTGCAACAGCGATTTGTCGCGAATCGTCGTCAAGGCATGCAAGTTGGCAATGAAATAAAACGCTTGCTCGGATTGTTGCAGTTGGATGTACTGCTGGATCGCGCCAAAGTAGTTGCCCCAATGAGGCCGGCCGGTTGGTTGTATGCCTGACAAAACTTTCATCGTGAGTTGATCAACTTTCCGTGCAATGAAATCCTAAATCGCAAAGTCCGGTTGCCAGCGTTGAAACCATAGTTCCAAGACCAACAACGACCACAGTCGGTACGCATTATCGAATTTGCCTGAGGTGTGTTCCTGGACCAAACGCGTCACCTCGGTAGGTTCGAACAGTCCGCGCCCCATCGCTGCCGAGCCCAACAAGGTTTGCTCAGTCAATTCCCGCATGGGACCTCGGAACCAGTGGTCCAAAGGTACGCCAAAACCTTGCTTTTTTCTAGCCCATATCTCGGGCGGTAACAAATGCCCAAATGCTTCGTGCAAGATCCTTTTGCCGCGATTCCACCGCAATTTCCAGGCATTTGGCAATTGAGCGGCAAGTTCCACGACGTGATGATCCAAGAACGGTTGACGTACCTCAAGCCCGTGCGCCATCGAGGCAATATCGACCTTCGTGTTCAAATCACACGGCAAGTAACTTAGCAAGTCCGTTAAGGCAAACTGAGTAACGGCATCGCGTTTGGCAAACAATCGATGGTAGCGCGCGACAAATTCTAACGGGTCGCGTTGCGGCAATTGTTCCAGAAATCTCTCGGAATACAAAGCGGCTCGTTGATGATCATGAAAAATCCCAATCCACTGCATGTACCGAGCAACCGGTGGCAGTGTCATCGCTTGGGAGAAACGCTTCCAACGTCGCAGAATATTGCGTTGGCTCATGTCGCTAGGAATTCGTTGCCACATCGGCCAAGCGAGAAACGTCTGCATTCCCGGGATTCGATCCAAGTTCGCCGCAAACCGCGCGGCCTGGTAGCGATCGTAACCGGAAAAAAGTTCGTCACTGCCATCACCCGACAAAGCAACGGTAACTTGGCGTTTGGTCATTTGCGACAAATACCAAGTTGGAATTGCTGAACTATCGGCAAACGGTTGGTCGTAGTGGTAGATCAAGTCAGGCAACACGGCCACCGCTTCGGGTTGGACTACAAAAGCTTCGTGCTGCGTGCCCAAATGCCGAGCGACCTGCTGGGAGTATTTTGATTCATCGTATTCGGATTCACGAAAGCCAATGCTGAAAGTCTGAATCGGCTGCGAACTGTTCTTTTGCATCAACGCCGCAATGAGACTTGAATCCACTCCGCCGGAGAGAAATGTGCCCAGCGGCACTTCACTTTGCATCCGCATGACGACGGCTTGTTCGAGCGTTTCCTGCAACTGAGCAATGGCGACGGATTTTTCTTGTCGCTTTTCGGTCGTGGGGCAAGTCCAATAGGCGCGAATGTCCAACGATTCCCCGTTTTCGCGACCGGCCTGCCAAATCGCCAAATGACCGGGTGGAAGACTGGCGATGCCACGATAGATCGTGTCGGGGTGTGGAATGTACTGGTACAACAAATAGCTGTCGATCGCCGAGAGATTGATCTGTGTGTCGATGCCCGACACGGGCAAGATCGCCTTTAGCTCGCTGCCAAAAACCAGTCGTTGGGACTGCCGTGCGTAGAACAAGGGCTTTTGCCCCAGGCGATCTCGAGCCAGGAGAAGTTTCTTCATTCGTCCGTCCCAGATGGCAATTGCAAACATGCCGCGGAGAAGCTTGAAGCAATCGGGACCTTCGTCTTCGTATAGATGGACAATCGTTTCGGCGTCGCCCTGAGTTCGCAGGATATGTCCGTTGCCTTCCAGCCGTTTCCGCAACTCGCGATAGTTGTAGATTTCGCCATTGAAGACAACTTGAATCGAGCCATCTTCATTGCTAATCGGTTGCATCCCCGTCGCCAGATCAATGATCGAGAGCCGACGAAATCCTAAACCGACACCAACGTTCGCTTGATGGGCAGACGAAGCAGTTCGATCCACGCGGGGGGCGTTGGGTTCCCCGAAGGGCGCGTTCCCAAGCGGCTGAAAGAACACCGCCCGATCATCCGGACCGCGATGCGTTAAGCTGTCGGTCATGCGGTCGAGAGTTGCCCGGTCCACCGCTTGATCCGTTGCCGTCCAAACCGCTCCCGTTATGCCACACATATGAATTTCACTTGGATGTTAGACAACTTACAATGTCCACAAACGGAGACTTGGGTCGGCGATGTAATACCATTGCTCGCCATCCAAATTGATCCAGTCCGTCTGGGGCAATTCGGCCGGAAGACGGCGGCGCCACTCGTGAACGTCTCCATAATGATAGCCGACACTTTCGATTTCCGCGCGAGTGAGACTACCAGGACAATAGGTCACGCGAAACCGGCCTTCGCTTGAACCCTGGAGTAGATGGGCCAACACAGCAGGCTCCGCGTAGAATTCGGCATCTTGTTCGGCCAATTCCAACAATCGCTCGCGACTTCTGTACCCAAACCTGCGAATCAAGTGATCGCGATGAGCATCTTCGCCAAACGCGTGCAGTCCATGCCCTAAAATGACCAATTCTGCTCCGTCGGCCAGTGCAAGTCGTGTGTGTTGAATCGCCCGATTGCCGCGCCACAAGGTTGCATAATTCTCCGCAGGGAGATCGACGATCACTCGTTCCAAGGGACTCGCGACTCGCATTCGGTTTACATGTTGACTCAACCGACACGCTTGCCAGAACGATTCGTGATCATCCCCAATCACCAGACCACGCAAGATCCCGCCCGGAACGGATTCGTCCACGACCGTCATGATGAAGATAATGGGCAAGTGTTGGAGAAAATACTCTTGCGCCTGATTGAAGGTCCGGCGTAAAGCCGTTTGGGCGCGACCCTGGACACAATCCGTTTCACTGAAGGCTGCCACGCGAAAAGCGGCGTCGAGACTGTTTTTGCCACCGGCACCCATGAAGAGAGCTTGGTTGTAGCCACTCATTCCAACCAATTCGTGTGGACTGACTTGGCCCACAACGACGATCAAGTCATGCTCCTCGGCGATGATCAAGCGATTCAATTCGACCGTCCAAGGCTGTTGATGACACCCACCCGTCGCCTCCGAGACCAAATCGGCTGGCAATTCGCCGACCGGGATTACATCGAAATCCCCGCGATGCTCACGAAATAGTTCGGCCGGGATTCCTGGGTAGAATGTCGCGATTTCGTAGTTTGTCATGGGACGATGCGTGCCCAACGCGGGCAAGACATCGGTCAAACCCCGCTGGTAGTATCGGTATAATTCTGTCACCACCGAACCCGCATGACTCGCCGCCCGAGTGGCGTCCGGAACCACCGCGAGAACCCGGGACCGTTCTCCCAATTCATCCAAAGCGCTCTGGATCAATTCATGCAGTTGGTCCAAGCCAATTTCGTTCGCCGCTGATCCACTGGCAAGAAACGTCGTCATGATCTTCCTTGGAGGCTCACTCCCTGCGTTCAAGTATTCGGAACTTCTGGTACCGAGTTCGCAGCAGCTGGAGTCGTCGTATCGTCAACATCCGTATAGGGTGGCGTTTCTCCGGCCAATTCCGCCAATGCATTGCTGGCCGCCCTTTGCTGAGCTTGCTTCTTGTTGCGGCCATTGGCAGCCACAAACGATCGCTCGCCCAATTGTACAAACATGCGAAAGAACTTCTTATGGTCCGGACCGGACTCTTCCAACAAAACGTACGTTGGAGAAACTTTGAAGAACTTCTGAGCATGATGTTGAAGCTGGCTCTTGAAGTTACTTTCGTGACTGGTTTCGACCGCTTGTTCCACCTCGCGTTTGATGTGCTTGAGCACAAAATCTCGAGCGGTCTGCCAATCACTGTCCAAAAACATCGCGGCGACAATCGCCTCGAAAACGTCACCCAAGATACTCGTCGGCACCGCGGCATTCGCCATTCCTTTGCCAACGATCAAACAAGCTTCCAAGCCCAGGTGGCGACTTACCTTGGCGCAAGTTT
Source organism: Pirellulaceae bacterium (assembly GCA_041741535.1). Lineage (GTDB taxonomy): Bacteria > Planctomycetota > Planctomycetia > Pirellulales > Pirellulaceae > M30B19. The sequence continues at coordinate 5,296 of JBGSJV010000176.1, forward strand.
GGCCACTGACGACCACCGACTTGATCTTCGTCAACTCGCCTTCCATAACGCTGGGAAAACGATGAAACAGAAACTCACATACCACGGCACCCAACAACGAGTCCCCCAAGAACTCCAATCGTTCGCTGGATTGAAGTTTGTGGTTGGCCGACGACGAATGGGTCAATGCCGACAATAGGAGGCTTGTGTCTTTGAACTGGTAGTCGATCAGCTGTTGACAACGGCTTAAGATATCGGCTTGATCCAGTGACAATTGACCGTTGGCGAGCGTATGTCCCGCCAGTTTCTTCTTTGCCATCTTCGTCCTTTCGCGATCCTTCGAAATCGCCGATTCGCCACTAGTTCTGCAAAACAATCGGAGTGAAACCCCGATCGCGCCACGCGACAAGATAAAAAGGGCGATTTAGACAAAGACGGTAACCGGCCGCGCGAATGGGAGCCTGCCAATGCAGGAATTAACGCGGCGGGTTTCCATTTTTAGCAGACCGCCTAACTTCCCCACGTGCATTATGCCCCAAGGAGCTCGAATGCTCAAGATTGATGCACCGTGAAAAACTCGCATTGCCGGATTTGCCGGTAATGTTTACAAACCGGTCTGGGAAAAGTTGCCGGAGCCGAGCCGTGTCGGGCCAAGGCCCCATGGAATATGGGGCACTCGGCTCAAGACGCGAAACCCCGGCTAAAACCGAGTGTTTTGCGGTCGGCTTTCCCGCCGTCCACCAGAAAAAGACTTTGGGATTTGTTCCCTCGAACCCATTGGCATACCAATTGCTTGACACCAAGCAAAGGAAAAACAACGTAGGAATGTTCGAGTCGACAACACTCGCGATTCCGCGTCCAAACAAAATTCATGATCAAGGAGGATCACAACGATGGTACGAGCAAGTTTAGTCACTTTGGCGATTTTGGTAGCTTCATTCGTTTCGGTATCCGGACTTCACGCACAGGGTCAAGCCAATGGGCAACCCACCGGGCAAGCTCAACCCGGAATCGTCGTGGTCTTGGATATGGTTCGCGTCTTCAAGGCTCATCCCGGACATCAAGCCGCGATGAAGAAAATCGAAGCTCGCGCTGAGGAAATGCGAAAAGACTTCCAGGCCCAACAGATCGCCTTGCAGGACAAGGCCAAACAAGCCGGGGCCGAATACCAAGGCGCTCAATTGGATGCGATTGAAATTACCCTACGACAAGAAGAAGTCGCGTTGCAGACCAAGGCTCGGCAAGCTCAAACGGAATTGATGAAAAGCGAAGCAGAAGCTTTCTACAAAACGCATTCGGAAGTCATGACCATCGTGCAGGAACTCTGCGTCCAATATAACGTGGGTTTGGTGCTGGGTTTTGACAGCGAACCGATCGACCCAAGCCGCCCGGAATCCGTGATTCGCGGAGTGCAACGCTCGGTGGTTTATCACTCCAACGACCTGACCGATCACGTTCTGCATCGCATTCCGGGAGCCATTCGGACAGCTGACGCTGGCGCTGCCGGAACCCAACCCGGCGGAACCACACGAAACTAGCTCCGAGAAAACGTACCAGTCCAACACATTCCAATTCCGTTTGGCTCGTCCTCCTGCCAAACCTAAACCCGAAAGCCACTGACCGTTGGTCAGTGGCTTTTTCGATTTGGTCGAGAATTTGCTCGGAGAACTGGCGAAACTTGGTCTCGGAACGTGATGAGCCCGAGTCTCATGGTCGTCCAATTGCCCGTTCGCTGCATTTATGAGGGAGACCGGCCGCGGAAGTGATTGGGAGCGGCGTTTGATTTTGGACTCGGAACGCGATCAACTCGGAAGTTAGAAAATTTCGGTCGGACCAGGGCTGGCATTCAAGGGCCGGCCGGTCAAGATAGTGTCCGCCGACGGTTCATCCGCAGTTCGGCGTTGTTATCCCAGAGAATGACCAGACGCTCGGATTTTGTCGCGGTTTGGTTCAGGCCATTCGGTGGCTCACGCCAATGGATGTTTAGGCAGATTCGACGATCTGGGTTATCGAATTAACCGGATCAACCGCAATACCGTTCAATATTTGTTTAACCGCGACGCAGAGCAATGCTGGGCAGTGACCTACTTTGCCCAATTGTTTATGCAAGTCGCCCAGCATTGCGTCGCCCAGCGATTCGGAAGTGAAATAAGTCCTTCTTTGGGCGGAATTGCGTTTAACCGCGACGCAGAGCAATGCTGGGCAGTGACCTACTTTGCCCAATTGTTTATGCAAGTCGCCCAGCATTGCGTCGCTGAGCGATTGGGGAGCGAAAATAAGTTCTTCGTTGAACGGTGCGGTTAACTGGCTACCGCTTTAGCTTTTCGCGTCGGCGGGCTTGAGCATTCGCTTTTGGATGTCGGTTTCTAATTCGCCAAAGACTTGTTCGTGGCGACTGACGGCCATGTGCATCGCGTGCAGGAGGCGTTTCGCCGTGAAGAAATTCAGTACCACTCGTTGGGTGATCTCGACGTTCTGAGCATCACCGCTCATCGGCTGGGAATTGAGACCAAAGTCGACGATCAACTCTTCCGGGGAACCGGTGACACGGCAGAAGTTGGAATAGCTGCACGTGACTTTGGAATCATTGATCATCGGTCCAGCAATTCGTCGAGCTTCTTGTTGTTCAGACATGGAGCAAACTCCCAGTTGAGGTTAAAGTGAAACAGCGAAACCAGCCATTGTAGTGGTTCGTTCCGCGAACCAACGATGGATTGTAGTGGTTCGCTCCGCGAACCAAAGTAGGATTATCGTGGTTCGCTCCGCGAACCAACGATGGATCGCAGAGCGATCCACTACAATTCCGGCAGCCTCAAATTGTCTAACAAATTGGACGTTAACCAACAAGTCGAAAACGTGGACCGATGAAACCTAAGCTACTACTCTTGCACGTAGGCGGTACGATAGGCATGGCTGCTAGCAGCCGTGGGTTCTCGCCCCGTCCAGGCTTCCTTCGCGAACAACTGGACGGCATGCCAGAGATCCGTCACCCGGAGATGCCACACTACGAGCTGATCGAAACGGAACCGCTGCTCGATTCGTCGAACATGACGCCTAGTGATTGGTTACCCATCGCCGAGACAATTCAAAGTGAATACGACAACTACGACGGGTTTGTGGTGTTACACGGAACCGATACGATGGCGTTCACGGCCTCGGCCTTGCCGTTGATGCTTCGAGGCTTGCGAAAGCCCGTCATTTTGACCGGATCGCAGATTCCTTTGTGCCAGATTCGCAACGATGCACGTGAGAATCTAATTACGGCGATGTTGATCGCGGGATATTATCGCGTGCCCGAAGTTTGTGTCTATTTCAACGGGAAGCTAATTCGCGGTTGTCGTTCTACGAAAGTGAGCGCCCACCGCTTCGATGCTTTCGACTCGCCCAATTATCCGCTACTGGGTGTTGCGGGGACGTCGATCGAGATCAATGAAGCGGCTCTTTGGAACATAACGGAACCTAACCAACCACTGCGCGTCCAAAAGTTAACTACGCCGAATATTGGTACGTTACGGCTGTTCCCTGGGATCACGGCACCTGTTGTGGAGCATTTTCTAAACCAGCCGCTGGAAGGTTTGGTCTTGGAGGCGTTTGGGTCGGGAAACCTGCCCAGTAACAATCGACCACTTCTGGAGTTGCTGCGCCGCGCGTACGAGCGAGGTGTTGTCGTGGTGGCTGTCACCCAATGTGGCCATGGAAAAGTGAGTTTCGCGGGATACGAAACCGGACAAGCCATGGGTGAGGTTGGCGTGTTGTGTGGACACGACATGACGGTCGAGGCCGCGCTGACGAAGTTGTTCTATTTGCATAGTCTGAGCTTGCCAAAAGCCGAAATCCGTGACATGGTCGGACGCAATCTCGTTGGAGAACTCACGCCGTGAGCCGCGCGGAAGATTTTAGCGACCGCTTGCCGCTGCCGAATCCGGTCGACCCCACGACAACGGCTCAACCAATCACAAAGGTCGCACCCACCGGGTGGTTCACTCCTTTGCGATTCGCATGGAGCGTGCTCAAGGTTGTCTGGGCGAGTCCCAACACTCTTTTCGGCGTGTTTGTCGGTGGAGTCGGACTGGTTGCTGGGACGCGAGTTCGTTTTCGCGAAGGTTGCCTCGAGTTTTGGGGCGGGAACGTCGCGTGGTTGTTGCGCCGTCTACCCAACAACCCGATCGCGATGACCTTGGGACACGTCGTGCTGGGCATCGACGAAGCATCCCTCCGTCGAGTGGGTTTGCACGAACGAATTCATGTTCGACAGTACGAACGTTGGGGCCCGTTGTTTCTACCGGCGTATGGATTAGCAAGCTGGTGGGCCTGGCGTCGCGGACTGAACGCGTACTTTGACAACGTGTTCGAAGTCGAAGCCTACGCCGACGACGCCCGCCGAGCCGCATTGAAATCAACCGTAGACGCTCCCCACAAGCATTAAGGGTGCAGCCTTGGGCTGCCCCAGTACAAACTAGTCTCCTATCGACTCTCCTTTTCCCAATAAGTTCTTAGCAATAGATGGACGTCCTCCCGGCGCGAGTAATAACGTTCGTTCAAGTCGTCGAGTACTTCATGTTGTTCCAAAGTGAATTGCTCAAGCGCCTGATGACGTTCCGTTTGATCTTTGGGCGGCTTCCCATCGGGAAACAGATTGCAGGCTTCTTCCAAAAGTCCCAACGTTTCCACCGATCCTATCGTCCGCAAACTTTCCAGAGTCTCCATCGCCAATTCACCTGAAAAGTTGTAAAAGAACTGATGAAACCCGCCATTGTTGACTTCTGTGTCCAACCATGCGATTTGAGATAACACGCCTTCCTTCGCGGATTCGCTGATTTGTTCTGGCATTCGAGCCATCAAATCACCAACAAAATCCTCCGCCGCTCGGTCAAACTCGATCCGCTTCGGATATGCTTTGGGTGGACCGAACTCGTCAAGCAGGACCAACTGCCATTGATCCGCAGGAAGGTCGCTGTCAACATTCAAGCGACGGAAAACCGAAACCGATGACAAATCGCCCCAAGTCGTTTCAAACGATGTGGGCCGCGGCATATTGAAAGCAGAAAAGGCGACCCGGAGCGTGTCGCCATCGACTTCGTAAATTCCATTTGGTTGAAATCGAAAATCGATATCCATGCGGCGGGGTAAAGTTGTTGTATCGACCGAACATCCAACCCGCTTCGTTTCTTGATCATTGATGATTAGAATCCCACGTTGACTGAATACCCACAAACTACGTTCCCGGTGCGGTGGCATTCCGTTGGTTTGCGTGGACTCGAGTTTCCACACTCCAATCAAATCGGCGTCGATTGGTTTGGACGTCAGGGAGATGTAAATAACCAATCCGACAATTGCCAGTCCAAAATACAGCAACCACCGATTTCCATTCTCGTCAAACTCGTAACTGAAAAACTGCAAACGGTGTTGCGGCATCGGTTCTCATCTCGCAAAGGATTATCGATAATTTGCCTGCAAATTCACTAACGATCTAGGGCAACCTACCAACAATCCTCAAATCTGAGTCCGAAAACAAGCGGCCCATGTCCGAACATTGGTTCCGTAGACTACTCCTGATCCTGTACCGCACGAGACCGTAGCGTCGCGCCGCCTGTTAGGTTCTGAACTTGGTCGAACCCGGATTGTTTGAGGATTCGAGCCGCAACATGGCCGCGAACTCCCACGCCGCAGGTCACCACCGTCGGCACATTGGCGTCCAATTCGTGGTGCCGCTGGCGGAGCTCATCCAGCGTAATGTTGATGGCGTGCGGTACCGACTTCAATGGCCGGTCGCGGACTTCCCCCGGGGTGCGTACGTCGATGACCTGCAGGCCACTTAGGTCCGCATCCGCTTCGATAAAATCTTCGATGCCATCCAATTGATTGCAGGCGGCGAAGGCGGCCTGATGGATCGGGTCCTTGGCCGAACCAAAAGGTGGTGCATACGCCAAGTCCAATCCTGCCAAATCGCGCACGGTTCCGCGAAACGCCATCGCAGTGGCGATCACATCCAAGCGTTTGTCGACGCCCTCTCGGCCGATCGCTTGCGCGCCCAGAATTCGTCCGGTGTCCGGGGCGTAAGTCAACTTCAAGGTCAATGGCTGCGCGCCTGGATAATAACCAGCGTGATGATTTGCAATCACGGTTACACTCCGCGCTGCCACACCAAAACGTTTGGCCGACGCCGCACTCAAGCCTGTGATCCCGGCCGACCATTCGAACACGCGCACAATCGAGGTACCGAAGACCGGCGGCATGGGGTCGGACTTGCCCGTCGCCGCGTGCTCACCCGCCAGTCGTCCCGCCCGGTTTGCTGGGCCAGCCAAGGCCACTCTCATTTGCGTCCCCGTCGGGCCATACGGATATTCCGCAGCGTCCCCCACGGCATAGATGTTGGGGTCGCTGGTTTGCAGCCAAGCATTTGTCGCAATCCCGCCGCTGGCACCGATTGCCAATCCCGCTTGGTTCGCCAATTGCGTTTGAGCTCGCACGCCTAAGCCCAGAATGACCAAATCTGCTTCGATCACCGTACCAGTGGCCAACTGCACACCACAGGCAGCCCCGGCAGCATTGGTCAGGACCCGTTGAATTCCATCCCCCGTATGGATGGCCACATGATGGGCTGTTAGTTCGTCGCGCAGGGGCTGGGTCATTTCGGGATCCAGCAATGGCAAGATATGCGGCTGTAATTCGGCGAGAGCCACTTGAAAGCCGCGGCGTTCCAATTGTTCGACCATCTCCAGGCCAATAAACCCCGAGCCGATCACGGCTGCCCGCTTGGTCCGACTCTGGTTCGCGGCCGCGTGAATCCGATCGGTGTCGGCCATGTTCCTCAATGTGAACGCGCCAGCCGCCGTGAGACCTTCCAGCGGCGGTGTCAAAGGCGCCGCGCCGGGAGCCAAGATTAGTTTATCGTAGGGGAGTTCGTACGCCGCTTGTTGCCGATGATCGAACACTTCGACCGTCTTCGCGTCGCGATTGATCGAGCGAGCCTCGTGACGGGTGCGGACATCCAACTTGAATCGTCGACGGAGAAATTCGGCAGTTGCCACCAACAATTTGCCTCGCTCGGCAATCTCGCCACCGATGTAATACGGGAGCCCGCAGTTGGCGAAAGACACGTCTTCATCTTTTTCTAACATGACGATTTCGGCCGATTCGTTCATCCGCCGCGCCCGAGTCGCCGCCGAAGCGCCTCCAGCGACACCACCAATAATCACAATTCGCAACGGATTCGTACTCATGACCAATGCCTCAAAAAAATGTCAGGTGCGCAAGTGCACACGGACAAATTAGGCATTCGTTCGGGTTTTCGTCAATCCCACTGTCGCCGGTCGATCTATTGCACTGGGTGGACCCAATCAAGCAGATCCAGATTCATCCTTCGGGACTTCAGGGTCTTCGTGTTTGGCGTCGATCATTTGTTGATAGTAGGCTTCCGTCGCTTTGGCGGCTTTCTTGAGCTCGCGGCCGCCTTCGATTTTGTCAGCAACGGCCAACAGCGGTTCCATCCAAGCCTGCAGAATTTGGAATTGTCCTGTAATCACTTTCATAAACGCCGTCGGGACGCGATTCGACACGTGAATCTTCAACGGTCGCTCGTCGGTGGAGGCTGACGCATTGGCTTTGTGGCTTTCGTGCAGCCATTGCTTGATGTCAACCAAGGATTGATTGAATTTCTCCAGCTGTTGCACCGCGCTGCCAATTTGCTGGATCGTCAAATTTTGCATCACGGAACGGTCAGGCGAACTAGCGAACTCTGTCCAACGTTCCAGGCCTTGCATCAATGTCGAGCGGATTTGTCCCAGCCCGTCGCTGAACAACGCCAATTGAGCGATAATCTGCGAAGCCTGATCGTCGCCACTGGCGGCGGCACCTAAGACTTGATTGCGGCGATACGTGTCTCGGATCGCTTCCCAGCGCAGTTTATCCGCGCCCGCCAACCTGCCCGTGATTTCCTTGAACTTCAGCAAATTAGCTTCCGCGTCGGTCGTGAGAGTTTGCGCTTGATTCTCGAAATGCGAGTCGATCAAGACCTGGAGCTCTTGGTCGTTCATGATCGGCACGATCTTCTCGGCGATCTTCGCCATGTCACGGTAAGATCCCTGCATTTTGAATGACGGTTCGGATCGATACGCATCGGCTTGAGCGGCCGAGTAAATATACAAAGCGTTGACCTTCAGTAACACGTCGCGGACCTTAAGCAACTTCTGCATAACCTTGACCATCTCGGTCACTTGACTCGATGAGAAGTTTCCTTCCAACGCTACGTTGGTTTGGCCGTCGTTCGACGCCATTTCGATAATTGTATGCACATCTTTCTGACTAGCGGCTTGTAATGGAGCCAACGCCGAATTCGAAGTCAGACAGTTTTCCAAATAGCTGAGTTCAAATGCCTTCGCTTGATCGCCAATCACATCACCCAGGTTGTACGTGTCGGCGCGGTTGGCCAACATGTCGGGAATCTTGAACTTTTCACCACTCTCCGTGTACGGATTTCCCGCCATTACAACGCACACTTTTCGACCGCGCAAGTCGTACGTGCGAGTTTCCCCTTCGAAAACGCCTTCGATCTTGCGTTGACCGTCGCAAAGAGAAATAAACTTCTGCAGGAACTCCGGATTGCAATGTTGGATATCGTCCAGATAAATCATGACATTGTCACCCATCTCCAATGCCAAGTTGAGTCGCTCGACTTCTTGCCGGGCGCTGGCGTTGGGGGCTTCTTGCGGATCCAACGATGTCACGTGATGGCCGATGGCTGGGCCGTTGATTTTGACGAATGTGATCCCCAATCGATTCGCGACATACTCCATCAGGGTCGTCTTGCCATAACCGGGTGGCGAAATCAACAACAACAGGCCCATCAAGTCCGTGCGTTTATTCTCGCCCACTTCGCCCATTTGTTTGGCAAGATTCGCGCCAATCAAGGGCAAATAAACTTCGTTGATCAGTCGATTGCGCACGAAGGAGGTCAACACCCGAGTTTCGAATTGGTACAACTTCAACTCTTTGCGTTTTCGTTCGAGCAAGCTCTTCTTGTCTTCGACGTAGCGAACAAAACGCGGGACCGTTAGTGATTGGAACTTTAACAAACGCTCCAAATAGTCATAGAAGTCGAATTGATAGTTCGTGTTATCAATTCGCAAATGGCTGCCAAGAAGTCCTTTAATTGTCAGACGAGAATCACACGCATGGGCGTGACCCACTTGTTCACCCAACAGGTAGACCAGAGCCGCCTCTTGTACGAGTCGGAATCGATCTTCCGCAGCCGGCCGAACGTCCGTCGTGGTACTTGCCGGCGTTTCAACCACCGCGTCTTTCGAACCCGTTGGTTCCGGACCAGTCGATGTCCTCTGCTCTGCCAGCGTTTTGGTGGCCTGGGTGATCAGATCCGCCCCAGCATCCAAATGCACCAACAAGTGCTCCAAGACTCCGGGCTGATCGACAAACGCCGTTAGCCAGAGTTGCACCATTTCGAGTCGTGGTCGGCTGGACTTCAAAGCCTTTACCGCAGCTTGGAATGCCTCTACCGCACGTCGTTTCCCCAGAAACTCGACAAACCCATCCAGTAAATGGCGGGCATCTGCCGAACACGGCAAGCGGTCGCCCGTCGTCATGCACTCGTAAAGATATTCCGCCGCCGGTCGAGCAGCCTGAGCGTCGAACCCATCGCAGTCGTTTGCCATCTGAGCAATGGCCACGTTCAACCGTCCCAACAAAGACTCGTTGCGTTGGCTGTCCGGGAACAACCCTCGCATCGCACGGATACCCTGAAATTGAAACAAGACTTCGGCCTTGTCTAAATTTGGCCAAACTTGTCGCAGCCAAAAGAAGGTCGCCAAGTTTCGCACACTTGCCGGTTGCCGCAAAATCCCTAGCGATTCATGTTTGTCCAAAATCGCTCGTAAGATCTTGACGGTGTCGTGATCGTGGACCCCCTTGAGATAGCTCTCTTGATAACGTGGGGCCATAAAGTTCTGAACCAATTGCAACAACTCTTGGTCGGTCAGGGCAAACCAACGTTGCAATTCGATCCGGCTTTTCAACAGTTCGTCGTAGAGCAACTTCGCCAAGTACTCGCTGCGATACACTTCGCGATTCTCGGAGACAACTTCTTGTGAGGTCAGCTCGTTGTTGAACTCCAAATCGGCGGGCGGAACTGGGCGAAAGTAATTTGTGCCCGAGAGATGAAAGTACAGCCGGCCGTCCTTTGTCACCGTCGTCAAATCCAACGGCTGTGAATTGGTCATGAATTTGTACTTGCCAAATTGGATGACCTTGCCGCCATCAATGAACAGCTCTTGTCGATCTTTCAGCTGACGGACGGAGTCTTCGCGAATCGTCTTCAAGCGACTCTGCACGTCGTCGACCTTGACCGTCTCTTGCAACGACTCCAACTCGCGCACGATGTCGCGGACCTTTTCCACCATCAGGTCGGCGGCAAAGTACGCGTGGATGGCTTCGATCTTGTCCATCTGCGACACGCGACTACGAATGCCGCCTAGAATTCGCTCCGCGGCACTCATTAGGGCGCTCGCCCGGCGATTGCGAGCTTCTTGCAATTGGAGCTTCTTGTTGTCGAATGCCGAGTAGATTTCTTCGCGCTTCTCCGTCAATTGCAGCACAAACTCGTCAAATTCCGCGAATCGCCCCTCCAATTCCTCCAGCTGCACCATGGTCTTGGTCAGATAGTCATCGCAGCGTTGCGGGGAATCACACACTTCCAAGTAGTTGACGACCGACTGCCCCAAGAGCTTCAATTGCGAATGAAACTCGGCCTTGCCTTCGACACTCAATAACTGCTTGGTGGCATTTCGTAACTTGGCACGCGTTTGATTGAGCTGGGAATAAATCGCCGAGATATCGTCGATGATCTTCGTACGTTGAGTGGCATCGTCGATCTTCAAGTTGCTGATGATTTCGATCAGCATCTCCAGATCTTTGCTGGTCTGTTCGATCTGCCCTTGCAGAGCGTTCGCTTCCGTAACTTTGGTCAAGGTCTCAATACCGGCCAATTGCTTTTCAACGCGTTGATGATAGGGAACCAAGGCTTGAGGTTGCAGGAGGAATTCCACACTCTTTTTCGAACAAGCTTCCGTTTCCGCTTCGACTTGCTTCTCCAACGCTTGGACTTGCTCCAAGTCAATATACTTGAGGTCTCGCAGCCCGATGATCTCGCCGCGGACGGTCCGGAGATCCGAGAGTTGTTGGACAAAATCGTCGATGCTTTGGAAGAGCTTTTGGAACGATTGGCGCAAGACGTCTTTGGCCCGGTTGCTTACGGTGTCGAACCGTTGTTTGGTTTCGCGCCGGGCCTGTACCACGCGTTCGAATTCGTCGATCGCCGACGTCGCGATGTTACGGATTTCTTGCAAGACGGAAGCAACGTCAAGTGCTTCGGATCGCCCGAGCCAAAAATAGGTATCTACCGTGTCGGTCGTGCGCTTGACCAAGTCGAGATAGAGATTCGAATACGAGTCGTCCTTGGTCAACAGATTGTGAATTTCGTTGCACTCGGCCATCGCCCGAACGACATCGCGATTGCCGATCTTGAACAAAAAGGAATCCTGATTTCCTTGAACCAATCCCGGAACGGTCACCCCTTCTTTCAGAAATGGAGTTTGCCAAATTTGTAGGGCGTGGTGCTTTTGAGCCGTATCGTCTGCTCGTACGAGCAATAGTTTGCCATCGCCAAAAAAGCTGAATCCGCCACACGTTGTTGGTGTTCCAACCGCCTGTTGAATCATGTTGTACGTCAACAGCAGGTATGTGCCCGACGCTCGATTGTAGAAGACATACAGATAGTCTTCGCCGTTGGCCGCCGGCAGCGATCGTTCGTAGACCAAGTCCACCAACCCCGTGTCAAATAACTTCGATTCGCCGGTTTGCAGATAATAACCATTGCTAAAGATCAGTCCGTGATCTTCCGGCAGCAGAATACAGGCGTCCCGCAACGAATCGAGTCGCATGGCCTTTGAGGTTTTTTCGTTAAATACCAAGTAGCGATAGGCCTGTTCGCGAAACGGCTTGATCTTCAGCAAGATTAAGTTGCCGACGATGGCGTAAAAAATCTCGGCATCGTCCAGGGTCTGATCGCGATCCTCTACAGGTTCGCTGTAGATCCCGTTCCCGTCTTCAGTATTGTTTTCGATCTTGATCGTGAGGTCGCCCCCAACGGTCTCGACGAAGACGCGATCTCCGATCGAGATATGGGGATGTCGACCACTGCGATGCAAATCACGATGAGTCCGAATCCACTGAAATTCGTGCTGAGCCGGAAACTTGACTTCATGGTCGCTACGATTGTCGACGTAACGAATCTTGTCGGATTCTACCAGCCACTTGAAAGACTTGATGTTCTTGGGATCGTCGCCGACTTGAAAGACGAAATACAGGAACGCCCCAATCTGCTGGAACTTCGCAAACCGAGTGCCTTTGTAGTATTTGTACAGCTGCTTGAAGTCGTTATGAAACGCCGCGTCGCCCAAAAAGTCGATGCTAACTTGCGTCAATTGCTCACTGTCGCGCCGATAAATCGAAAACACGTCCTCCAAATGGGTTTCGCTGCGCAAGCCCATCTGCACGTTGTAGCCGAAAATCAAATGGTCGCCGACGGCCACCAAGTCTCGAGCCACGCAATTATGCTCGGTCGTGATTCGCTGAGTCGAGATCAACTCGGTGGGGATCGAGCCAAAAACTTCTCGGCGAGATTCGTTCAGTTTCAGCAGGCGATCGCGGAGCAAGGTCGCTTGTTGTGACAAGCGATTCCGTAAGACCTGATAGGTCCCTTGATCCATCGTCGGCGCGGACGAGGGGTCGGCAACGCTACTGGCCGGTGTCGCCTTGGATTTGTCGTCGGGCGTGCTCATGTCTCGAAAGGCCTTGGAAGGAATTCGCTGGATCCTTCATTGCCGAGTTGCGGTTGTTCATTCGCCGCGCTGCAATGGTGGATCGTGAGGTGAGAATCAAGCAGCCGGCTCGTCAACGAACCGGCCGCTTGTTATCCGTCATACTCGCTTGTCGCGTTAGGCCTTCTTTTGAGCTGGCAAGAGGCTCATCGAAGCGGCCTTCGAGGCACCTAGTCCCAGACTCTGAGCCGTACGCAACAGTCCTTCCAGTTGATTCTGGATCGACATGTCCTCCGACTTGCCGATCATCTGTCCGAGCAATGCCGAAATCGTCAAGTTCTTGATGTCGGCACTGGAGATCCCAAACAGATCCACGAAGTGTTGGACTTGCTGTTTGAAATTCTGAGCATCACCGTTGAAGAAAGTTTCTTTGACATCGGTCAACACATGACTTCCTTGGACCAACCGATCGACTTGTTTGCCGGCGGTGATCGACCCAACCATGGCCTCGAAGAACTTGTTGTCCCCGCCGACGATATCGATCTTGGCATGTTCCAGCGATTTGGCAATCATGCTGGCTTGCGCTTCGGCGATTCGCTGTTGGACTGCGATGGCTTCCATCTCGATGTCGCGGTCTTTGTTCAACCGCAGCTTGAATTCTTCGTGTTCGCGACCGACGCCATCGAACAGCTTCATGGCTTCGGCTTTCTGCGTGATGCCCTTGGCGTCAGCGGCAAACTTCAGTTCCATGACCTCGGCTTCGGCGGTCCCTTCCTTGCGCAGGGCTTCGGCCAACGATTCTTTACCGCGAGCTTGGGCCTGCAAGGTGCGTTCGGTGACTTCGGCTTCGGCCAATCCAGGTGCGGCCGTTTCGACCTTCAACGCATCGGCCAGCAACTTCTTGCCTTCCGATTGTTTCTCCGCCGCGTTGCGTTCGGCTTCCGCCCGGATAATGATGGTCTTGGCGTTGAAATCCTGGGCTTTGAGTTCGGCTTCGGCTTTCTTAATTTCCGCGACCAACAATTGCTCGGCTTCTTCTTCCGCTTTGGTCACTGCGACCCGCTTGGAACGATCGGCACCCGCAAACTGTTTGGTGTCTTCAATGCGTTCCTTTTCTTCGACGACCGCTCGTTCGACCATCACGCGTTGGCGGATGACTTCTTGAATATTCTTCTTTTCAACTTCGACAACTTTTTCTTTCTCGATCTGGGCTAAGGTCACGACGCGTTCGCGTTCGGTGATCTCCAAGCCACGATCTTTTTCCACGCGTTCGGTTTCGACCGCATCGGTTCGCTCTTTGTTCTTTTGGGCGACAATGATCGCGCGCAAACGGTTTTGGTCCGCGATCGAAATCTCTTCATCCGCCGTAATCCGGGCCAATTCGGACCGTTGGCGTTCCTGTTGGCCAACGATTTCCGCTTCGGCCCGTTGTCGTGCTTCGATTTCGGCAATTTCGCGCTGTTGCTTTTCTTCTGCTTCGCGTTGTTGGCGTTGCAGAGCCAGGATCGCTTCACGCGCTTCGACGTCTTGTTTGGTGATCGTCTTTTCTCGTTCGCGGCGAATCAAGTTGGCGCGGACTTGTTCTAGGGCCGTCAATTCGGTGATCTTCTTGATACCTTCCGCATCCAAGACATTGTTTTCGTTCAACAATTCGATCGAAGTTTGTTCCAAGTAGTCGATCGACGCATCGTCCAAAACGTAACCATTCAGGTCCTTGCCGATGACGCGGAGAATTTCTTCGCGGAATTTGTCGCGTTCGGTGTACAGTTCGGTAAAGTCGAAATGCTTGCCAACGGTCTTAAGAGCTTCCGAGAATTTTGGTTCGAAAAGAGCCATCAACGCCGGCTGTTGGCTGGCTCGTTCGCAACCCAAGAATTGGGCGACTTTCTGCACTTCTTCTGGCTTCATGTTCACGCGAACGAAAAAGGCCACTTCGATATCGGCTCGGATGTTGTCTTTGCAGATCAAACCATCTTGCGCGCGCCGTTTGATTTCAATTCGCTTGACTGAGATATCCATCCACTCGACCCGATGGACGACCGGAATGCACATCAATTTGTCGAAGGCGACACGAGTGCCACCAACACCGTTGCGAACGATTGCCGTGCCTTGCTTGACAATTTTTAGGCACATGATATAGAACGCGATAACGCCCACGAAAATAAATCCGAGAACGAATAACGCGACTGCTATTGGAATCCACCAATCTCCCATGTTACTTCTTTCCTCCCACGGCTGCGATCAAATAGGTATTGGACTGAGAATCATGCGACAAGATCTTCACGACCTCGCCTTTGGCAAAGCGATCCATCGCAGCCGCTCGTGCGTTAAGCACGATCGGCGGTCCTTGTTGTTCTATAGTAATCTGCCCAAATGTTTCCGTTACTTCGCTCGTCGTCACTGTTGCCATTTTGCCCACCAAGGTGTTTTCTAGTTCGCCGTGATTGGTGGCCATTTCATCAAAGAACGACAAACAAGGCCAAAACAATAGTTTCGTTAAAATCAAGCTACCAGCCATCACTGGTGCCCATAAGAATACGGCTCGTTCCAATTCGGCAGCCGGATTAAAGTACTGGTTCGAATAAACTGTCGCTAGCCAGAACACTAAAGCAAATGCCGACATGAGTATCATGGTTGGCACTCGCCCGAGATAAAAGAAGCCCAGGACCGCTTTGAACGCACCGCCGAAACCTGCCGAGGCACTCGCGACTTCAGGAATCCCATCCGTCGGTGCAGTGGTTTCGTAGTTCCAATCGAAATCAAAAACCCCTAGGTCCAACATCCCAAAAATCACCAACGACCAATAAAATAGTACTAGGATCAAAAGCACCGTCGCAGGCAAATTGACAGCGTTGAAAAAGCTCGTAATCACATCCATCGTTACTTCCTCTCCAGGTCATCTTGACCCGTCGCACGAAATCTCCGACTCGTCGCAGGATTCTCCGAATCGCATTGGTCGACTTTCGGCGTCGAACGACGGTTGATTGTCCTGACTGACGGTCTACGCGGAGTGATTCGGGAGTCCGCCGTTTGTATTGCCGGAATTCCGCCTAAGTGTAACTCGGATTCTAACCTTTGCGGAAACTTTCTCGCCGGAATCTTCGATTTTTGCCGCGAGAACGCCCCAGACATCAGCTCTTACCGCGACCTATGATGCCAACAACTGTTTGCTTCCTACTTTTGAGTCGCGAACATTCTCGGCACTATCGGCGAGTCTGAGTTTCTAATCCGGCTCGCCCGGCCACATCTATTCCCTTGCGGGGAAGTTTAAAAACGTGGAGGCGCAGAGCGCAAAGAGCACATACAAGTAGGCGTAGTGGTCGGCCCATTCGGGCCTAATTTCACCGCGTAGAGTGCTTCAAAGCGTTGCACAGCGAGTTGGCCGAACTATGAAGAAGTTGTTATTGTCCGCTCGAGGGAAATCGCTATACGCGGTCGTACTTCGTATCAATACACGAACTCACCGTTTTTTGGGAGTCGGCTCGGGCGTCTCTAGAAAAAACGTCGCTCACAATCACGCGTCAGAAATTAGGCCCAAGCAACATCCAAGCGATTGTCGATGTGGATCCCTTGATCGAATTGGCGTAGCACCTCTTGCGCCATCTGTTTTTCATAGAACGAGGAAACCTGGCCCTCGAGATGCAAACAACCCTCGGTGCAATGTAGACGCATGGGACGAAACGTTAGGTGGGGTTGGCCGCGAAGCGCCTTTTCGGCTTGCCGCAAATAAACTTCAGTTTCTGCCGGTTGAAGCGCGCGCATGGTTCTATCTTTCTGTGTCGGGCAAGAGCGTACCTTCGGGCCGGACAATCTTGCCTCCAACTGGTATGTCGGACGAATGTAATTACTAAATTGGTAAAAAAACACCGATCGCCTGGTCGGGTTGCCGCAGTCGTTCCCATGTTGACTTTAATGTCGATAATAACGGAGAGTCGTGTTCGGTAGATCACGGACCGCTCGCGCGGTTGTCAAAACGGCCGGCGATCCGACAGTGCATCCGCCAAGACTTCTTTGTTGGTATGTTCAAGAATCGAACCCGTCGTCACACCGCGCGCCAATCTTGTGATCGCTAACGACTGGTCCGCTAACAAGTTGGAAATGTATAGAGCGGTTCCGTCACCTTCGACTGTTGGATTGGTCGCCAAGATCAGTTCTTTGAATTCACCGTGTTCGATGCGTTGTACCAAACGTTCGATCGTCAATTGCTCCGCACCGATGTTTTCCAGCGGAGCAATTCGTCCCAGCAAAATATGATAGAGCCCCCGGTAAACGCCCGAATCTTCGATCGCAATCAAGTCCCGCGGTTGCTCCACCACACACAACAGCGACCGATCGCGATTCGGATTCCGACAGATCGGGCACAATCCACCTTCGGATAGATTAAAACAATCGGGACAATACGAGACGTTCTCGCGAACGTCGGAAATGGCGGCCGCCAAAGCCAACGCCTCCGATTTGTGAACGCGCAGGAGATGATACGCGAGACGCTCGGCTGACTTCGGACCAATCCCTGGCAACTTGGTCAGTTGTTGGATCAAATTCGACAACGACCGAGTGATTTGTGACATGCCGACTCCTACACATGTGATCCATCCAGCAGTTTCGCGTCTACCGCAAGCGTCAATCCCTTATCGGGCTGACCCTCTCCGGCGACGCGATGAAAACACGGTAACTTGACGTTGTCTCCCAAGGGTAAAACCCCTTGGGGTTGGTTCTACGTCACCGAGCCGACAGCTTGCTGCTCGAAGCCCAAGTTGGTCAAGACTTGTTTGGTGGCTCGAGACTGATTCAGTACATAGAAGTGAATTCCGGGCACGTCCGCGGCGATCAATTCACGGACCTGCTGGGTAGCAAAGTCAACACCGATCGCGGCCTGACCTTCTGGATCCGGTTGAAGACTTAATCGATTCAGCAGATCGGCCGGCATTTTGGCACCGCACAGCTGACCCAAACGATTCAGTTGTTCTGCGCTTTGTGCCGGCAGGATACCGGGCACGATGGGAATCGAGATTCCACGAGCCCAGCACCGATCTCGGAAGCGAAAGAAGTCTTGATTATCGAAAAACAGTTGCGTGACGATCACATCGGATCCTGCATCGACTTTTCGCTTCAAGTTATCCAAGTCCACCTCCAGATTCGGCGCCTCACGGTGCGTTTCTGGATAACCGGCCACCAACACGCTGAACTCTGGATATTCCCGCGACAAAAGCTCTACCAGTTGATTGGCAAATTGAAATCCGCCGGGAGTCATGCGAAACTGAGGGCTATCTTTGGGCGGATCACCGCGCAAAGCCACGATCCCGTCAATCCCGGCTTCTTTCGCCTCGGTGAGGTATTGCCGCAAATCTTCGATCGTGGAACCCACCAGCGTCAGATGCGAAGCAACCGTTACATCGAAACGCCGCCGAACTTCCGTGATGACTTCCAGCGTCTTGTTGCGCGTTGATCCACCGGCACCATACGTGCAGGTGATGAACGACGGCTTGAACGCCATCAATTGAAGTACGTGCTCGTACAATCCCTGCAGAGCCGTTTCCGTCTTCGGCGGAAACAGCTCGTAGGATAATACTGGCTTCAAACTCTGGAACGAGGCCGCGATTTTCATGCTAGTCCTTCAACGCCGAGAAGCGAGCGGCCAACAGAACTTTGTTTGCTTCGGAATAGTTCGGTCGATCCGGCAACTTGGTCCGTTCGAATTCGTAACGGAAGGCCCGTTGTAACTCCAAGCGGAGGCGATCAATTTCATCAAGGCCCACTTCGCCATGACGGATGGGCATCAAGTCATCCAAATAGTCCGACATGTCCACCAGAACTTCACCCGACTTCAGTGTCGCCACTCCAGAGAACAACAACCGAACCAAGTGCATCAAACGCTTCCACGGAATCTCGCGGCCACGGCGCAGCGTCGAGAACAAACGGGAAAACTGCGAAGACACATACTCATGGTAGGTATTGAAAACCAGCTTCGAGAGAAAACTGCTGCGAATGGCAACCAACTGTTCGCCGATTTCGCTGTAGGTTTCCAATGCTGGGCTATACAAACATTCTAGCGCAGGTGGTTGTGCCTTCAGAGCCATCACCATAAACCGTTGCAATTCGAGAAATGATTCGCGTTCGGCGTGTTTCTCGATTTGTTCGGGGACGCCAAACAATGACCAGAAACTCGTCCCCTTGGCCAAGTAGACGCCGCGATGTTCGATTCGCGATTCGGCGTCGGCCAGTTTGTAAGCGTGTGAACCTGTGAGCGAACGGATAATCGCGCGATCGAACAATTCATCAACCGGATCGGCCGGATCGATTTCGCGACTGGAAACACTCGAGATAGGCATCAATTCGTGTTCACGCAGCCATGTCTCATAGCCATCAACAAAGCGAACTCGGTACGAATCAGGAGGATTCAAGCCTTGGCGAACGAGCACACCAACAGCACCACGTGGGTGCAATACGCGACCGATATCATTGGTCAGATCAACCAAGGTGACGACATAAGTTCCCACCGCGTGCAGCCAGGTGGGATGTTCCATAAAATCATCGTATTCTGAGCCGTAATCCATGACTTCTACTCAACTTTCTCTAAAAAACAATTGTACCAGTGGCAAGTACGGCCAATCACAAGTCCTGCGCCGTGGGCCAAAAAATCCAAATCACCTGTCCACGTTTTGATACAAACTGATCGACTAATTCGGCATACATCTACGCAAAACGCGGGTTACCGTACCGGCATAAATCTTTCCAATAGTCGGAATCAAATACAACCAACTGCCGTGACAACGAAACACCTGACCACATTTCCATATACCGTACACGGCGTTGAAACTCAACCATTCAAATCTTTTGAATCGCCTGCCTCAATTTTTGGTTGCATGCTCACAGGATAGCTTCCGGCTGGATTCCTTGGAATAGGGTTTGCCCAACAATCTTGCCTCAGATATTCAGGCACTTGATTTCGGATTGTAGCCCACCAGTTACATGAACTTGACCTTGCCAATCCACGAACACATCGACCTCCGAACGCACACCAAACTCCGGTAAATAGATGCCAGGTTCGATCGTGAAGCAAGTACCCGGCAGAAGCCGACGCGTATCGCGAGTTTCAAGATTATCAATGTGAGCACCGTTTCCATGGGTTTCTTGCCCCATGTTATGACCCGTTCGATGGATGAAGTAATCTCCGTAGCCAGCATCTTTGATCACATTCCGTGTGGCGTCATCGACCTCGTATCCGCGAATCTCACGACCAGCGGCAAAGGCTTCTTGGGCCAAACGTATTCCCGCATCGCGTCCCGCAGCGACGATGTTGAAGACTTCCACGTGTTTCGCGCTCGGTCGAGATCCGGTAAATCCCATTTTGGTTAAATCGCTATAAACGGCTCGGGGTTGGTCCAACCGACACCAAATGTCCAACAACACCAAGTCGTTTCGCCCAATGACCGCATCACGGCCCGAAAGTGGTTCGTAATGGGGATCGCCGGCGTTGGCGTTGACTCCGACAATTGGTGCGTGATAAGTCGTTAGTCCGTTGGCCGCAAAAAACTCCATAATGTGTTGTTGGACGGCGTATTCGCGCACGCTACCGTGTTGCCGGATTTGCTGGCTTATAAATTCCCATGCGACCTCAAAAGCTTGTTGATTCAGCGCGCTGGCTTGCTGATGCATTTCCCACTGGGCTTGATCCCAACGAGCTTCAAAGAGCTGAATCAAATCGCCACTGGATTCGATTTCTACGCCAAACGACTTGACCAGTTCAATCGTGCCGCCGTCCACTCGGGATATATACGGGTTGTCGTTAAAGGGCGAATATTCCATGGCAACTCGTTGGGCACCGTCGACCAACCACTGCATCCCAGCACGGAACTCGCTCCAGTGCAAGTAGCGGCGGCGCTGACCAGGCAAGTTGCTCCAAGCGCCGGGTTCGATGGCATGCACCAAGACCTTGGGTTCTCCATGGGCCGGAATAAACGCGGCCACTCGGCGCGATTGGGCCTCGTGTCCCACCACGCGCAATGCCAGCACATTCAATCCCCGAAAATCGTACAGCAACCAACCGTCCAAGTTCATGCTACGAATCGCTGCTTGGACCGACGCCAAATCAAAATTCATCTTCCATCTTTCAAACGAAACTCAAACGATGAACCGGAAAAATGTCGGGCCTTAGACAGGTGGGGGACTCGCGACTTAAGCTGCTGGCTCGTCCGGATCGGTCACATTTTGGTGCATCCAATAGGTAATGATCGGGGCCAATAGCAAACAAACGACGGCACTCCCCATTGCAACATATGCAACCTGTTCAAACACAATGGTGCTGGTGTTTAGAGTTTCGACAGGTGTCGGGAATCCATTTTCGAGGGACGATTCGTCGACCCCGGCCAATTCCGAAATAATTCCTGCTACGTACTGAGAAAACGCCGTTGCCAAGAACCATGTTCCCATCAACGTACTGACGAGATGTTTGGCCGACAATTTTGTCATCGCGGATAATCCAACGGGAGAAAGGCACAACTCGCCGGTCGTGTGCAGATAATACGCCAGGACCAACCACCAAACCGAAATCATCCCTTGGTTCGCAAATTTTGCTCCAATCACCAACGCGTAGAACCCCAGTCCGACCTGCAACAAACCCAAGGCAAACTTGACGGCAGCCGATGGATTAAAGCCTTTTCCTTCCAACCACGTCCAAAGCGCGTTAAAGGCTAGGGCGAATAATAAAATAAAGATCGCGTTCAGCGCTTGAAAAATCGAGGCCGGCAATTCGGAGCGTCGCTCCCCAATTTGCATGCCGACATGTGATTGATCCAGGGTCCACGCGACTTCGAACGCCTGATGCTCAGGCAGTCTTTGCATGGTGCCTCGCAACTGATCAAGATCTTTGATCGTAAATGGCTTGTTGTCGTGCATGTACCCAAGCTGAAACTGTGTCGGTTGAATGCGAATGGTTTGCCCAACCATTTCTTCGGTAACCGTACTTGAAGCGGAAACTCGCGACACATTTCGGTCCGTATAGACATTGAGACTGTTCCCGGCCTGTTCGAAAAATGCAAAGAAAATCAACTGAAAGAATATAAGCACCATCGCTGCCAGCATGCGATCACGCAGCAACCAGGGCAAGCGGAAGATCTCCACAAACAAATACCCCAAAGCCAATATCCCAAGCGCTATCAGAATCAATCCCGCCGGTTTTGCTATGTTCTTTAAAAACGTTGCTCCAACTTTTCCCAATCCAGTCACTTCTTTTGCTGACTTCAATACAACGACTTGATTCACACCTTCGTCGCGAAGCTGTTGAACAACATCTGCCGTCAGTGTGCTGTCCGCCTCCGCTAACGTGCGACTGCCATCGCGCGATTTGATCGCCGTCACCAAAGTGCGATCGATCACTTCTGGGGTGTCTACATCGACGGTCGTCGTGCCTTGATAGATACTCGCCGGCAACAAGGAGACCCCGTCGCGCGAACTTGCCGGGACAACGATCGGTAATGCGCGAACGTCGGCAGCGATCTCCGCGGATAACCCAAACCGTGTGATCATGTTCTCACGGTCACTCTTGACGTCTTCCGCGGTAACGTCCGCTTTTCCGGGTGGCATAAACGGAGCGAATCCAGATACCAAAAGCGCGAATATTGGAATCGAGATGGCCGTCCCCAAATAGACTTTCCAATCGTTCCGACTATCCCCACCTACGGGCCGCCGCCCCGCCCAATCCGGCAAGCCGCCCCGCTTCAGCGCGATACAGGCGATGATGGCCGCAGCGAACAAGCAAATGGCAACCAGAATATTCAGGCCGATGGCAGCGATGTTGTCCGGTCGAAGCACAAACAGGGCGATGGAAGTGCCAATGGCCGCTACCATAATCAACGCGGCTGAAACCATGTTTGGCATGATGAACACCGCCAGCCCAACCATCATCCCGATCGTCGCCAGTCCAAAGCCATAGTGCCAACCATAGACTTCACCGATGTATCCACATAAGAGCGGGCTAATGGCAGCTCCCAAGTTGATGCCCATGTAGAAAATGTTGAACGCATTGTCGCGTCGAAGGTCTTTCGGCCCATATAGAGTTCCAACCATCGTGGATATGTTCGGTTTGAAAAAACCATTGCCGGCAATGATCAGCGCCAAAGCAAAATAGAATGGCCACTCACTTTCGTAGGTCATTAACAAATGCCCAGCAGCCATCAACGTACCACCCAGCACGACCGCAATTCGTTTGCCCAAAATTCTATCGGCCAACATGCCGCCAATGAAGGGCGTCATGTAAACAAGGGCAGTGTAAGCACCATAAATGGTCGAAGATTGGGCGTCGCTCATCGCTAACAGCCCTTTGGTCATATAGAAAATCAAGATAGCCCGCATGCCGTAGTACGAAAATCGCTCCCACATCTCGGCAAAGAACAGAGTATACAAGCCCGCTGGGTGCCCTAAGACCATGGGCTGGTTATCAACTTCTTTGGACATTCGCACAGACTCCAAATCGTTCGCTTGATTTTCGATCAAATGAAATACGCTGCGGCTACTCCGTCCCCATTCTAGCCAACCATGAATTCGTTTTCAGCCCCGGCCCCATGCTTTTCTTCCAACCGTTGGCACAACCACATAAATGCCAAAAAATCATAAAGGCCGTGTGCCACGATCGCCGCCACCAAGCCACCACCAGCAACAACGACTAATGAGAAGATCAATCCCATGCCCGATGCCAAGAACCAATAAGCTCGCGTTACCGCATGACAGAGTCCAAACAAAATTGCCGTTACAGACGCGGCAAATCCATACGCTAACCAATTCGAGAAATCGGGCGAAGCATTTTGTAAACGAAAAATATCGGCAATTGCCCACTTGCCAAAGAACTCCAGCCATCCCTGAACTGCCCAACGGAATAGCAGTTCTTCACCCACACCCGCTAAGAACGCCAACACAAGCAACTGCCAAATTCGGCAACGTCGCAAAGAAGGGACCAATGCCTGATCCAACAAGGCTTCGATTTCTAAGAACCACGCCCAACCCATTCGGCTGAGCCAATACACGCCGCCCAACATCGTGAAAGCAAGCGTCACACCAATAATGAGCGAAGCGGCAGGGCTCAGAAACTGCATGGAGCCCGTTTCGGCTTGGCTGACAGATCCAACCGAGCCCCACCATGTCACCGATTTCAATACCGAGTCCGGTTCGGCATTCTGAGCGTAGCTGAGGCCAACTCCAAGTGTAATGCCCAGCAACAGAATTGCCGACTGGAACGCCGCCATGACGTTCCAGTTGACCGTGGCTTCTTTAATCAGCCGACAATCCCTAGCTTCTTAATGATGATCTCGGCACCCGGAGTAGCACGACGAAACTTCGCTGCAATCAACGACTTTTCATTCTTCGAGGCTTTTTCGGCGCGTTTCTTCCATTTATCAAATTGAGTCTTGCGCTTGCGTCGTCGTCGTAGTTCGCGTTGCCGTTCACTTCCAGCCATGTTGACCCTATCAATCAAAAAAATGTTCGTTCATCAGTCGCCCGGGACGGCAGATTGTAGCAGCTTCAGCCAGCGAAGCAAGCGAGTTCCACCGCAGGCTAGTTGCGCCCTAATCCTAACGGCGCGCCGCTGTCTCGGTCGTCGACTCGGATTGGGCCAAGGCCGGTGCTAGGTCACGCAGACGGACTCGGCAGACTTCAATCGACTCGGCGTTGACGGAATAAA
Organism: Pirellulaceae bacterium; assembly: GCA_041741535.1. Taxonomy (GTDB): domain Bacteria; phylum Planctomycetota; class Planctomycetia; order Pirellulales; family Pirellulaceae; genus M30B19. The sequence continues at coordinate 29,779 of JBGSJV010000176.1, forward strand.
TGACCCAAACTTCCGCCCCATGCACCAGACAAGCTCCGACCTGAAACCCCATTTGAGCAACCGCGTCCCGGCGATCCGTTGGTTCTTGGGACCTCCGGCGGGTCGGGGCTCCACGGCGCAGTTCAAAGCACTCGGTGAATTGCAAGTTCTCGAAAGCCAAGGCGATCGTCAAAGGATCGGCAATTTGCCCTGCTGCCCGAAATTGATTGCCGATCAAAAAAATCGCCCCGGATGGTAATGTCCCAAGCACCGCAAAACGCCCCTCGTTGCGAATGTTGGTCAGGATCGGTTTTTCCCAAGTGATCCCATTGTCGGGACTGACTTGTCCATACAAACGGTCCAAGCCTTGCTCGCTAACCCATAATCTCAACCAGCGATTGTTGGCAATCGCCACCGACGTGGGATAGCCGAGGCGGTAGCGGTCCTCCGTTTCAATTTCGGGGACCTGGAATTCCATCTTTCCACCGTAACGAGAATCTGGAGTTGCCAACTGCCGCACAATGTCCGGAATCAAGGGCTGGTCGACGATCTCAATCCCGCGCATCGCGTCCGCAACCGAGAAACCCTCGTCCGACTGACGTAGCAGCGTGATCCGCGGTCCAAGCGAGCCGTCCGGTTGGACCCGACGGACAAAATAGCCCACGATTTCACGAACCGCGCGAGGAAACTCCGCCGACATTTCGGTCGCTTTCGGTACAGAAAATGTCGTCGCATCGGACGTGCTGTATCCAACGATCTCTTGAACCGCTGCGACCGAATAGACTTCATCTTGGATCGAAAGGAACGGAGCGGACGATAAGAGCTGCTTGGACGCAGGTTCGCCCTCGTGGGAGAAAACGAGTTGCGGCTCTGACCAACGCTGGCCGTCCGTAGACGACGCGCCATAGATCGCTACCGGACTTGCCGGATCAGGCAACTTTTGCATTTGCCATTGGCAGTAGAACAATGGACCAACGCGAGTCAATTGAGGCCGAGTCAACGCGGCAGAACTCAGCTCAGGAATCGCAGCCGAAGAAATGTCGATAACCGAATAATGATCGGCGATTACGGTGCGGCGCCCGCTCGATTCTTGCTGCGCTAACCATTCGACAAGCTGCGGAGTGGCCGCGCCTTCCGGACGCAGCGCATTTTTTCCGAACCGATGGAGTGACAGCGGAATCGACGGCCAATACCCGGCATAGCCCGCAATCAATACCACAAACGCCATGACAACCAATGGCCACAATTTCCACAAGTCGCGATCCCAAGTGGCCATGTCAATCCCCCAAACACGCCCCCGAAATTCTTAACGAATTCCTCTGCCACTTCCGCGTGAAGTCGAATTGGGACCTTGTTTCGCATCCCTAAATTAGACGCGATTACCGTGATCGCATACTGCGACCACAATATCAGGCCGTCTTGGACGCGCCGTTTTTAGCAGCCTTGATTGTGCGTTGCAGGCGGCTTTTATGCCGAGCTGCCGTGTTCTTATGGATCACACCTTGGCTACCAGCTTGATCCAACTTTTTGGCTGCGACCTTAAAATTCGCTTCGGCTGCCGCGATGTCGCCGGACTGAACCGCGTCCAGAACTCGCTTCATTTCTGTCTTCGTGCGCGTCTTGACGGCCTTGTTGCGGACCCGTCGGACTTCACTTTGCTTCAAACGTTTGGCAGCACTTTTGGTGTTTGGCATAGAACTACTAAAACCGAGAATTCCTTCCACATCGCACTGCCCGGCCACCATTGGCCGGCCAACCAACCCGGTTGGTCGTGCTACAGGGGGCGTATTATGGGAGTTTTTCTCGGCAATGTCCAGTGGTAAACGTTAATTTGAGTATGTTATCCTTTGATTCTGTTCCACTGCAGCGTCGCGATCCACTAATTGCAACCATCAAATCCTTATGACGACGCCCGAGTTCCCCGCGATTTGGACCCCAACTTGTGATCCGATTCCGCTCGCCAAAGTCGGCGAGCGAACCGCTCGGGGCCAAGTTTTCCTCGTTGGAGCCGGGCCCGGCGAGCCAGGAGCGATCACACTGCGCGCTTTGGAGTGTTTGGCTCAAGCCGACGCCGTCTTGTTCGACTATTTGGTCAATCCTTCCCTACTGCGCTGGGCGACCCGGCCGAACGTCCGCTTGATCTCGTTGGGTGGCCACGGTGGCCCGGAGTCGTCGGGAACCAACCACTCCCCGGATTCTGGAGCTCCCCATCGAATGATGTCCCAAGCCGATATCTGCCAGATGATGGTCGAGTTGGCCAATCAAGGACAGAACGTCGTGCGGCTCAAGTGTGGTGATCCGCTGATCTTTGCCCGGGCATCGGAGGAAATCGACGCGGTGCAAAACGCGGGACTCCCCTGCGAGATCGTCCCCGGAATTACGTCGGCATTTGCCGCCGGGAGCTACGCTGGTATTCCCTTGACCAATCGCGAGCATGCTTCGGCCGTCGCCCTAGTGACTGGCCATCCAGCGTCCGAAAAACCTTTGGCCGCCGGCGCCACTGAAATGCCAGCGAATCGGGCCCCCAGTCTCGATTGGGAAGCATTGGCGAGATTCCCCGGCACGCTCGTGGTGTACATGGGGACCACCCAGTTGGAATATTGGGTGGGCGAGCTGCTGCGGTATGGCAAAGACCCCCAAACGCCGGTCGCAATCTTGCGCCGCTGCGGGTTCACCGATCAATCGATGGTCCGGACATCGTTGGCGAATCTGATAGAAGTTGCCACGACGCCCAAGCGAATCCGACCGCCCGTCGTGTTTCTGATCGGTTCGGCAATCGCTGCACCCCAGGCGTCGGACTGGTTTTCCCAACGGCCCTTGCGCGGGCAAACCATTTTGGTGACTCGCCCAAGTGAAGGCGGTTCGGGGGTTCTAAGAGACCTCGAACTCTTGGGCGCTCAAACACTCCATTGGCCCGCGATTTCGATCCGTCCGCTCGACGACTTTCGTGAATTGGACCAGGCGATTGAGGATCTAAACAAGTATCGCTGGGTGGTATTCCCTAGTTCCAATGGGGTTCGCGCATTGATGCAACGGCTCTGGACTTTGGGTCGTGACGCCCGCGCGCTGGCCGGTTGTCATTTAGCCGCCGTTGGCACTCAAACTGCAAAGGAGTTGGAACGTTTTCATTTGCGGGCCGATTTGGTTCCGACTCGCTTTGACGCCGATCATTTGGCCGACGATCTCGTGCGTGATGTCGGTCCGGGCTCTTGCTTGATCGTCCGCGCGAGTCGTGGACGCGAGGTCTTGGCCGACCGTTTGCGGAGCGCGGGAGTTGCGGTCACGCAAGTTGCGGCCTATCAGAACGTGGACACCGAACAGGTACCGCTTGATATCCTGCACGCAATGAACAGCGGCAAGATCCATTGGGTAACGGCAACCTCCAACGCCATTGTCGACAACATGGTCCGACAATTTGGTGCGAGCTTACGAAACACTCGATGGGCAACGATTTCTTCCCTGACTTCCCAACGAATTCGAGAGCACGGTTTTGAGGTTGCCGCCGAAGCACGAGTCGCCACCTTCGCGGGCGTGATCGATGCGATTCTCGGGGCCCACACGGCTTCCGCTCCCTGACACGAACCATAACTTGTTGACGCAAACCAGAAAAGTAAATTAGAATGACCACCCCTCAAGAACCCAAGTCAACCACGTCAAATTCACCAGCACTTAGTTTGACGGACTTTCAAAAACTCATCGACAAGATGTACGGGGCAAAAGACCGTGAACGCGGAATCGAAGGGACGTTTATGTGGTTCATGGAAGAAGTCGGCGAATTAGCCACGGCTTTACGCGAAGGTCGGAAAGAAGAGTTGGAGGGTGAGTTCGCGGATGTCGTCGCGTGGTTGACGACCATCGCGAATGTGGCCAACATCGACTTGACCCACGCCATTCACAAGAAATACGGAACGGGCTGCCCTGGGTGCCATCAACTTGTCTGTACCTGCCCGCCGGAAGAGAAACCATAGCTCCCGTTCCCACGCGTCGTCGTACTCCAACGCGTTTTCCGTCGCCTACGCGTTTTTGTACTCCAACGACCATTCCATTACTCGTCGTCGGCGTCTTCATCCTCGCTCTCGTCGGCATCCTCTTCTTCTTCATTTTCCTCAGTGCCATCCTCATCTTCATCTTCCTCGTTCCACTCCTCTTCGTCATCTGCATCTGCATAGTCGCCGTCCGCCTCGTCCTCCATCTCACTTTCATCATCCGTGATTTCGGCGTAGCGAGAATTTTCCGAGTGATCGAAGCCCAAAAATTCTGCTCCGCTGCGAAACGGCATCGGTAACACACCCAATTTTCTCGCGGCAGCAATATCGATCACGCGATAGTCGATCTCGTTGGCGTCCTTGAACTTTTCTTGAGATTCCAACCAATGTTGCGTGCCTGCCTCCAACGCCTGGAGATAACTGGCCCACGAATATTCGTCGCGCAGATCCTCTTCGACCGCCGCTTCCAGTAATTCGGAGACATTTTCCGGAGTCTCGACCTCCGAACCCAGCAACGTGGTTTCAATGGCCATGATCTTCGTGTGTTCGCGGTCCAAATAAAATCCCACGTAACAATGTCCTGGTGCCAAAACCAAGAACGACTCGATATCGATTTTTCGCAATAGCGACACAAACAAGACGGAGCCATCCACGCAATTCGCTTGTTGGTTGTTGATGGTGTCCTCCAACAGTCGCACATTTTGGCTGAGGATGTGCTCGGAATCACTCGACGTGGTGGTAACGCTGCTGTAGCGGACATCACGCGCTACCAACAAATCCCAAATCGCATATACCTGTCGAAGTACGGCCTCAGCGCTCTTGCCTTGATAGCCATCAAATTGATCAACGACGCCAATGTCCAACGCTTCCCGCAAGAGTTTGTCGGTAAATGGATGTTGTTCGTTGACGTAGGTCGCAAAGGTAAAGCTGCGATCAAACACTTGGTCGCCAACCCGAATCTTCAACGGACAATCGTTGACCGGACGGACGATCATCGTCACCGTTTTTTCAAGGATCGGTTCGGCGTTCAATTGCACTCGAAAGACCACGTTCACGGGAGTCACTTGCGTGCATTGGCTCAGCGCGTTGTAGTCGTAATTCATCTTCGGATAAACCGAGTAGGTCTTCCCTGACGTCGACAATTTCCCGACAAAGCGACTGGCGGTCGCAAACGGCGGACATTCGATCGTGACGTCGATCTGCGTATTGTCCGCAGGTGCTTCCAGGCTGATGCCCAACAAGCCGTTCGGATCGCCCAGCGAGTCGGGCGGAGCAGTGATTCCCTCTGATTTCATTGCGGCCGTCCCAATGATAAACGAGGGGAAACATTGTTTATCCCAACCTACGATGGGGGTGAATGATTCCTGAGATTGGGCCAACGAAACTCGGGAGCCTGCTAAGAACAGCAGGAGAAGCAAGCAATATTTCGCGTTCATTACTAGTTGGCTTTCAATCGATGGAATGGAGTGACCTAGTCCCGTGCCGATCCAAATTTTTGCGAATTCTCGCGTGAGATTGAGCGTGGTGGCCCCGTCAAACCCGACGGAAACATCGGAACGTGGGCGCTGCGTGTTTCGTCGGTCGTCAGTGTCCTGCGAGGCGTAGGTTCGCGGACGGATATCTCACGATCGTTCGCCGCAGGTTCCGGATTCTCACCCGAAGTTGGCGAAACCATCGCGGGCGTCGCCGCACGAAGATTCATTAACGGGTGCGAAGTTTCGCGAGCAGTTCCAACCGCGCCCAACCCTCGCAATACAATGGCGGCAATTGGCAACAGCAACACGGCCATGACAATTCCCGATACAACACGTAAATCCGGCTTCCACCGTCTCGGAGCTGAGACGAATGCCGCAGGGCCACATCCAGTCGTGATAATGGCTTCCCAATCGTCCAGGATCTCTTGAGCCGATTGCGGACGGACGTTCGGTTGCTTCGCAATCATTCGTTGAATCAACCGCAGCAGCGGATGTGGATCGGAGACGAGTGCTCGATCCAACCACGGCGGTGATTGGTGACTGTGAGCCAATAGTTTGGCGGGAAAACTCGGGTAGCTTTCATCGGGAAACGGCACCGAACCACTGAGCAGAAAGATCAACGTGCAACCCAAACTGTAAATGTCACTACGAGCGTCGGCTGAGCGAGGATCTTGTGCTTGTTCCGGAGATAAAAAGTCGACCGATCCCATCAAGCAACCTGTTCTTGTAGACGATTCACAGGTGTTGGAACGAACCAAGCCAAAATCGAGCAGTTTGATGATGCCGCTCGTCTCAAGAAATAGATTCGACGGCTTGATATCGCGATGGTAGAGCCCAACGGAGTGAGCCGCCTGCATGCCGCACAGGATTTGCCGCGTTAAACGCGATACTTGTTCGCGATCCAGCGGCCCCTGGTGAGCAATATGGGTTGCCAGATCGGTGCCTTGCAAGAATTGAGTGACCAAAAATGGCCGACCTTGCCAAGTACCTGCGTCAATCGCCGACACAATGTTGACATGTTCCAGTTGTCCCAGCGCCAATGTTTCGCTCTGGAATCGTTCGATGGAGGCTGCGTCATGCTCCAACTGCTCGATCAATAACTTGAGTGCGAAGGATTTCCTCAGTTGCGGATGCCAAACCTCAAAGACACGGCCCATCCCGCCTTCACCAATTTGTTTGACCACTTCGTAATTGGCGATGGTTGTCCCTGGTCGGCCAAGACTGCCGCCAAATTCGTCGAGATGATTCAAACGACGAACGTCCAACGTCTCGGTCTTCGAAGACGTGGGTGCAATTCCGAGCAGATGCGTGGGACAGGAACTCATAGATACCTAGCTGAGGAAGGCTGGGCGCATACCCCTGCAGTCTAGGTTTCTTGGCAATGAACGATCGCTTTTTCACAAAAACGAACGAGACATCGGCGATCGCAAATTCGGTTTCGTGCGACGTGTAACGATTGTATCGCTCCGAGACGCAACTTTGAGCCGATACCAAATGGGTTCCCCCGTTGGGAGTTGTCGTGCTTTCAGTGCGTCGCCGGAGAGAGAGAGTCGGACCCCTACGGAAGTAGGCGATTCGCTTCGCTTATGAATTGTCTGGAAATAAATTCCCGATTGGGGAGAGTCCGAGCTTGGTAAATCCGAGAACCCCTATCGTCGAATCTGCCGAGACTCCAGGCCTGAGCCGCCGAATCGCTGAGCCACAAAGCGGCAATGCGAGCGTTTGGAAATTCCCACGGATGGCAAAGCCGAACTGCGGATGAAAAGTCCGCGGACACTTCCTTGACCGACAGCAACTTGCCCGACTGCCATGGTCAAACTTTCGAGCTGATACGTTGACGGTCTTCATTTCGAAACCGCCTGCAGCGAATGAATTCATCCGCAGATCGGCATTGCCATCCGTGGGAAGTCCGCCTGCCACGCAAATGTTCGTCTTTGGTTCACACGCGGCCAAGAAATGAGTAATGAAAAATGGAAATTGAAAAATGCAAAATGCTGCCAGCCATTGCTTCCTCACGGAATGCTGGAAACTAAACGTTTGGTACATTTTGAAGTTTTCATTCTTCAGTAAACAAGAATCATTCGACCGCCAGAGCCAGCGATACTCATTCCGAAGCTTTCGACGTTCAAAATCCGGAACTTATTTCGCGACAATTCCTTAGGAATTGTCTGGAAATAAATTCCCGATTTGGGAGAGTCCGAGCTTGGTAAATCCGAGAACCCCTA
>JBGSJV010000177.1:0-5581 GCA_041741535.1 Pirellulaceae bacterium
GCATCGGAAGAGCGCGAAACCGTGATCGTGTAGTTGTAGGTGTAGAAGCTAATGAGATAGGTGCCCAAGTCTTCGTCGTATTCGGATACTTCGGCGTGGTAGTTGACTCCGGTGGTTGTGCCAGAGGTTCTTGTTCCGAAGTACGACAACAACATGGGGCCTTGGTTCCACGCGTAAGATGCGTTGGAGTCCGCACGCCAGTGTTCCGAGAGACTTAGCGCGGTTTGTTCGGAGTAGCCAGCGCCCGGACGCGCATCGGTAACGCCCGTGATATCGTTGGCGCCGCCCGCCGTTGCCCCGCCACCGGAACCCGGAGTATTGCCGAACTCACCCGCATCTCCACCGGACCCATCGGAGCCACCCGTTCCACCGCCGGTTCCTCCGCCGCCCAGGGGGTCGTCGCCGCCGAAGCCGGAGAGCATTTGACGGTCTTCTAACACTTCGATCGCTAGTGGCGTGTAGTTGTCTGTGTAGTCGGGTTCGTCGCGCCAGACTCGGCGAAGGGTGTAGCCCAGTTTATAAAAAGTTTGCGTCCAAGTGCTGATCGGCTTGTTCATGGTCTGCCTTCCAAATCACGGTGTAAAAAAACGTACGCGCGGGTATGAAGGTTACTGCTGATATACAAGATTCATGGCCGAGTGCATCGGTTCATTTCGTGAACACAGCGCTGAGCGCGGTGGCTTTCGAAGGTGAACCAATTCTGTAAAGAAGTGCCCACAATGGCGACGAATCTCTCGTCACAAAGATGAGGTTGCCCGTATCCAGGACCTGACCAAATCCCTGCGATGAAACCGTTTGGGGGGAACGCAAGGGCTGTGTCAACAATAGGTTTTTTTTTCGGGTGGTTGTTACAATCGGCTCTGGGTAGTGGTCGGAGGGAAAATGGCGCCACGGATGGACACTGAAAAGACGTTCCTTTCGAACGAGAAAGCACGAATTCGGGATTGGCGACTCGAGTTAACTCGGAAAACTTTCGCTCGAGCATCGTCCGCATATACGCCATGCAACCGAAGGCAACCGCAATGTTCTGATTATTCCTCGCCGCCCTAATTCCTTCCGCGTTTCGCCCTCCGCCCTCCTACCCTTGGCACATTTTAAAGAAGCAGTTCATGCAGGCTTGGGTGTCCGCGAGAGCATTGTGAGCGTTTTCAAAGTCGTTGCCAAACAGAGTTCGATGCAAACGACGCAGGCTTGGGTAGCGGAATCCCGTACCGGAATCTCGCCAGGTCGCTCCCTCGACGGGACCGGACGGTTGGACGGTTGGACTGGGATTCGCCCGATGGGGCACGTTTTGCTTGCCGGGTGGATCGACTCGATAGCCCGCCGTCGTTTCGGCAACGGCGTCCGCGGCGTCCGTGCTTGATTCCCCAACGGTTTCGACCGCGGTGGCCAGCTCCAACTTTCCCTTCGAAGACGAGTCTGAGGCCCACGGGTTATCGGTTGTTGACTCGAGTCGCGCGGAGCTGCTTCGAGCAGAGTGCACCCACTCGGGGTAGTGCCGTTGCAAAAAAGAAGCGCCCATTTTCATCGTGCACTGAGCATGTCTTTTTTGTAGCGGATTGGTTTGGCCCACACGCAGAAACTCCGCCCCCAAGATCTTTTGGTCGAATTGAACATTATGGCCGATCACCGAGTCGGTCTGGAGCAAGTCCAGGGCAAAGCGATTCAGAACCTCGGCGAGCGGGCGACCATGTTGTCGAGCGTGACTAAGGGTGATGCCGTGGACGCGTAGGGCACCGGGCTGCATTCGCCATTGACCTGGTTGGACCAAAAACTGCCTTTCACTGATGACCCGGCCTTGGAAGTCCGTTAGAATCCAGGCCAATTGGATAACGCGGGGCCAGTTATCCAGACGCGCGATTGGCGCGTCCATCTGGCGGGGCAAGCCAGAGGTCTCCGTATCGAAAAACATGTAACGAGTGGATTTGGACACAAAAACCGACTTGTCGAACCCGGATATCTGAAACGACCGAACTTCGTACTTAGGTAAGTATCGAAAGGGTCGAGGACAGCTTCCATGATGCCGCATCCGATGGCCAACGACAATTGGGGAAAAGGGCCGTGCATTTGAAATCGTTTCGCTGGACAACCTGGTGTGGGCTGGGAATTTGGCTCGCCTTGCCACTCGTTTTTTGGCTACTAATCCGCACCTTTGCGCCTACGGATGCCCTGTCGAGTGGCAGCGAACGCTTGTGGCGACAATGGCAAACCCGTTCGGTCCGCCAATCGGCCGTGACTCAAGAGGTGTTGATCATAAATTTTCGTGATCCGGTGTTTAGTTATGACGAAAATGGTAAGCCCGTGCGAATTGGTCACGTGGTTAGCCCGACCGAGATTTGGGCGCCGTCAGGCACAGACGTTCAGGTCCAAGTCTATGACTCGACTTTCCCTTGGAATACGGGCCGCCTGGAATTGCACCGTCCGAACAGAAATCTCGCTCGCGTGGCCGAGGTGATGCTGACCGAAGACCGTTTGGAACGACTACAGGCGATTTTGACGCAAGTCCGTCAGCAACATCAGGCCGAAGTCTCGGCCGAGTTGGCTCCGATCATTCGGCAGGCATTTTTCGATTTGCGACCTGTTATTGAACAGGAACTGCGCACGGCCATTGCCAATCATCGGCCTGATCTGGACCAGCTCACCGAAAAGTATCGATCGAAGATCGTCAATCAGCGTCTGGTTCCGTTGGTCCAGGCGGAGATTTTGCCGGTCGTTCAAAAACACGCGACTCCGCTCCTGGAGAGTATCGGCGGGGAAATGTGGCAAAAAGTTTCGTTGTGGCGTTTCGCTTGGCGGTACGTTTACGATGGTTCGGTTGGGCCTTCGGAGAAATTGGTGCAACAAGAATGGCGACGGTTCATGGACCAACACGCCATGCCGATTCTGCAAGCTCATTCCCAAGACTTTGTCGATGTGCAGACGATCATCGTCCGAGAATTGGCGGCGAACCCGCAGGTGAAACAGGCCATTCGCGACAGCTTGGACGATATCTTGGACGACGCCGAAGCTTGGTCGGTGGTACGTTCCATTCTCTCGCAGGCAATTACCAATAATTCGGAAGTCCAACAGAAATTGCGGGACGTCCTGCAAAGCCCACAAACGCAAGCGTCGTTAAGTCGGATCAGTGCGCGGCTGGAACCTCACGCGGTGCTGATCGGGCAAGAGTTGTTTGGAACTCCGCAGGAAGTGAACAAAGAGTTCGCGTTGGTGTTGCGGCATATGATTCTGAACAAAGACGAACAGTGGTTGGTTTGGGTCCCCAATTCACCTGCGGAAATTGCTCGCCTGGACAACGAACAGATGGTTCCTGAGTTGGAGCACGCCGATGCAATTCCGCTGGCTAGTGCCACGGAGTTGGGGGTCCCGCCATTTTTCTTGGAATCGCCGACCAATTTTGCTGCTGAGCCAACGGCGACTAGTCAGGACGGACAATGAGCGCAAGCGAAAACAGTGCCGCGATCGTTTCGCCCAGTTTATCGCCAACGTTGGTGCAACCTCAGCCGATCGAAGTTCGAAATCTCAAACTGCAAGTCCAGCAGAGGACGCTCGTCGAGCAAGAAGAATTGCGTTTTCTTCCCGGTAAGATCAATCTGCTGTTGGGACCATCGGGCGCTGGAAAAAGTTTGTTGCTGCGAATACTGGCGGGGTTACTCGAACAGTCGCCGACGGTGAGTTGGTCGGGGGAGATTCGGATCGGCGAACAGGCGGCTCGGGCGGGCGATGCCGGAGTTGTTTTTCAGTCATTTGCCTTGTTCGACGAATTTTCCGCGGAACAAAACATTCGCTTTGCCCTGGAGCATCGTCGGCAAAAGTGGAATCACTTGAGTGCCGGCCAATGGTTGGAAATTTTTGGTGTGCCCGGCAAGACGCGAACGACCTTGTTGAGTGGCGGTCAGCGTCAACGGTTGGCCATTGCGCGGACGATGGCCAGTGACCGACCCGTGGTGTTGTTCGACGAACCGACCAGCGGTTTGGATCATGCCAATGCGCAGCGGGTCGCGGCGTGGATTCGACAATCGCAGCAACAGTTCGGGCAAACTTCGGTGATTGTTACCCACGATTTCGAGAACTTGTTGGGTATCGCGGACCACGTGTTTTTCTTCGACATCGCTGAGAAACAAATCATCGAACTTCCACGCGATGAATGGTCGACCATTGCGGAACGGCTGGAGCGGTCCCCGATCCTGCAAAAGGAACCCACCGAAATTGGGCATCTGGATGCCTTGTCGGGGACGTTGATTGGCAATGGGAATACCGCGACCTCGTTTGGAGCGAAGATTCAATCATCGGTCGCCCATTTTTTCGATGCGACCACTTGGTTTTTTGTCGAGATCTTGCGGTCGCTGTTTTATTTGATCCCAATGTGGAAAAGCGGCTTGTGGGGGTGGCGATTTCAGCGACAGAGTTTGGGGTTGGTCATTGGTCCGGCCAATTGGTTCTACATGGGAATTGCTGGGATCATTATTGGATGGATTGCAACGCACTTCACGTTTCGCTTTTTACCGTTTCGGAACTATACCGAGCCGTTGATTATCGAGAATTTGTTATCAGCGATCGGATTTGCGACGTACCGCATCTTGGTTCCGATCATTGGCACGATCTTGGTCGCAGCCCATTGTGGAGCAGCGGTAACGGCGGATCTGGGCGGCAAGAAGTTAAGCGGCCAATTGGACGCGATGCGCTCCTTTGGAGTCTCGCCGCGTCGCTATTTGCAGCACAGTGTCGTCTGGTCGTTTTTGATTGGCATGCCTGTCCTGGTGTTCTTCGCGTTTTTTGTGGCGCAGACCGCCAGTCAGATTTCGTTCAATTTCACGCATCCGGAGCATGGATACTCGATGTGGCGGCAATACTATTTTAACCGATTGGAGTTGCCCGACAGTTGGCTCTATTTTGGCACGTGGTGGACGTTGGCGAAGTTGGTGTGTTGTGGCTGGGTGGTTGGGTTTTATGCCTATTACTTTGGGACGCAGGAGAAATTTAGCCAACGTGACGTGTCGCAAGCCGTCACCCGAACCATTCTGTGGTCCACCATTGCGATTCTGGTGGTTCATTTGATCTTCGCCTTCTGGGAGTTTCCTTTGCCAAGCTGAGCCCGGCTGCCAATCATCAGCGAAAAATGTCGGCAAATGACCGAGTTACTCGGACTTTGCTCGTGCTGCGCTTTTGGCAGCACGGTTTAGTGGAGTCAACTGCCCGCTCAGTGGTGCTTTTCGGCCCCGGTAAAAACCCTACAATGGTCCTTCGGCCGGCTCTGGTTTCGAGTCGATTTTTTTGACTCGGATTTTTGCCCACGCTCGGACGGTTCTTGGTTTGGGCTCCGGGTTGAAGGTCGGCCCTTTTGATGACCGTTTACGGGAGGTAGGGTGCGTGCGGCAAGACGCATGGTAAGCCCGCCGGATTTGAAAAGAACTTTGTGTCAGGCACAGGGTCGCGATTCATAACGGCACGACTTGCCTGACGCATGGCTCCCAAGTTTGGCGTTATTTTTGTGAACGGTTACGCCCTTTTTGTCTCGATGGATCCAAATTGAAGGTTCGAAATATCTTTACAGATTTATATTGATGGGCAATGGTACTCCAAA
>JBGSJV010000178.1:0-14847 GCA_041741535.1 Pirellulaceae bacterium
CCGATGACCAATCCGACCCACTTTGAAGATCCGCGGACCTTGACCGAAGCTCGGTTCATTTATCTCCGTCACAAAGTGCCACAACCGGTGGGTGGTGGTGTTGTGAACTTGTTCGCACTTCAATTGCGTGCGGCCGTTACCGATCGCTTGTCGATCATTGCTACGAAGGACGGCTTTATCGCTTCCAGCAATCCGCTGATCGATGACGGTTGGGCTGACTTGGCTGCGGGTGTCAAGTACAACTTGTTGAGTGATCCTGCTGGCCAAGGTTTGTTGTCGATCGGTTCGACTTTCGAATTGCACAATGGTTCGGCCCGCAGCTTGCAAGGCAATGGGGACGGTGTATTCAATTTCTTCTTGAGCGGCGCTCAAAAGATCAATGATTGTGCTCATTACATGGGATCGTTTGGATATCGTGCACCGTTGGATACCAACTTGGAAACCAGCATGTTGTTCTGGTCGCACCACATCGATCGCAAGCTGACCGACCGCTTCTACTTGGTGGGTGAAGCCAACTGGTACCATTGGTTGGATTCGGGAATTGGGCTCAACGGTGTTGAAGGTGGCGATTTGTTCAACCTAGGTGGCTCGAATGTCACCGGTAACGACATCGTGACCACGGCCGTAGGTGCCAAGTTCAAGCCCAGCGGTCATCAAGAAATCGGTGTTGCGTGGGAATTCCCAGTAACCGAACGTCGCGATGTGCTGGATAACCGCCTGACATTCGATTGGATCATTCGCTACTAGTCCTCTGCCGAGGCGATGTCCGTAGCGAACGATGATTGGCGATGTCCACGTCAATCTTTCAAAGACACCCGCCCAGTCCAGGCGGGTGTTTTTTTTGATTTTGGTCAACCGGAAGCGAAAGCCCGATACCGCAACGTAAAGCTGACTTAGGATTTGTCGCGAAATAAGTTCCGGATTTCGAACGTCGAAAGCTCCGAAATGACTCTCGCTGGCTCTGGCGTTTGAATGATTAATGATTATTGAAGAATGAAAAATTCAAAAGGTACCAAACGTCTCGTTCCGGCATTCCGCGAGCAAACGATGGCTGTCAGCATTTTGCATTTTTCAATTTCCATTTTTCAATACTCATTTCTTAGCCGCGTGTAAACCAAAGACGATCATTTGCCTGGCAGGCGGACTTCCCACGGATGGCAATGCCGATCTGCGGATTAGTACATTCGCGGCCTGCGGTATCAAATTGAAGACCGTCAACGTATCAGCTCGGAAGTTAGACCATGGCAGTCGGGCAAGTGTTGTCGGTCAAGGAAGTGTCCGCGGACTGTTCATCCGCAGTTCGGCTTTGCCATCCGCGGGAATTACCGAACGCTCGCATTTTGCCGCTTTGCGGCTCAGGCCATTTGGCGGCTCAGGACATTTGGAGTCTCGGCAGATTCGACGATAGGGGTTCTCGGATTAACCAAGGTCGGACTCTCCCAAATCGGGAAGTCATTTCCAGACATTTCCTTAGCGAACAATGGTGGATCGGCTTCAACCAGAGTGGCGTGTGAAAAAGCAATTGTCAGCAACCCGCCCGCTGAAGCCGATTCACCAGCGCGACCGAAGCCACCTTACTACGTCTCGCGGTGTCGAGCGAAAGTGGGTACATCCGTGTTTTCAATCCAGATATTGGGCGCGAATGCGAGTGTTAATGAGTGAGATGGATGTCCTTGTCTGGGGTGGTGGCTTTGATGCCGTATTGCCTCAGTCGCTTGTTGCTTTTCGCATCATTTGCTTTTACAATCCGGCACGACAGGGTGCTCTCCAACTTTCGCGTGCGACAACTCAATTGACAAAGACTGCAAATGCATACACACGATGCGGACGACCAATTGCTACAGGTCTTTAGACACATCGGCGTCGATTTGAAGAAGCCGCGTGAAATCAATTTTTACTTTGTGTTCCCGACCGAGTTCAGTGCGACGGCGGCAGCTCGTGTCCTCGAACAGAAAAAATTGAGTGTTGAAAAATTCCAAATCGATCCACCGTGGTGGAAGCGGTTGTTCATAAAACCCACGTGGACTCTTGCCGTTACACGCCAGATGCCACTGGATGAAGCAAAGATCAAATCAATCACGACGGTTTTTCAACAGATCGCTACAGCTCACAATGGATCTTACGATGGCTGGGAAGCCAACGTCGCGGGCGAACAATTGGATGAATCCAAACTCAAAAACCTTTGAGAAACGTTGCGGAATCGCTGCTAACTTGTGAACCGTCTTGCTTCAAAGCGTTGGCGAAGCAGTGACTAGCTTGGCTTAGGAATTGTCGCGAAATAAGTTCCGGATTTAGAACGTCGAAAGCTCCCGAATGACTCTCGCTGACTCTGGCGTTTGAATGATTAATGATCATTGAAGAATGAAAAACTCAAAAGGTACCAAAGGTCTAGTTTCAGGCATTCCGCGAGCAATCGATGGCGGTCAGCAATTTGCATTTTTCAATTTCCATTTTTCATTTTTCATTTCTCATTTCTTAGCCGCGTGTGAATCAACGACGATCATTTGCCGGGCTGGCGGACTTCCCACGGATGGCAATGCCGAACTGCGGATGAATACATTCGCTGCCTGCGGTTTCGAATTGAAGACCGTCAAAGTCTCCCAATTGAGCGAAGTACTCGATGGGCCGTATCGGCAATTGACTCCTGACACCCTAACCAGATGCGACCCTAACATTTGACTTTTACAAAGCCTAGGTCGTGGCTGCTTGATTTTCGATTTCAGCGACCGTGGCTACTTTCTTCTGGTCGCCGACGATCCCGCCGGCAAACTCGATGTCTCCGATGCGTTCGATGACTCGGTATTTGCGTCGATAGTCGTGGTCGATAAAGTCCACAAAGCGAATTTCGTACTGCATGGTCGGGCTAAGCCGCTCGCGCAGCAATCGCAACGCTTCGGCACGTACGGTTTCGTGCAACTGGGAATCTTTGACGATAAACTGAACTTCCAATTCCGTTTGGTTTCGCTCGTAAACTTTGATCTCGAGAATGGTCCCTTGAACCGACCGGTTCAGTTCGTTGACATACTGGTTAAAGAACGAGGGATAGAATCTCTGGCCGAGATCCGACATGATATAGTTCGTGTCTTTCCCTTCGATTTTGGAGATCACAAACCGTTGCTGACCGTTGGCGTCCGTTTGGAATTCGACATCCGCGACATCGCGCATGCGATAGCGGATGAACGGAAAATCGGTGAGATGCAGCCGCGTAATCACCATCTCAGGTTGACCCTGGGCATTCGGTTCCGTCTCGACGTAAGCGACGTTCGCAAAGATCTCCAACCCGCCAGCAGTTTCGTGGGCGATCTCACCCAACTCGACCGAACCGTAGGAATCCTCGATTTTGCTGCGGGTGAAAACCGATTCGGCATTCTTGCGTTGGCAGTCGAAAAACGTCTCGCCGCTAACGTTGATCATTTCCGGGTGGTGCTTTAGTGGCAGGTTGAAACGGCGAATCGTGTGAGCGATCATGTTTAGCGGTGATGGAAACACCAGCAAGAGTTTGGGCTTGTAGGCATTGAGATCGTCAACCAAATCGCGAACAACTTGTTCGTCGATCTTGTCGAACAGATGGTACTTGAAACCGGTCAACCAACTGAAACGATTGAACTTGACCATGTCGTCAATATTGTACGTATTCTTGGGGTAAAAGATCATCATCCGATAACCTGGTCGCCATCCCATGCGATACCAACACTTGAAGAACGTAAACAACATCGAAAACATGTGATGCTTGGTCATGTGAACGACCAGCGGCAAGGAGCTGGAACCTCCCGTCGCCATCGGCATCAAATAATCGCCGTGGCGCAGTCGCCGTAGCGTTTCGAACGGCCGCCCTTCGACCTGTAGTTCACGCGTCTTGGGATCGACCTTGGACAGGGTGTCGGTCATGACCTTTTGCCCAGCCGTCGCGTAATCGTCTTTCGAGAGGCTGGGCAATTGGGCATAGTTCGCAAAAAATGTGGCGTCGTCGACACTGCGGTTGTCCGCCAAGAACTTCGTGAATCGTCCGCGAAAGTAGGGGTTATCTTGGTCGACTTTCTCCAGCAACCGCGTTAGATCGGCGCGGATTTGGGGACGAATGTTGGTCAAACGCTCTTGGACCACGACCTCTTGGTACAACGACCAAACCCCAGCGAACTTCAGCATCCAGCGATATAGCAATGTCGACATCAAGTCCAACCCAAAAAATGCGAACTTATTGACGAGTCCTCGGCCGAATTCTAACCGCACCATCTCGTATTCCCAAGAGGCCCCGCGCGGACAATTGGCCACCACGGGTTGCCAAAGCGGTCTATTTCCGGGAACATTGCAGACCGTCTGCGGGTCCCGAAAATCGTCGACGATTCTCCCGTAATTCCTCTGGTTCGAGAAATGGCTCATGGCGCTTTGGAACCCGTTTAACCTCTTCAAGAAAAAAGAAAAACCGGCACCGGTTGTGGAGACTCCCGCAACCGAAACTTCAGCCGCAGCGGTAGTCTCTCCGATCGTTTCAGCGGCACCGGCCACCCAAACGCCTGGGCCTGGCGAAAAGGTCACCGATGAGTCGGTGATGGAGGAGTCGGCTAGTGCGGTTTCGGAGATAGACAAGGCGGCGAGTGGCGGCACGACAACGGCGGTCCCGTTGACGGAAGCGACGAATAAGAATTCGCTCGCAAGCGTGCCAGAATTGTCCCCAACGGTTACCGCACCTTCGCGCAGCAGTGACCCACCGACCGAACCGCCTCCGCGTGCTCACGTCCCCTTCGTTGAACAAAAAGCGCCGACTCAGCCGGTCGATTTGGCCTCCAAAATCTCGCGGCGACCAACTTCGGAAAAGCCTGTCGCGAAACCCGTCGAAGAGGAGTCCTCCGGTGGACTCATGGGTTGGTTTCGATCCGCGATTCGCAAGACCGCCCAGGTCCTCAATACCGATATTCGCGATTTGGTCGGTCGCGATGGACGGTTGGTCGACGACGAGTTCTTACAGGAACTGTTCGCCCACTTGATCAAAACGGATATGGGCGTGGCGGCAGCCACCGAAATTCGTACCGCGATTCACTCTCAGTATCGCGGCCGCAAAGTTCATTTGAACGAGTTGATCAACGCGGCCAAGGTGACCATTCGCGATATCATGAAGCAGGAAGAGGTCCGGCTCACGTTGGCGGATCAGGGGACATCCGTGATTATGGTCGTTGGAGTGAACGGCAGTGGCAAGACGACGTCCATCGCGAAGTTGGCCAATATGTTCCGACAGGATGGCAAATCAGTCGTCTTAGGAGCGGGCGACACATTTCGCGCGGCGGCCGTGGAACAACTTCGGCAATGGGCCGGACGAATTGGCGCCGACATTGTGACAGGCGAAGATCGCTCGGACCCGGCCAGTGTGGCGTATCGCGCCGTCAAACACGCTGTGGACCATCACGCCGATGTTTGTATCGTCGACACGGCGGGCCGGTTGCAGACGCAATCCCATTTGATGCAAGAGTTGGCCAAGATTCGACGAGTGATCGACAAGGTGGTTCCGGGCGCTCCGCACGAAACTCTCTTGGTACTTGATTCGACCGCTGGGCAAAACGCCATTAGTCAAGCGCGCGGCTTCTCGGATGCAGCTGGTTGTTCCGGAATTATTCTGGCCAAGTTGGACGGCACAGCCAAAGGTGGTGTGGCGATTCCGATCCGCAAAGAATTTAATCTCCCAGTCAAGTTTATTGGCTTCGGGGAAACCGCCGATGCCATTGCGCCGTTTGATGTGGAACGATACGTCGACGCTTTGTTCAATATCGATTGATTTGGAAGGAACTTATGGACGGATCAACAACCAACGAAGCGGGTACAGCTCCCGCTTGGAAGCCTTTGACGGCGCGACAGCGACGTGTGCTGGGGACCTTGATTGAAAAATCCAAAACCACCCCCGACGCGTACCCATTGACCCTCCTGGCCTTAACGACGGGTTGCAATCAAAAGAGCAACCGAAATCCGATCAATAATTACAGTCAAGAACAGATCGAAGAAACCGTCGATTACTTGAAGGGGATCGGGGCGGTTGCCTTGGTACAGGGCAACGGCCGAGTCCCCAAAGTTCGGCACTACGCTTATCAATGGCTTGGACTGAGCAAAGTTGAAGCGGCGATCATGACCGAACTCTTGTTGCGCGGCGAACAAACGTTGGGGGAACTTCGAACTCGAGCTTCACGCATGGAGCCCATCGCCGACTTGGGCGAACTTCAAAAGCTGCTCCATGACCTACTTGCGAGAGATTTGATTCAATATTTGACGCCCGCTGGTCGTGGACAGATCGTGACGCACAATCTCTATCAGGACACCGAAAAAGCCGAATTGAAGCAGAAGTATGTCGGTTATACAGGCCAAGAATCGGAACACCCAATTTCGGCGGATGACGAATCGGTCTCGGAGTCCAAACCCCGTAGGTCGGGCGGTGAATCGCCGGACAATGAACTCCGGGCAATGATCGAACAACTTCAATCCAGAATCAAATTCCTAGAGGATCAATTGGATGTTCGTTGGCCAGGTCCGACGGGAATGTAGTGGTTCGCTCCGCGAACCATCGTTGGACCGCGGAGCGGTCCACGACTATGTCGGCGAACCAACGTTGGCGCACAGAGCGATCCATGACGACAATGTTTGCCCGACCATATTTGGTCGCCAGGTTTCAATCCGCTTGCAATCTGATTTCGGCGGGCGACAATAACGGCACGGCGTTTCTTGCCGTATAAGTCCCACGGGTCCAATCGGAGTTCGCCCATGAGTTGCTCGTCGTTGTGTGTCGTGGACATTTTGGAACTGGTTGCTTGGCGCCGGTTGCGATTTTTTGTGTCGATCTTGATCGGGACGTTTGCACTGGGTGTTCCCAACCAGTTATTCGCCCAGGATTGGAACCAATGGCAAGGGCCGCTGCGAAATGGTCGCTGGGAAACGTCGGGGACGATCGACAAGTTCGCCGCAGAAGGGCCCAAGTTCGTTTGGAGGCAGAAGGTTGCCAACGGCTATAGTGGTCCGTCCGTCGCCGGTGGAAAAGTCGTCGTCATGGACTTTGTTCGTACCGAAGGAGACCCCACCCCCAACCCTGGAACCAAAAGCGCGCTGGAAGGTACCGAACGCGTGCAATGTCTTGATGCGACCAGCGGAAAGGTCTTGTGGCGCCACGAATACAAGTGCAGCTATTTGATCTCATATCCGAATGGCCCACGAGCCACACCGGTCATTGACGCGGATCGCGTTTATACGTTGGGCGCGGAAGGTAATTTGAAGTGTTTGGATTTGGCGAACGGAAAAGTGGTTTGGGAGAAAGACCTCAAAGCCGAATACAACTTGGAAAGCGCTCCTCATTGGGGATTTGCGGCCCACCCCTTGGTTGACGGAAACACCTTGTATTGCGTGGTCGGCGGCGAAGGCAGCGTTGCGGTAGCGTTTGATAAATTGTCGGGCAAAGAACTGTGGAGGAGTTTATCGGCCCCCGTTCAAGGATATTGCCCTCCGACCATTGTCGAAGCGCACGGGATTCGCACGTTGATCATTTGGCACTCGCACGCGATCAACGGTTTGAACCCCAATACGGGTGAAGTTTATTGGTCGTTTGATTTGGTTCCCGCATATGAAATGCCAATCATCGCTCCGATTCAAACTGGGAATCAAGTTCTGGCGACCGCTTTGCAGGGGACGTCACTCCTCATTGAACTCGGGAAGGACGCCAAGTCGCCCAAAGAAATTTGGCGTGGCGGAGGAATCCACTCGGACCATAACCCACCCCTCATTGTCGACGGTCACATTTACGGCGTGAGTGAGCGAGGTCCGCTGAAATGTTGTGATTTGAAGTCCGGCAAGGAAGTATGGGAATCGATGGTCACGGCCAACAATGGCCGACCCGTTAATTCTGGTACGGGATTTATCGTCCAAGGTGACGGCAAATTCTTTATGTTTATCGAAACAGGCGAATTGATCATCGCCAAGTTGTCGCCCGAAGGTTGCGAAGAATTGGACCGCGCCAAGATCTTGGAACCAACCAGCCGAACGGGTAGTCGAAAAGTCGTGTGGAGTCATCCCGCGTTTGCCGGTACACGCATGTATGTCCGCAACGACGAAGAGATCGTGTGTGTTGAATTGAGCGCAAACTAGGCCATGAACAGGGTCGACGATTTGCGTTTACCGCGCCGAGCGCCCGATGCTCACAAAGGACATTTCGGACGAGTCCTGATCATTGCCGGCTCGCGCGGGATGTCGGGCGCGGCCGTTTTGACGACCGGCGCTTGTTTACGCAGCGGAGTCGGCTTGGTAACCGTCGCGACCCCCGCGAGTGTCCTAGCGCAAATCGCTATGGCACATCCGGCCGCCATGACCTTGCCGCTCCCCGAGACATCGCGTGGCCAAGTTTCTTGGGCAGCGCGGTCAATTTTGGAACCTCGTTTGGCGGCCTTTGATGCCGTGGCGGTTGGTCCTGGATTGGGGCAGTCGGCCGGCGCGGCGGCACTGGTTGTATGGTTGTTCCAGCATTGTCCTTGCCCGTTGGTTTTGGATGCAGACGCACTGAATGCCGTCGCACAGGCGATTGGCCACCGGCGCATCGAATTGTCGCCAGTAGCGCCGAACGGTGCAGCGAAATTCGTCCGAGTCCTAACGCCGCATCTGGGCGAATACGGTCGCTTGCAATCCTCCATTGAGGGGATCGTCGGCGGGCCAGCGAATGTCCCGACTGGGGTGCCGTCGGACGAACGCGTGATGGCCATAGCCAAGATCCTGGGCAGTTGGGTCGTGCTGAAAGGGCCCAATACGCGCATGACTGACGGCACCGAGTTGTGGCGAAACCCGACAGGGAATCCCGGTTTAGCGACCGGCGGTAGTGGCGATTGTTTGACCGGCGTGATGGTCGCCTGTTTAGCCAGTCATTCGGAGATACCGATCGCGGTGCGGCAAGCTGTTTATGTTCACGGATTGGCCGGTGATTTGGCAGCGGCCGAATTGGGGCAACATGCAATGAACGCCGAAGACCTGGGGCACTATTTCGCACAAGCGTGGAAGACACTGGAGACCAACTCATGAATTGGAATGACGTCATAGTTACTCGGGAATCTTGGACTCGACACCCAATACCTTCGCTGCTCGTAGGGCTGTTTTGGGTACTGGCGTCGGTCGGATGTTCGCCACCGCCGGGTAGTCAAACCACCAAACCCGTGGAAGAACCTCCCAAAACGAAGGCCCCGGCGACTTCGGCTTATGGAAAAGCCTTGGAAGCTGCCGAAAAGTTGAAAGACAAAGCCGCCGACTATAACGACCGGTTGGAGAAGCTGAACGATCCGTTTCCCAAGTAATTTGGCGGACGGACGTGATGGGTCGCACGAACGTTCCGAATCGTGCGGCCGCGAGGAGCGGCGCTGGATTTGGTTGGATGCCCGCCCAACCAAGTGCTGCTCCCGCGGGTAAATGCGTTTGACCGCGCGGCAGGGCTAGTTCGAGCAGGGATCTGTCGACTGTACAATCGGAACCAGCTGCTATCATGAACCGTTGGATCCAAAAAAGTACGACGTGCCAGAACTTGGGTCGGCGAGTAGAATAGAGGGGCTGGAAAGACCATTTCAAATCCAGGGGAAATGGATCGAGGAGCATTTCGAGATGGCAGAAGTTGATACAATTTCGGATTACGATTACCAACAATATGCGAATCGCCCTCAAGATACGTGGGGCTGGGCTTCGTCAGTGACCTTTCATGTCGTGATGTTTCTGCTCGTTTCGTTTCTCTTGTACCAAGTTCCGAAGGGGATCGGTGAAGAAACCGTCCAGACGGGTGGAATCGTCTTGGTGAACGCGGATTTGGCGGCTAATGAAAAGCCGTATCTCGAGCAGTCCGACATCCAAAGCCCGGAGACCGCGGAAGATGCCGCGGCAGCAGCGATGGGCGGAGAAGTAGCCGAACAAACACCGACTCTTGACATGGATGAATTGCCCGAATTGCCCGGTATGCAAGCCAGTGATGTTGCTCGAAAGCAAGCGGTCGAAGCTCAACTGGAAGGCTCCGGAGTTTCTCCTTCGGACTTACCAAACGCCCAAAACGGCGGTGGAAAAATTGGACAGAAGGCAGTACGTTTCGGCGGCATGGTCGGAACAGGTAGCCGTTTTGTCTACGTCGTTGATCGCTCCGGCAGTATGAATAATAGTGGTTTGATGCAAGCCGCCAAAGCGGAGTTAGAAGCGAGCCTCAATAGCTTGACCGAGGAACAACAGTTTCAGTTGATCTTCTACAACGACGAGGCCTTGATCTTCAATCCGAACACGGAGGCTGCTCCGAAGATGATGCACGCCACGAAAGACAATATTGCCCTGGCTATGGAGTTCATTCGTCAAACACCTGCCTCCGGTGGCACAGTGCACATCAAAGCACTGGAACCAGCCCTGAAGTTGACGCCTGACGTGATTTTTTTACTCACGGACGCGGACGATCAATTGTCCCCGGCCGACAATACGAAACTATCCCGTTGGAATAAAGCCAACACCAGCATTAACGTGCTGGTCTTTGGTCCAACTCCGGAACCAACTGCGGTGAACCTGAGTTTTTCCAAACTGGCCAAGGAAACTCGCGGCCAATTTGTGTTCAAGAGCAGTGTTGGTCGTCGGTAGTCGAAACTCAACGAAGGGATGCGGAACGGCTTATGACAAATGGTTTTTGGGCCGGTGGTGTGTTCCATTTGGTCGCACACAAGCAATGTGTTCGAGCGAGCTTTTGGGAACTTGCCGCGTTCGTATTGATCGGCGCGATCGGGCCGTTTTTGATTTGGTCGAGCCAAACAGTGTTGGCTCAAGAACCGAGCCCATCGAACGTGGAACCGACATGGGACCGGGTCCAATATCGTGAGTCGAGTCATGATCATGTAAAAACCGTTCTCGGGTTGGTCGTTGAACTTCAAGCCAAGCATCTGGAACTAAAGGTACCATCCGGCACGGTGCGAAGGATTCCTCGCGCGGAAATTGTGTCCATTGAATTGTTGAATCAAACGACGTTGGCAAAGGCCAACGAGCTCGCAGCGAGCGGCAAGTTTGCAGAAGCCCGTCAAGGATTTGAGCTTGTCGTGCGCGGGAATGTCCCACACTGGATGAAGCGATATGCGGCCGCTCGACGAATTCAATGTCTCCGCGCGTTGCAGCAGCACCGAGCCGCCGTTGCCGATTTCGTGAACCTGGCCAAGGATGATCCGAAACAGATTCCGTTCGAGGCCGTGCCGGTGGTTTGGACCAGTCCTGTGGTCGATACCTTGATGGAGGAACAGGTGAACGCATGGCTTGCGAGTGACAACGAATGGGAACGGCTGAGCGGAGCGAGTTTGGGGTTATTGCATCCGCCGACGTCAGCCGCCAGTCAAAAGGTACTGGAGGCTTTCGCGCCATCTGGAGATGCGCCGTCCGCATTGGATCCATTGCCAGCGATCGCGACAGCCCAGTTATGGAGGCTGCCACAGAATCGCTCGCCGCAGCAATTGCAGCAAATGCATGCGCAATTGAACGTTTTTCCTGACGAAGCAAAAGCCGGCCCGTTGCTAGTCATGGGCAAGTTGTGGAAGAACGCAGGCGAAGCCAAGTTGGCCGCCGATTCTTTCTTACAGCTAGCGGTATTGTATCCCGACCAGCACGACTTGGTCCTCTTGGGATTAGAGGCCGCATATTATACGCTACGAGACGTGGATCGGGACGATGCCGCCCGAGTGGGTGAGTGGTTGGTAGCGCGACATCCTGAGGCCGCACAAACCGACGAGATCCGGAAGGAACTGGGACTTTGATCCGTGAAAGCTTAGAAATGCCGCTTGAAACCAACTCCACGACCTTTTTGTCTTCGGGAATAACGGCTTTTTCGTCGTTGGGTGAGGCATTGCTCGCTCAAGGTGAAACTGCGGGAGCTAGCGGGGCTGGGAGTTCGACCGGTTGGATGGAGGTCATTTTTTCCGGCGGACCAATCGGTATCGCGATTGTGGTTCTGCTGATTGCTCTTTCATTGATCTCGGTCTATTTGGTATTCGATCAAATCTTGACACTTCGGCGAACCGAATTGATCCCAGATGGTCTGGGGGATGAGGTACGTCAATTGTTGTTAGATAGCAAGTTGGACGAGGCCTCAGAAGCCTGCCGCCAAAAGCCCAGTCTGCTGGCATTTGTCTTGCTGAATGGGATTTCTGAACTACCCTATGGGTGGTCCAGCGTCGAAAAGGCTTTGGAAGATGCATTGGCGGAACAGTCGGCTCGGTTGTATCGAAAAGCCGAGTACCTGTCCGTGATTGGCAATATTGCGCCGATGGTCGGGTTGTTAGGAACCGTCTTTGGAATGATATTGGCCTTTCAACGGGTTGCCGAAAGCCAGGGAACGGCCAGTGCGTCGGACTTGGCGGAGGGGATTTACCAAGCCTTGGTGACGACGGTCGGCGGACTTATTGTGGCGATCCCTTCCTTGGGGGCCTTTGCCGTATTGCGTAACCGCTTGGACCAATTGGTAGCCGAAGGGGCAAATGTCGCCCAGCACGTTTTTGCTCCACTGCGAAAGAAACGGGCAGCCGCGGAAAAGCGAAGTTCGTGATTTGCAGAATCCAATGATCTTGATGTTTAGAGGCAGACCTTGACCGATCCAATTTCGAACGATTTTAGCGATCAGTCACAGACGATCTCGTGGCAGCGGGGCGATGCCAATGAATTGACGAGGGGTCTGTCTCAAAAAGAACAGGCCTGCAATCGCTTGCTCGACGAGTTTGTCGACATCTGCCGTGGCCAGCGTTTGAATTGGACCACGCACGTCAAGTTCATTCGTTGTTTGGGCGCGGGCGGGCAGGGAGTGGTCTACCTCTGCGAACGTCCTGGTGCGGATGGTTTCACCTTGCCGGTCGCGTTGAAATTCTTCTCGCCCGAACGGTTTCGATCACTGGAAGAATACGATCTGTCAATGCAACGAATCAGCTTCGTTGCCGCTCAAGTGGCTCGCATCCAACACGAAAATTTGTTGGTCGTGCAAAATATGATCGACCGAAACCGAATTCGCATCATGGTGATGGAATTCGTGGAGGGTTTCGACTTGCGGGCCTTGGTCGGCTCCGATACGTTGCAGTCGACGTCACGCAGTTTACCGGTGGAACAGCAACGTTATTTGGAACGCGTGCTGTTTACGCAAGGCCCAGCTCAACCGCGGTTCAAAGCGGGTGTGGCGATGGCCATCATCCGCGACTGTTTGACTGCGTTGGCGGCGTTGCATCGAAAACAGATCATCCATGGAGATATCAAACCTGCGAATATCATGTTAGGCCGGAGCGGGCACGCCAAGATTATTGACATCGGCTCGGCCTTTCATTTGGAGGACCCACCGCAAAATCTGAACTGCACGCCAGAGTACGCCGCGTTGGAAGTTCTACTTGGGGAAGAGCAGACCGCCGTGAGTGATCTTGCAAGTCTGGGCTATGTGCTCATCGAGCTTTTGAGTGGACAACGATTGTCGCCTTCTTCGACGGGGCTCGCCGACTTGGTGAGTCTGAAACGAGAATTGCCGCATAAACTCCCCGCGATTCTCCCGGACGAAGTGCGACGCAACGATCTGCTTATGGGATTCATCAACAGCATGATCTCACCAGATCCATCGCGCCGGTTTCCCGATGCGGAAGCCGCCAACCTGTACGAACACGGAGCTGCAGCGTTTCATCGACAGCTCATCAAAAGCGACCTTTCGAGCGAATACGACAACGATATCCGCGTTTTAATCAACGAAATCTTGGAACAGCAACGGGTCTCGGTCTAAACCCAAACCCTTAGGGTCAGTACGCCGCCGTATAAGCGCGACGTACCAACAACAATATTAATTCTGACGATTAAGTCTAACGGTCCCGAGTCTCGCGTTTGGCTTTGGCCTTTTGAAACGCCCGGAAACCGTCCATCATTTCAAATGGTATCGTTGCTCGGGCGGCATCCTGACGAAGACCCTGCATCTCGTCTTTATTGACCGTCGATTCGGCGGTGTCTTTTCCGCGCGGACGCAAACCCAAACTCTGCAATTGTTGGTGAAACTCTTCTTTCTTCGTCTCGTCGCCAGTCGCAGCGCGATCACGCATTTCTCGCCATCGTTGGGCAAATTCTCGCATGTCGTCTTCCGTCCAGTTCAACTTGTCCAACAACTCCGGATTGGGTTTGTTTTCCTGGTCGTTCAAGTATTGCAAGACCATGTCCGTTGTCTCTTTGGCAAACTGCAAGTCCTTTTCACGCTCGCCAACTCCACCAGGAGAATTCCCCGCACCAGGTCCGGCTCCGGCTTGCTGCCGGTCCGCGCCTTGTCCTGGTTGACCAGGTTGACCAGGTTGACCAGATTGGCCGGACTGAGATTGGTCTGGCTGAGATTGACCTGATTGCCCAGGTTGCGATTGGCCCGATTGCGATTGGCCGGGCTGACCAGACTGCGATTGGCCGGGCTGTCCAGACTGCGATTGCCCAGGCTGACCAGACTGCGATTGCCCGGGCTGTCCCGACTGCGATTGGCCGGGTTGACCCGATTGCGATTGGCCGGGCTGACCAGATTGCGATTGGCCGGGCTGACCCGATTGCGATTGGCCGGGCTGACCCGATTGCGATTGGCCAGGCTGACCCGATTGCGATTGGCCAGGCTGACCAGATTGCGATTGGCCGGGCTGTCCCGACTGCGATTGTCCGGGCTGACCCGATTGCGATTGGCCGGGCTGACCAGACTGCGATTGCCCAGGCTGACCAGACTGCGATTGCCCAGGCTGACCGGATTGCGATTGGCTGGGCTGACCCGATTGCGATTGCCCAGGCTGACCGGACTGCGATTGCCCAGGCTGACCGGATTGCGATTGGCTGGGCTGACCCGATTGCGATTGGCCGGGC
>JBGSJV010000179.1:0-7717 GCA_041741535.1 Pirellulaceae bacterium
CCTTCGTTGAACGTTATCGCGGTTAAAGGAAAATTGAAAGGTATTGTGGTCAAATATGTCATCGGGGTGTTGGAAGCCCGTGCCCTATGTCGTAAGCCTGCGCCTCATGGTCTCCCTTCTCCCCTTCTTGGGGGAGAAGGGTCGGGGAGGTGGGGGTCAGAAGTTAGGTTTGCTCGTGAACTAGAAACGCTTAACGTCGCGTGGTTGGTCGGATTCCCTCCCACCCACGCTTTGCTAACCGGTTAACTCCTGAGACAGATCGAATTCAAGATATGGCGCAGCCTTGATCTGTTAAGCTATCGAGCAGCCTCCAAGATCGCCAACAAGTCTGCCAATTCTTGCGGACTAAGCACGTCCGCAATCCCCGAAGGCATGATCGATACAGTGCCCGGCTTTTGTATTTCGATCTCGTCATGGCGGAGCACCACCGTTTGATCGGCGCCGGTTTGCAACAAGAACGATTCCGAGTCCAACGGACGGACCACGATTCCGGTGTGGGCTTGGCCGCCGGTTGTCAGATACTTGGTCGTTCGATAGCCTTGCTCCAACCGAGCATTGGGAAACAAGATGGCCTCCAACAATGCCGCTCGAGTCCGGCTACTACCGATGGTCGACAATTCGGGACCCAACTCTCCACCGACATAACCCAAGCGATGGCAAGCACTGCACAACGCTTTGCTACTCCGAAACACTTGCAAGCCATCCAGTGCATTTCCTTCTGGAAGTTTGGCCAACATTTCTTCGACCTGCCGCACAATATCGGCCGGTGGCCGATGGATTATTTGGACCGTCTCTTCCGCCGCTGACTTTAATTCCGCCGAGCGATGTTGGTACAAGTTGAGCAGTTGGTCCGTGGCAATCGACTTTGCGGTTGGTACCTTGGTCAACGCCACCAATAGTTGCCGATCCAATTCGTCCAGTTCCGCTCGACTGATCGCGGCAGTCACCGGCACGATCGTGTTGATTGTTTGTTGTTCCAGTTTTTGCAAAAGTAACCTCGCGTGTTCAGGACTTATCTTGATGCGCGATAATGCTGCGGCAGCTTGCTCACGTATGTTTGGTTCTTCCGATTCCAATCCCGCCAACAACGAATCCGCAATCAACGGAGCATCCCAACGGGACCGATTTGGCAGTGCCGCTACCAACTCCAATCGTTCAAGCAGGTTGGTTTCTTCACTTGCCAATCTTTGGACTGTCTTCGCTAATTCGCCATCCGCCGAATACTCGGAGTCAGCCAGAAATTGCAGCAACGTTCCCCGCATCTCGGCTGTGGCCGAACTTATCCAAGTCCCCAAGGAATCTTCCCACTCGCGCGATAAAGACTGATGCCGATACACGTTCAACACCTGCACGAGTCGTTGTTGAAATTCGCTTGACGACTTTGCCGCGTCTCTTAACCACTCGCTCATTAGCCCGCGTACGGCTGGCTGATCTCGCCAGCCCGTGAGTACGGCCAACAACTCTTGCGGATCTCGCTCGAAATCAACAAACCAAGCTCGGAGTTGAGGCTCAAAACGCTCGACCCAGTTCGCATGTTTGGACAATACCGAAAACGCTTGGTCACGAATTGCTTCATCCGAGCAAGCCACCAGGCGCAAGATCACGTCGGCCGGAATGGCATCCGGTAGACCGAGTTGGTCCAAGACCGTCACGGCGGTCAGCTGCTGCCAATCGGCGTTGGACTCGTGCGCCAAAACCCAACTGGCGGTTTCACTGGATTTCAGTTCCAACAACGCATACGTCACCGAATGTTGCCAATGTCGATCATGGGCATCGGAAGCCATCGCGACAAACAGAGCTGACGCCGACGATCCCCGACCGACTCGGCCCAAGGCCTCGGCAGCCGCGCGCCGCACGGGTAGTGGTTGTTCGCTTCTCACGAGCCATTCGAGATTGTCGACTGCCAAAGTCTCACGATTTACCGATACGGCATGGCAGGCAACGTGCACCAGTTCTGATTCGGATGACTTTAATGTCTCAACCAGCACTTGTTTCGCCGTCGTCGTATTCAATCCCGACAGCGCCCAGAGCCAGATTTGTCGATCGTCTAACGATTGAGCCGGGTCGCCAAGTCGTTGAACCAATTCATTGCTAAGCAGCTCTTTCGCGGGCGCATCCAGTGCGCGAAGTTCTAACAAGGCTCGGCGCGCTACCCAACGGCGATCATCCACCAATCGGTCCATGATGTGTTGCCCGACTTGTTTTTGTCGGTCCTGAGGCAACCGAAAACGACTCTTGGTGTCCGTACGCGACAGACGATAAATGCCACCATTGGCCGCCTTCTGATCCACGCGTGAGGTTGGACAACAGAGATCGTACCAACCGCCAGTATCCACAATCAATAAACTTCCGTCCGCGTCGGGTTGCACATCGGTTGGATGAAAATCAATACGATCGGCGACGACCAAATCAATATTCTGTGTCTCGTAACTAGCCCCACGAGGAGTCAGTTGGTGGGCCGTCACTTTTTGTAAGTTGTAAAGAGCCGCAACCAACACGTCGCCCGGTGTGTTCCATGGAGAGTGCTTCGTCTCCCAGTGAGTCAAACCAGCGGGCGCGGCAGCTCCCAATTCGACGGTGACCGGTAGCAATGGCCCCGTCCGCCAATGACCGTTGAGTACGTCATGGGATTTGCCATGCAACCCACCATAAACCGAATGGACAATCCCATCGCGTTTGCCACCGCCCGGGTGATGCAAAAAGGTACTCGTGAAAAATCTCTCGCCGCTGGGCAGCATCACAAAACCATTTGGGTTGTCCATGCCACCGGTCATCACGGGCTCGATGGCTCCACCTTCGGGTCTTCGTCGATATATATGAGCAGCCGTCGACCGGAGCTCTTGACCATTCAACAGTTCATGTGTTTGCTGGCCAAACGCTCCTTTGCACCAATAGACCCAACCGTCACGTCCTAGGAACGGGCCATGCAGATCGTTCGCGCACCACGTAATGGTCTGCCCATCGAACCACACGTCGCGCTGTTGATAAACTCCGGCCTCATCGGGTTGCGACAAGCGATAGATGACGGGTGGCGAGGTGATCAACACGTCATCACCCACGCACAACACGCCCTCGGTGAACGGCAGTTGATCCGCGACGACTGTCCGCTGATCGAATTGACCGTCGCCGTCACTGTCCGACAAACGCACGACCCGATGGAGCAGTTTTTTATTGTGCTCTTCGATCGGAGTTCCCACGCCACCCGATTCGACCACCAACAAATCGCCATTCCCAGCCCAATCTGCCAACATCGGCCAATTCGTCAATCCTTCATCGGCAACCAGCTCCAGTCGGTAACCTACCGGAATCGTAAAGTTTGTCGTCCCAATGACCTGTTGAACCATCTCGGGTTGATCTGCGCGACTTGTTTCGCCACCAGTAAAACACAAAACGGCCAATAGTCCTAAAACTCTGCGAATGCACTTCATGTTCGTATCTCAAAAACTCTTGTGTGTGGAACGCCGCTGATTCTACCAATTCCACATCGCAATGTGGGTGTCGTGTCCCACGACTCTACATGTAGGATCGTGTCCCACGACGCTCAGCGATCCCAAAAAGAAGGACACGTCCCTCCAGGCCTAAATCTTGGCCGTTCGTAGCCCGAAACGCGGGCCGTCGCAAATTTGGCGGACGGAACTCTTTTTTGGAGCCAAGCTTGTTGCCGCCAAATTGGCTGTGGCCACGCGGTTAACGAACTCCGCTCCGCAAATGAACAAACACCCTGAAACCCGCCGCCTAAAGGCAATACACCAGCGTTTCAATCCTGAGCCAACATCCTCCGCAGCACATTGTGCGTGATCTGTTGAACACGTTGGTCAGGACCTTGGGGCGGAACCGCTGCGGTCGGACGCATGTACCCCGGCGGTTCGGACAAGCCATCCGCCCACCAGCATGTCGATGCATTAAAAACGAAGTTACCTTTTGGACCCGGATAAACGGTCGCTGTGTACACACCACCGTTAAGCGAACCTGGTGCTCCGTATGTTGGGGCCGTAGCGATGATTTCCAAGCCCGGAATCGGAGCAGGATCGCCGTGATACTCCCAACCTACCAAACCAGGAATCCCATCACCGCGTTTCATGCCTGTTCCGGCAAACACCCAATGATCGGGCAACTCACAGACCCAATCCGCACTGCCGATCACGGGTCCGGTGCTATGAGCCCCAATCAATTCGTTGGCATAAGGCCGTTCATGAGCCAACGTGGCCATTTGGATGAACTCGCCAGTTCCACCCGGAGGTCCAAACACGCCGACGCGCTCGATCGATCGATGTTCCTCGTTCCAGACCACTCGGCCGCAGACCGCATTCCCCGAAAAAAATCCGACGCTTACGCCTGCCTGAATCGCCGCCTGCACATGGCGAAACATTTCAATCGTCCAATACTCGTCGTGGCCAATCGACAAAAAGCCTTTGGCTCGCAGGAGTGTCGACGCATCGCGATGCGTGTCCGTATTCGACAAGTAAGTAACGTCGTATCCGTGCTGCTCCAACCAGAACACAAACGGAAATTCCAAGATGAAAAAATCGCCCGAGCCAATCGACAAGGGTTGGTCCATGATTTGGCAGTACTTGCCATAAGGGCGATTAAAGCTAACTTCCACGTTCCCGCCCCAATACCATTCATGCGTGCCATCATCATAGAGTGAAAACTGATTGGGCCAGCGGTTATACGCGTGCCAAGTGTGATCACTGCACTGAAAGATCAAGTCAGCGGGGCGGCCATCACGCACCACAAAGATCACGTAACTTTGCAGTCCTTCGGTCGCTTCGGTCAACTTGCCCACGTACACACCACTGACGGCATCTTCGGGCACCATCCATTCGGCACTGACGGACCAAGCACAATCGCGCAGCCGCTTCTCGCCAATCGGCGGATCGGGTTGGACAACTCCTGGGAACGGACCAAGTCGAGCGATGCTCCGTCCTCCGTCACCGGTGTAATAACCCAGTCGAAAGATCTCGATCGTGAAGTCTGACGCGGGGTTGGTGCTGACAAAGAACTGGATCGTTTCACCCGCTTCGATACTGGCGTGTGAGACATACCCTTCGATCCACGGGCAGCGGTACCGAGTTGCCGGATCGATCCGCGTTTTTTCCAACATCCACTGCCGCGTCCCCGGTCGTTGGTTTTCGGCGACAACGGGATTGTCGCGTACGCGACTGGATACGACCCCCGAGAGACTGGTTCGTTCGAATTCTGCTCGTGCCGATCCAAACATCGTTCGCCACGCCAAACTCGGCAGCAGTGTCACCCCAGGAATCCAAGCCAACCACTGTCGACGATCAAGCATTGAAACGGTCTCCCGAAACGAAGCTGGCAAAAAGCAATCGGTCGCATTATTCCGACCTCAGGCCAGTGAAATATACCATAAACGCCAGCGAGAAGTATCTTTTCGCACGAGGCAGGCAATGGTCCATTCAACTGTGAAGTGACTCCCCAAGTCTCTGACTGGTATCTCACCTCGTTTTGTCCTATGTTGAAGGGTCGAAAACAGAGTCGTTTGGTCTCTCACGTTTCACGATCCGAAAGTTGCGTCATGCCTCTCCGTCCCTTCAAACAAGTTGATGTTTTCACAGCGATTTTCTATCGGGGCAATCCGCTTGGTGTGGTGTTGGACGGCACTGGTTTAGACACAGCGACGATGCAGCACTTTACGAACTGGACAAATTTATCCGAGTGTACCTTCATCTTGCCACCCACAGCCGAAGGCCGCTCGGCCGGGGCGGACTATCGCGTGCGAATTTTTTGCCCAGGCCGAGAGCTGCCCTTTGCCGGTCATCCGACGCTGGGGACT
The DNA here is from genome assembly GCA_041741535.1 of Pirellulaceae bacterium. GTDB lineage: Bacteria > Planctomycetota > Planctomycetia > Pirellulales > Pirellulaceae > M30B19. The sequence continues at coordinate 5,798 of JBGSJV010000179.1, forward strand.
TGCCATGCCTGGTTGCAAGCCGGTGGAATTCCGCAAGCGGAATATGTCGTGCAAGAATGTGGTGTGGGCTTGGTCAAGATCCGTCGCGATGGAGATCGGCTGGCGTTTGCTGCTCCACCACGTATCAAAAGTGGACCCTTGGACGAAGCGGATGTCCAACAGATCGCTCGCGGTTTGGGCGTTTCTCGCCCGGCGATTGTGGCACACGCTTGGTGCGACAATGGACCGAATTGGCGCGGCGTTCTGTTAGGCAGCGCGGCCGAAGTATTGGCTCTTAAACCCGACGCGGCAATCCTGGCAGGATTGGACATCGGTGCGGTGGGACCACGCGGCAAGGTCGGATTGGTCGGACCTCAGCACGATCACGAGACCGACTTCGAAGTCCGCGCTTTCTTTCCCGGCAACAATGGACTGTGCGAAGACCCGGTCACCGGCAGTTTGAACGCAGCGCTCGCCCAGTGGCTCATCGAATCAGGCCTAGCCCCGGACCAGTACATCGCCGCCCAAGGCACCGCCCTGGGCCGCCAAGGCCGAGTCCACATCAACCGTGATGAAACCGGTACCATCTGGGTCGGCGGAGACAGTGTCACGTGTATCGATGGACATGTGGAGTTGTAAGGCTTGAGGTCAAGAAACTGGAATGGCTCGCGCTGTTTTCCTCGGCTGGCCAAGTTAATCGACTGAAATTTTGGGTAAGGAAGTTCCGTCACGCTGCGACTCGATATCGAGTGGTTATTGTGGAGCCGCCTCGGTTGCACGAATTTTCATGCACCTTGAATTGCCACGACGGACTTCAACGAGTAGCCTAAAGGTATGACACAAAATCCCGATCCGAACGTCCTGGAAAGCCACGTCTTGCAGTGCATGGAAATTTGGAGCGGCACCGAATCAACCAAAAAAGTGGTATCGGCTCCCGGATTGGATGCTTGGATTTACAGCCAACCGTATCTCGGGCAAGCAACGGGCGGTGACGTGCATTACTTTTCGCTGTGCGTTGGGGGCATCGTGACACGGACGGTCTTGGCCGATGTCGCGGGACACGGCGATTACGTTGCGTCGACGTCCGAGAATTTGCGGCGACTATTGCGTCGGTTCATGAACTTCAAGAAACAGAATCGGCTGGTTGCGGAACTCAATCAAGAATTCATGCGGAACGAATCGGAAGGCCGATTTGCGACGGCAATTGTGGCCACCTTTTTGAGCCACACCCGAAAAATCTTACTGACAAATGCCGGCCACCCCCGCCCACTGTTCTACAACAGTGCGGAAGAAACATGGTCGTTCTTGGACGACTCCACGATGAAGACCAAATCCGCGGGAGGCAATTTTCCTTTGGGCTTCGTGGCAGACTCGAAGTATCAACATGTGGAATTCAATGTCCGACCCAATGATTGGCTAATCCTGTACACCGATGCGCTCACGGAAGCTGCCATCAAAAACCATGAGCACGAACTATTGGGCGAAAAAGGACTTGGCGAAATCGTCCGCCAGTTAGACGTTCGGCAGACTCCGGCCGAATTGGGTCAGTCGCTACTGCGAACCGTCATCGAACGCTGCGGAGCTCTTGATTCCGATGATACAACGATCATGGCCCTCAAATTCGGCAGCCATGTTCGTCGGCCCGGCATTATGGAGAAACTCAAGGGATACTCAAAACTAATCAGCGGTGGTTGAAGTCTCCAGATAATTCCGCCCATCCGGCGGATTTCCCGAGTTTCCCGCTTCATCCTGGTGGGCGATTTGATCGATTGTACCGATTTCGCAATTCCCTTTTGCTCGAATCGACCGTGCTTCTTCGCCCAATTGCCATCCCCGTCGATCCGGCACGACCTAGACTTGGCCACGCACTGCCATGCGCAGTCCGCTTGGTGGCCACATTCAATTTCCATTTCGCTTCGTCTGGGTTCCCGATGAACAAAA
>JBGSJV010000180.1:0-21979 GCA_041741535.1 Pirellulaceae bacterium
CGAATTCGAGATTCGACATCTATCGTGAAAAAAAGCTGAATCTGATTGTTTTCTCGACCGCGCATTCTTCTCTCCATGATGTGACCTTGGTATGGTAACAAATCCGAGACTTTTTCAGCACCCTGCTAGTGCTTTGTCACAACGAAAACTTGGGGTTTGGTAAAGGGGTCAGGAGTCAATTGTGCGAAGCACCCGAAAGGCTGTTCCGGCAATTGACTCCTGACCCCATTAACAGACCGACCCCAAAATTAAATGGTGACAAAGCACTCGACCCGTTTTAGGACAAAGCCGTTCAACGGAGGACGGTTGTCGGCACGTTCCATGTGCCGCGACCATCAAAAAGCACTCTTTTTCTCGAGGAACGGCGGACGGCACACGGAGTGTGCCTGCTACTTTTTGAACGGTATTGCGTTTTGGAGAAAGCCTAGATGCGACGTGGTAATCTACGGGAGCTGAGCCAGGTGCGAACTTTCGCAAATTTGCCCAAACTTTTCCGCGAATGCGGTTCCTGCTAATTTTTCGGTTCTTTACGGTCGATCCTGTTACGGAAAGCTTGTTGCCAAGTTTGGCTCATCCTTATCAAGGAGCGTGACGTGAAGAGATCGATTTTCGTGTTGGCCAGCCTGTTATGGCTGAGCGTCCAGGCCACTGGATACAGCCAGTGGGGCGATACCCAACACAACCCCTACCGAGTCGAGTTCGGCGTTTCGATCATGGATCGTCCTGGCGACGAAAACAACACGACTCCGCTGCTGCTAAGTTTAGCGAACGGGGATACTTTTATTAACGGTGAGCAGATCACGGACCCCGGCACGGGAGCTGGTCCGGATTTGAGCATTCAGTATTTTCCGAATGCAAGTTCGTTGACCTACGAATTTCGCGGTCGCTACTACGGATGGCGGGATCAAACGTCGCACATCGGGACGATGGAGCTGACCGGGGCCGCTGGTTTGAATTTCAGTCGCTTCGAGACCGACTATACGTCCGACTACATCAGCTTGGAGTTCAACGCCAAGCGCACTCTGCGCCCTGGATTCAATCTGGTGGGTGGTGCCCGCTTCATCAACATGGAAGAAAACCTGCGGATGTTCGGCAACGGCACCGTAGCACTACCACCACCGTTCGGGACGGCAGACTTCGAGCAAGACTTGCGAATTCGCGCTTCGAACCCGATGCTTGGCCTGCAAACCGGCCTCGATTGGGGCTGGCAACTTGGCAATCGGGTCGAAGTCAATTCGTTCCTCCGTGCGGGCGGTTACGCAAACTTTGCCAAGCAACGCACACGAATTGTGAATGACCTGCTCGGGACCGACACCACCGCGGTCACGGACGGTTCTCAACTGTCATTTGCCGGAGAGACCGGCGTACGAGTTAGCGTTGAGTTGGTCGAGCGACATGTATATGGGTTTGTCGGTGGCGAGGCCCATTTCTTGAATCGGATTGCAACGGCACCGGCTCAGTTGGAGCTGTCTGGCCTGGGATTCAATGGGCTAAACACCATTGCTCCACGGTTCTACGGCCTGACCTTTGGTCTGGATCTTCGGTTCTAAGACCCGCGAATCCTGCCGCTGTCGCGGAACGATTCAAACCACTGAAGTCGCCTAAAACAAATGTCCGCTCGAAGTCCAACCAAGTTGAACTTCGAGCGATTTGTTTTTGGTTGGATCACTCGAGATCTTCGTCCATTTCTTGGGGCTGAATAAACAACGCGCGTTTCTGACCAGGCAGAGAATAATCGAAGCCACAATCCATCAGGAACTTATCACTGGCACTGATCGCCATCAATTCAAGGATTCCTTCGTCCCGCGTCACTTCGACACAAAACCGAACCAGCTTTTTCCCAATGCCTTGTCGCTGAAAATCGGGAGACACACATAGGCATTGAATCTCGGCCAACTTGTGAGAATAAATCTCCACGGCCACGAACCCGATGACTTTGTCTTGGCAATACACCAATTGACTGTACTGCAACAACGCCGCCACTTGTTCCGGAGTCCGAGTCAATATCTGCTGTTGCTCCATGAAGGGACGGAGAAAGTCATAGACGGATTGGATGTCGCCTACGGTGGCGCGGCGATAGTGAACCTGACATTCGTGTCCCGTGCTCATGCGCTCTTCAGTACTCTTGTTAGCGGATTTTCTTGGTAGGTAGTTCGCAGCAGTAATGATGGATCAATTCGCGAAATGCTGCAATGCCAAGTCGCATTTGATCCACGGTGATGAACTCTTGATTGGTATGCGCCTGCCGGATACTTCCGGGTCCAAAAATGATCTTTTGTTCCATTTCGGTCAAGACACCACCGTCGGTTGCATAACCGACCGTTTGCACGACGTTTGTGTCCATAATGGCTTGAGTTTTTTTAACCAGATCCGAATGTGGGTCACTCCAAAATGCCTCGCAATTCCGTTTGACGGACATTTCAACGTCATGTTTTTTTGCGGCATGAGAAATCCGTTTCAACAGCGGCTCACAGTCCATGTTGGGCATCGGGCGGATGTAGACTTGAACATCCGTCCGTGGGCTGGTGACGTTGACCGCCGCATTGCCGTCGGACATGATCAGGTTCATCGACATGGTTGGGGGATCAAACCGATCATCAAACCAATCGCTAACGGTCTCGGTCTCTTCGCGAATCTTCCAGATTTCGTGCAAGAACGGAATCATGTGCCAATTGGCGTTCTTCCCTTCGCGAGTACTGGAGTGGGCAGCCTTTCCCACGGTACGGAACTTCATGGTCAACGAACCTTTGTGGGCGTGGACAATGTTTAGTTCCGTCGGTTCACCAATCACTCCGACGGTTCCATGTTTGATCATCTCGCGATAGAGCTTGGATTCTTCGACAACTTTTCTAGCACCACCAAATCCAACTTCTTCGTCGGCGGTGAACACCAAGTACAACGGGCGAACCATTTTGTCGAACGGGATTTGCTGGGCGGCGTCCAACATGCACGCCAATGAACCTTTCATGTCGCATGCACCACGTCCAAATATCCGACCTTGGCTAATAACCGGCTCAAAGGGAGTCACTTTTTTTGTGAACCATGATGGAGCTGGCACCGTGTCGGTATGCCCAAAATACGCCAAACCACCTTGGCCCAACCCCTTCTTGGCAATCAGGTTAACTTTGGGGACCTTTTTTGCGTCACGATACCGAATTTTTTCGACAAAGAACCCATGCTTTCGCAGCTTGATTTCCAAGTACTTTGAAATGTATCGATTGCTCAAATGGCTGGTCGATTCGAATCGAATCAAACGGCGGAGATACCGCAGGGCCTTCATATCTTTCATGATACGTCGCGATGCCTTCTATACGGAAACGTTGTTTCGTGGAAAATCCGGGCGAACTTCTTCTCGCGGTTGCGGCCCGGTGTTAAGCTTTTATCTTAGCTGAAGTTGCCGAGTCCGGACGCTGCCCGACTGCGATTTTACGCAGAATCCATGCCGAGTCGGACGGTTTTGCGCGGAATTTTCCAGACTGGTTGAGGTCGGGAATCGATTGGGCAGCAGAAGATTTCGCACGGATGACGGTTTGACCTTTTGATTTGAAACACTGGCCGCATGAACTCCGAGCATCGCGACGACCTCTCCAGGGAACAATTTGCGCGGCAGGAAACGTCGACGGCTCCGGTGGAGTCGTTTCCGGCAGCGCGCAAAATTCTGTTCGTCACCGGACGACTCGCGGAACCCGCGCTGCGGGCCGAGGTCGATGGACTAGCGAAGAAATTGGGATTTGCGTACGAAGTCCAAGTCATGCCGATCACCGTGGCGGCCCTGTTGAGTGTGCCATGGATTCTCGCTCGAATGGTCGTTCCTCCGGAAACCGATTTGGTGATTCTGCCGGGCTATTGCCAGGGTGACTTGAGTGAACTGGAGCAAGTTCACCAATGTGCGGTTCGCCGGGGCCCCAAAGACCTGCGCGATTTACCCACTTGGTTTGGAGCCACGGCCCAACCACCCGCGCTGGATTGCTGGGACATCGAGATCTTGGCCGAGATCAATCACGCTCCACAACTTTCGTTGGCGCAAATTGTGGCGGCAGCGGCTCGGTTGCACGCTGCCGGTGCGGACGTGATCGATATCGGCTGCGAACCCGGTTACTTATGGAACGGCGTGGCCGATGCCGTTCGAGCGGTTCGCGATATTGGTTGCCGAGTGAGTATCGATTCGTTGAACGTCGACGAAATTTCAGCTGCAACGCAGGCCGGCGCAGAACTGGTCTTGAGCGTGAATCACAGCAATCGCGCCGCCGCCGCGGACTGGGGTGCGGAAGTCGTCGCGATTCCGGATCAGCCCCAAGATTGTGGATCGTTCGAAACAACGATCGAGTTCCTGCAGATGCGATCGATCCGGTTTCGCATCGATCCGATCCTGGAGCCCATCGGATTTGGTTTCGCAGAATCGCTTCGTCGCTATTGTGAAGCGCGCAGGCAATGGCCGGATCTGCCAATGATGATGGGCGTTGGCAACCTGACCGAACTGACGGACGTTGATTCCGCAGGGATCAATCTCCTATTGTTGGGATTCTGCCAGGAGCTAAGCATTCGGAGCGTGCTGACGACAGAAGTCATCTCGTGGGCCCAGTCGTCCGTGCGCGAGTTAGCCGTGGGACGTCGATTGACCTATCATAGTATCCACAACCGAGTCCCACCGAAACGAATTTCCGGTGAGTTGGTCATGTTGCGGGATACTCGAACAAAGCGTCACGACGTCGCGATATTGCAAAGATTAGCGTCCGAGATTCGCGACTGGAACTTTCGCATCTTTGTCGTTGACAACCAAATCGCCTGTTTGGGCGGAGGGCACTTTTGGCTGGCTGTTGATCCCTTTGAACTGTTTGATCAAATCATGGAGCAAAAGCCAGCGAACATGGACGCGAGCCATGCGTTTTATTTGGGGTATGAAATGTCGAAAGCAATGACCGCGCTGCAGCTCGGGAAAAACTACGAACAAGACACCGCGCTGGATTGGGGCTTTCTAACGGTTTCGGAAAGTGATCGCCATCGGCTCAAAAAAAGTCGCAAAAAGTAAGTCGGATCGGTCGGATCGGTCGGATCTGTCGGATCGGTCGGATCCGTCGGATCTGTCGGATTGCTGCTGCCGTACACACGCTAGCACCGGACCTCCACAGGGGTGGTTTGTCTTGTTCTTCAGAACTTGTTTTTGCTAAAGACTTGCGCCGTCGTGTGATACGACCCCTTCCAATTCGAGAGCGAGTTCATGGCTGGAGCAAAAGCAATTGCGAAACGGATCCGTTCCACTGCAGAACGTGTCGTTGCGCGGCAGTTTGGGTCGCTGGGCTGTTTGGTTGGCTTGATGATGTTGAGTCAATTGGGGTGTCAGTTTCAATTGGCTCGACATACCGCGGACGGGCAACAGTACCTGCGTAGTGGCCAGTTTTCACAAGCGGTCGATTCGTTCCAGCAGGCTTTGATGTCGAATCCGCAGAACGCCGACGCCAACTACAATCTCGGCACCACCTATTATTATCTCGCCAAGCAAACCTCTCAGCCCCATCTCAATCCGAAGTCGGAGGACTTGTTGCGGCAAGCCATCGCACTGAACCCGAGCCATGCCGACGCGTACCGCACTTTAGCGGCGTTGTATGTAGAAACCAATCGACCCAATGACGCCTTCCAACTAATTCGTGGCTGGCAAGTGACTCAACCGGAGAGCCCCGAACCTCTGGTTGAGATGGCCCGCCTGTATCGCGAGCACAATGATCCGACCCGCGCGACGCAATACTTGGCGGACGCATTGACGCTGGCCCCCAATCACTCACGAGCGTTGGTCGCCATGGGTACATTGCGGGAAGAACAGGGGCAATACGACTTGGCGTTAAAGAACTACACTCGTTCCATTCAGGCCAACTCCTACCAGCCTCAAGTGGCCGAGCGCATTGCGTCCATTCAACAGCGGTTCCAGACGGACGTCAATCCACAATCCGGCACGCGTTACGCGAATCCCAACCTGAATTCTTTCTTGCGATAGCGGGATTGTTCGATCGCAGGACAGTTTGATCACAGGACAATGTGTTGTGTAATTTTGCGGGGCAAAACAAAAAAAGCTCGGCTGCCTTTGCAGGTCAGCCGAGCCACCCCCCCGGGTGTTTTTTTGTTCTGTCGCCGTCAACCGCCGCGTTTCGAAGACTGGCGGCCGTTGCGAACTTGAGCTGCCAATATTATCGGCAGAAATTGCCGAGTCATGCAGGCATTTTTTGCTGGTTAGGCAAGAAAAACGGCTTGAGTGAAATTATTGGATAATGTCGATTATAAGGAAAATACTTTGATCCTCTTCCCTTACCTTTCCCGATCCCAAGAAAGGGAGCCGTTCGACGGCGCGTGCACGTTGCTGCAACTTTCACGTGTCTATGTCAACGCGTAGGAATACGAATAGTCTACCCTGCCGGATTTGGCCCCTTGGATCCTGCCCCCAACGGCAGTGTAAAACCGACACACATCGAGCGAGTAATGCTCGCCCTTGTTTGAAAGCCTCGCGACCATGAAACAAAAACTGTTGTCAAACAATCCTCGCATGGTGCCGCTGCTTCCATCTTATATCTATGGCGCCGGACTTGCGTTTTTATTGTTCGGTTTGATTCGGCAGGGATGGCTTTCGCATCCGCTGCTGGATCGTTACATCATGGCCCACCCGGTTTCCTTGACCGAGACGGTCATGTTCTCGATCGGTTTGACGGCATTGGCAATCAAAGCTTGGCAACTTTGGCGAGAACGACGTCAACTTTTGGCTTGGCAAACACTGGAGCTTTCGGAAGAATCATTGGTCACCTCGGGGGAAGAAGTAGCAACCACGGCCAGCCCAACGAGCCAGGCGGGCTTGACGCCTGCGGTGCATCAGGTTGCTGCCAAATCCGCCGGGGCTTCCAATTCATCCGTCTCGGAACTTGCAGATCGCTACTTGAATATCATTGCCGCGCGGCCAAGCGCCGTTCACGAAAGCAGCATTGCCCGGCGGATTCGTGACGCATTGCAGTACATTCGCAGTCGCCAATCGACTCAGGACATGGACACCCAATTGAAACACTTGGCGAATCGTGAAGCCGACGCGCAACACGAAAGTTATTCGCTGATTCGACTTATGGTTTGGGCCATTCCGATGTTGGGATTTTTGGGCACGGTCTTGGGAATTTCGGAAGCCCTGGGCGGACTAAATCTGGGAGCCGGCGCGGACCTGTCCGGCTTGATCAACAATCTCAAGTCGAGTTTGTACGTTGCCTTTGACACGACCGCTTTGGCATTGAGCTACGGTGTTTTGTTGATGTTCATCCAATTTGGACTCGATCGAGTGGAATCAGCCAACGTGAGTCGTGTCGACCAATTGGCTGAAGAGTTTATTCTCGAGAACTTCCAAAACACGGACGTGGTTGCAGAATCGCCCACTCGCGCAATCAGTCGAATGGGACAGGCGTTGTTGCAAGCGACATTCAGCTTGGTCGAACATCAACACGAACTTTGGAACGAAAGCCTGACCTCGGCACAGGAAGCATGGATCGCGGCCACAGAAAACAGCGCCGCGCAATCCGAAGCCTTGTTGCAATCGGCGATGGCGGCCGCCGGACAACAGATTGCGGAACGGTTGACCCAAGCACTGGACAGCGCGGACGTCCAACTGCAAAACCGAGCCCAACAATGGCAAGTCGCCATGTCGGACAACGTGGGGCTGTTGGCGAAGTCACAGGAAACGGCTGCCGTCCACATCCAACTACTGGAACGATTTTTTCAGCAATGCTCGAACCTATCGGAGCAGCAACAAAGTTCGATCAGTCACTTGATCTCGACGATGGACCACATGTTGGTCCAGAACCAAGAGGTCCAAGCTCGGTGGCAGGAAGAGCGGACTTGGCAACAATCGCAACAGGAACAAACCCAAGTTGAAATCGAATCCACGCTGGCGGCTCACGCAACCGAAGTGACCCGCCAACGAGCGATGACCGATGCTCGGATCGCTGCCGAAGTCGAAGCCCGTATGGCCGCCGAACAACGAGCGATGGCAGAAACCGAAGCCAGACTGGCCGCTGAGGGACTCGTCTCTGCCGAAGCCGCCGCACGTCGGTTGGCCGAACAACAATCAAAAGCCGCCAACGAAGCCCTGCGACGGGCCGAGGAGTTGGCTCGAGCGGCAACGGTCGCTCGGAAATTGGCCGAACGGCAACTGATGTTGGAATCCGAAAATCGCCAACTCAAAAACGCCCAAGAGGTCGTCGCCCAAAACCTTGCCGCATCACCGCATGCTCCCGCTGTGGTGCCGCTGCCGACCGCGACCGTCGTCATTGCGGCATCCGAGTCCACCAGTGCAGAACTCGATGCCGCGGTCGACGTTCTACCACCGGTGGATTGGCAAGCTGTCCCGGGCGGATTTCCGTTTTCGTCCGATATGTCCGCCGACGCTTCCTCGGCAGTTCGCGACTCGGAGCAAGTAAATGCCAGTGTGCGATCCAGTATTCTGCCATTTTCTGATGCAAAGATCTATCGAGCCGCATGAGCCGAAAACGCGTTGGACTGTCCCTATCGTTGTTTCCATTCTTGGCCGTGCTAATTTGCACGATGGGCGTCTTAGTGGCCTTGCTGTTGTTGGTCGTCAAACAAGCCGAAGATACATCCAGTCAAGAAGAAGCGGCCGCCATTGCCCAGGCCAACGAGGAATCCAGCGAACTGGAATTAAGAACTGCCGAAGTCCAGCTTCGCAATCAATTACTGGAAACGCAACGCGACGACCGCCGTCGCGAAATGATCAACCAACGCGAGCTGCTCGGACATCTCGAATCCGAAATGGCTGCGGTGAGGGCCAAAGCGGAACAAATCGCCGAGCAAATCCGTGCCGTGCAGGCAACGACACAGGCGACCGCCGATCCCGTGACGACCACACAAATGATGGTAGAACGACAACGTCAAATCGAGCAATTACGCGAACAACTGGATGCCGCAAAACTGGCACAGACGGAAACGGCCGCCGCGAGACGACAAGCGGCCAAGCCTATGTATTCGATCGTTCCGCTGGCTGCTCAATCTGGCACAAATCGTCGTCCCATCTATGTCGAGTGCCTCGACGACGGAATGTACCTGTATCCCGGAGGGATCAAGTTGTCCTTGGATGACTTCGTCCTGCCGTTGACGCCCGGCAATCCACTGGACACCGCGTTGCTGGCGTACCGCGAGTACTGGCGAAAGAACAAACCCTCGGCCAACGAACAGGACCAAGCGTATCCGTTGTTGGTTGTGCGACCGAGCGGGGCCAAGTGGTATTCCGTCGCACGCCGCGCGATGAGTGGTTGGGATCAAGAGTTTGGCTACGAACTAATCCCCGAAGATTGGCAAGTTAATTTTGGGACTGCTGATCCCGAACTTGTGCGACACGTCGAGCAGGCAATCGATGCGGCACGAAATCGGCAATTGGCGTTGGTTTCGTATGGACAAGCCATTCCCGCAACACAAGCGGGCAGTGTGCAGCCGACAGTGGGCGTTTCGAATACCAGCAACGCTCTGATTCCGGCGACAGGCGGGGGTTTTTCTCCGGCGCCGACACAACCCAACCGCCAACGAAACTCGGCGCTCCCAGCGAACAATCCGTCGTTCGGCAATGGACCTGACCCGGTCGCCAGTTTTTCCTCGCAATTTCAATCGGAACGGAACTCGGGCGCGACAGCCTCCGCTTCCGGTCGCACCGATGGTACTCGCGGTGAAGCAACATCCCTCTTAAGCTCGTCGCGTCAGACCCCGACCTCCCCCAATTTTGATCGCGCAACAAGTGGTTCGCCAAACCACAACATCAGCCAATCACGTCGTACGGGATCAACAAACCCGAGCGATGCCTTCGGTCAAACCAGCCAAAATTTCAACAGCCCCGGCGCTAACGGCCAAGGTGCTAACGGCCAGCGCCCGAACGCAACTGGCAATTCCGTAAATCCTCAAGCGTCGCAACCATCAGCACCGTCGGGCACGGCCGGCTCGCCATCTACGGGCATGCCGATGATGGCTCAGGAGACTCAAGCGGGTTCGGAAACGCAAAGCCAAAACGCTCCGTCTCCGGATAGCTTGAAGCCGGTTTGGAATCGCGACTCGATGGCCCACGAACGAGGCGCCGACTGGGCGCTTCCGTCGCGTCGCAATGCCGTAAGCGCGTACTATCGTCCGGTGATCGTCAACGTTCAAGCCGACGCGATTGTGTTGCCTCCTGGCGAAGGCAGCCCAAGATCTCAAACCATACCGACCGGCAATTCACTCGCGGAGTCCGTGGATCCGTTGGCGAATGCAATATGGCAACGAGTCGATAAGTGGGGTTACTTGGGATTCGACGGATATTGGAAGCCGGTTCTAGAATTGAGATTCACGGCGGAAAACGAGGACAAAGCTCGGGCCTTGCAACGACTTCTCGAAGGCAGTGGATTGGACGTCAAACTACCGGAGTCACGAAGCGGGGAGGCAGCACGATGAGCGCACGCAAAAGGGCTCGTAACGACGCCCCGATGGAGCAGGATTCGTTTCTGGACATCGTTGCCAACTTGGTTGGCATTTTGATCATTCTGGTGGTCATCTTTGGCGCTCAAATTGGCGAAACAATCACGCATCAGAGTTCGCCAGAAACCGCGGCTACGTTAGCAAAACTAGATGAACAAAGGCAGGACCTTGTTGATCGTCAACAAGTGCTGGAGCAGAGAGATGCCGAATACCGGGATTGGCAAAGCGTTATCGATCAGCAAGCCATACTCATCGAGCAGCGTCGATTGGAACGTCACTTGGCGTTGCAACAATTGGCGGCGATCGAACACGAGGTGCAGGAAAAGGTAGCAACTCTGACCCAGCAGCAACAACTGGAAATCCAGAACCGGCAGACCATGGCGCAACAAGCCAACGAGATCCAACAACTCACGCAAGCCCTGGAAGCGGTGCAATTGGCGTCGATGGAGGAAGACATCGAACCCGAAGTCGAAATCATCGAACACTATCCCACCCCGATCGCCCAAACCGTGTTCGGCCGTGAAGTGCACTTTCACTTGCGGGACAACAAGATCGTGTTCGTGCCGTTTGACGAATTGGTGCAACGCCTGCGTGCGACCTGGGAAACGCACGCGGAACAGTTGCCAATTGGCCAAACCACCACGGAAACGTTGGAACCCATTGGTGAATTCCGGTTGCAATACGAATTGGGTAGCGAAGAAAAAACACTGCCCACCGCCAATGGTGTCGTCATGACGCGCGTCGTGGAGCTGAATCGATTTTGGCTGTTGCCCGTGCAAGCGGGATTGGGTGAAACGATCGAACAAGCACTGACGACCGATTCAAAATTCGCCACCGCGCTTCAAAAATTTGGACCGAAGGACACCACCGTGTCGATTTGGGTCTACCCAGAAAGCTACACCACATTCCTAGAATTACGAAAAGTACTGACCAAGCAAGGATACCGCGTCGCGGTGTGGCCGTTGACTCCCGACCAAAGAATCTCCGGCAGTCCCGACGGACTCCGCGCGTCGGCCCAGTAACCGTGGGACCTGCACGTCGGACCAGCGCGTCGACTATTTGTTTTCTTGCGGTGGTTCGATTGGGACGAGTCGCAGTTCTTTGAATTCTGCCGCCGTCCGCCACGACGCAAAGCCAAACGGAGCCATGGGTTTTTGTTCCCACCAAATAGAGAATTTGACTTCTTCGGTGTCCAAGACAAACAACGATTTGTCATCCACCCACAACTCGATTTCGGTTGGGGTCACGCGAAAGCGAAACTTGTACCAACGATTCTCTTCAAAGGCCACGTTTCGGGTCGACGCATTTTCGACGGCAGAAAAACTGTTGACGTTGGAGATCCCGACCGTGCCACCACCCCATCCGCCCAAGATCAACGTGCCTTGTTGATCGTTAAATGGGAACGTTAGCCCACAAAAGAAGTCGTCGCCGCCCGTTCGTCGCGCTTGAAAATGGACTTCATAGTAATTCTTGGGCACTTCAAAATTCGCGACCACTCCGGTCCCTGGCGAACCTGCGGGCAAAGCCAAGACGCCATTCTCCCAAGTCACCGCCCCATGCTTGTCGAAATAACTTTGCTCGGCAATTTGCCAAGGCCCGATCGAGTCTCCATGAAACAGCCAAACTCCACCCAAGTCCGCAGCGGGCAATGTTCGCCAATCGATCTTGTTTGGAACAGCACCTTCCGAGGGCAGTGCGGGAGAATTCTTGGTTTGCTCCTGCGCCAAAGCATTGGTTGTGGCAATAACGAGGACCAAAGCCGCCAACGTCCCAGACAACAAAGTCCGACACTGTGTAAAAATTTTGCTTTGCATTAGCTCTCTCGGTTGGACTTTGGTGCATTAGTCCAATGGAAAATCGTCTTCCAACGCCTCGGTGCGGTACAACGGCAGATGGCGGTAGTAAACTTCCAACGTCATGATGGCCATGGATGTCGAGTAAAGTCGTCCACCGACCGCGGACGAATGTCCGTTGTCAAAGAACCACGAACCTTCCGTGTATCCTTCTTTGGATTGGGACTTGATCAAGAATTCACGCATGACCTCGTTCCACTTCTCCCAAGGCTCTTCGCCGTAGTGACGCATGATCTGAGTCGTGTAGTAGTTGTAATACATATTGGCTTCGGCGTCGGTTTCGACTTGGCCGCCTGGTTCCCGCATCCGAGTATCGGGCCCTAACTCCGACAGGTAGCTGATGGCTTCCTTCAATGTCTCGTTTTCCTTGTTCCAACCCAAATACATCCGGCTGAGCACACCGACGGAGGTGGTGCCTCGCCCAGGAAACTCGGAAGGCCCGGTGTACCCATACCGGGTTCCGCCATGGGATTGCACGAAGTTCAAGAACTTCTTGGTCCGCTCGAAGACAAATGGCGGGGCTTGTTCGCCCATCATGCTACCGCTCTTGAGGGCCATCAATTGCCAACCCACGGCCGACGTATCTCCGGTTTGTTGTGGAACATAGCGCCAACCGCCGCCAATCGGATCTTGGGCATGCACAATGAAACGCAACGCGGCAACCGCAGGTTCACGAAGTTTGGGGTCTTTAGTCATTCCAAACGCTTCACACAAACAGATCGTACAAATCGCGTGCGAATACATGCTGCCCCGAGCGTCGACATACGAGCCGCCATTGACGCCTTCGGATTTGATGTTGCGAATCAAATACGCCAAGCCTTTGTGGACGGTTCCTTGATATTTACCTTCGGTGTGGGTGTAGCCTTTGCCCAAAAACGGGAGCAAGGCCAAGCCAGTCGCGCCAAACTTGCCTTCGCCCATCCCTGGGTCCGGCGTTTGCCGATGCTTGCCTGGGCCAACCTGGTGATTCAAATCCCAACTGCCGTCAGGCAATTGATGCGCCGCCAACCACGCCAGTCCCAACTCGACGGCCGCTTCGCTGGCGGCGGTCCCACCATTGTTCTTTAGCATTTGTTCGCGTGCTTCGCCCGAGTTGCGATGCATGAAAGCGCCGTCTCCGACCGCGCCGGCGGCTGGAACGGCTTCACCCAATGCCGCCAAACTGTCTGGCACGACCAGAGGCATCGTGTCCATTACATTTGGTGTCTCCATTTCGAATTCGGTTGGCGTATCCAATTGCGACTCGATCGATTCGGACAACTCGGCTTGCTCCAGTTCCGCTTCGGTTAGCTCCAAATCATTCAGGTCCAATTCGTCGGCGGCGACACTATCAGAATTCGAAGCATTCAAGGCAACCTGCATGACTTGCGGACCCGTGAACACGATCAAGGCAGCCACCGCGGTCATCAGCACATGCACGATCAAACTGATCAGAAAGCTGGGCAGAGCCAATAATAATGTGAACCGGTCCAATAAGGCGGGACGTTCTTCTTCAGTGTTTGATTCGGCAGAGTCGGCGCCCGCGCCGCTCGCAGAATTTACCTTGGCCATCGCTGCCGATTTTCCAGCAGCCGCATTTGATGGTCCGTTCGAAGTTGCCGGTCCGTTCGACGTTGCCGGCGCGGGTTTCACGGACGCATGGGGCTTATGGGAGGTCGCCACTTGGATCTTTGGACCCGGCGGAGAATTTTCTGCTGCGGGATAATCACCTTTAAACTTCGACATCGGCGGCACCAAATTTCGGGTGGCAAGAGGAGTATGGTTCTCGTCCCTGGAACGTCTATAGTTTAGAATCCGCCGGACCGAAAAGCAACGAGTACTCACCGCCGGCCTACGACGCGGGCGCCCTGGGAGCCTTATGACAGACCAAATAACCCGAGCGAACGTCATCTTCCACCCGCTCGAATTCCAGCGGCAATGTCTTGCGTGGCAACGGAACGGGGAGCGCGTCGGGATGGTTCCCACGATGGGAGCATTGCACGAAGGTCACTTGAGTTTGGTCCGGGTTTGCCGCGCGCACTGCGACCGAGTCGTCGTCTCTATTTTTGTCAATCCAAGCCAATTTGCCCCCAGCGAAGACTTCGAACGCTACCCTCGGACGTTGGAATCGGACATCGCGGCCCTGGAAACGGTCGGCGTCGACGCGGTTTTGGCCCCGACTCCGGCGGACATGTATGGTCCCGGTTTTTCGACGGTGGTGCAACCGGCCAAGGTCGCTCAGACCTTGGAAGGGCAGTTTCGCCCCAGCCATTACGCAGGTGTCACGACCGTTGTCGCCAAGTTGCTGAATTTAGCCCGAGCCGATGTGGCGATTTTTGGCCAAAAAGACTATCAACAACTGGCCGTGATCCGACAAATGGTCCGCGAATTGAACATGCCGACGGAAATTCTGATGGGAACAACCTATCGCGACCCCGACGGATTGGCCATGAGTTCACGGAATCGGTACCTCACGGGAGAAGAACGACAACGCGCGTTGGTGATTTCGCGAGCCTTGTTTGCCTGTCGCAACCGAGTGGAGCAGGGGGAACAAGACGCGCGGGAATTGTCTACCAATCTAATGCAAGAGTTGATCGACGGCGGGCTCGACTCGATCGACTATGCCGTGATCGCCGACGGACAAACACTGGAATGTTTGGATCGAATCAGGACGGGAGCGGTCGCACTTGTGGCGGGCTACATTGGCAAAACCCGATTGATCGACAACGTTCTATTGGACCACACGAGTTAATTGATGCTACAGACATTATTCCACATTCCCCTTTGGCCCTTTGAAAGTCCGTGGATATGGCTCTGGACAGCCATACTCGTGGTCGCCGCTCTGTTTCATGGTACCAAAAAAGGTTGGGCGGACGCGGCCGGGGTTTGGGGGCCACCGTTGGGATTGTTATGGGTCTTCTCGCTGTTCTTGTTGGGCGAGGTCGTTGATTACGGCATCGACCCCACCACGCCGACTCAGGTGATTCCGCTGGGAATTGCCGTCCGAGGCTATGGTCTGATGATGCTGCTGGGTATTGTTGCCGGGGTCGTATTGGCGATTCACCGCGGCCACCCCGAAGGCTTGACCGCGGATCATGTCTTTTCACTAGCCTTGCATTTGGTGATCTTTGGAATCGTTGGAGCACGAGTTTTTTACGTGGTCCAGTATTGGGAGAGCTTTGCGTTAGAACCCATGCCGCATCGAATCGTGGCAATGCTGAACATGACGAAAGGTGGCTTGGTCGTCTTGGGCAGTTTTGTGGGTGGTTTGGTTGGCATGCTGTATTGGGCCAAGCGGCACAACATTCGCTTTCTCAAGTTGGCCGACCTAGTGGGTCCTTCGTTTTTGATTGGCCTTTCACTCGGGCGAATTGGTTGTTTCTTCAACGGGTGTTGTTTCGGTGGCTATTGCGAAATCCCGCAAGTTGCCGTCCATTTTCCCGCTGGCTCGGCACCGTATGTGCGACAACTGGAAAGTGCCGGGATCCTCGGCGTGCGAACGACTGAAACGGACGACGCCACCCCAGGATCCGAAGAGAACCCCGAAGAGGCGGCTTGGCGAACCGTTACAACCGTGCCACCAGGCTCCGTGGGCGAAAGCTTGGGATTGGAAGTTGGCAACCAAATCCGAGTGCAGTTCTTCGCCCATTCGGATTCACGCATAGGTACGGACAAGATCCTCAAAGCCGGGGTGAACGGCGTTGAGCTACCTCCGGCGGTCCTAGTCCTCCGCCAAGGGCTCGAGCCTATCCCAGTCCCTTGGAACCAATTGCCAAAAGTCGCTCAGCCGATCCATCCGACTCAACTTTACAGTAGCGTGAATGCCTTCATCTTGGCATTCCTGGTAGGTCTATCGTACCGCTTCCGCCGCTTCGATGGCCAATCGTTTGCTTTGCTCCTCGTGTTGTATGGCATCACGAGGTTTATCATCGAATGGATTCGAGTTGATGAACCGGGGCAATTTGGCACCGAATTGTCCATTTCACAGTGGGGCTGCATTGGTCTCTTGATCGGCGGCGTGGTTTTGTTCGTCTATGGCTCGGTCCGGGGCACGAAGTTACCGGCCGGAACGGTGCAAACTTCCTAACGGATATTCGCGTGCAAATGTCGAACTGTTTCAGTTATGCAACGTGTGGCCGCTCCAGATAGTCGTCTTTCCCGGTTTCAGCTATCTTAGAGAAGACGTTTGCGTTGGACTCGTATTCACCAGGCCACACGCTCCTCCGCCCGCTCCGACCCCTAAGACGATCAGAAACAAGCCAGCTGCGTGAACGCTCCATTTGCTCAACTTTTCGCAGTCCGATTGGGGACGAGTCCATGGTCGGTGCTGATCCGGCTACTCGTACTAGGTTTGATCGGAACAATCGCGGGAGCTTCCGAACTCCGGGCGTCGTTCTCCGACGAGCAGGTCGCGAACACTTCTGCGGACGCGAACATTCGAGCCCTGGAGGTTTCGGTCGGGATCGAGGGACGAGTCCGATTGGGATGTTGGACAGAATTACGAGTCCACTGTGAAGGCGCGCCTCACGATGGCGAGATGGTAATCCGGGCCCTCGATTCCGATGCCAACTGGGTCAAATACCGTTGGCCGTTGGCGGAAGTCGCGCCGATGGGAGGTGCTTCAGGTACCCAGAAGTTGACGTACTTGGGTCTGTTTCGATTGGGCCGGGATGATCAGCCGATTGAAGTGACGATTCACGATGCTGCAGGAGCGGTATGGGCCCGGAGCCTGATCGATGTCGCCAACAATCCTAAAGTACGCGTTCATGCGGCCAACGACCGATTGTGGTTGTATCTGGGGCCGGATGTCGATTTGCGTCGGTCCATGGGTTGGATCGAAAACGATCAACAGGCCGGTGCGTATCATTTGCTTAACATCGACCAAGGTGCTTCTTTGCCTTTGACGGTTTGGGGTTGGGACTCCGTGGAGCGAGTCGTGAGTTGCACGGATGGACAAGCCTGGGCACAAGAAATGAACCAAGGCCAGCGTCAAGCGCTCGGACATTGGCTGGTTTCCGGCGGTCGAATCTCACTGGCGTTATCCGAGTCGTGGGAGTCTTTATTTGGTGAGTCAGGTCCTTTTCGAAACTGGGTCGGAGATCTGAAGTCGA
This sequence comes from Pirellulaceae bacterium, assembly GCA_041741535.1. Taxonomy (GTDB): domain Bacteria; phylum Planctomycetota; class Planctomycetia; order Pirellulales; family Pirellulaceae; genus M30B19. The sequence goes on from JBGSJV010000180.1 coordinate 17,417, forward strand.
ACTTTTCTTCAACCACCGATAGTGCGCAAATTGAATTGTTTGTCACCTCACGAAGCCAATTGATTCAAGACTCGACAACGCAAAACTTGTCGTATGCCTGGTTTGATTCGGACGTTCAGCGAGCCGTGCTGGTGGTGGACGGCAAACCCGTCCTGATCCGGCGCAGTTGCGGGTTGGGTCAAATCGACTTCTTGGGTTTTAATCCCGCGGCCGAACTGTTGGCGAAGTGGCCGTCGCGGGGTGCCCTGCTGATCAAGTGGTTGGATTATCGCAAGGCGGAACCAACTCGGTTGGCCACCGCGTTTGGGTACAGCGATGTAACCGGCCGGATGCGTTCGGCTTTGGAACAGTTTACTCGAGTTCAAGTCATCAGTTTTACGGCCGTCGCGTTGATCATCTTGGGATTTGTGGTGCTTTTGATCGCCGACTATTTCTTTTTGAAACATGTCGTTAAAGATATGAAGTGGGCATGGGTCACGTTGCCGATTTGTTGTAGTTTGGCGTGCTTCGCAACTTGGACTTTGTATCGTTCCTCCAAGCCAGATTCGTATCAACTGAATCAAGCCGAATTGATCGATATTGATGGGACCGGCGGCTATCAAACGTTGGCCGGCGTTGAAGGCAACCCACAAGATCAGAACGCCATCGCAACCGGACGGTTTTGGGCATCGTTGTACAGTCCCAACACCCAGTCGATTGATCTGCAGGTCGGGTCGGTCCAAAAACTGCCGATGACCATGCGAGATTCGACGATTGGTTGGCTAGGTCTACCTGGTTCGGGATTGGGCGGTATGCAGTCCGTCAACAAGTTGTCGGGATATACGGGCACTTACGAGATCGCGGGCACTTGGGATCTCACATCGCAAGAAGGGCCTCCACTGTTAAACAATCGCGTGACCGACATCCCATTAAACGTCGCCTCAAGCCGCGTTTTGACCGGCACTTGGACCGCGGATTGTCCTCCGTTGAAATCGCAATTGCGACGACAGGTTGGGCGTGATCGACTGTCGGGGACATTTACCAATCCCTTACCGGTCGAATTGACCGACTGCATGATCGTCTACGGCAGTTGGGGTTACCGCTTGAGTCGTCCGTTAGGGCCTGGTGAAACTGTCGATATGGAATCCGGTCGAAACCAAGCCAAACCGGAATCATTCGAAGATTGGCTCCGTCGACCCAACCCGAATCTTGACGACCTTCATCGAAACTTAGAATTGCTCATGTTTTATGAACAATCCGGCGGTTCACCGCAAACACGATTGTTGCAGGGCTACCAAAGCCGTGTGGATCTGAGTCACCTCAGTCGGCTGGACCGAGCGGTTTTGATCGGCCGATATGATGGGAGCTTTACCCAGTTGCATCTCGATCAACAACCGCTGGCGGAAGACCAGCATGATCGTCAGGCCACCACGTTTCGGATTATTTTCCCGGTCGTCTCGGCGGAACAGTCAAGTAATTAAATTCAATGAGGAGCGTTCCGTGATACGCGTCGACAAATTGACAAAAAAATTCGGTGACTTTTACGCGATTCAAGATGTGTGCTTGGATCTGGAAAAAGGAGATCTGTTCGGTTTCATCGGCCCCAACGGCGCTGGCAAGACCACAACGATGAGAATCATCGCGACGTTGTCCGAGCCGACTTCGGGCGAAGCCTACGTCTGCGGTCACTCGGTGTACAGCAACCCGAAGGAGATTCGTCGACTGGTCGGTTACATGCCCGATTTCTTTGGTGTCTATGACGACATGAAAGTGATCGAATACTTAGAATTCTTCGCCGCTGCTTACCGGCTGAATGGCCCCGCCCGCCGCGCTCGCTGCGAAGAGATGCTAGACATTGTCGATCTGACTTTCAAACGCGATGCCTATGCAAACACGCTCTCGCGAGGCCAAACGCAACGACTTGGCTTGGCGAGAACGTTGCTCCACGATCCACAGGTCCTGTTGTTGGACGAGCCCCTGAGTGGTTTGGACCCTCGGGCTCGAATCGAGATGCGCAATCTGTTGCGACGTTTGGGACAGATGGGAAAAACCGTCATCGTTTCCAGCCACATTCTGCCAGAATTGGCGGACATCTGTAACAAAGTCGGGATCATCAATCGCGGGATCCTGGAAGTGAACGCCAGTGTCGCGGAAGTGATGCGGCAAGTGCGTGACCGAGTCGTCGTGCGAATTGCCGTCAAGGATCAATTGGACAAAGCCAAACAAATCGTCTCTGATGCGAGTTTTGTTGATTCGGTGGTCATCGGCGACGGTAAATTGGTCGTCACGCTGAAAGCCCTCGAAACCGACTACAGCTCTTTGGCCAATCGGTTGATTGCCAACGGCTTGGAGTTGACGCAGTTCGCCGAAGAAGAAACCAATCTCGAATCCGCCTTTATGGCGCTCACCAAAACTACCGGCGACAAAATGTGATCCTGTTCGTGGAATGACAGGGTCGCGTGCTTTGACCCGCTAAGGATTTGTCCCGAAATAAGTTCCGAATTTCGAACGTCGAAAGCTCCGGAATGGGTTTCGATGGCTCTGGCGGTTGAATGATTAAAGATTAATGATTAATGATTATTAAAGAATGAAAAATTCAAAATGTACCAAACATCAAGTTTCAACCTTTCAGCGTGCACGCAATCGCTGTGAGCATTTTTGATTTCCATTTTTCATTAGTCATTTCTTAACCGCGTTGGAACCAACGACGATCATTTGCCTGGCTGGCGGACTGCCCACGGATGGCAAGGCCGATCTGCGGATGAATATGTTCGCTGCCATGCGGTTTCGCTAGGAACACTGTCAACGTAGGATCTAGGAAGTTGGACAAGGGCGATTGGACAAGGGCGGTCGGTCAGGGAAGTTTCCGCCGACGGTTCATCCGCAGTTCGGCTTTGCCATCCGTGGGAATTACCCAACGCTCGCATCTTGTTTCATTGTGGCTCAGGCCATCCAGCGCCTCGGCGGATTCGACGATATGGACTCTCGGATTAACCAAGTCCGGACGCTCCCCAATCGGGAAGTTATTTCAGGACGATTCCTTAAAAGGTGTGGACCGCTGCGTCTACCAAAACGCGGACACGGACTTGCGGCATCTCCTTTTTTGGCCAGCGACGCTACCTGAAAATCAAATGTTCTCAAAGCCGGAGTTGCCGCGCGAGCGGTTTAGATCCCGTTCGATTCTCGCTGAGCCGAACGAGCGGTCTGTTTGTCTCGATTCGCGGTTCCCAGAGTCGATGGTCGGGGAATACTGCGAGCGATGCGGATATCGTCACGCCGACTCAACAGTTGCCAACCGATTCGGCCCAAGCAAATTGTTCCAATCGTTTCCGCAACCAGCCATAGACTCCAAATCGCCAACGGTCCGTTCGAGACCACCGCCAGACCGATCAGAAGCTGAATGATCCAAGCAGTGCCCATTGCCGCACAAGTGAACTGCCGAGCCTCGGTGTTCCAAGCGGACCGATCGCTTTCAAACTCTCCGACAGGCGTATCGATGCGGTGACGGGTTCCTTGGAGATCGTCGCTGAGAATGGGCCTAGCCATCGGGATCTCACTGGCATGACCCGCGTCGATACGGACTCGCGGAAATGGGTTCTGGTCGTCGTGTGATTCCGTCGATTCACGTGCGCTTCGGTTGACCGAATTTCCAGCGGACACACCCGCGCCATCCCGACGTGCTCGTTGTTCGTTATACGCGCGGATTTGCTCCGGCGTGGCCACATGACCAGGATCAAAACGAACTAATGGCATTTCGTCGAATGATCGGCTTGATTTCTGGTTGGACGGATGGATCGTGGTGACGTCGTTAGAAGTTGGCAAGTTTCCATTCGGCTCATTAAGCGCGTTGATGGCAATCTCATCGATTTCCGAGGACTCGAGCAAATTTTCAGCAATTTGGAACGTTTGCTCCAATTGGATTATTCGTTCCAACAATTGGTCCGCGTGCCATCGTTCGTCCAATTCGACGTCCTGGGCCGATACGTCGAAGTAGCCGCTCGGTAAGAAACGCTGCGATTCGAGTTCGACATCGGGCAACGGGCCGTAGGTGGACTCTGCATTTGCGAACTCACCAGGATACGTTGCCAAGCCAGAATCGAAATTGATCAGAGATTCGAATAACGCGACGGTCTTTAGAGATTCAATGGGCCGATAAGAGAGTTCGCACCCACAATCGTGACAAATGGTCAACTCGTTTTTCCCTTGCAACACGTCAACGTTCGACCGACAGTTACTGCACCACTGCGACATAACAACCACCCATTCAAAACTCGAAACGGAGACCGCGAGATTGGATTGATCGATCGAAGCCAAGGAAAGGCTGCAATGAAAGTCAGCAAGCGTTAGAATCGCACTACGTGGTGAAAAACAGTGCCAGTTGTAGTGGTTAATCAGTTGCGCGACCGAGTAAGTAACCGGTGTACCGATTGTAGTGGTTCGCTCCGCGAACCATCTCAGGATTGTAGTGGTTCGCTCCGCGAACCATCCCAGGACCGTAGTGGTTCGCTCCGCGAACCATCGCAGGATTGTAGTGGTTCACTCCGCGAACCATCTTTGGTTCGCAGAGCGAACCACTACAATTTC
>JBGSJV010000181.1:0-8397 GCA_041741535.1 Pirellulaceae bacterium
GTATTCATCCGCAGATCGGCATTGCCATCCGTGGGAAGTCCGCCTGCCAGGCAAATATTCGTCTTTGGTTCACACGCGGCCAAGAAATGAGTAATGAAAAATGGAAATTGAAAAATGCAAAATGCTGCCAGCCATTGCTTCCTCACGGAATGCTTGAAACTAAACGTTTGGTACATTTTGAATTTTTCATTCTTCAATAATCATTAATCACTCAAGCGCCACAGCCAGCGAGAGTCATTTCGGAGCTTTCGACGTCCGAAATCCGAAACTTTTTTCGCGACAAATCCTAACGGGATGGACTTCAAATCCACCTTGCTTCCGCCGAACCGTCGGTTCGGCGGAATGCAAGCGATGGTGGATCGTGAGCTTCCTTAAGTTCGCGAACGTGTTGTCGAAGATCATTCGCGAGCTCTATGACAATTTACTTCTTCTCGACCCAAATGTTGCGGTAAACAACGGGATCGCCGTGGTCTTGCAAGAACAAGGATTCGGGTGCATCACCCATGGGAAGACCGCCGGGAGTGCCTTGCTTCAATTCCACATCTTTGTGAATCACAACCCCATTGTGACGGACCGTGACGCGGCCATTGACTCGCTTGCCATCGGCATCGGTTTTTGGAGCCGTGAAGTCGATATCGTAGGTTTGCCAAGTCAACGGCGGGAGGCACATGTTGACGATCGGACGTCCCAACGAGTAGATGCCACCACATTCATTGTTGAGACCTTCCAAGCCGAAGGAATCCAACACTTGAACTTCATAACGACCTTGAACATAAACACCACTGTTGCCACGTGCTTGTCCGCGGTGGCCGGGCATGAATGGCGTACGAAATTCGATATGTAGTTTGTGGTCGCCGAACTGTTCTTTGCTCTTGCAATTGGTCGCGCCCAAAAATTGTCCGTCGATCAACTTGCCGTTTTCAAAATGGTCGGCGGTTGTGCCGTCGAATAGAACGACCGCTCCTTCTGGGGCCTTGGCACCCAAAGTTGGGCTAGTTCGCTCGACTTTTTTCATCTCGAAGATTTTGGCGCCATCCTCGCCGAACACCGAAATCACGCCGTTTTCCCAAGTGGCACTGCCTTCTTCCGAATCCGCTTTGAAGCGGACGATCTTGCCGTCTCGGGTGCCACGGCTTTCAATCAAATCGTCTTCGAGTTCCCAGCCCTTGCCCGGCAGGCCGCCGACGTAAAACATACCGTCGAACGATCCATCGCCCAAAGCCACGATTTGCGCCCCGATTGGCCCTAACGGAGTATTGTCGGCCATGTACTCTCCCTGGACCGCATAGTCATCATTGACTTTGGCGATGTCCGTGAAGATCGGCTTCTCATCCGCAAACGTCATCGTGGGGGCCATTAACCAACCGCACATGACGACCATCATCCCTTGGATCAACTTCGATTGACGCATTCGCAACTCACTCCCGAAAAAGCCTCGCCCCGAAAATACACCGGGGACATTTTGAGTGATCGGGGCGGTTTTCGCAACCAAGCACGAGGCCGTTGGTCGTTTATTCTCGCAGTATCACCGGGTTTATCGCTTCACGATTCTTTCACACAAAGCCACCCGGAGTGCCTGGCCGTGCATGGTTTGCTCCGAGAACATCAAGCCAGAGACTTCTTCGGCATCGCCCTTTCCGTCGGGCCCCCCGAGCAAGCGAGCCAACGGGCTCCAGTCCTTTTCTGCGACCGTTCGCGACTTGATTTCAACCAACACTCGTTGGTTTTGCGCAAGCCAATCGCGAATTTTTTCGAGTCGGAATGGTAGAACATCGAGCACGCGAAACATCCCAAACATCTCGCCAGCCGGTTCAATAGGTTCCATCGCGGTGTAATAATCACCTCCCGACCAAGCCAACCAACCGCGCTCGGCCGCAAATTGATGGTTCAAACGCGCGGCAAAGATGGCCGGATGTGGTTCGAACAAATAAGGCAGCGGAATGCGAGAGCGCGCGACCGATGTCGCCGTCCCAGATAACGGCTGCCAAAAGGTCCAATCGAATTCGCGGCGCTGGGCGACGGCCACGCTCGTGAGTCCCATCGGCATTGTTGGTTCAAGCCCAAACCAGCCCAACAACTGTTTGCACTCGCGATCCAAGCCCAACCATTGCCAATGTCCAGCAGCTTTCCACGGATCGCTCAGCTCGGTCGCTGGAGCCAATTTGACAATCCCGGTTCCCGACCAGGCAATCAAATCAGCTAAAAAGCCTTCGTCTGGCGAAAGATCGGTCATATTTGTGTGACGTCCCCTGGTATCGCGACGGTCGGGATCGAGATGCCAAACGACCGTATGCTCTAGCAGGTGGTTCGCTCGCGCCCAATCGCTGACGGCCAGCGGCAAATACGGTAGCCATTCGGCCAACGTCTTGCCCGAGTTGCCGGGAACGTTTTCGATCTTGGGCGGCTTTCCATCGCTTGACGATGGATTGTGCGGAAGAATCGAACTTACATCCGCACAAATCACGAGACTCGGTTGGCGTTCCGAGAACGCGCCCAGCACTTGCAGGTTTTCGCGGGTCAAATGCACCAGCGCGGGATCACGATCCAAACCAATCGTGGGAAAATGCCGACCGAATTCCAGCAAATCTCCGCCGATACCACAACACAGATCCAGAACCACGAGCCGCTTTGTGGGCCAATGCTGTTGGAGAGTCGCGATCTTCCAGCGAGTGGTCTTCTGGCCGCTGGCTTGCTCGTAGGCCCTACGTGTGAAATACAACTCGGAGGCGTGTTCGAATTTTCCGACTGCACGCTGACGCAACTCGCGGAGTTCCACAACTGCTGACGCTTGTTCCAGACTCAAGCCTGATTTGCGGAGGCGGATGACGCCATCCGGCGCCGCACGTCCCGTCGGCAACTCGTCAAACGACCGTCGGCCAACATCGGAACGACACCATTTGGTAAACCACTCCGCCACATCTAAGTTCAGCGTCAACCGTTACGACTCCAATTGGCGGCGTTGGCGATGCTTGAGCAAATCGTCTTCTTCGAGAACACCCACAAAGGGCAGATTTCGGTATTCATCTTCGTAGTCCAATCCGTACCCGACCACAAACTCATTTGGGATGTTGAAAGTGACAAAGTCGGGCCTTAGCTCCACTTTCTGGCAACCATCCTTGAATAGCAGCACGGCCGTCCGCAAACTGCGTGGGCTCATTCCACCCAATAACTCGCACAGCTTCACCATCGTGCGACCGGTATCAAATATGTCGTCGATAATCAGGACGTCTCGGCCAGTGATGTCCGGCATCAGTCGTGAATCCACGTACAATTCGCCGGGTTTCATGCCCCCGCGGTAGCTACTGGCCTGGACCACTCCGACCCGTAACGGCATTTCCAACATCCGAACCAAATCCGCCAATAACATGACGCTCCCGGTCATGACTCCTAAGATGGTCAGCGGTTGATGACCGTAAGTTTCTTGAACATCCGCAGCCAAGCGTCGAACGCCATTGGCCAATTGTTGTTCATTCAAAAGGATTTTCACGTCGAGTTCCTATCCGTCAAAGTCTGTAAGCGGCTGCGAGGTCGACGCAGATTTTACGGGCAAACCGGGACATTGCTCAAGGATGGCTCCGGCCCATTGAAGGATCAGGCAAACATGTGGTAGGCTTAGGAAATTTTACATTTTGGCCGGCCGCAATCCAGTCAAAAGTGAAGTTTGACGGAACGCTCAGGAAGGCGTCCGTTCTGCCCGCCCCACTCGCCCTAAAAGAACAAGGTTTCCCGGTGCCGCGTCGCGAAGACATCAAGAAGATTCTCCTGATCGGATCTGGTCCAATTGTCATTGGCCAAGCATGTGAATTTGACTATTCGGGAACTCAGGCCTGCAAAGCATTGCGGGAAGAGGGATACGAAATCGTTCTCGTCAATTCCAATCCGGCCACGATCATGACCGACCCAGGAATCGCTGACCGAACCTACATCGAACCATTGGTGTGGCAGGTGGTCGAGCGAATCATCGAACGAGAACGCCCCTGTGCGGTCTTGCCAACGCTCGGGGGACAGACGGCTCTGAATTTGGCGATGGATTTGGACAAGCATGGAATTCTTCTTAAGTACGGCGTCCAAATGATCGGCGCCAATCCGCAGGTCATTCGGAAGGCCGAAGAGCGTGAACTTTTCAAGCAAGCGATGGAAAAGATCGGCTTGGACGTTTGTCGCGGCGAAACCGTCCGAGATTTGGCCAACGCTCGGCGCGTGCTCCAGGATATCGGCTTGCCTTGCGTGGTTCGCCCCAGTTTTACAATGGGCGGCAGCGGTTCGGCCATTGCCTACAACAAAGAGGACTTCGACGTCCTGGTTCAACGAGGCTTGGATCAATCGCCTGTCACCGAGGTCTTGTTGGAAGAGTCGATCATCGGCTGGAAAGAATACGAGATGGAGGTAATGCGCGACGTGGACGATAACGTCGTGATCATTTGCTCGATCGACCACTTCGATCCAATGGGCGTCCACACCGGCGACTCCATTACCGTCGCCCCCGCGCAAACGCTGACGGATAAAGAGTATCAGCGGATGCGCGACGCATCACTGGCCGTGATCCGCGAGATTGGCGTCGAAACCGGCGGTTCCAATATCCAATTTGCGACCAATCCGCAAAACGATCGCATGATCGTCATTGAAATGAATCCACGCGTCAGTCGCTCCAGTGCGCTGGCGTCCAAAGCGACGGGATTCCCTATCGCAAAAATCGCTGCGAAGTTGGCAGTTGGCTACCGACTCTGGGAACTGCGCAACGACATCACCCAAAAGACTCGGGCGTGTTTTGAGCCCAGTATCGACTACGTGGTCACCAAAATCCCTCGGTTTGCTTTCGAAAAGTTTCCGGAAGCCGACGCGACGCTCATGACGCAAATGAAAAGCGTTGGGGAAACGATGGCCATTGGCCGAACTTTTAAGGAATCGTTCCAAAAAGCCTTGCGAGGTTTGGAAGTTGGTTCGTTTGGCTTCGGCTGTGACAAACAGGACTTGTGGTACCACGGCCCACGACCCACAAAAGACGAAATCCGCAGCAAACTCTCTGTTCCCAACGATCAACGAGTTTGGTACCTCCGCTATGCCATGTTGTCGGGCTTGAGCTTGCACGACATCCACGAAATGACCAAGATCGACCCCTGGTTCCTGCGCCAATTAGCCGACTTGGTTGACCTGGAAAATCAAATTCGTCGAATTGGGACTCTCGAAAAAATCGAGGCGGATTTTCTGCGCACCATCAAACAAGCGGGCTTTAGCGACCGCCAATTGGCCGACATGTTGAGTTGCGGCGAAATGGACGTTCGCAACTATCGAAAGTCGTTGGGAGTTACCGCGATCTACAAGTCGGTCGATACGTGCTCCGGCGAATTTGAGGCCCAGACTCCGTATTATTACAGTTGCTACGAACAGGAAAACGAAGCACCCGCGAAACTGGACGGAGTCCGCCGAATCGTGATCTTGGGCGGTGGACCGAATCGCATCGGCCAAGGGATCGAGTTCGACTATTGTTGCTGCCACGCCAGCTTCGCGCTCCGAGAAATGGGGGTGCAAAGTGTGATGGTCAACAGCAACCCTGAAACCGTGTCCACCGATTACGACACCAGCGATTTGCTGTTCTTTGAACCTCTGACCACCGAAGATGTTTTAAATATTTGTGATCAGGTTCAACCCGACGGGTTGATCGTTCAATTAGGTGGGCAAACGCCACTGAATTTGGCGCGAGCATTAAAAGAAGCCGGTGTCCCCATCATCGGCACCTCCGTGGAAACGATCGAAGCCACCGAGGATCGCGAGAAGTTTCAACAATTGCTGATCCAACTAGGTCTGCGACAGCCGTCCAACGGCATCGCCCGGAAATTGGATGAAGCCGAAGCGATCGTTCGCCAAATCGGGTATCCGGTTCTGGTGCGACCCAGTTTTGTGCTCGGTGGACGCGCGATGGAGATCTGCTATGACGATCAGCAGTTCCAGAAATTTGTGGCCGCCGCGTTTGTGGTTTCGCAAGGGCAACCTGTATTGATCGACCAATTCTTGGAAGATGCAATCGAGGTTGATGTGGATTGTTTAGCGGATGGTCGCGAAGCAATCATCGCTGGCGTGATGGAACACATTGAAGAGGCCGGCGTTCACTCAGGTGATTCGGCATGCTCGATTCCACCCTACAGCTTGCCGGCCCTGATTATTGAAGAGATCCGTACCGCGACCAAGAAGATGGCGTTGGAACTGAATGTCAAAGGCTTGATGAATGTGCAGTACGCGATCAAGACGATCGACGGTGTACCAACCCTATTCGTTTTGGAAGTAAACCCGCGCGCAAGTCGAACGGTGCCGTTTGTGGCCAAAGCTTGTGGAGTGCCGATCGCCAAAATCGCCACGAAGATCATGGCAGGACTTAGCCTGCAAGAACAAGGCGTTCGAGACGTTCCTACACCACGTCAAGTTTCGGTCAAAGAAAGCGTGTTCCCGTTCCGCAAGTTTGCGGGTGTCGATATTGTGCTTGGCCCGGAGATGAAATCGACTGGCGAAGTTATGGGTACCAGCGATCGATTTTCGATTGCCTTCGCCAAGAGCCAATTGGCCGCGGGTGTCGTGTTGCCGACGACCGGGACGATCTTTGTGTCGGTCAGCTCGCGACATAAAGTTAGAATCGTGCCGGTAGCCCAAAAACTCCATCAACTTGGATTCAAGCTTCTGGCAACGGCCGGCACAGCCATGGCCTTGGAAAACGCCGGCATTCCAGTGACTCGAATCAAAAAACTTGCCGAGGGCCAGCCGAACTTGGTGGACTTTCTGAAGAACGGCGAAGTTGACTTGATTATCAACACACCCATGGGCAAAGGCGGTCGGACGGATGAAGGCAAGATCCGCGCCAGCGCCGTGCAGTTAGGGATTTCGTGCATCACAACGATCCAAGCGGCCGAAGCAGCCGTTTTGGCCATGGAAGCCGACCCCAGTCTGCAATTGGAAGTCATTTCGTTGCAAGAACGCTTTGCCACACCTTAACCGCACTACCGTTCAATTTTTTGTTTAACCGCGACGCCGAGCAATGCTGGACTGTAACCCACTTTGCCCGATTGTTTTGTGCAAGTTCGCCCAGCATTGCGTCGCTGAGCGATTCGGAAGTGAAATAGTTCCTTCGTTGCACGGTATTGCGTTTAACCTCTATGAAAATAGTGGGGTGGTCAAGAGCTTGCGAACGTTTTTTCAGCAAGAATTCAGCAGAGCTTGATTCGGTAATCCCCTTCCTCTATCCGAGCGTCTCCCATGTTTGGGATAGCCCATTTGGGTGTTTTCGAAAAAGGGAAAGGCTGCCCCATCCGCGAACGAGCCGACAATAAAGTGGCCCAGGTTAAACTCGAGCTCGCCTTTCCACAAAGATCACTGAATCTCTGACTGAATTTTTCCTTGTTTCTAACGTATCGATGGCTATGATGGACGGTGCCTGGTGAAACGGAGCGAGGCTCTGCTGGGAAGCAACCTCGCAAGGGATAATCAGGTCAGGGCGGGAGAATCTCGTCGAGCCCGAGGAGTTTTCTTCGGGCTTTTTTTGTTATCCCGTGTCTTGGAACCAGGTTCTTGAGATTCTATTGTCCTGCCATTCCTCGAAAAATCCCCACTCGGAGCGAAGTTGGATCGCCAAGTGTGAAACAACTTCCGAACCCAACGATTCGCCACTGCCGCCACAACGATGTTGCGATGTTTCCCTTGGTTGATTAACGAATAACCGAATTTTTGCCAATGCTCGTCGGTACGTATCAGTCGTTGCGCCAATTCAATCAACAAGGTTCGCAACTCGGGATTGCCGGCGCGAATCAACCCCGCATCGGCTTGCCTCGCTCCGCTACTGGCGTTGCGTGGCGTGACCCCACAAAAGCGGGCCAACTGCTTGCCGGAGACAAATCGGTCGACTCGGCCAATTTCCGCTCGGAGTGTCACCGCCGTCACGAGCCCAACACCGTTGAGCTTGAGTAGCTCGGCAATTACCGGATCGTCATTGGTTTGCTCGACAACTTGCGTTTCCGTCGACTTGATGCGTTCGATCAAGGAATTCAGCTCCGTGAGGTGATCTTTCAACACCCAGCGATCCGAGGAACTCAACGAGGCCCCGTCGGTCAACCAGACAACGCTGGGGACACACACGAAAAGGGGCGACGCTGGGGACACACACGAAACGCACAGACACACTTTGCAACCTCCACGTGCATCGCTGGTCGGCTTCCCAGTGGGCCGAATAAACGATTTGCGATCTCTACGCCCGAAGAATTTGATTTTTTATTCAGCGCTGTGACCTGATGTGTCACAGGGGCGTTGAAATTGTTGATTTTGTCAGCGCGGAGTTTCGGAACGCATTCCTTTATGGATCACGACGTGGAAATTGGAGGTGCCGTATGGCGAGGTTAGCGCGAGCGGAAGTGTTTG
>JBGSJV010000182.1:0-23790 GCA_041741535.1 Pirellulaceae bacterium
TTGTCCGGGCTGACCCGATTGCGATTGTCCGGGCTGACCCGATTGCGATTGTCCGGGCTGACCCGATTGCGATTGCCCAGGCTGACCGGATTGCGATTGTCCGAGCTGACCGGACTGCGACTGCTGGTCGGTCTGTCCTTGGTTTTGTTGACCGGACTGACCGGCTTGTTGCTGGTCTGTCTGTCCCCCTTGGTTTTGTTGACCCGACTGACCCGCCTGCGACTGCTGGTCTGTCTGTCCCGCTTGGTTCTGTTGGCCGGACTGTCCCGCCTGCGATTGCTGGTCTGTCTGTCCCGCTTGGTTCTGCTGACCAGACTGTCCCGCCTGCGACTGCTGGTTTGTCTGTCCCCCTTGGTTTTGTTGACCCGACTGACCCGCCTGCGACTGCTGGTCAGTCTGTCCCCCTTGGTTTTGTTGGCCGGACTGTCCCGCGTGCGACTGCTGGTCTGTCTGTCCCCCTTGGTTTTGTTGGCCGGACTGTCCCGCCTGCGACTGCTGGTCTGTCTGTCCCCCTTGGTTCTGTTGGCCCGACTGACCCGCCTGCGACTGCTGGTCTGTCTGTCCCCCTTGGTTTTGCTGACCGGACTGACCGGCTTGTTGCTGGTTTGTCTGTCCCCCTTGGTTCTGTTGGCCGGACTGTCCCGCCTGCGACTGCTGGTCTGTCTGTCCCTCAGGATTGCTCTCGGGTTTATTTTCGTTGAGATTTTCGGCTGGCTTCGGGCTTGCCTGTTCTTTCTCCATGAACTGGCGAATGCGTTCCATGACGTCGCCGTCGTGTTTCGCGTCGTTCGGTTGTGAGGCCGGCTCGTTCTTCCAGGCCTGTCGAATTTCGTCGGATTCCTGTTCGCCTGGCTTGGCGGGCTCTTGCTCGTTTCTGGCAGGCTCTTGCATCGGCGGAGCATCCTGATTCGGTGTCTCGTCTCCGTTTGGATGCGTTGAAGGGCGACTTTCGTTTGGAGTTGCCTTGGTCGGGTCTTGCTCCCGTTCGTCGTTTGTCTTTTCACCAAACGCGCCAGGCGGTGAATCCTCGCTCTTCAGGTTCTCCTGGTTCTCAGCGCCAACGTCCTCAGTCTTTTTCTCTGGACCGTTCGACTTCACGTCCCCACCGCGGTCATCGGGCGGAACGACAACATTAGGATCATCCGGAGGCGATTCGGCTTCGATGGCTACGTCGCCATTCGGGTCGGATTTGATACCGATCGGCTCGGCGATCGTAATGCGCAGGTTTTCTTTGCGCGATTTGTTCGAATTCAACTGGAATAGAGGCGGAGTATGACGGTTATCCTCCGCTTGAACAAAAGCGATCACTTCATCGCCGGGTTCCAAACCAAACTCGCGCGGCTTCAATTGCCATTGCCCCACGACAACATCGCGACCCGCTTGTTCGCCAAGTTCTACTGGGTGCGCTAACGTTCGCCCACCTCGACTGCTAACGTGCAACGTTAGCTTCGAAAGTCGAAAATCCGGGTCGCTCGCTTGAAAACGCAAGTCGAGGCTCTCATCGATCGCCAACATGTACTCGGCGGTTTCTGGCCACAGCCATTTCACTTCCGGAGCTTGGTCGGCAATCACTTCCAATTTGTAAATTGGCCCCAAGCGGCTCGTTCGTTCTCCCTGGTCCTGCATCAACAGACGGTAATGCGTGTAACGGGGTTTGCCCTGCACGTCCAAAGTCGCGGTTACCACGCCTTGGGCTTTGGTTTCATCCGTGATATTGAGTTGCAAGACACTCCGAATTAACTTTTGCGTCATGTCATTATCGACCTCCCGATCCGCGGGCAGGTCATAAAGTTCCAACCACGCTTTTTTGATGGGAACGTTGGAGTGGGCAAACACCGAAACTTCGGTGCCTTCCAGGACTCGAAGATCTCCTTGGCCGATCACCGACTGTGGCGGAAGTTCACTGTAGGCTGGAAACTTGAGTTCCACTCTGTCCAAAACCAGTGTGGGACGTTGCTCCAAAAGCACTCGATACTGGCGACTAACGGCATCGCCCGCAACGATCCGAAAATCAAAGCTGGATTGAACGCCTTGCTCCCCGGTCTTGATTTGACCTGCGAATCGGTCGTTGGTTCCCGGTTGAGGAACCATAACCACCGTTGCCCCAGCAGCTTGACCATCTACGGAGTCGTAAACAATGACTGCTTTTTCGTCTGCCAGCATCCCAGTAATGGAGGCCGCAACGGTTAACGTGTTGCCAACGACGACCGATCCACCTGGAGGATCGATTTGGCGAATGCCAACCCGTGTGGGCGCAGCGACGTCTGAAAATGGCGACAACAGCCGAGCGATCGATTGCAATGGACTACGCGGCGAGAACATCCAATAGGCCGCAAACAAGACCATCACACCGGTCAGCAGATACATCACACGAATCAACGACGAATAATCGATCGACTGTTCCCGAGGAATTCGACTGGCATCAATTGCGGCCCGTCGGGTGACGGCTTCCATCACACCCTTCTTCATGTTCGGACGTTCGGCTTGAGCCGTTAATGAAACATAGTTTACCAGGCTGTTCTTTAGCGCTGGGTGTCCGTCCTCAATCACTTTAGCAGCGTAAAGTGGATTGATGCGAGCCAATATCATGGGAGCCATCCAACGCCCCATAACGTAAAGGCCCCCCGCTACCAAACCCGATAAGGCCAAGAATCGACCGACAACGTTGAGCTGCCAAACCCAAGCGTCAACCACAACAACCGTCAGCACAAAGGCCAAACCCCAAGCCACTAACAAGAGACAGCCTTGAAAGAAATCTGTCGTCTTGAGCAGTGAGGCCGTCCGCTTGATCGTCGCTTGGATGGCGTTCTCGTATTTATGAAGTTCAAGCCGCTGCGTTTCCGTCGCTGGGTCAGTACCTGCAACGGACGAAGAATTGACTGTTGCCATGAAGTCGTTCCCGAGACCACCCTGTCATCGCCAGAAAAGAGTCCAACCCCAGATATATAGTATAGGTTACGCGCCTCAGAAGCAAACGATCAAGCCAAAAACACCCGCTAAAACATGAAAATCGAGCCCGTCACGGCCGCTACAAAACCCCAAAATAGCCCGAAACAGTACATAGGCACCAAAAAAAACGTCTTGATAAAGATGACTAGCCAACCTTCGCGAAAAACCCGTCTCAAGGTCGCGACCCAATAGGTCGCGCCCAACACAACTCCCAACAGCATGACCCACAACAAACTAAAGTTCAACAGCATGAGAACACTCAAAGCCAAATACATGGACGAATGCCAATTTGCTGACACGACGAACGCTGCAAGCCATGTCCGGCAGGAACGCCAATGGAAGACTCTTATCAAGACGGCCAACAGCGGCAACATCAACAGAGCCAGTTGCGACGCCAGTGTGACACTTCCACTAACGTAGCTCTTGAAGCCATGATCGGTTGTCATCAAAGCCAAGTTCTTGACGAAGTCGATCTCCCACGAACGAAGTTCGATGCCTTGGTCCAAAAACACTTGCTTGACAACTTCTTTCGACTGCATCGCAAACTGTCGGAACTCGGCAAACGAAAGCCGAAACGGTTTTCCGTTGTACTGCAACTGATGAACCTCATTTAGAAAGGCGTCTCGCCTTGACGAAGCGGCGTCCGTCGCAGTTGGCGTTGTTGAACTTTGCTCAGAACTCGTTGGCGTCTTTGCTGCTGCGTCTTCGCGGGCAATCTCGGCTTTGGTCGGCAGATCGGCGTCCTGGTTTGGAGCGATCGTCTCGGATTTCGAATCGTCCGATTCGGGCACGCCGGGCGTATCGATTCCCTTGGACCCGTCCATTGCACGGTTTAATTCCGCGAGTGAAACTTTCTCTTCGCCCAGGTCCACCGTGAACAATTGTTCGATGCGAACGATGTCGATCCAACTGCCAAACACCAGAAAGAAAAAGAATCCACTCACCAAATAGGTCTGTGCCGTCGAGAGATAGTGATTGCGGCGCCCGTTCAAGAAGTCTATCGCGCATTTCCCAGGGTTGAATAACAAGGCGGTCACGGTTCGGAACGCCCGACCGTCCAGTGACAAGAAGCTCGAAACAAAATCACGGACGAAGTATCCCAGGCCCTCATCGGGGCGAGTATGACGTTGGCCACAATGTCGACAAAATGAATCGGGATCTGGCTTGGAATTGCGACAGTTGGGGCAAATCGGCTCGAGCGGATTCGATTCGTTCAGTTGCCCAGTCACGATCACTTGCGTTGTTTCAGAATCGGCCACTTCAATTCCTTGATTCATTAATTGTCGTACCAATAACAGGTCACCCTATCGTAGGGCGTCAGCTGCTCACACGCTACATCGATCAACACAAAGCCATCGGCCTCGGAAACCGATGTCAAATTGGAGGCCCGGCCCGACGTCAAAGGTCGTACCAGAGTTGGCTGCACCTCCGCAATCGATTCACCGAATCGGCAATTCCGCACGCGATTCGGACTCGGTGCCGCTTCTGCTCGTGCGATTCGGAGGTAGTCCAATCGCCCCAATTCGGACCGGACAAGTTCGGATAATTGAACCGTTTCTTGTACATAGGGCCAATCGGTTGACTTGCCTGCCAAGCCGCGCAGCAACGGACTTACGAAAAGATCGAACGTGAATTGACAGGCGATTGGATTCCCAGGCAATAGAAAAACCGTCGCGAATCCCGTTCCACCAATACCCACTGGTCGCCCAGGCCTCAACGGGAGTCCATGAAATGCCAACGTCCCAACGGAGCGCATCGTTTCCGCCGCGAAGTCCTTTGAACCGACACTTGTTCCACCACACAGGATCAATATATCCGCATCTTGTCGTGACACGAATCGTCGAAGCGAGTCTGGATCATCCCCTAAATACTCTATCGCGATCAATTCGGCTTCATCCCGATGCAACAGTGACACCAACACAGGTCCGTTGGCGTCGTAAATCTGGTCTCCTGCAAGGGTGCCCCCAGACATTACGATTTCGTCGCCCGTCAATGCGACTGCAACGCGAGGTCGACAGTAAACTTCGGCCTGAACCACACCACACGCTGAAAGGAGTCCCAAGTCTTGACTTCGAATCACTCGGTCTTGGGCCAAAAGCAACTGCCCGACTTTCACATCCTCGCCAACTTGCGCCACGTGTTGCTCCGACTGTACCGTTGCGCCCTCGACGATTTCGATCAATGGAGCATCGTCCAACTGATCTGCCGGATTTCGCGGAACGATGCACTCGCGGGGAACGACGGTATTCAACGTTTCCGGAACGCGACCTCCTGTGTTGACGAATGCGGCAGTAGGTGTTGCGGTCGAATCTCTCGCTTTCTGCCCGTCTCCGACCAACCACCGACGGTTGCCGTCCATCCAATGTTGAAAGTCGATCGCGACTCCATCCATCATCGCGCGACGAAATCGAGGAAGATCCACGCCTGATCGAATTTCCGTCGCTAAAACCCGTCCCGATAGGTTCGTTAATGGAACCGTTACGACCTGCAATCGCTTCTTCGTCACGTCCAACCGATCGGCCAAATAATCGTCAACGCGGTCAAACAATGCGGCAGACGACACGACAGGATTCATAAACGCTTGACCATAGAACAGTTAACCCTTGTCAATTGGGAATTCCACTGAGCTTCGCGAGCCCACTTGCGAACCAGCCCTTCCCACCGACTCCCTACCAATGCACACAAATAACAGAACAAATCACGAACGCGAAACTTAGCTCATCCCTGCGCATCAATCTGTTACCGGTTCGGACACCGAATCTCATTTTACTCGTTTTGAGACACGTTCAGTAGGCAGATCCTGCCTCGTTTGTTCAACTTCGGTAACCGGATCCAATTGCTCCAATACGAACAATTGCCAAGCTGGCCCACCGAACCAGCAAAATAATCCAGCGTGTTCAAAACTGGAAAATCCCCTAAATTCCATTTAACCGATTGTGAGCTTTTTGCCGAAACCAAATCGGATGGAGCGCCCCTCGTGGCGCGGACTTCACCCAATGGTGCGATCAATGATTTGGACCCCTTTTGCAAAAGTCGTCGTTGCTCTCGCCGCTTGTGTGATCTTGCTGCCGGAATCGACATGGGGCCAAGAACCTAAAACTCCCCAACGAAAACGAAACGCACGAATGGACGCCGCTAATGTCGGCCATCATTTGCCGTTGGGCTCAGTGAAACGAGACGAGCCAAACAATCTCGCCCGAAAGGTGAGTCCGGCACAGAGTCCAACAACCGTCAATCACAGTGCGAATACCATCGCGGCCAGTCCTGCGGATCAGCCCGATTCCTCGGCCACGACCAACGGCAGCGGTCGAAATTCCGTACCCGCGACGTCAGCAAGTTACGGTCGCACGCCAACGGTCAACTCGCTGTCAGATCAAGCCGGTCAGGAATCGGAAGACCCTACAACCGCTAATTCTCCCGTCGCAGAAGACGAAAGTGAAGCTGATGAGTCCGAGGAACCGACGCCTTGGCGTCTCTTCTCCGGACCAACACTCCGTCGTCATGGAATCGAAGTGAACGGATGGTGGGCCAACGGCTACACGTGGAATCCTGCGCGACCCACCAATCGATTGAATGGGCCCAACGGAGTCAACGACCGCGCCAACGATTATATGTTTCATCAGCTTGGATTGGGCCTCGAACGGGCAATCGACCCTTCCTCTGCAAGTTACCAATGGGGCGGTCGCATCGATCTGATGTACGGAGCAGATGCTCGTTTGGTACAGTCCGCAGGCTTCGATGACACGTGGCACTCCGGGCGATTTGTTTCCTTGGCGACACCGCAAGCCTACGCCGAGTGGTTTGATCCGAATCTCAATCCATGGGGCCAAGGCGTCACATTTCGCGTCGGCCGGTTTTGGTCGCCAATCGGTTACGAAGGTGTGCCGTCGCTCGATCGCTTCTTTTTCTCGGCAACCCACGCCTTTATGCTGGCCCAGCCGTCCACTCATACAGGCGTCATGGCCACCGCGGATATCGGCTCCAACTGGTCCGCGCAGGGCGGTTTGGTTCGCGGTTGGGACGTAACTACAGACAACAATAAATCGCCCGGCTACATTGGGACCCTAGGCTGGTTGAGCGACGATGAAGCCACATCTCTGACGCATGTCCTGTACCATGGAGATGAAACTGATGACCAATCCGATGCGCAAACCACCTATGAGTTGATTCTGACGCGACAAATCACGGAATCATGGAGCTACGTCGGTTGGTTCGACTTCAACTTTGCTCAACGAATTGGAACAAATTCCAGCGGCGACCCTAGTAATGCCCAATGGCTAAGTCTGAACCAAGCTTTACTTCACGCCATCAATGACCAAACGTCTTGGGGTATCCGAGGGGAATGGTTCCACGACAATGACGGAGCGCTAATTGCCAATCCAGAAACTGGCGATCTCTTGGGCCAAGGCAACTTGTTTGGCCTGACTCTAGGAATCAATCATACACCAACCATGAACCTGCTGATTCGTCCCGAGATTCGTTACGATTGGTCCAGTGGCGGTCTGCCGTTCGATGATCAAACCAGCAGCCGTCAAGTTACCGCGGGCTTTGATGTTGTCTGGTCGTTCTAACCTTGGTGTCTTTGAGTCTTTTCGTTGCTCGGAAACAACTTCGCCATTCTTGAGAACATTTGATAAAGACGGCAATATGTGACGTGTCGATCGAAAGCCGTCAATCGAATCGAGCGTTACGACCGATAATCTCCAATGAGGGCACTGGCTTTTACGGGAATTAGGTCATGCGAGCGACTGGCGGTACCGTTGTCTGGTGGTGGCACCTGAGTGAACTGCGATTGAGGCGACGTCCATTTGTCTTTTGCGCGTTTGCGTTGATGGTCGGTTGGGTAATTGCCGATGTCGCCGCGCACGAAAGACCAAAACGGAGTTCGGAGATTGGCTCAAGGCCCGCGTCGGTCCTGATTCAAACGGCACCAAATCCTGAACTAATAAAATGAAGCGGCTGGTGATTCTAGGTAACTCGCAGGGCGATTTGCCGACTGGAGCCGTAATCGTCCTGACGATGTTCGCTTAAGTGGTTGATACGGGTAGAACTTCGACATGTTCGGATGTGCCCACATCACTCACCGCGGTCCGCCCGCCCACCGAGCCAGTACATGAAGCAAAAATTTAACCCGCGAACGCTTCTGTTCCTACTCCTGATCTTCGCAGGCGGTTGGTTCCTGTTCCATCGTCAAGAGATTCGCAATGTCTCCGATGCATGGCAAATTGCCAGTCGGCAGATCCGTTCGCTAGGTGGGGGTTCGGCAAATTTGATTCAGGCCGTTAGCGGCGAGTCCCCCGGAACGAAACAAAACTCCACGGGTGTCGTGCGAATTGCGTCCTTCAATTTGCATAACTATGGCTCGGCGAAATCGAAACGCTCTCATGTCATGGAGTCTTACGCCAAGATCATTCGACAATTTGACTTGGTCGCGATTCAAGGAATTCGAACCGACGATTCGAATGTGATCGCAGCTCTGTTGGACCAAGTCAACCGAGAGGGCGCCCACTACGGCATCCTCACCAGTCCGCGTTTGGGACGCCTCGTTCCGCCGTTGCAGTATGCCTTTTTGTTCGACACGCGCCGGATACAACCTGTCGACAAGCCCTACGTCGTCGCCGATCCCGAAGGCTTGTTGCAACGTCCACCGTTTGTCGGATGGTTTCGCGCGATCGGTCCAGCTCCAGAGCGAGCCTTTACGTTTTCGCTGGCGAATTGGCTCGTCGAAGCTTCCGTCGCGGAAAAAGAGACCGTGCATTTGGCTAAACTACTCGACGCGGTTCGGCGAGACGGTCGTGGGGAAGACGACGTGATCATTGCCGGCACGCTGCAAGTTGCCGAGCAGGAACTTACCCCGTTGCTGGCCGGTACAACCAATCAATGGTTGGTTCGTTCCGTGCCAACCGTCACCGAGGGTGATTGGCAACTGGACAACTTCATCATCGATTCTCCCGCCACCGTGGAGTTCACCGGGCGCAGTGGCAACTTCGATTTCCTCCGAGAATTCAACTTCAACGTCGCACAATCGTTAGAGATCTCGGAACACCTGCCCATCTGGGCGGAGTTCTTTCCCGAAGAAGGTCGAGCCAGCGGCTTGGTCGCGACCGAAACGGCGATCATTGTTCCGCCCGGAGCAGTGGAAACAAGATGATGTCGCGAATCGACGCACTGTTGGTCAGCAACATGACCAAACGATCGATGCCGATCCCCAATCCACCCGCGGGCGGCATGCCATTTCGCAACGCACGAATAAAATCGTGATCCATCCTTGCCATCGAATCTTCCGCCGACATCCCCGCCAATTGGGTGCGAAATAAAGTCTCCTGCAGGTCCGGATCGTTCAACTCCGTATACGCATTGGCCAACTCCATGCCGTGTACGAACAACTCAAATCGCTCGGCAACCTCAGGGTTCTCGCGACTTCGTTTCGTCAACGGACAAATACTGGCGGGATAGTCGGTGACAAACACGGGCCCGACCAACGTATCTTCCACAAACTCTTCGAACACTTCGCTCTTGATCACGTCCGGATGTTTGCCCTCGGTCGCCATCCCACGACTATTTGCGAAGTTCGCGAGTGCACCGGCATCCCACGGATCGACACCCGTGACTTGCTGCAACAGGTCATGGTAAGTCGCGCGCTGAAACGGCGTGGCGAAATCAATGAACTTGTCCTCACCCCAGGGCAACCGTGCCGGCGAACCAATCGCGCGAATCGCTCCCGCAATGATCGACTCGGTCAAGTCCATCATCGAACGGTAGTCTCCATAGGCTTGGTATACCTCCAACATCGTGAATTCAGGATTGTGCCGTGGGCTAATTCCTTCGTTTCGATAGACCCGACCCAATTCGAACACTCGCTCCATGCCGCCAACCAACAGTCGCTTGAGATGTAGCTCTAAAGCAATTCGCATCACCAGCGGCATATCGAGCGTATTGTGGTGCGTCTCAAATGGTCGCGCGGCAGCTCCACCGGCAATGGTATGCAGAGTGGGGCCCTCGATCTCGACAAATTCTTGATTTGCCAAAGTCGCCCGAATCGATTCAACGATCTTACTCCGATTCCGAAACCGCTCGATCACACCCTCGTTGTACGCCAAATCGATGTAGCGTCGCCGCTGACGCAATTCTTGGTCCGTCAAACCCTTGTGCTTGTCAGGCGGCGGATCCAAAGTTTTGGTTAACAAATGAATCCGAGTCGCGAAGACGGACAACTCGCCCGTTTTCGTGTAACGCAATTCGCCATCCACACCGATGAGGTCGCCCAAATCCAAGCACTGGATCACCTCCCAGTTTTCTGGCCCAACCTGATTCTGACCAACAAACAATTGAATCTCGCCAGTCCAGTCTCTAATATCGATAAACTGCAATTTCCCTTTGTCGCGATGCAACACGATTCGTCCCGCCGCGCGAACTTGCGGCCCAACAACTTCGCCCGGTCCTTGTTGTGCGAGCCAGCTCCGGAAGTCCGCCTTGGTCGCCTCCGTGATTGACGGCAGCGGAATCGTCCGGCCATCCGGAGTTCGATACGCGATCTCCGAAATCTGCGCCCGAATGCTCTTTATCCATTGCCGATCGTCAAATCGCTGCCCAAACGGATCAACGCCCAATTCAATTAGCCGTTGCTGCTTCTTTCGGCGACTCGCCACCAAAGAACCCAAATCGTTGTCTTCAGGCATTCCGTCATTCGTCGGGTTATCTACTGGCAAGTCGGTCATAAGTCCAATTCTATAATGGCAGTGCGGCTTCGGCCGAAACAACAGACGCGGCCAATTACCGCGGAGAACCTAAGCGGGACGGCGTTGTTCCAGTCGTTGCGTCAAATTTAGCAAACTTCGTTCAATTTGGAACCGGTCGGGTTCGGCACCACGTTTCGGTCGAACAATCAGGTCCCAACCTCCGGGCAGTTTGTCGTCGGCGCACCGGAACGCCTCGCGAATCAATCGCTTCCAGCGATTTCTCACCACGGCATTCCCAACTTTTTTGGAAACACTCAGGCCCAATCGCCGCCGCAGATCGGGGCGGGGCAGTGCATTGACAACCAATAAATGATCGGCTGCATAAATGCCGCTGGCGTACACCGCCGCAAAGTCATGCTCGGAGCGAACCCGACAGTCGCGAGTGAATTTTGCCATCGAAGATTTGTCTCGCGTTTCAGAAATCGTTGTGGCTCAAGACCAGTTGCCTACAAGGGTTTATTGTTCAGCGATCGTTCGCGCCCGATACCAAGCGACACCTTGCTGCACAGCAAACCACACGAACATCGACAACAACAGGATCGCCGACCACTGACTATGCCAATGCGAAGAATCATGATGGTCGTGCGAGTGCGCATGTCCCGCAGCGCTCGACTCCTGACCAAAGAACTTGTCGACAATCCACCAGTCATACAAATACGCCGCCATGATGGAACCCACGACAACCGTCACCATGTAGGTTGCAAACGCCCCACGACCAAAAGACCGAAAGATCGCTCCCATCGTCGCCAGATTCGTCGCTGGTCCCGCGATTAGAAATACAATCATCGCACCCGTGGACAGCCCGCTGTGCACCAACGCCGCAGCCACAGAAACCGATGCGGTTGCACAGACGTACAACGGCAGACTGATCAGCAACGTCATGGGAATCTGAAGCCACGTTCCTTGTGGGCCTAGCCAAGTTTGAATCGCCCCAACCGGAAGACTAACGTTGATGATTGCGGACAGGACAACGCCCAGCAATATCCACACGTAAATCGAGCGAATGATCTCAATCGACTGGGTGATGCTGTCTCGTGCATACCCAATCGCAGCATCAATTCTCGGACGCGACGACTCCGTTGCCGAAATCGGCGTCGCGGGTGCAGGCCCAACATTTTGAATTACCGGGAGACTCAACGACCGCCCGCTCGAAGGTCGTGACGGCGTCACCATCAACTTGGTTCTTGCCCGTTCGCGAAATTCAATCACAAATCCCGCGACACAACCAAGGACCAAGGCAACCACCAACTTGAATACCGCCAACGGCCAACCCAGCAAAGCAGCTGTGACAAAAACGGAATCAACCCCCGTCTGAGGTGTCGCAATCAAGAAGCCAACCGTCGCCCCTTCACTCGCTCCGCTTTTCCGCAGACCAATTCCTGTGGGAATCACGGCGCAACTACAAAGTGGTAGCGGAATTCCAAACAACACCGCCCATAATACACCAGAATAACCTTGCAATCGTTTTTTGATAAAAGCAACCGGGGCCAAACCATGAATCAAGCCGGCGATGACCGCACCGAGGAGAAACCACGGTGCCAATTCACACAACACCCGCCAACAGTTCGTAAGAAACAAAAAAAAGAACTCGAACGACATGCGGAGCCTACCATCCTGCAAGCCTCGGCTCGCAATCCAGTTTTCAAACAATAGGGCACGGCGCGCAGGAACGCTCCTGGGAAACCCATCACAGTCGCAACGACTCGCTACGCTGTCTCTGTCGATAGTATTTCAAACCAGGAAAGAAGAAGCAACCCGCCGATATCACTCCAAACAAAGTGTGTCCCCACGACGGATACCAAGCCATCGGGAATGCCGTCATGAACAACACCAGTGCTTGGATATAAAAAGTTCCTGAAAGCATGCCCGCCTTAACGAGAAACACCGACGAGCTAATAATCCCCAGCATCGGAGCCAATGCCAAAGGTTCGAGACCAAGGTAGATCTCCAAACCAAACAACGACATGCTGCTAATGAGACTTGCCGCCCACACATGAACGATCTGGCGTTCGACAAAGGTCACCGGACCCATCTGGCGACGCACCAAAGAAAAGATCGCCGCCCACGCGCAAAACCCACCACTCCACAGCAGGAAATAATTCCAACGACTTCCGGTATGTGTCCAATACAATACATCAGTGGCCACACAGGTCACTAACAAAATCCACGCGTGCCACATCCACAACAAGCCCCAATTCTGCAAAACGTTGGCTTGATGCGTCTCTCGAAACATCCGCGATAAGACGTCCGTGAAACGCCCGCTAGTTGCCACCAAGGGTTCGTTCTTGACATACGCCAACAGATCTTTGGCCAACTCACTGGCGGAATGATAGCGAAGATCCGCGGGTTTCTGTAGGCACTTCAAGGCCACTCGTTCCAGGTCGCGGTCGGCATTGGCGCGAATGCTGCGCGGAGGAACCGGATCTTGTTCCCTCACCATCAAGACCGTGTCCAAAGCAGATTTACCCACAAAGGGAGCTTGCCCCGCCAAACAGTAGTACAAAATCGCACCCAACGAATAAATGTCGCTGGCAGGTCCAACATCTCCACTCCGGCCGCACGCGGCCTCCGGTGCCATGTAAGCGGGCGTTCCTACAATGGCTCCAGTGTCCGTGAGTGGAGCCAGCACCGCATCGTTGGACTCCGTGACAGTTCGTTTCACGTGATGTTTGGCCAACCCAAAATCCACCACATGTGGGTTCAAGTTTTCGTCAATCAAAATATTGGACGGCTTCAAATCTCGATGCAACACACCTCGGTCATGGGCGTATTGGATCGCCGACGCCACTTTCGATAAAATCTCGGCGATGACACTGGGAGCCGGCTCCGTCAACATAAATTGCAACAGCGTGCAACCTTCAATCAATTGCATCGAAAGAAACGCGTGACGCCCATCATCCGAATACTGATAGACTTTGGTGATGTAGGGATGATCCAAACAGGCCGCCGCTTCCGCTTCGCTCCGAAACCGCAAGCGTTCTTCGCGGGTCGCCAACGAGCCGCGCAATATCAGTTTTAAGGCAACGAACCGGTTGAAGCTGATCTGCCGTGCTCGATACACGACGCCCATGCCGCCTCGCCCCAGTTCTTCCAACAATTCAAAGTCGCCAAAGGTCGCGGGCAAACGAGTTTCAGCTTCGGCGCCTTCAATCTCTGCCTTTGCCTGAAGATCCCCTTGCGCGTCCAGCATCAATCGGTCGATCGTATCGCTGGAGGCAGCCAACTGCTCGGCAGCTTCCTTGGCGCGGAACTTGCCCACGGCCTGAGCCACAACCATCGTGCCCCACAATTCGCGGATATCCTGCTCGAATAGAGGATACGCCAGGACCGCTTGCTCCAAACTAACGTCTTCACCGGCCTGCAAACGATTGGATAACTCGAACAGGGCCAGTGCAACGGCTTCCTCCGAGCCCTCATCAGGGCCGAGGTCGCGATCAACACCATCACTCCTGTTTTGTTCCACCATGATCTTAGGCTCTGTCCCAAAAGGGGGCTGACCCTCTCCGGTCGTGCCTTTTTGTCCGATATTTTCCATGCCCTCCAAAGGGTCAGACCCCTTTGCGACAGAGCCTAGGTTACCCAAACGACTTCTGAGCAATCAATTCGTCCAGTTCGCTCTTTAGTCGTGGCAGGATGTCTTCATACGGATATTGGCCCAATTCGATTGGACCACGCTTCAAGTTGACAAAATTTGGGCCGCACCACAAACCGAGATCCGCGTCATCCGTCTCACCTGGTCCATTGACGCGGCAGCCCATGACGGCGATCGTCAATTGGTACTTGGCCGCGTACGCCGTCATCGCCTTTACTTGCTGGGCCAGTTCGACGAAGGCTGCGTTTTCGACACGTGAACAACTTGGACACGAAATAATGTTCAAGCCGTCGCCAAAATTGACGACGCTCCTAACTCGGCCCGCATAGATGTCGCTCAGGATTTCTCGCGCGGCGGTAATCTCCAGGCCCTTTTGCGGATTCGGAACTGTCAAGGAAACGCGGACGGTGTCCCCAATCCCATGTCCGATCAATTGCTCGAATGCCACGCGGGTCTTGATAATTCCGTCAGGAGGCAACCCAGCTTCCGTCACTCCCAAGTGAATAGGGACATCCGGTCGCTCCGCGGCAAATCGACGATTGATCTCAACAACTTTGCTGGGGTCCGAGTCCTTTAACGACACGCAATATCGTGTGAAGCTCAAATCGTCCAGCATGCGACAATGTGCCCACGCGCTTTCCAACATCGGACTGATCGAATCATGGGCCGGGAATCGATCCTTCAGGTCAGGATCTACGCTGCCGCAGTTCACGCCAACTCGCAACGCGATGTCGTTGTCCTTCGCCACGTTTGCCAAAAACGCAACTTTTTCCTGCCAGGGCTTCTGTTTTTCGTGATGATACAGGTGGCCTGGGTTGTAGCGGACTTTGTCCACATGAGGCGCCACTTCCTCGGCCAAGCGATAACTCTCTTGCAGATCGACACATAAATTGGCCGTCGTCTGTCGCCGAATTTCCGCCACCGCGGCGGCGTCTTTCTTGCTATCCACCGCAATCCGCACCACGTCGGCGCCCGCCTCGTGCATCAGGTTGACCAACCACACGGTCGCATCAATATCTTGGGTACTAGTTGCCGTCATGCTTTGAACGGCGATCGGGTGCCCCCCACCAATGGTCACTGTTCCAATACGTACGGCTCGAGTGGGATTTCGCTGAATGTTCACGTTTTACTTCCGAAGCCACATGCAATCGTTGAGAAGGTCCCCAACTTGATTATGTTCGTAGAACTCGAACAGAGCAGCCAAACACGCGAAAATAACTCGAATATCACCCGTGCGCGGCGTGAAATGGAGCCTTCAAACTAACATACCAACGCCAGCGAAACCGGCTTTCGTCGGCACCCGAGCCATTTGCCATGGACGGCGACTCTGTTGCGGGTCAAAAATGGGAGCGCTGGGGCTCGAACCCAGGACCTACGGATTAAAAGTCCGGTGCTCTACCGACTGAGCTACGCTCCCTTATTTTCCTAAACCCTTGTTTCCCAGTGGCTTAGGTCGGTCTTTCCAGTTGGTTTTCACGCCAGCGATCTCGCGGACGTTCCTCCAGGTTATCTCGCGACGAATCGCAACAAAAGACGCCCGGCGAATTGGACTCGCGGGCGTCATTGACTCCCACCTCGACATTGAGCGGAAGAGGTGAGGCCATGAGTCGCAAATCCTAGCAACGACGTGCCCGTAAAGCAAGGGGCACGTTCACAGCAGAATTTGAAAGGAATCGTCTTGGCGTTGTTAGATCGTCCGAGTGGACGTCTGGCGCGGATAGGGCAGGGCGAAGCGTGCGCTCACTCACGACCGACACCGTGTTTTGGATCGTTCCGAGCACAGTCGACTGGATCGGCGAATTGTTCGGTTTCTCACTGCAGGTTGGCAAAAAAACCGTCTAATCTAAAGGTCGTGGAACTCGGCAAGCTTCAGGCAAATTGACAAGGCGACCGCTCCAAGGCGTTCTTCGGTACGATTGGCTGAACATTCGGGCCAGGAACTTTACAGCGGAAGTGACTCAAAAAAACGATCGCCGGAATATGCATGCCGCTAAAGTTCTATCTCCAATCCCCCGACAACACCCAAGCGGCCCAGTGCTTTGCTGAAGCAATTGTCCTATCTGTACCGTCATCCAATTCGTCTTCTCCCCCACGTAACTTGCGGAGCTCCACCTCCACTTCGTCCGGTTGACGCAGCATCCATAATTGTGCCTCTCGCAGGGACTCAACTTTACTGAGTTTTCTCTCCCACAAATTCCGGTAGAAACGAGACATCAAGACTTGTGTCGCTTGGTCGTTTACTCGCCACAAACTAGTAACGGTGGTTCGTGCTCCTGCCACCTGAAATGCTCGTTGTAAACCCAATGTACCTTCTCCACCTGCAACTTTTCCTCGTCCGGTATCGCAGGCACTCAACACTGCTAATTCCACCGTAGCAAGATTCATTTCGCCGACTTCCAATGCTGACAGAATGCTCGTGTCACGACCCGATGAATCCGCCGACTGGTTCGCACCAGCGAAGACCAATCCTGACAACAATCTGGGGTCAATTCCAACGACCGGTGCCTTACTCCGCGAGTCAGTGGGCAAATCGCTCTGCTGGATCTCATCGGCACCCGCTGACTTGATCGCCTCGGGAGCAAACAGGCCATGCGTGGCGACGTGAAGAAAACGACATTGCGTTGCTAGAGTTTGAAATCGCTCTTTTGTCGCCTGCGAGTCCGCAAGGATTTGGATGGTTTCGGGGTCAAACAGTCGACGATAGTCGTCCGCGATCCTGGAGATTTCTAACTTGCTTCCAGTTAGTCGCTCGAATCGTTCCAATTCCTTGCCGTAAACGACTGAACGATTAAGTCGTGCGGTCACTGCCAACGTCAATGCATCTTGATTATTCGTTGGCACCGCCATGACTTCTGGATCACTCGTCGAATTCGTGTCGCCATCCGACGGGCTTTTATCCATTTGGTCAAAGTCGACGTCCCCTACCAATAACAGACCCAATTGTGATCCAGACTCTTGTTCGGCATCCTTCATCAGCTCGGGCAAGAACTGCGGAAACGAGAAATTGACGATCGCCACTTCTTCCAACAAGTATGTCCCAGGCATCTTCCCAGGTAACGCGATCAACGGAAGTGTACTAATTTCTCCATCAGGTGAAATCACAACCGTTTCCACGCCATCCGTAAACTTCGCCAAGGGCTCCCATAGAATTTGACGAAGCTCTTGTGCGGGATCGGCACCGTTTCCGCTCGATACACCATAGTTTTCTCGCCACTGGCCGATCCATTTGTCTACTTGGCTTTTAAAACCCAGATCAACAAACTCAACGGGACGACCTTTCCGCAACACAAATGCACAATAAGCTGGTTCGAAATTCAACACCCCATATTCATTGGCAGTTCCCGTCTTGCGTTGGTAAACATGAATGTCGACCAGCATCGCGTTCTGCGGGAGCGTGGATAGAACATGATCCACATCGACCTTGGTTTCCGCCTTGATTGCACGAAACTCCGTACTCGCGGCACTTAACTCTCGTTCGAGTTGTTCACGCTTTCCGCTCAAATCATCCAGTTGGCGTCGCCATACATCTTTTCGCGGTCCAGCAGTCGGTGGGTTGGTGCTAAGCTGCGCAAGTCGTGAAGAGACCGAACGGAGTTCACCCATCAGCGTATGGATTTTGGGGTCGTTTGTTGTCCGAGCAAGTCGCATCAATCGCTGCCGTGCAAAGATGGCCCCCTTCCACATCAGCGCGCCATTCATAGCGTCACGAGCCGCTGCGTTCGATTCAGCAACTGCAGAAAGGTAGTGAGCCAACTGATACTCGGCCTGTTGGGCCATGCGAAGTTGCTGAGATTCTGACTGGATAACAGCAGTCGTTTCCAGATGTCGTACGGTTAACTCAAATCCTTCACGAAACAGTGCATGAGCCTGCTCGGGATTGCCCATCGACTTGTACAATCGTGCTAGACTGTTAAGACTTTGCGCAACGTCAGGGTGTCCAAATGCGACAGAGTCTTTGTAAATTTCGATCGACTCTCGATAAAGAGGCTCAGCGCGAGAATACTCTGCCTTCGAAAAATATAACGAGCCCAAATTGGACAAACAGTGAGCAAAATCAGGATGTTTTCTTCCGCGAACTTTTTCGAGAATTTCTTTTGCTTGGATCAAAAGCCGTTCGGCCGTTTCGTAATCTCCCTTTCGTCCGGACAATGAGGCTAAGTTGCCAAGCGTGATTGCATAGTCTCGGTGCTCTTTCATGGACAATCGTTCGCGGATAGTGTTGGCCTCTAAAAACAGTTCCTCCGCTCTCGAGGCGTTGCCGTTTGCCAGATACATGCCCCCCATATTGTTGATGATCATCGCGTACGTCGAATTCTCGGTTCCCAAAGCCCGTTCGCAAGTCTCCATGGCCTCAAGATAAAGCGGCTCGGCGCGGGCATAGTCGCCCATCGAGTAGTACAGGAGGGCCATTTCACTTAAGTTGTTGGGGAACTCGGGAATGTCCCTCGCCAATCCACGTTTGTGGATCTCGTTGGCCTTTACAAATATTGGCTCCGCGCGTGCATAATCGCCACTTGTAAAATAAAGAAGTGCAAGATTGTTGAGACAAGTGGTGTAGGCGGATTGATAATACTCATAATCCTTCAATTCCGTTTCATAAACATCGATAGACTCAAGGAACAGTGGTTCAGCTCGCGAGAAATCGCCCATCAAAAAATACAGCCCGGCCAGATTGTTAGAAACTTGCAGATATGCTGGGAGCTGGCTGGATAGGTCTTTCTTCAGGATTTCTGCCGACCGAACATAAAGCGGCTCGGCCTGGGCAAAATCTCCGATTGAATGGTAAAACAGAGCTACGTTATTTAGGTTTGCAGCGTAGGAATGATGATCTTCCCCATGCACGATTCGATTGATCGTCATGCATTGACGATACAGCGATTCGGCGTTTGTGAAGTCTTCCTTGTTGTAAGAAATCAGCGCCAAGTTGTTTAGGCTCGTGGCGTAGTCGGGGTGATTCTTGCCCAATAACTGCTCACGAATCGCTGCCGCCTGACGAAACCCGAGTTCGGCTCGCAGATAGTCGCCATTCAAGTAATGCATTTCAGCTAGATTATGTAAACTGCTGGCAAACCCGGCGTGAAATTGCCCGAGGATCTTTCCTTTCTCGATCACCAATTCTTCGGCTGCAGATAACGCTTTGCCAACGTCGCCGTTTTGGAAAAATCGCGAAAATCGTCGCTCGAGACGGTCGATCTGCGCAAGTGCGGTCGCATTGGTGTCAGTGAAATCACCGGCGACCGGTACGACCCGACTCGTTTTCAATCTTGAGCAAGTCGTTCCTTCGGACAACGCCAGGAATTCTAGTTTCCCGATCCGGACGATGCCATTTGGGATATAACCATACAATTCCGTTGAACTATCGAGGTTTGACACACGACACAAGCCGTTGCGATAAGAAACCTGCCAACGACCATTGGACAAATCGGAATCCAGTTCGATCTGTCGGACAACATGCGGCTCCATTTCCGCTGAATTTTCGGTCGGTTCAACTAGATCTAAAATTGCGACTTTCGATCGAACCACGCCGTTCATTCGTTCTCGACGCCACACAAACTGGCAGTTTGTGGCACCGTCCAAATTTAGTCGGAGAATGCACTCGGACGTTTGTCCATCAGATTTCAGCTCAGGGAATTGCAGGTCGATTTCCGTCTCCAACCAATCGTTCGCGTTGATTTCTCGTGCGAGAACATCGCCCTGCTTGAGCACGATTTGCCCCGCTTCCCAGATAATAGAACTAGCGACTCCACGGATCTCATACTTGTCGCGCGAGTCTGCGGAAAAATCATCTTCGAACAACAACGGCAATTCCGGCTGCTTTCCGTGCGGAGCATCGGGACTCGGTTCTGGTATACCAAGTTGCGTCCAAACGGAGTCGATGGGTGGCGAAGTGACGTCGCGGCTCTCCTGCCCAACAACCGTCCCGATGCCGCACAAGAAAACGGACAATACCCAGAAAATGTTACGACAATCGCGATGCAAAATTTGCATAAACTTTTTCCAATTTCCTGATACCAACCGGAAAAACCACGGCGTGGCCGAGTTAAACATTGTAGCTGTAACGCTGTCCAAGATGTCTTCACGGCCGCGAAATTGTCGGCTCACGAATAACAAAACGCTTTAGCGGTGTCTCATCAAGAAACTAAAAAACGGCACTTGGCAAAGCTACTTCGCCCTTTTTTTGGTCCAATCACGAGGGGCTCCGCCTTTCGAATTCCTCTCTTTTTGTGTCTGCTGGCCCTGCTCCCGTGGTGTTCTTAGGGTCGCGACCGACCACTTTTCCGAACACCAGCACTCGGATTCGACGGACGAACGATGAGATCTATCCAAGGAACTCAACTGGGAAGCGAATCTCGAAGTAGTTTCTCCCAAAACGGGCAGGAAACTCGCCAGCAGAATACCTCAAACTTGATGAAAAGCACGGAGACTTTTTAAACGGCCCGAACTCTTGCAAAAAGGAACGTATCTATGAACGGACGAAGTAAACTTACGCTAACTTCCCTAGTCATTATTGCGTGTGTCGGAATCCTTGGCTTTACGTTCGCGACTCAAAATCTCTGGACGATCGTCAGCGTCGCAGTCGGCTCGCTGGTTGGATTTTTGTTCCTTCGCGCGGTGCTGATGTACTGGTTGAATTCCGCCGAGCCAACCAAGTACCGCGATCCCAACTACCAACAAGCCGAGTCTACTCTGACCGGTAAATTTCCTGGCAACCCACGTCCTAGCAAGCAAAGGTAGGCTTCGTCCCAAAGGGAGTCGGACGCTCGCCGGTCATCACTTTTTTGTCCGGGACGTGCCTGCCCTGCTCTGGCGCAAACACTGACCGGACTCCGTCGGGAGACAAAGCCTAAGAAGATTGGACTTCTAAGCCCGCGAGAGAAACTCGCCGGTCCGCGTGTCCACCTTGACTCGCTCGCCCTCTTTTAGATACTCCGGTACTTGAATGACGAACCCGGTCTCCAACGTCGCCGGTTTTGCTCGCGACGTGGCACTGTTTCCGCGAACGCCGGGATCACATTGAGTCACGGTCAGTTCAACAGTCACCGGCACTTGAATGCCAACACACTCGTCGTTGTAAATCAGCGCAAACAGTCCTTCGCAGCCGTCCACCAAGAAGTTCCGTTCCCACTCAATGGACGTCAGCTCCAACGCAAATTGGTTGTATGTCTCATTGTCCATCAAATGCAAATGAGTTTGATCCGTGTACATCATGCTCACGGATCGTTTTTCAAAATCGGCTTCATCGAGGGAATCGCCGCCCTTCAGTACAAAGTCCACTTTTTCCTTGGTAACCAAATTACGGCCGCGGTATTTGTACAGCGTTGCCGCACCCCGTGCCGACGGAGTCTGCACTTTTAATGTTTCAATCAGAACTGGCTCACCCTCATACACCACGATCGCGCCTGTCGAGATTTCTTTTGCTTGCATGTTCCAATCCTTT
This sequence comes from Pirellulaceae bacterium, assembly GCA_041741535.1. Taxonomy (GTDB): domain Bacteria; phylum Planctomycetota; class Planctomycetia; order Pirellulales; family Pirellulaceae; genus M30B19. The sequence continues at coordinate 21,719 of JBGSJV010000182.1, forward strand.
CGAGTTTTGTTACGACTCCGAAACTACTTTCCATTTCCCGACATCGTCGCCGGAGTATTGGCGAGGGCCACCTGACCTAACTCACTTGCCCGCCGAGCTGATCGGCGAACGGCGTTGATAAGCGCGGCACGAAGCCCTCCCTCTTCCAACGCGACCAATCCTTCGATCGTCGACCCTGCTGGACTGGCGACTTGTTCCCGCAACTGGGCCGGGTGCAACCCCGACTTTTGTACCAAAGACGTAGAGCCAGCCAATAGTTCGAGAACCAGTGGATTCGCCAGGTCGCGAGGCACACCGGCACGAACCGCCCCGTCACTGAGAGCCTCGATAATCGTCATTACAAAAGCTGGACCACAACTGGTCAAGCCGCTGATCGGGTCAATCAATCGTTCCGGAACGTCCCATGCCGAACCAACGGTTTGCAGCAAAGAACGCACATGTTCCGTCTCGACTTCGGTAACTTCCGCAGAATGCGACACGATCGAGATTCCCTGGCCAACAACCGCCGGAGTGCTGGGGCTTACTCGCACAATTTTCAGATGGCCAGTCCACTGAGACAAACTACCCAGCGTGACGCCCGCGGCCACCGAAACCAAGACTTGGTCGAGGCGAAATTTGCCGTTCAATGGCTCCAAGACACTCCGAATGATCTGAGGTTTGACCGCGACCCATACCTGAGCCGCCTCGCGGACGACCAACTCCGCCGATGCCAACCGACACGCGCCGGGTACCGCCTGCAGAAATGCGTTCGCATTGGTGTCGCCAGGATTCGTAAAACAGATTTCGGCGCCCAGCAATCGACCTTGCTGGATAAAACCCCGCGCCAAAGCCCGCGCCATTTGTCCACTACCAATAAAGCCAATCATCGTCTACTCCAAGTGCCTTATTCAAACGGCCAACGACGTCCGAGTGCCTGCCGTTGATTATCGGTCAATTGCCGTATCCCGCCTCGCGCTAATTGCAACAAACTGTTCAACTGTTGTTCATCAAACGTCGCTTCTTCACCGGTGCCTTGAATTTCGACAAACCTACCGCGTCCAGTCATGACGACGTTCATGTCCACTTCAGCCGCACTGTCCATTGGATAGTCCAAGTCCAAATAGGTCTTTCCGTCGACCAATCCCACGCTGATCGCCGCCACACTATCCGTTAGAGGATACTCGGCGGGGTTGGGCAACTTCGGGCGAAACAGATGCAGGGCGTCGACCAACGCGATAAATGCACCCGTGATACTGGCCGTCCGCGTCCCACCATCCGCTTCCAACACATCACAATCGATCGTAATCGTCCGCGGCCCCAATTTCGTTGTGTCAACAATCGCTCGAAGACTTCGCCCAATCAAGCGTTGTATTTCAGTCGTCCGTCCATCGACTTTGTTCCGTTCGCGCGGCTTCCGAGTCGACGTGCTACCCGGCAACATGCTGTATTCCGCAGTGATCCAACCACAACCTTGCGCTGCGAGCCACGGCGGGACCGTTTCGTCGATACTCGCGGTACATAGCACCGTTGTACCCCCACATTGATACAAGACACTCCCTGGCGATGTTTTGGTAAAGCCACGTTTGATTTTTACAGGACGTAATTGGTTCGCTGGACGCGCCGTCATGAACTTGCCTTTCAACCTCGGAAACACTTAAAGCCTATCCCCAAAAGGGTCTTACCCATTCCGGAGTCGCAATAAAAACACGACAACATTGACTTCGTCTCCCCAAGGTCAATCCCTATGGGGATAGGCTCATACCCCCAAGGCAACCATCCTAACACGACCTTGATGCAACTCCAAAGGGTCAATCCAAGGCCGTGGCTTCTATGCAGTTTTGATGGAAAAGGTGTCAGGACTGAATGGCACTGCCGTTTGAAGCGTAAGGAGTTGCGCCGAGGGTCCGGCGGGGGGGAGTGCAGTTGTATCGTAAACGGGGACAAGGCTACAGAGGTGTCTTTGGGGGCTTGTCTGGCGGCGTGCGGGATGAGGACCGCCCGATTGGGGGCGGTGGCGGGAGGGGCGGAGATTCAGGTGTCTGGCGCTGTGGTTCCTGCTTTGGGTGGGCCGGGATGTTACCGCCGGGGGAGGC
>JBGSJV010000183.1:0-8516 GCA_041741535.1 Pirellulaceae bacterium
CGTGAACGGAGTCCGGATTGCCTGGATCCCTGAGTCCCGAAGCAGCGAACACGCGCAACGGGTGACTTGCTCTGTTACTCGTCGAACTTTGGTCGAGCGACGCCTTGAACCACAGAGGACACAGAGTACACAGAGGAGTACTGATTCGATTTTGCGAGCTTCCTCTGTGTTCCTCCGTGTACTCAGTGGTTTGATTCGACGGTGGTTCGTCTTCATTCTGCGTTGATGACCGGAACAGATCGCTGGCGATTGCGCGCGGACAGGGAATGATGCGGTGGATTGTCCGTGGCATTAGAATCTTACCTTGATTCACAGTTGTATGACGGCGAAGGCGATGGCCCATACGGGGAAGGTGAGAGTGACGTTGCACGTAGGGTCCCAATCGTCGCGGGGCTCCAGCGTGCGCTAAACACATCGGCATGATGGATGAACGAATGATGAGCATCCGGACGAACCAAGCGACTCGGATCATTGTCCGTTCTCGCAGCGTACGGCAACATTTCTCAGAATCGCCAGGCAGGTACCGCGCGGCGGTTTGGTTCATAACCAGGGGTGGGATACGTTTTGGTCACCAACGAGAAACCTACTGAAAGCAAGCTTTGTCAAACCTACTCCTACGAGTTGCAACACTTGCGAAAGAAACAGTCCTCCATTTGAACAGATTCATGAATATTATTGATTCGTCCGTTCCATTTCGAGTTACTTTGTTTGGCCATCGAGGTGTGATCAAAGATCGAGCTGTCCATGCGACAGCGAAACCACTTTTGGACAAAGTTTGGAAGGCCGTTCACGACCGTCGGATCAAGACGAAGGGAATCAATCACTTTGTCCACTTGCCAGAATCGACAATCTTTACCGGTGTCGAACTGAAAGAACCCGCCTCGGACCTTGGGACCCTTGAAGCGTTAGATATCTCGCTGGATCACTATGTCAGCTATCAGCATGTCGGGCCGTACTCAGCTCTGGGAGGGATTTGGACGGAGTTGATGGAAACGCTCAGGCAACGAGGCGACAAACCCCAGTTCCCCAATCTGGAGATCTATGGACACTGGAATGAGAACGAAGCCAAGTGTGAAACGACCATTGTGGTCGGTCTCGCGAAACGAAAATGATTCAAAACACCCGATCGCCTCTGATCAGCATCAGGAAGTGGAGTAGCTGCGCTTTCCATTGCCCAGATATTCCCAAGAGGTGCCACGCTTTGGCAAGCGTGGCGACGGCGAATCCCTTTCCCCAAAAAAAGTGGATTGACATGCCTTGCCGCGTTAGGTATTATGCCTAGCACGGCTAGGTAATACGCAGCGGAGGCAATTAAATGGTGTCCAAAGAACTGATCGCTGCTTCAACTCGGCCGTTGGTCTTGGCCGTTTTGTCCAAAGGTGAGAACTACGGCTATGCGATTATCCAGCAGGTGCGGGAGTTGTCAGGTGGAAGGCTGGAGTGGTCCGAGGGCATGCTCTATCCGGTGCTGCATCGACTCGAACAGGAAAAGCTAATCGTTGGGCATTGGAGCAAGCCGGAGAACGGCAGAAAGCGGAAGTACTATCGGCTCAGTGCCGCGGGGGCCCGAGCCATGCAAACGGAGCGGCAGCAATGGTTTGCTGTCCACGAAACACTTGCAACACTTTGGGGAGTCAAGCTATGTTCAACCTAGAATCGAAGATTCAAGACTGGAAACAAGGTGTACGACAAGCAGAATCTGTGACGCTTGAAAATGTCGACGAGTTGGAAGAGCATCTGCGTGAGTCGATTGGTTCCTTCGTCGAAAAGGGGCTGTCCGAAGAAGAGGCGTTTTTGGTGGCTTCGACGAGGCTCGGCGCGAATTCGTCGTTGAGCCAAGAATACGGCAAAATCAACGGAACGACCGTCTGGCGTCGGAGGTTTGTTTGGATGCTCTTTGGCTACCTGGGAATAACGGCGCTGGTGGCCGCGATGTCCAGTATCGGTGCCGCCATTTCAACCTTGACGGCGTTGCTAGGACAAGATGGACTGGCTGCGAGTGGCGCCGGGATAATCGCGGCGTTGATTGGGTGGGCAACCACGATTTACGTAACTTATTTCCTTGTCCGCCAGCGAAATGCCGCGTGGGTCGAGGATTTGCTTTCGGCCAAATGGTTGGCGGCGTTGGTCGTTGTTGTCGTCGTTGTTGCCCCGGCAATAAAATTGGTTGGCCTCATGGCCCATGCCCGATTTGTTCCGGCGGATGAAGTGGGTGTCTCGATGTGGTGGACCAGCGTTGGCGGCGCGATCCAGCAGGGCTGTTTGCTTGTCGCCTGCATGGCGATGATTCTGATGTTTCGAGAGCGTTTGTCCGCGACAGCTGGAACGAAATGGTGTTGATTAGTGGGAGAACATCGCGTCACGCGATTTTTACGTCGAATCGGGGCCTAAGATGTCTTTGAGTTGTTCGGGGTCGACGAGCAGTTTAATGTCTCCGCAGTTCAGGCAGGCCATAGCGTGGATGTCGAGGCGATCCGAGAAAACAAACCTCGCAAATGGTAGCTTGACCTTGAAGAATGCTTGGTCGATTTGACTCTCCGCAAAGTTGGTTGAGCCGCAGTTTTTACATGGACGAATAGCAGCCAACATGATGACACTCCGGAATGATGGATAACTCGACGGTTGATCGGTGACGGACGTTCACACTCTTGTTGCGCCCGCATACGACCAGGGCCTGCGGCTGACACGATTAACTATTGCGAACCAGGATGTTTTCAATCTGATGGACTTCAGCGTCGGTCAAGTTGAATTGCTCGACTTCTAGGTCAGCTTGCATGTTTGTGGCTTTGGTTGTCCCTGTGAGCGGCAACATGCCAATTTGCCTGGCAAAGCGAAAGATAATCTGAGCTGGTGAACGGTCCAAGCGTTTGGCGATGGCGGTTAGATCCGCAGCGGACCAGACGGCGCGATTGGCTGTCAACAGCGAAAAACCTTGGTAGACAATTTCGTTTTGTTGACAAAACTTACGAACCGTATAATCCCAACGCTGAATGGCGTAACAGCGATTTTGCACAAAGCGCGGAAGGATTCGGACTCTTTGACAGAGTTCTGTAAGTTGGTCGAGACTCACGTTGCTAATGCCCAAGGCTCCGACAGTTCCTCGATCGTGAAGTTCCTCCATGGCTTTCCAGGCCGCCCAATCCGCTGGGCCGAGCCCCAAGCCGCGACTCGGTCCGTGCAACACATAACTGTCGATTCGATCGGTACGCAGATGTTCGAGCGAACTGGTGCAGGACTCGGCGACTTGAACTTCGATCGGCGACTTGGGATTGTATGGCAAGCGATGATCTTGGCCCGCTTGAAAGGTGAACTTGGTTTGGATAAATAATTCATCGCGCGTCACCTGGCCGCGTTGGATACACGAGGCGATGGCGGCACCAACGGCCGCTTCGTAATAGTGTTTGCGTTGGTTGGCGGTATCGATGCCGCGAAAACCCTGTTGAATTGCCAGTTCGGTCAATGCTTGGGTGGCTTCCTCTTTCCATGCCGTCCCGTACAGGAATCGAGGCGTTGCGGTCTTTGACGCGGCAAGTGTCATGGCGATGTCGATTCTTGGTTAGGCCCATTTGTTGGCGGTTGACCGGCGGTGACGAACAGATAGACTGGGTGACTGATGCAGGCATCGGAAGCGGCTTTATCTTGGCCCCCGATGGCCGTGACGACTGCAATCGCGGCAACAACCAAGTCGAGACTTCCTTACCGAGAGTCCTATCATGTTCAAGTTCCTAGGTTTTGCCCTGTTGTTGGTTTCACTAAACCAAACTGCTTGTCAAGCGAACGATGAACCGCAATCCGAGCAGTATTGGGTCTTCCTCGGGACTTACACAAGCGCGGACGGTAGTCGCGGCATCTACCGCAGTTCGTTTGACGCCACCACGGGTCAGCTTTCGCAACCAGAACTAGCGATGGAACTCGAAAGTCCGTCTTTCTTTCACATTGCCCCGGACGGAAAATCACTGTACGCCGTCCGAGAGAACAATCAAGAAGGGGGTGTGCATTCCTTTCGATTGGATCCGCAAACGGGGGCGTTGAGTCAGCAAGTGACTTTGAGCAGCGTGGGTGCGACCGCTTGCCACGTTAGCACGGACAACGCGAATCAATTTGCGGTGGTGTCGAATTATTTCGGTGGCAGTTTTGCTTTCTTCAAGCTCAAGCCTGATGGCAGTTTGGATTCGCGGATCGCCCACTACCCGATTCCGGTCACCAAAATCGATGGTGTGGATCGCGAGGCACGAGGGCATTGTGGCTTCTTTGATGCGACCGGGACGCTGGCCTTCACGTGCGACGCGGGCCAGGACAAGGTTCACATCTATCGAGTTGATCGAGCAAAAGGGACCATCACGCCAAACGATCCTCCGTACTTGGCGTTGCCCGCTTTGAGCGCCCCTCGGCATATTCACATCGCTCCGGATAACTCGGTCGCGTTTGTCAATGGCGAACGAGACATGACTGTAAATGTTGTCAAATTGGATGTTGCACGAAACAAGTTCGAGGTGATCCAGAGTCTTTCGACGTTGCGCGAATCGGAAAAAGTAGAACCGGGCTACAGCACGGCCGAGTGCCGCATTCACCCGAGTGGCAAGTTTGTTTACGTTTCGAATCGCGGGCATGATACGATTGCTGCGTTTCGATACGACGCCGCATCGAAGCAACTATCGCCAGCGGGACATATAACGGGGGACATCAAGATCCCTCGGAACTTCAACATTAGTCCTTGTGGGAAGTGGATGCTGATTGCCAGTCAAGACGGAGGAAAGGTCGGCGTTTACCAGATCGATCCTGCCACGGGCCTAGCGAAGGAAACCGCCAATGCCATCAAAATCGACCATTGCATCTGCATCAAATTCCTCGCGAAGCCGTAGGCAATTGAATCGGGCTTGCCCGCGCAAACAACATGCCGTCGAATGAGTTGTGAGAAGGTGAGCCTAGCTAGGCAACATGGAGTTCGGCTCGGTTCCCAGTTGGTCGCCCGATTGAATCGGCGAATATGAAACTTACGGATGGTCACGTCCGAAGCAACGGCCTGGGGAGGGGAGGGCGATGATCTTGAGTAACGACAAGCCTCGCTTTTTCTTCCGCGGCCGAGTTTGGTTCGCGGTTTTCGCGGTGGGGGTTTTGGTTCTCGGTCTGTCGCTCTGGAGTCACTCGCGCACGTTGTTGCCCTACAAAGATGTTGATCTTTATCTGGCACGATACAAGAATCTAGAATCTGGTGATCACGAAGGGTTTTCGAAACTTCGCGATGAGTCTCTAACCTTTAAATACCAGTTCCACGACTATGGCATTTCGCTGGCTGCGGTCGGGTTCCTGGGGCTGTTGGTATCGCTCAGGAATAGTTTTTTACTCCGGTCTCCACCCGCGTTCTTTGTGTTGGGAATTGTTTCCGTCTTGCTACCATTTTTTTCGATCGGTGGTTATGTTTACGACATTATGTTGTGTTGGGAGCGCGACGAGTGCCCGCATTGGGCCGACAGTTTCGGAATTGCGTTGATACCAGTTCCGCTGATGTTCGTGGTGGAGTTCGTCTGGTCCTTGACCCATTTCCTTGTTCTGAATGGTGCCGACCATCCGTCGACTTCGTTGCGACTCGCTTTTTCGTTCAGAACCTGTTGGTGGTTCTTGCTCCTGGCGACCAACTGTGCCGTCACATCGATTCTTGGCCTGGCCTTTGGGTACTATTGGTTCGCGCTCCCGAACCTTTGTTGGTTGTATTACTATCTTTCCCTAAGTGCTGTTTATCGCGTCGCATACGGTACTCCGATGGGTGGTGCCGAGCAAAGATAATCAGCGCTGGCAAATCGCGACCCGTCGCGGTTCACAGACAGAATCATAGTAGCACGAGCGCCCCGATCGTGCCGGAGCGGAACAGTGATCTAGACAAATAAGAACCATCCGTCGGGATAAATGCCTTATTAACTTGACGTGGGTCCAACAAAATCGAGGGACCTCGGACCAGTCATGGAACATAGCTCGAGCTTATGCCCTCTGCTTCGTATCGCATTCGCGATGTGGAGACAAACAGATGGATCAAAGGGACTACGAAGACCAGCAAAACAGGAATGATCAACACACCAAGATCGAAGTGGAACGATGTCCCAGAAAGGTATGCTCCGAGTACGAGCAGACGGAGTAGGCCAAGTGGGATGACCCAAACGACAATAACTAGCCATTGGGTCGTCAGCCAACTCTTGGCGGATTGATGCAAAAAGTATGCTGAAGACAGGCTATTCATCGACCAACAAAATAGAGCCGTTCCACACAACGATGCGAGGCTCAACAGATTTGACAGGATATCGATGGCCACAGGTGTCGGAAACACAAAATGCCCCATGAACGTTTCGATACAATTAAGGATCGCACAAACAAATACAAATTGCATGGAAGTTCGAAATGATGAACTGATGACGAATTCGGACAATCTATGCACCCCGATCGTAATCAGCAGCATTCCGACGAAATCATTCAAGAAGTCGAATCGAAATCCAGTTGCCGCTTGTCCGTTGATGGTCGTGGTGCTCGAGTACGAGAAATCGAAGACGCATAATAGACTACCCCAGAAAATCATCCGCAGCGGATTGATGGCACGTGTGATCAACATGGGACTTCCTTTAGTGCTTCGTGGAACGACCAGCGATATCGAAAACAAAGCCACTTGGGACGGGAGCAGTCGGATAGAATCGAACATGATTTTAAGCCCCAGAAGTTGCGGACGCTAGTCACAATCAGCGATGCAATGAAAGCCAAGACGCTGAACGGTGCGGGTAGCTACCCTTGCCAGAATGTGGTTAGATTCACGGTAATGCGTGTCTGGTAAACGCAGCTACCTGATGTTTCAAGACTTGATAAAGCACTTTGGAGAACTTCATGGATTGTCCGTCTTGTGGAAAACAACTGAAGTTGGAATCGATGGATGGGCTGGCGGTCGAGCGATGTGAGACCTGTGCCGGGATGTGGCTGAGTGTTGCCGACTTCGGGCAGTTGGTTCGCAAGGCCGACCCGACCAGCGGATCTGCGAAACCGGTGCAGCAAGCGCTCCAAGTCGATTGTCCAAAATGTCAGCGACCGTTGGTTCCGTTCAACTATGCCTACGATTCGGGGATCTTCATCAATCGTTGTCACGAATGTGACGGCGTTTGGCTGGCGGCTGGTCAACTAGAGCGGATCGCGAGTCATCGGGCCGGCAGTCCGGCCGTGCAACGATTGGGCCAAGCTTGGGGCGAAGAAATTCACGCCGAAAACCGGTGGCGTGGGGCGCGGGCGTGGTTGCGTTCGCGTGCGCTTTCCGCAAGTGTCGCCGTGTTCTATTTGCTGACAGCGGTGTTGACCGGAGGACTGCAATCGCTGTTGCAAGCGGCTCTGTTTCTTGTATGGCCGCTGGCGTGCATTTGGTTTCCGGACGGGATGGGAAACTTGGTTGGCGTCTCGTTTGGTTATGGCCGGCCCGTGGTCACCCAACAAACGCCGGGCGACTTTGTCGCGGTGGGTGGCTGGATTTTGTTGCTCAGTCCGTTGGTCGTCTTGGCTCTTCTCCTTTAAAGTTCTAACCATTTGGCCTAGTCCAAAAAATACTCTTGATTGTTTGTCACACGATCCCGCGACCACTGTATGGATTACGTCGGCGGCGTTCGCTGCCAAGAAACTGACTTCCACACCAAAGGACCTCGAATCATGGCCACTGTTTCCAGTCAACCACGCCCGAAGACTCCAACCCGAGCAGCCGCCCCCGTCAATCCCTACCAAGCTCCCCTTGCTACACAACCGTCGCGGAAGGCTGCCAGTCCGGTCGCCAAGTGTCCAGAGGCCAGCGTTCCGGCTTTGCACAGCGACCGAGCGATTGCGGTGAGTACGTTTTTGGGTGGCGTGATCGCCGGAGCCATTCTGGTGGCACGCAATCAAGCGTTGCTGGGTCGCAAAACCCAAGCGATCACGTTCTTGCTGGCGACGATGGTTTGGCAAGCGATCTTGATTGCGGTTACCCTGGCTTTGCCGTTCGAAGTTCCGAGCGGCATTTGGATGGGCGTCTCGGTGGCTCACGCCCTGCTGTTCCAGCAAATTGCCAAACAACTTTTTGCCCAACCCTACGCACAGATTGCGGAAGGCCGCGGCCAATGGGCTTCGTGGGGAATCGCGGCCGCCGCGGTTGTCGTCACCATGATCGGTGTCGGTTCCATCGCCATTGCAGTGGCTGTCTGGGCCGGCTAGTTGATCAGTGACCTCCAGACCACCTCGGCATCGTGCGGAGGTGGTTCTTTTAGGTCGGGTTCCGATTGAACAGGAGGTAACGGAGGAAACAGAGATTTGAAGTAAAGCACGATATCAGTCCTCTGTTGTCTCGGTTTCCTTCTGTTCAACCGTTTTCCACCTTTTGGGGATTGAAGGCTCAACCGATACATTCTAATTAGTGAATGGTATGACTCACGACAACATCAACGCGGCCAGCTTGTCGGGCTCCGATTGAACAGGAGGTAACGGACGAAACAGAGATTCGAAATAAAGCACGATATCTATCCTCTGTT
>JBGSJV010000184.1:0-6526 GCA_041741535.1 Pirellulaceae bacterium
TCAGGAGTCAATTGTGCGAAGCACCCTATGGGCCGTTCCGGCAATTGACTCCTGACACCTTTACCAGACCCGACCCCAAAATTTGACTTTGACACAACGCTAGGGCTTTGTTTGGCCGGAAACCAATAGTTCGCCAACTCGATCTCGTTCGGGCCAAAATCCGAGGACATAGGTATTGCGGGCGTTCCCAACGTCGACGACACACGACGAAGGTAGGCCGACCGGATAGCCGTTGGTGACGGGTTCCAACTTCAGTTCGTGTCGGCCAACGGGCAGTTCCAAACGCACAACTTGTAGTTCTCGTGGCAAGAGACCCCAGCAGCGCAGGTCCGCCGATTCAGTCGCTTCCCACACGACACCAACCGCATCCAGCGCCAACGAGGCCATGTCGTTGGCGTTGAGCGACGACTTGGCAGCGTAGATTGCGCCCTTTTTTACAATTCGCCGCGCCACGGTTCGCGCCATCATCCGAGTTTTGTTGGCTTCGTAGGTTTCGCGGGCCAGTTTTTCGAAGTCGGTCATGGTCATCGTGGTCGCTGCCGGTTGACCATTGACTTGCACGCCAACGACATCAAACGGAGCCGGAGCGCACGTGACCACGGGGAACTTGATCGGAGCTAATGTCGGCGGCACACTGTACTCGCCAAAGATGGACAAGATCTGTTCGGCTTGCAACATAACCGCTTGGGTGACGGGTTCAGTTTCTTCAACTTTATGTGGTCCACGTCCCACAAAGGCCAAGACATAAACAACGCCATGGCCCGGACGGCTGTGATTGGCGGTCTGGGTCCGTTGGATATCTTCCGCCAACTGCGGATGATCGGGCATCAGGGACTGGGTCAGTTGATACATCCGCAGCGCATCGTCATGATCGTGCATCGTCGCTTCACGCAATACGCCACGAAAGTACGGCACCGCGGCTGGGATCCCAAAGGCCGCTTCCAGTGGCTCCTCGCGATCGGTATTTAGTTTCGCGAGTAGTTCCTGTTGCTGTTGGAACGTCTGCAGCGTGTAGCTCTCCGCGTCCACTCCATCCGTCATGAGGCTGCACAAGGTCAACATGACCCCCAGCGTCATTTGTTCGTAGATCTCGCCCGAATACTTCTTCGCCTGATCGTCAGTAAGATAAGCCTGCGTTTCTTCAGCAAGTGACTTTTGCTGAAGCGATTGCCATTGGGTCCGTACTTCTCGCAAACGCTTTTCGGCGGCTTTCGGCTGTCCTTGAAACAGTTCGACCATCGCTAAATCCAACTCGGCGACCGTCTTCGACGATGGCTTCTCAACGACCTCAGTAAGACCCGTGTGAGCCGCGGTTAGGTCATTGTGGTAGAAATCATGTCGCGAGTTCGTCCACAGTTGGCGATGACCCGTACAGCCAATCGCATTCCCCCAAACCAGCAGCAAAGCCGTTCCCAGCAACCAGTGCCGAAAACTTACCGATCCCGTTTTCACCGTCCTGCCTTTGGCCACAAGCTGTAATTCGCCAACTTGCCCATTGGGGAAGTATGGTAGCCTTTGCGAATCTCGGCTTGCTCTTTACGATAGGCACCGGTCCGAGTGTCGACCACTTCCAGAGTCAACAAGTAATCGCGTTGGGTCGAAGAGTTTCGTTGCGTCGTACCACTGGTTAGCGTTGCAAACATCAAATAGTCGACGGGTTGTCCGTTACGTTGCAAAACGGAAGTGAACAGTTGCATGTTGCCGGGCACCAGCAACGAATCCGGTCGCATGCGTGTTTCAATCAAAGCGGCGTCGACCATGCGACGGCTGACTGCATCAAATTGACCTGAGCGATTGATTTGTGTATCGATCATTTCGTAGAGCTGATCTTTGAAGTCGCCTAATTCTTCAGCGCTCTTGTTTTCTATTCCGACAAAACAGATTTTGCACGTCCCCGGCAACTCGTCGTATTCGTTTGGCGAACTGGGTAGCGGCTCGCAGGTTGCCAACAACCTTGCCACCGATTCATCGACTAACGGCTTATAGACTTCGGACCCGGCGGTATGGCTACCGACCATGTCCTCCTGCTGAGGCTTGAGCAAATGTCCGTATTGGTAGCCGCGGCAACCGCAAGCCATGACTCCTAGGACCAAGCAACAAAAACCAGTGCGAACAAACCGTAGGCGAATCATCCGTGACTCGTATCAAAAATGTAGACTATATCTCGCGGTTGGTCGGTGGGCCCACGCTTGAGCACATCGCCAACAGCTTCTATACCTAAAATCGGCTGTTGGCCGCAACGGGAATAGTCGACCGCTCGCGCTTCATAGCCGATGCGAGCATTTTACCACGCCCTGGTCGAGTTGCCCGAATCACCAAAACAACCCAACTTCCATATTCTCTCTATTACATTGTCCGTAAATCGAGCTTTTTTGGACCGTCGCGACATTTGCCAAAACGTGAATGGATCCAGAGAACCACCCACCGTGTGGCCTCCGTCGATACGTATCTATTGCAAATTTTTCTTTGATGACAAGTCAAGTGTTTACGGTTCGCTGCGAACCAAGACGCTCTCGACGACATAAATCGATGTCGTCCCACTAACTTCGTTGCCGACCAATAACAGCGGGCGACCTTGGGCGTCCGGACTTTGCGATCCGGGGACAAAACAAAGACCTTCGGGAGCAATGTCGGAATTCGTTAGCTCGGACTCCGTGGCTGCGCCGACCAGTTTGGCTCGCGTGTTGATGTACTGGACAAACCGAGTCTGACTGGGGGTCGTCACATCGTAAACCATGATTCCTCCGACTCGCTCCAGTCCGACAAAGGCATAGGTTCGTCCGTCGATCTGGCCGACCGCCATTCCTTCAGGTTCCGGACCTTTGGCCGGCGAACGGGTCTCACCATTATCAATGGTCGGCCCGTCCGCATTAAAAAAGTGTGGCGTCAATTCAGCGATCGTCTCTTCCATTTGAGAACCGGTGTCGTAGACCAACTCCAGCGAGTCGGGGCGTACTCGCCAGATTGCTAGCGACCGGCCCCCAAACGTGTACAGCGAGTTGTAAACGGCTGTGGCTTTGACATCCACAGCGGGTTGAGAGGCGTCCACTTCGTTGGCGATTCCCAGCGTGGTGGTCACGATCAAACGACCAAGGTTCTCGGGCATTTGTAATTCGGCCGCATTCGGAAAGGCCCGCGGATCCAAATTCAATTCGGCAACTCGAGCTTCCTCGGTCCACCCCCACGAGCGACCGTCGCCCTCATTTGCTCCCAAAAGGTATTGTTCGCCATTCGCTTCGACGAGTCGAATGGTATCGGGTTGAAAGATTCCGCGGACTGGCCATTGGCGAAGACGCGTACCACCGTCGAGGTCGCTCGCGTCAAATCCAATTCCCGACCAACGACCTTCGTTTGACCAATCCTTGAACCCCAGTGGCAAGACCGATTCGACTTTGGCCGACAAAACATCAATCACGGCAATGGCGTTGTTTTCTTGAAGGCAGACAAACGCCTTCTTGGAGTCGGCGGATACTTCGATCCACTCGGGTTCGAAATCTTGGGCAGCGGAAGCGTTGGGACCAAAGATCCGCACCCCTTTCGCGCGCAGTGCGGACTCTTGGCCATTAAATGATTTGAAGTCGGCTGACCTAACATGTTGTTGCGCCAAATTTTCGACTCCGCCGGACAAGTTGATCACCGAAACGGTACCTTCCGGGTCTAGGGAATAGTCGTCGTTCGGCTCGCCTTCGTTGGCGACCAACACAAACTTGCCATCGGGCGAAAACGTCACCGCATCGGGCAGGGAACCGACTTGGACGACCGCTCGCCGTTGTCCTTGCTTGTCAAAGAAAACGACAAACCCTGGAGCGGACTTTTCGCTTGCCGCAAGTGCGACCGCGACAAGGCCGTTCTTCACCGCAACACTATTGGCGTTGGCGCCGATGTCGGACGCGTTCAGCGAGAACAGCAACTTCGGTTCTGCGGGGCGACTCAGATCCAGGACGTCGACGACACTGCGGGCGGAGTTGACGACATAGGCCCGCTGCAGCGTAGGCTCGTAAGCGACAATCTCGGCAGCGCCTTGTTTGTAAATGCCACTAACATAACGTCCCATGAGACTCACGCGAATTTCGGATTGCTCACGGGCATCATTTGATGTTCGGAGTATTTCGGTATCGGTGACGCATCGTGCGAAAGTCAGGCCGAACAGTAAAATTGACAGGTACATTCGAAAACTCCCTGGCCGAAAAATCATGTTCAAAAAGGGCCCCGCTCCTCGATTCACAAACGCTGCTTGCCAATCGTCACCGTAGAGATTCATGAATCATGTACGTTAGGCGATGGTTCGGCTTGCAGGTTTCCACTCGTGCTTTGGCAACACCTATTTTTAGGGCCAACGAACGCGGCAGAATCGTAAATCATCCGACCAAAGAACCAAGAAGTGTTAAGAAATATTCATTTTCAAGTCATCACGAGACCTTCATTAAACATTAACGTGTCATTTACATCAACTTAACAATTCCTTGATAAACTTCACAGCGTTAAACCCGCCGGTTACTGCCTAGAGCTGGCCAATTGGTTTTCCTTGGAGAGAAGCGTTCGATCCAGGAGAAGCGGGAAAGGATGTTCCTATTGGAGTATGAGAAGAATGAATCAACGTAGGATGCGAATGGGCTTCACGCTAGTGGAGTTGTTGGTCGTGATTGCGATCATTGGCGTGCTAATGGGCCTGCTTCTACCAGCCGTACAAATGGCTCGCGAGGCCGCTCGTCGATCGCAATGCATGAACAACATGCGGCAATGTGGCTTGGCGATTATGAACTATGAAAGTGCGCGCAAGGCCTTTCCAGAAAGCCGTCCACTCGATCGAGCCGGCAACCGCATGAGCTGGGCTGTGGTTGTTCTGGACTACGTCGAACAAGGGAACTTGGCCAATTTGTACGACAAGACGATCCGATGGAACTTCGGTACGAATGTAGTTGCCGGTCAATCCCAGGTGCCTGTCTTTTTGTGTCCGTCGGCTGGTTCGGGTCCAACACGTCGGCAGGCAGCGGGCACCGGAACCGACGTCGACGGCAAGATCATGGGACCAAATGATTACATCGTGATGCACCGATTGCGCCATCGCTTCTTTTACGCAAATGGCCTAACCAATCCACTAGGAACTGCAGACCACGACGGTGTCCTGGTGCAAAATTCGAAGACACCGATTGCTCGGATTCTGGACGGCACAACGAACACGATTCTCTTCATGGAAAGTGGCGCTCGACCGAACTGGTACGTTTTGGGCAAAGATCAGGGCTCGATCTTGCCACGTCCTGAAGGGTTCGGCTGGTCGGATCCCGATGGATCGGCTGGTTCGATGGACGGCACCGACCGTTTAACGGGTGCCATCAATGGTAGCTCTGGTACCGGCACTTGCATCATGACCTGCAATAATGACTCGGAGCCCTACAGCTTTCATCCAGGTGGCATGAACGTGTGCATGGCCGATGGGTCGACCACGTTCTTGTCGAACGAAGTCAGTGCAGCTGCGTTTGCCGCATTCTTGACCCCACGCGGTGGTGAAATCAACCCGGCCGAATAGTTTTGGCATTTTAAAGATATGCGAGGACTCGGGTTCTCGCATATTTTTTGATTCGACTTTATTGTTAACAAATCTAAACGGAGTATCCCATGTTTAACTTTCGATGTTTGCTTGTCGTTCTGGCAAGCGTGTTGTTCGTTGGTTGCGGTGACGGAGCGACCGGGCCACCGGAAAAGCCGCAAGGTTTTGCAGTGAAAGGCAAGATCTCGTTGCCGAACGGATCGCCATTGACCACGGGAACGCTGATTTTGCGACCTGAGGCCGGGCTGCATGGGGCAACGGCCCAGATTGGTGCAGACGGTTCGTTTACTTTGCAAGAATCAGGAACCAGTGAAATTGTCCCTGGGCGATATCAAGTATTCGTACGCGTGCCCGATCCGGAAAAAGCCAAAGCCGTCCCAGCAAAGTATCTCGAGAACAGTGACGATATCGACTCGGACGTCGTGGTCGAAATCCAAGGAGCAATCGAGAACTTGGCGATCAAGCTCAAGAGCTAGGACACTCGGGACACTCGACATAGCCCCGCAGAGTTTCGGCGTTCGAGAAAACACGTCTGCGAGTTGCCTGGTTTTTCAAAAGAAGAATGGGCGGAAGCTGAGGATGCCACTGTGTCCATTTAGCTTCTGCCATTTTTGTGTCATGCGTTGTTGCTTCACAAGTAATCGCGATGTGATATCCCGTACTAAAAAGACGTGAACGGATAGGCTCAGCCCCCATTTGGGGACAAAGCCTAAGGAATTGTCTGGAGATAACTTCCCGATTTGGGAGAGTCCGACCTTGGTTAATCCGCGAACCCCGATCGTCGAATCTGCCGAGACACTAGGCCTGAGCCGCCGAATGGCCGAGCCGCAAAGAGGCAAAATGAGAGCGTTTGTTAATTCCCACGGATGGCAAAGCCGAACTGCGGATGAACAGTCCGCGGACACGTCCTTGACCGACAGCAACTTGTCCGACTGCCATGGTCTAACTTCCGAGCTGATACTTTGACGGTCTTCAATT
>JBGSJV010000185.1:0-17686 GCA_041741535.1 Pirellulaceae bacterium
CTCCGGCAGCCGGTGGTGTGCCGGCCGGTGGTCGACCCGTAGGGCCCCCGGGACGTGGCCCTGGCGAATAATTTGGCGGCCTTTTTTTTCGTTCTGGGCCAAAAGCGCTAACTCCGCCGATTTTTTTCTCTCATTGCCGCTAGTTCAATTATCCACCAGTTATTATCGTAAATTGAGGCACCGATCTTTTTTTTCGGCCGGTCGAAACGGGCGAATAAATTCGAATGCCCGTGTGTTTTTAATAGGCCTGTCCCGTTTGTGAACGGCCGATTGGTGGCAGACGCTAAGGCGACATGACCAATCATGTCGTACTTTGGCTAAGGAGCAGATAGTTGTTTTTTTACTTGCCTCTTACGTCGAACGCAGAACTGCGTTATTGGCCGTTTGCTACCGGCGCGATTATTGCGATCAACTGTTTGGCCTTTGCGATTCAACTGCTTGGACCGTCCAGTGAGAACTACGTGCTCAGTCACGGCGATGGGCTCCATCCCGTTCAATGGATCACCTCGTTTTTCATGCATGATGGTTTGCTGCATTTATTGGGCAACATGTTGTTTCTGTGGATTTTTGGGCACATGGTTGAAGGAGCCGTTGGGCCAGGCAAATTTGTCGCGATGTACCTGGTGATGGGGATTTTTCAAAACCTTGTTGAACAGTTGATTTTTCTCGGTTCCCCTGGGCCGGGTTCGTTGGGAGCATCATCCGCAATCTACGCGATCATGGCCGTTGCGGGTTGGTTATGTCCCGAAGACAACATTCAGGGCTACTTTCTTTTATTCATCGGTTTCTTATTCCGCGCCTTTTTTCTGGAAGTTCCGATGTTCATTTTCGCGGTGTTTTATCTGGGCTTCGACATCTGTCTTTCGATCTTGGTTGGGTTTGAAGCCAGTACACCGGTGTTGCACGCATTGGGAGGGATCATTGGCGTCGTAGTTGGGTTCGTGTTGCTCAAATTGGAAATAATTGAAAACGAAGGGCGTGACCTGTTGTCGTTTTCGCAAAGTCGCGGCAGCAAGCCCAAACTGACCAAGCGGCAGCAAGTGGAGCGGGCTCAGGCGGTCGCTGAAAACAAAGCTGTGCAGGACCAACAACGTGCGACCTATTTGCAGTCTTTGAACATGCATATGAAAGCTGAAAACGTGGAAGGCTGTATCACTCAGTGGATCAACTTCCAGCGTCGTTTTCCCGAATTTGTATTACCGGAAAACATGCTCTTGCCGCTTCTCAACTTGGTACAAAAGAAGCAAAGATGGACGGAACTTGTTCAAATTGGGGAGTGCTACTTGCAGCATTACACGGCGCAAGAAACGACGATTCGCCTCAAGTTGGCTGTTGTCCTGGTCTCGAAACTGACTCGCCCCAGCGCAGCGTTGCGGATCTTGCAAGGACTTTCTTCGACGACGACAAACGACGCGGACAAGCAACAAGCGCGTAAGATCGCGGCGGCGGCCAAAAAAATGATCGCGGACGGTGTCTTGGATATCGCTGAATCTTGAGCGATGGGCGAAGCTTCTCAAAAGACGTTCGAACAAATGCCACATATGGCGAGCCCCCGTTGGTGGTTGATGATTTCCAACACCAGCGAGTTTAGGATTCTTGATCTTCCGCCATATTGTCGGGGCCAATGTATCGTCCGTCGCGATCGAAGTGGTCGCGCAGCCACTTTTGCCCAACACCGAGAATCGAGGCCATAAATTCTTCGTCGGAAAAATAGGTGGAGCGTTCGTTGGAGTCGACAAATCCCAGTTCCAACAACTCACTTTCAATTCGCTCCAGGGAAAAGCGTCGCTCGACTTGCTTCAACAACGAATGGAGTTCTTCGTGATGTAGTCCGAGATGAACGGTTTCACAGTTCCCGATCATGTGTCCGGGATTATTCTTGAGAATCAGCCAGCGGCAATAGCCAGCGATGCGGTGGAGGCCCAACAGGCAAGCACCGGCGGCCGACAACAACAACATGCGATCACGATCTGGCAATTTGTGACGCTTCCAAAGGAGGAACGCCAACCGCAAGTAGGTTGTCAGGGTTTCAATCGACATTTTGTTAAGGCTCATAACTCCTATCATCGCAACGAACGGAGCATTATTCAACCGCTCGAGGAAAACGAACGCTTGTTTCGCGACTCGGGCCCCCTACTTCTTTGGGGTTTTCGTGTGGTAAAATCCGCGGGAAACATGTGGCCTAGCGAACCGGTTTGATCGAGACATTTCTCTCTCGCAAGTTGGGCCGCTGGGGCACGTCGAAAGGTGAATCAAGAATGAGTGAAACAAATTCGGCGGCGGTAGGTGAAATGAATTCAGAGCTTGCTGAAGCCGTGTCGAGCAATAAGTCGCAAGACAAGCCCGGCGATGTGTGGGTGGGCTTCGATCTTGGCGGGACCAAGATGTATGCCGTTGTTTTTGACAGTGAACTCAAACCAATCGGACGAGCTCGCAAAAAAACTAAAGGGTTTGAAGGGGTCGAGCAGGGCTTGAAGAAGATTCACGCGACGATCCATGAGGCATTAGAACAAGCTCAGGCCGACCCCTCACGGGTCCAAGGCATTGGGATCGGCTGCCCGGGACCATTGAATTTCGAAAAAGGCGTGATGCTAGAAGCGCCGAATTTGGGGTGGAAAAACGTACCCATTCGCAAGTCTCTCGAATCCGCGTTTGGTTGTCCGGTGGTTGTCTTGAATGATGTCGATGCGGGTGTCTATGGCGAATGGTGTTTTGGCGCTGGGAAAGGTGCGCGATGTGTGGTTGGGATTTTTCCGGGTACCGGAGTTGGTGGTGGTTGTGTTTATCATGGGCAAATTCTTCAAGGTGCCAACCACAGTTGTATGGAAGTCGGTCACATCCCATTGATCAGTGATAGCTTGCCCGATGGTTGCGGGAATATGGGCACCTTGGAAGCAGTCGCGAGTCGTTTGGCGATCGCTGCGGGAGCGGCACAGGCGGTCTATCGAGGCCAAGCCCCTTGGTTGCAGAAGAAAACCGGCGCCAACCTCGCGGAAATTCGCTCGGGAGTGTTGCGTGAAGCCGTAGAGAACGGCGACGATGCGATCAAGCAACTTATTTTGACTGCGGCCCAGCACTTGGGGCTCGGAATCGTCACGATTGTCCATCTTCTCAGTCCGGAAATTGTGGTGATCGGCGGTGGATTGGCCGAAGCCTTTCCGAAGCTGCTTGTGAAAACGGCCGAAGAATACGCCAAGAACCGGGTGATGCCATCCTTTAACGGGACTTTCAAAGTTTCCCTAGCCAAACTGGGCGATGACTGCGGAGTTATAGGCTGTGCCGCTTGGGCCAAACGCGTGATTCAGTCGCGTCAAGGAATCAATCCGTTGTTTTAGTCGGACCTCCTCAAACCTAAAAGGTTCATTAGCCAGAAAAATACGGCCCGGTTCGAAAAAGTCCACTCGACTCGGCCCGAAGCCAAATATCACGAAGTTCGCTAAGTTGGTTTTTCGGGCGCTGGTATTCGGGCGTTAGCCGGTGGTATTATGGGGGCGTAAGTGCAATACCGTTCAACGAACGACGGTCGTAGGCAGATTCTATGTGCCGCGACCACCAAAAAGAGCTCGCTTTTTGAGGATCGGCGGACGGCACACGGAGTGTGCCTGCTACTTATTGAGCGGTATTGAGGTTAAACGGAAATTGAACGGTATTGGGCGTAACGGGGTGTCAAGCGAACTTCCTACTTGCGGATTCAAATCCGAGAGTGATACTAAGAGCCGGTTTCGATGGTTGCACTTTTCGAGACCGTGACGAATTCACACCTTCCGGCAAGCCTCACCACGTACCTTTAACTCGAGGAAATTGACATGAACCGACCACTCCATCGCCGTTTGTTTCTGCAGTCAACGGTTGCCACCGTTGCTGCCGCAAGTCTGACCGGTGTTTCATTAGCCGCCACGCGACGGGTGAACGCGCCGTTGTTCGAAATTTCGCTGGCCCAGTGGTCGCTGCACAAGACCTTGTTCGGGAAGAAATTGGATCACTTGGACTTTGCCAAGGTAACTAAAGAAGAATTTGGGATCACGGCGGTGGAATACGTCAACCAATTCTTCATGGATAAAGCTGAAGACGCCGCCTACTTGGCCGATATGAACAAACGGGCCGCTGATCATGGCGTCAAGCAATTATTGATCATGATCGATGGTGAAGGAAATTTGGGTGACACCAATCTGCATAAACGAACGGAAGCGGTTAAACGACATCACAAGTGGGTGGATGCAGCGAAGACATTAGGTTGCCATAGTATCCGTGTTAATGCGGCCAGCAGTGGAAGCTACGAAGATCAAGTTCACCGAGCTGCCGATGGTCTTCGTTCGCTCTCCGAATACGCAAAGGAAGCCGGCTTGAACGTGATCGTCGAAAACCACGGTGGACTAAGTTCCAACGGGCAGTGGCTCGCCGCGGTCATTCAAAAAGTTGGCATGGACAATTGCGGGACCTTACCGGACTTCGGCAATTTCAACATTGGCGGTGGTCAACATTACGATCGATATCAAGGGATTCAGGAATTGATGCCGTTCGCCAAGGGTGTGAGTGCCAAATCCCATGACTTTGACGATGACGGCAACGAGATTCACACCGACTATCTCAAGATGGTCAAGATCGTCCTGGACGCTGGTTATCGCGGGTTTATTGGAATTGAATACGAAGGTGGTAAGGTTGGTGAATCCGAAGGGATTCTCGCCACCAAGAAACTGCTGGAAAAAGTTCGGGAACAAGTTGCTGGCGAGTACAAATAGCACGTGTTGGTCGCCGCGCCGGACGGAACTCCGACCGAGCCATGGTTCTATTTCACAAACGCGAGAGTGTTCCAGCAATACTCTCGCGTTTTCTTTCGATTATCGTGAGTGGGAATATGAGTCGTCGAGCACAGATTGAATCCTTGTTGTTGGATGAGCCGAGCGATACTTTCCTGCGTTATGCGTTGGCAATGGAACATCTCGCCGAAAAAAGCTGGGAACCGGCCCTCCAAATCTTCGCTGCATTACAGGCCGATCAGCCACCGTATGTCCCGGCGTTTTTTATGGCAGCACAACAGCTCACGAAACTCGGGCGCATTGACGAAGCCCGCACTGCTCTTCGCGACGGCATTGATCAGGCACGAACCCAAGGCGATGGGCACGCCGCCGGTGAGATGAGCCAATTTTTAGCGTCACTGGGTCAGTTTGGCGAGTAACAAAATTTGAAGGACAAGGATAGGACGAGTGTGTCACGCGGAGGCGCGGGGATCGCGGAGGAATTCCAGATCTAAGGTGTACATCAACGGTCGTAGCGCACGGCTCTTTCCGAATTAACACGCCTTAACAATCGACAATGAACTTCAGATTCGGTGTCTCTAGGCGCTGTCCCAAACGGGAACTGACCCATTGGATAGCGCGTAATAATTTCGGGCAAAAAGGCATGACCGGAGAGGGTCAGACCCCATTGGCGACAAAGCCTCGTTTCATTCTCCATTCCGGCGCGATCTTCTTGAGTCGTGACACAAAATCTTCCGGCGACTATACTCGAATCGTCGAAACACTTCGCGCACAGCCCAACTCGATCCGCAATGTTGACTTTCTCTCCCTACACCAAGCCGCACGGTTCTTCCTTTCATGTCTGCTAAACGTGCCAAGCCATCAACGAAATGGATCAACGGCACTGCGCCAAAAACGCCAGTTGTCGAAGTTGCTCGGCTTGCGGTGAAGACGCGATTGGAAACGGTGCGTCGCCTGCTGAAGTATGTGCGACGATACTGGGAGAGTGAAATTGAGCACGTGCATCAACTGCGAGTAGCGTCCCGCCGCGCGGAGATGGCCATTCATGTGTTTGCGACTTATTTGCCCAAAAAGCAAGTGCGTTGGATCAAACGTCGACTGAAGCAGTTTCGTCGCGCGGCAAACGTGGCTCGCGACGTCGATGTTCTTAGACAGCGCTATCAAGAAAAGCCAGCAAACCACTCGTTCCCCGTGCCTGAATGGGAGGATTTTCTCCGATTCCTGGTCGAGCAACGCCGCGCTGCACAAGTTGAACTTGATGCATTAATCGATCGCCGAGGCCGCAAGACCTTCAAACGACATCTTGATAGATTATTGGGCGATCGGATCAACTGCAAAAACGATAAACTGACCTTTCGGCAACTTGCCGACCAAGCACTCCGCCCATTGCTCGACGATTTTTTTCAACTCGCACTTCGTGGATCGAGCGACATCGAATCTCTGCATCGGTTGCGGATTGCTGGCAAACGTATTCGATATGTTATGGAGTTGGTGGCTGGGGCCTATCCGGTGTCCCGATTCAAGCCAATCTACCGGTCGTTTAGTGAACTCCAAAAAATATTTGGGACGGTAAACGACCACGCGACGGCGGTGGAGACTCTTGGACGCTATCGAAGCAATTGTAGCGAATCACTTCGTCAATTGATTGAAGAACAAATGAACGCTGAACAATGTCAGCTCGACAATTGCGTCCAGCACTTGCAAATGACTTGGGTGGATTCCGAATGGCGTGAGCTGCAACGGCAATTTGAGTTGCTGTTTACTTCGGACGCAGATGTGTCTGCAGGAACTGGAACGTCTGCTGGCCGTTAATTCGATGGGGACCATCAAACCACTCGATTTCGGTTCGCTCAGGAATCTTGAGTCGCGCGGCGTAGAGGTTTTGGACGCGTGAATACTCCCAAGCGACGGTCCAATCATCGGCCACTCCATCCGCGTGCCCTCGTTCGACCATAAACGGACGCGGGGCGATCAGAGCAGCCATCTCGGCATAGTTGAAAGTGTGGCCAAGATCAAATTCAAAGATCTCGTACTCGCCCGTGTTGACGTAAGACCGTGAATTCGTGGTCGACGCGTTCTTATCGACCCACTCATTAAAGTCCGCCGAACAAATCGACAGACAATAGTCGGTCACGAGCGCCGGTACTCGCATGGCCGTTTTGCCACCGTACGAAAGTCCGTAAAAAGCGATTCGATCGCCGTCGACAAATGGTTGCGACTTTAGCCAATTCACAATCTGTTGATGCTGGGGCGTAATGACCGAAAACAGAGTTTTACCAATCGAATTTGCTTTGCGTTGGAGTGTCCGGAAACGGTCACCGAAAATGTACGGGTTCTGCGGGGCAAACGTAACGTACCCTTCGTCGGCCAGTTTTGCCGCGAACGCTTGGTAATACTCGTAACCCGGCTCTCCAATGGTGTCTTGCGGGCGTCCTTCCAAGCCATGTTGGCAAACCACGACGGGGCGTCGTTGACCGACTTGGAGATCTTTGGGAATCAACAATAAGCCGTATGCCGGGACATCGGGGAAGACATCCAACGAAATTTCGTACGCAATCCACTTCTCCGATTCTTTCAAGAACCGTGACTGCGGTCGTGGGTTCAACAGCTGATCCGAGAAACGTCCAATCACTTCTTCAGAAAATTGCTGACGCAGGGAGGCCGCAGACTGTTCATATGCGTTTAGCGAACTGAAGTCCAAACGGGTCCAAACGTGATGATCGCGATAAAGGCGACTATTGTGCAACAGATGCTGGGTGTGTTGATCCAACGATTGAATTTTTTCCTCGTGCTCACGTGCGGAAGTACGCTCCGTCGCGACCCACGTCGGTTGCTCGACGGATTCGTTCAAAGTTTCCGGGGCAACTCCTATAGCTTCAAAGAGGGATCGCAATGCAGCGACCGTTCCCGGATGTTGCGGCTCGTCGGTGGTAACGAGCCGATTCGTTCCTGGGGCCTTGGTTGCCAGCAGCTCATTCATGCGGTTCCATTCGGCATCGATGGTCGCCAATGGAATTGCTTTTAGTTCTGCAGGAGCACCAAGTCCTCCTTGCCATTGGCCGGTTGGCCCAGCGACCGCTTCGACAATCAAAGTACGAGGAGCAATGAGCGTCGCCAACTCAGCATCACCGAAATAATTGAGGCGCCCGAAGAGGTTACGATCCAATGGCTCGCACCAGACTTCCTGCCGCGAACCAAAATAACCGCTGCTAACGACTACCTTGACTCGTTCGTCCAACGCCCCTACGAGGATACTCAGCAAGCCACCTTCGCCATAGCCGACACAAACAACGGGAACGTTCGGTGTGCTTTGGTGAAACCAATCGATGGCCGACATCATTTCTTGGACTTCGTAACCCAGCAAGCTCCGTCCCATTTCAAATGCCGACCGGTGCAACCATTCACGGTTTGTGATGCCTTGGATTTTTTCTTTTCGGTTCACCAATAACGGAATCAAGACCTGACATCCGCTGGCGGCCAAGGTTCGAGCATATTGCGCGACTGGTGGAACGCCAGCGTTTAGCCCAATCAATTGTTCCGGCCAAACCTCGCAATCGGGCACGGCAATAACGTGAGCGATCGGTGCCTGCCCAATTGGTCGAACCAACAATCCGTGGGACCAAACATCATCGAACGACTTCCAAGTGACACGGTGAATTTCGTACGTTTGTGTGCGACCCATCAACGAACCGCCGTCTGGCGATGCCACCAAACGCATGTCGACCGTTCGCTCGGTTGCCGAATCAGCGCGATGCACGCCCAATTGTTTCGCCAACCTGTATCGTTCGAGTTCCAATGGCGACGCGCGCGAATTGTCACTCCAAAGTTGTTTCCAATGTTCGAACCGCTCGTTCTGCGCCGCGTCGATCTTTCGCAACAAGAACCGATCGATGCCAGCCACCATGGCGTCGGCAACATCGCCATCCCACTGCCAAGTCCGTGTCCCTGGCATCGTCGCCGGTGGTTTACTTTGCCAAAATCCTTGCTCATTCTTGGGAGCCGGCACGGGCTCCTGCCTCGTTGCCCATCTCAAACCGCGGAGCAAAATTTGTTGGAATCCAGTCTGCTCAAAGTCGCCGACGTGACCCAACGAAGTATAAAACGAGCGGCCACCATCGGAGCGAACGAACGTCCATGCCACGGGGTGGGGTGGCGCTCCCTCGATACGCCCCCACAATAATGTGATTGTACCGGGGCGAAGCGGAGTGTTCTGATACAATGAACCGGTGCTATGAAAATCAATCGATTCGCCACCGAGCACCGGATGCCGGAGATTTTCTTCGTTGCTCGTGATCCGTGGCAGCTGAGCCACTCCGTAGTGTCCCATATAATTGCCGCCCCAAACTTCCGCGTCGAACTCCGGCCATTCTTCGAATTCGGTCCCGTTCTCGGACGGGGCCTTCTGCAAGTGAAACGGATGACTTGCGGTTCGAATGCCAATCAGAGGCTTTCCAGATTTTACGAACTCGCGAACGATCGCCATTTGTTCGGGCTTTAACGGTCGTCGGCGAATACTCAGTAACGCCGCATCGCTTTCCGTCAACAGCGACAAGCTTGGGAAATCTGCCTTGTCCGTCTCCGAACCATGAATAATCTCGACTTGAAAGTCCTTTCCTAAATGTTCGGCGGCAAATCGAGTCAGCGAACGGGCGGTGTCGTACTCGGGTTCAGCGACCAACACCGCCAAACGTGTTCGCTGGTCGGAGGCGAAGCGAAATGGTTGGCCGCCGACGATTTGGTCACTGGTAATGGTAGGACAGACATATCGTTCGATATGTTGGATGATCAGATCGGTGCCGGTGTGATGATTGACGTACGGCCAACGCGCGGGATTGTACATGGAGTCTGTCAAGTCGCGGACCAAAACCGTCCGTTTCCCGGCCGTGACCATGTTTCGCAAACCAAATGGACGCCCAAGCACGCACATGTTCACGTGAACTCCGACAAGGATCACGTTTTTAATCCCGCGTTGTTCAAGAATCGCCCAAACTTCGGGCCCTTGGTCGGTGACATAGTCCACGTTTGCGTCGATGGAAATCCCTGGGTGTTGTCGGAGCCAAGGCAGACTTGGGTTGCGACCTGCCTGTCGGTTTTGTTCGGCCCAAGCGGCATGCCGTGCGGGATCGTCGTCTTCCCCACCATCGGCTTGATCAATTGGATAAACGCCAACCTCTTCGGCAGGAATCTGAGTACACCATCGATCCATTCCGGACGGAACGTTGATGGCGGGAGGAACTTGTTGGGCTCGCTGCCGGGCCGGATGTTCCGCGTAAAACGCCATGCAATCGCTTGGTGCATGAATAACGGTGGCACCAGCATTTCGCGCAACTTGTACAAATGCTTCCAAACGCGGGGCCAGTTCGTTGACTCGATCGACGGCATTCGGAGAATGGTGCGAATCCCACATATCGCAAACAATTACCGCGGTTTGCCGCGATTCCCACGTTTCCGGCGACAGCAGCGTGTGAAATCGATCGCTATCCGGACTCGTCGCAACTCGCGAACGCAGATTCAGTTGCCACACTTTATCGATGAACGCGTTTTCCTCCGCTTGAGACCGGGCAAAGCTGGCTCCCAAGATGGTCACAACAACCGCGAGTAGACCCGCTGCAGGGGAAAAGTGGGAACGGTTCCTAAGCATCGGTCACTCCCGGACAACAAAACACTGGGGAATACACGGCCACATTCTAAACATTGAGTGGGTCATCCGCAGCCAACATTGGGAACCGGTCGAGAATAATGCCGAAATCTGCACCTAAGAGTGTTTGAAAATGGCCTGCGAAAATACTCGGGGGGCAACGATTTGAAGAAAATTCGACTTTTCGAGCAAATTCTTTCCCCCCCCCAGTTGTTTTTACGTCTACTTGGGTAAGGCAGCGGGCATTGGTCCGGCTGTCGGGAAGATTGGCGTGTGGATGCGTGAACGGTGATTATTCAGATCCGCAAATTGGCGGTGCGGAACTTCGGAACCGTACTGCTAACCTCGGAAAGGGTGGACGATTCGCGCGGGGCAGGCAACTTGGTTGAGCCCAAGTCGTCGGCAGGAACGTGGCTCAAACTCGGCGGCGTCCTGATGGGTTGTGGGAAGGAACTCGCTCAGGAGTTTGTTGACCACCGCCAATTTTCCCAACAGGACCAAAGTTCTCGTCCGTACAAACGATCATTCCCGTGGAAGTCATCCGAATCTTCCACAACAATGTATTCCTTCATTTGAATACGGAGAGCGGCCAGCGGTCGTTCGAATTTTCCACGCGTTTTCGCGATATTCTTCGCTACGCTCTCCGTTTTTCCAATCCCAGTCCGTACGTCCATTCACGACGATCCAGCGAATCGGCTGTTTTGCAACCGCGTTACCGCGCAATCGCTATTTTCGTTGGTCTGCGTTTATCTCCCCCATCGAGACCAAGGCTCCTTAATTCTTTCCCAAACTCACCAAATCACCTTGCCCACCTGATCCTCATTCTCCGATGAAACGATCACGTGCCGGGAAAACTCGGCACAAACCCCCTGACCGCCTTCGCCCGCTCCTCGGTTAGGGCTACCGATTCCCACCCAAAATTAACACATAAGAACCATCTCGAAGGATCGCTCCCATGCGAATGACCACCCACCCTCAAATCGAACGAACGGCTCAACAATACACTTTCGCCAATTTTCGCGTTGAAACGGGCCCCCGTCTCACCGCGACATTTGCGATGTTCCTATTTTCGTTTTTGGCCTTGCCGATCAACGCGCAATCGGCCAGTTCGATTGGTGACCATGCGACTGACGTTCGATTTGCCTCCCGACTTCACGACCGGCTTAATTGGCAGGCCGGTTTCGAATTTCCATTGTTCGGAGATTCGATCACCTGTCCCTATGAATTGGACGCGGATCTGGCCGCCCGAGCTTCTGAGAAGGTTGAAGAGCCCGTCGTCGAGCCAATTGATCTAGAGCACGAAATCCTGCGGTCGATCAGCGAAATTTTCCATGTGGATTATTGCGAAGCTTACGCCTCGGTTTGGCAACCCACGCTTGTAGCCAAACGATCCAACGCAATCGACTCGAATCTTCTCCGAGCTGCGGATATTGTCGAATGGACCAATGGTTTCTCTCACGCATCCGGCAATTTCGGGACGTGGATTCAAAACGGTTTCGATCGTGCCGTGCAACTTAAGCACGTTTGGATCACCAAAATTCAGCAACTCGAGTCCGAATTTGTGGTCGCGAAACCCGAGAAGGTGGTTCCAGCGTGGACTGACGCGGCAATCCAGTCGCTTGAAGATTCGTTGCTCCTTCCTTTTTTGATTCCGCCAAAGTACCCAACGCTCGGTTGGCCGCAGCCCTCGTTTCAAAAGGAAATTTCGAAATCCCCGGAACTTGAAGCGGACTTGTTTTGGGAGGTCTTCAGTTCGAACCTGAAGTCGGTTGGGCGAGACGTTGAAATCTATTCGGTGAAATTGCTCGATCGGATGAGCATGAATGCGTCCGAAACGATCGGTTGGTTGGATTCGCAGATTGTCCAGGTCGCTGACTTTGCCCAGAACCGTTGGCATCAAATTGTGATTCGGGAGCAGTCGGTGGGCATACAACCCGTCCCAACCGCGTCGTACGTCGGACTGGAGCGAGCAATTTTCAATTTGGAAAGTCTTGTTTCGAAGCAGTTCAAACAGTGGCGAGCCTCTGGGAAGTTCGTTGTCTTTGGCTCGCAACAGCTGGCGAAACTGCAAAACGAAACATTCGAGAGGGTAGTTTTGAAGCAATTCGATGCAATTCTGCGGTAGTTTTTGCTACAACCACCTTGGGCAGGGTTCCTTTTGACAGGAGCAGAAACGTGTAGAGCGAGTCCCCAGCGGGGGACGAAGTGGCCCGGCACGCCCAAATAACCGCGAATTCGCCAATTGGCACATGATTCGCACTAAAAGGACTATGTACGTGCGGAACCGTCGAGGGGCGAAACCACGCAAAAGGTTCGATTGGGGCAGATTTGTTGGTCGAAGCGATCTTGCGGCTGAATCAGTTCGGACGGAATGGTCTGGGCAGAGAATCGCGATTGTAGCGGAACCAACTGGTTTTGGGCGGTTTTGTATAGTGCAAATCGGGAGCACGAAATAGACTAACAGGACGGAATGCCGGGCAGAAGCGTTCCATCGTCAACAGGGACTGTGGCATTTCCTAACAGAGCATTTTTTAGGTCCCCAAGCACTGGGGCGTTGGATCAAAGGTGATCGACGCATCAACAGTGAATGGGCGACTGAGAACCGGAGCATTTTTAATGAAAAATCGTCGCTTTTCGAATTTGAAACTGGCATTGGCTGGTTGTATGGCTTTCAGTGGGGGCCTTGCGGGGTGGGAAGCTCTCTCCGCGGCGGTGCCTCGAACTCCGATTGAAAAAGTTGCTGCGTTGGTGTTTGACGAACAAACTCAGCAAGATTCTCGCATGGTGACCTTTGCACATGCTGACGGTCAAAACCGATTTGCGTTAAGTCTGTTGCCAAAGTTGCCACAAGCCCAAAATCAACAGAGCCAAGTTTTGATTTTGGTTGATACTTCGGCCAGTCAGACCGGAGCATTTCAACGCGACTCCATCGCGATGGCGCGAGCAATTGCGGATGGATTGAACGACGGCGATCAAGTTCGGATCGTGGCCGTCGATCTGGATGCGGTTCCGCTTGGTGGCGAAGGATACTACGGCGCTAGTTCGGCTGAGCTGCAACAAGCGTTGAGCCAACTGGAACAGCGAACTCCGTTGGGCGCAACCGACATGGAACGTGTGTTCGGCTGGGTGATCAACGAATTCAAGTCTTTGGATAAGTCACAAGCTCGCCATGTTATATACGTTGGCGACGGTGTCTGCGGTCCGTCGATGTTTGGTTCCAGCCGATTTGAAAAGCTGGTCGGCGATCTGCGAAATCACCAGATTCCGGTGTCCAGCTTCGCGATCGGTCCCGAACGAAATGTTGAACTGTTGTCGATCTTGGCGAACCAAACGGGCGGGAACGTGTTTTTGGATTCCGACGCCAGTGGCGCGGCGGATGTCGCCGCTGCGGAACTAGTGAACACCGTGCGTGGCAATGTGTTCTGGCCGTCAACTGGCGATTCTCAAGGTGCGTTGGCCGATACTTACCCGCAAAACCTGGTTCCTTTGCGAGCCGATCGAGATTCGATCTTGTTGGGAACTGCCGGTGCTTTGCAACCATTTCAGATGACGGTTCAAGGTGAAGTCAACGGAGAGTCTTTTTCTCAGACTTGGGCGGTAAATCCCGAAGCCAGTGACGCTCAATTTTCGTTCTTGTCGTATTTGGTTGATCAAGCCAAGAATGATCAAGGGGTTCGCCTGCCAACCGTTGGCTCGGCTGGGTTGCGAGAAATTGCGTTGGTCATGGACGCTTCTTCGCGAGCCATGTTGGTGATGGCCAATGATGCCGCGGATCGCGGCGATGCAAATGTCGCTCGGACTTTGGTGTCGGCAGTCGTTGAACGAGCCCCAGGGAATGCTCGGGCAACACGTTTGCAAGACGGGTTGTCGGATCCGTTTGGTGCAACGCAAGAGGAGCCTGCGAATCAAGCCGGTTCGCCGCAGGGCGCTGAAGACCAAGCGGGTGCCAACCTGATTGGCATGTCCGATCAAATGCAAAAGGCTTACATCGGTCGCTTGAACACCTACGTCGATAACGAAGTCAAGCAAGCCGCCGAACGGATGAAGTCGAATCCGGAGAGTGCTGTTACTCGACTCAAGCAAGTCATTTCCAGCATCGAGAACGCGGCCGATGCTCCCCAAGAAACTCGGCAACGTCTGCTGAGTCAATTGGACGCGGCTTTGTCGAACGCCCAAAAGTCGGCCATTGAATTCCGAGTTGATGAACAACAACGAGCCATCGCGCGAGCAACTTCTTCCGAACGTGAAGAAGTTCTCAAGTCTATGGAAAAGAAGGACACGAAGGTTGTTCGGTTGGTTCAACAATTCGAAGGCTTGCTGCGTGATATCGAGCATACCCAAGATACATCCGACCTCAATCGCTTGATCGATAAGCTTCGCGAAACGAAGCAAGTAACGGAAGAAACCGCTCCTGATACAGAAATTGCCGCTGCCATTGGCCTGTCCGGCCACATGCGATCGGCTTTTCAATCGAGCTTGATCATGGACCAAAAGCGTTTGGACATGGTCTACATGTTGGCTTCGGTTGAAGAATCTGGCTTGCCGTTCGACGACCGGATTCCGATTCGGTATCCCGACGCCGACGAATGGCATCAAAAGAAGATGATGCGCAAGAAATACGAACGCGTGGCCTTGTTCGAAGAAGGTGGCAACGAGCAAAAGATCAATGCAGCCTTGGATCGTTCGTTTGACGGCAACGCGTTGCGTGTCAACGGTGCTTCGGTAACCGACTTCGCGAATAATTTGATGGAGTTCTACGGTGTCAATATTCGCGTGGATCGCAAAGCACTGGAAGAGGAAGGTATCGATCCGGATGGCGGCGATATTACCCTGCCCTATTCGGGCATCAAGCTACGAAATGCCTTGAAGCTCGCGTTGGACGAACTGGAGTTGACCTATCAGGTTCGTGATGAAGTTTTGACCATTACAACCAAGACGTCCGCTGAGGATAACCTCGTAACCTTGGTTTACGACGTTGCCGACTTGGTCCTGCCTTTGGCACCTATGGGTGGCGGTATGGGCGGTGGCATGGGCGGTGGCATGGGTGGCGGCATGGGCGGCGGCATGGGCGGTATGGGCGGCGGCATGGGTGGTATGGGCGGTGGCATGGGCGGTATGGGTGGTGGTATGGGCGGTGGCATGTTCAATGTCCAAGACCCGGCCGTCACCAAGTCGAACGATGAACCATCCACCGCTTTGCTAACGGTCACTCCAACCGCAGGTCAGTCGTTGGAAGAAGCCTGGGATAGTTACTTCGCTAACCAATTTGCCGACGCGGACCAAGTCAAGAACACCGTCAGCAAACTGACTGCCGACAAGAATTTTACCGAACTTCGCGCGTTGATCCGCGGAGCCATTCGGAATCAGCAAGCCCAACCGTGGATGTACCAAGGTTTGTATGTCGCTTCGGTCGCTTTGGGTGAATCGCAAGCGGAAATCGAACGATTGCTCATGACCGTCATGGATTGGGACAATTCGCGTGATGCGGCCATCAATCTCGCGTCGTTCATGGTTGAAAACAAAATGGCTGGTCGATCCGTTCGCATTTTGCAGGACTTGGCGACTCGGTATCCCGTATGGTCACAACCCTACGAGATTGGGCTGCGAGCCGTGCGGGAAACCCAAAATGTTGACGATGTCGAATGGGCCGTTACCGGGATCTTGGGGCAAGCCTGGCCGAACAATCCGAACATCGTCAAAGATGCCACCACGTTGGCAACCGCGACTGTGAATCGGCTGAAGAGTGAAGGCCAAGGCGACCGAGCGAGTGAATTAGAGAAGGCTCTGATTGCGGCGCTGGAACGCGACGTGATCGTTCGCGTCAGTTGGACCGGAACGGCCGACTTGGACTTGGTCGTCGAAGAGCCGACCGGCACCGTTTGCTCGCAGGTCATTCCACGTACCTTGAGTGGTGGCGTGATGATGAAGGATTCGTTTCCTGATCCGACAGCAAAAGATAGCAAGGTCTACTCCGAGTACTACGTTTGCCCGAAGGGGATTGTCGGTGACTACAAAGCGTGGATTCGAGTTGTAAAGGGCCAAGTGGCGGGCGGTAAAGTTGTGGTCGAAATCTTCCGCAATTTCCGCAGTCCATTGCAAACTTCGCAAATGAAGGAAATCGAACTCGGTGATCGCCCCGCATACCAAGTGAACTTCGCTTTGGAACATGGTCGCCGCAACGCTTCGGAAACCGCTGTCCAACAAGCGTTGGCCAACCAATCCGTTGCCATGGAGCGGAATGCGATTCTGGCTCTGAGCAACGAAGAGTTGTATGAAGGTTCGACCGATGCGTCGGATTCGGCCGGTGCTCCGATCAAAGGTCAACTTCGCCCACGGGGATTAAATCCCAATGGCGTCGGATACCAACCTCAGATCACGCAAATTCCGTCCGGTCCGTCTTGGAGTGGTTTGGCGTTCACCTCTTACGATCGCATGTACGTTTTCGTGAACGGCACTCCACGGTTCATGGAGTTGATTGACTTCGACACGTTCACGTTTGCCGGTGGATCGACCGGCGGCGGCGGCGTGGGTGGCGGTTTGGGCGGTGGTGGTTTGGGTGGTGGTTTGGGTGGTGGCTTGTTCTAAGCCGTCTCCGGACTTTATCCAAGAATCACCTCGATTCAATTACTAGAAACGAACAGCGAGCCATTGCAATTTGCGGTGGCTCGCTTTTTTCATTCACTCCACAAAAACGTTGGCTTTGATGCCTCCAGCATCTGTCAAAAACGCCGAATGTAGGCGGACCCCTGTCTTGTAGGCCAGCTCCCGATGACTGGTAATCAATGCCAATCGCACGCCAATCGAACGTCGCAACTCACCCAATCGTTGATATACAGATACCAGATGTTGCGATGGCCGAATCCGGTCACCCCACGGAGGATTGGTCAAAATAGCGACCGGCTGATCCGTGGGTTCCAGGCGACGGACATCCTGTTGGATCCAGTCCAATACCGGCCAGAACGAATCGGATTCCACGAGAGAATTTAGCCTCGGCGTCACTCCAGCACGGCAGGCCTCTAGGACCGGGTTACCGAACCAGGAACGCCAGTTTTCTTGAGACGCCGCCAACGCATTGGCGTCACAATCGGCTCCGATCACCCCAAATGCTGCTGGCCGAATTTCCAACAAACGCGATCGCTGGACTTTCTCTAACCAATAAGGCTTTGACTTCGCGGAGCGACGGTAGGAGCGGAGCCGAAGGTCAAGGCCTTTGTTCAAGAAGCCCGAGGGCAATTGCCTCAGATCACGATCTCTAACCATTTTGACTATGGGTTTTTAAATCTTGGCATTG
>JBGSJV010000186.1:0-12077 GCA_041741535.1 Pirellulaceae bacterium
GCTGTGAAGCATTTTTTCTGGTCAAAACAGGC
Source organism: Pirellulaceae bacterium (assembly GCA_041741535.1). Taxonomy (GTDB): domain Bacteria; phylum Planctomycetota; class Planctomycetia; order Pirellulales; family Pirellulaceae; genus M30B19. The sequence goes on from JBGSJV010000186.1 coordinate 33, forward strand.
CCGAATGGGCCGAAACAGGTGCGCCTGTGAAGCTGTTTGATTGGTCGGGTGCAAGTCCCGACATAGGCTGGTCTGAGCCTATTAACTGAAAGTAACTGCGTTCTTGAAAGGGAAGGTGGAGAGCAACTGGAAGTGAACAATTGGTCCGCAGGCTGACGAACTCGATTCGGCCTGTCGTTGTGGCGAGCCCGCCTGTGTACGGCGAAGCCCAAGATGCCATCGCTCCCGGCACACCGGGTTATCAAGGTCGCAGATGGTCAGCCCGGGAGGAAAACAGACCGAACCAGGGACAACGGGGGGTGGTTGGAGGCGGAACGATTGGAAGATCAAACAGATTAAGCAGGGAACCCCGGCGACGAGTCAACCCGAGCGTACAGCAGAGAGCAGCCTCCCCCATAGGGTCAATCGCAACTGTACATCGGTCGTCGCAGGCGGTCAGAGTACCCGTATGAGCTTTGAAACGGCCAACCACCGTGGAGCAAAGGGGTACAGGAAGATTGAACGAGCAAGGACATATTCATTGGAAAACAAACCAGAATTAATGCCGTCAGCGAGCAATCGCGTGACGCCTAGATTCTCTGGAGATGACCTAGCCCATTGGGCTTGGACTGAACCAAGCGTATGGACGAACTCGATGTTGGTAACACTTGAGCAATCAAGCGTTCGAGGAGGTAAATGGCATAGTCTGATAGACAAGGTTTACAAACCGGAAAACCTTTTATCGGCGTACCGTGAGGTCGCTGCCAATAAAGGGGCTCCCGGCGTAGACAATGTGACGATCGAAGATTTCACGGCAGCGCTGGTCAGGAATGTAACCAAACTTGAGAAACAGCTACAAGACGGAAGTTACCGTCCGCAGTCGATCAAGCGAGTCCACATCCCGAAGCCAGGTACCAAGGAAACTCGTCCGCTGGGAATACCGACGGTGCGAGATCGCGTGGTACAGAACGCGCTTCGCCACGTACTGGAACCGATTCTGGAACGTCAATTCGCGGAACACAGTTACGGCTTTCGCCCAAATCGGGGCTGTAAAGACGCACTGCGTCGAGTGGATCGACTCCTCAAGGACGGATACAAATACGTGGTGGATGTCGATTTGAAATCCTACTTTGACACAATCCCGCACGATCGCCTGCTCCAAGAGCTGCGGAAGTACGTCGCGGATAACTCTGCGATCGGGTTAGTGGAGAAGTTCCTGCAAGCCGAAATCATGGACGGCCTGGACCGCTGGACTCCAAGCATGGGTGCGCCCCAGGGGGCCATCATCAGCCCCTTGCTCAGCAATCTCTACCTCAATGACCTGGACCATCAGATGGCCAGTCAGGGATACGAGATGACCCGTTATGCGGACGATCTAGTGATCCAATGTCGAACTCGCGAAGAAGCCGACCAGGCTTTGGAAATCGTGCGGAGCTGGACCGCTGAACGCGGCCTTACCCTGCATCCGACCAAAACCAAGATCGTCCACATGGACGAAGAAGGCTTCGAATTCCTGGGCTACCGCTTCATCAAACATCGCCGGTTCCCCCGGCAGAAGAGTTTGGAGAAGTTCAAGGAAACGATTCGCGGGAAAACTCGCCGCAACCATGGTGATAGCCTGCAAGCGATCATCGGGAATGTCAATCGCACGCTTTGCGGCTGGTTCGAATACTTCAAACACAGCTGGAAAACGACCTTTCCCGCCCTAGACGGCTGGGTTCGCATGCGACTTCGCAGCATCCTGCGCCGTCGACGGAAGACGAAAGGACGCGGTTCGCAAATCTCAGACAGTCGGCTATACCCCAACAGCTTCTTCGCGGAACACGGGCTTTTCAGTATGACGGAAGCACGCGTTCGTGAATGCCAAACTGCTCGTCAGTAACAATCAACTGGAGAGCCGGATGCGGGAGAACCGCCAGTCCGGTTCGGTGGGAGGGGAGTCGCAACCCAATGCGACTTCCCTACCTCAATCCTCTGCCGGTGTGCGCGAGCCACCGGTTTGGAAAACGCCTCGAACGGAAAATGCCTGAAAGGCCGACACAGAGACACGGACCGAATTCCTTCACGGCGTAGCCCGGCCTCCGAGTTCATTTCGGTGGAGCCAAGGATTCATCAATCGTGCTTTGTTTTCTCGGCGGCGTCCCCTTTCTTGCGGTGCACTCTTTTTTCCTCAACACGGCCGATCCATCCGGGCCGGCATCCGGGATCATTATCGTTGCGGACTTCGCTGTGTTGTGGGGCAGCCGGCCTCTAACGTCATCGGCGTGAATCGAATCCGTTGGCTCCTTTGTGGCTTGCCAGGCTCCACCACTGAAGCCTCTTCAGCTGGGCACGGCATTATTCTCACAATCGTTAGAGTTGAATCCACTGGCGCGAATTTGTCTTGCCGTTGGTCGTGGTGGACTTTATCCATGAGCTAATCTTGCAGGGCGCGGGGGATGACCCCGCGCTTCGAACCTTCCCAACTCATTGCCGCGTTGTGAGAGCGTCCTAGGCTTTGTCCTAAAAGGGGTCGGACCCTCTCCAGTCGTGTCTTTTTGTCCGGGATTTTGTATGCCCACTAAAGGGTCAGCCCCCTTTTAGGACAAAGCCAAGTGTTGTTGCAAACCGAAGCTCAGGCGGGTGTCCCGCTGCTGGCTCCCACGACCGATGTCTGGACAGCAGGTCCATTGGCACAGGAAGCATCGGTCGTTATTGGGGACCCAAATTCTGGCGAACGATGGGAAAGTCGTTGGCTGCTGGGCGTTCAATCGAATGCTGATTTGGACCGACTGGCCCAACAACGGCGCTTGCTGGGTTTGATGCCGCCCGAGCGTATCAAACGAATTGTAACCTGCGATCTCACTCACAAGCCTCCGCGCCTCACTCTTTCGCGCAGTCCACAATCGTTGGCAGAGTTTCTTATCGACGCGAGTATTGCGGACCGTTGGCATGTCGCATCCGAGATTTTCAGCACGTTCTTTCACGCCATTCAATTGGGGCTGCTGCATGGACGCCCGAGCGTCGCGTCGATTGGCATGAGCCCAGCGGGTCTGCCGGAGATCGACTTTCTGGAGCGCTTCTATGTTGGAGCGCCGCGAGTCGAGCTAGGTCCTGTCGAACAGGACATTCGTGGCGTGTTGGAAATCGTGAGTACCATTCTGGCTCCGATCGTCGATGAAACAGAATTTACGAAACTTGTGGGACAACGATGTCGAGCCCAAGTCAAACAACTGTTAAGGCAGACGATCGAAGATCATGAATACGTGGTGTACGATCAGTGGTGCCAGATTCTAGTCCGGGGAACCAGCGTCTTGCCGCCGACCCCGTTACGGACCGAGCCCGCGATTGCCTGCCAACCCATCGACGAGGACACCTCGACGAAAGAGATTTTGGTTCAACCGATCACCGTAACAAAGTCGCCAGATGCCTCGGCGACTGCGGAACTCGATCCCAGCACGATGTCCTACGGCAATGAGGACAGGGGCCTGCAGGTAGGCGATACCGTGGCCCGATTTCGTTTGGAAGCTTTGTTGGGTCAAGGTGGCATGGGGCAAGTGTTTCGCGCGACGGATTTGGCGACGGAAGATTGCGTGGCCTTGAAGATTCTGCGTCCCACCGGCAACGTTGCCCAGAGCATTCGGCGATTTCAGAAAGAATCCCGGCTGCTCTCTCAGCTAAATAACCCGTACGTGACCCGATTGATCGACTGTGGCCAAGATGGGCGCAATCACTATCTGGCCCTCGAGTATGTCGACGGCACAGACCTCAAGCGCTGGGTGGCCGCGCGTGGGGGTCGTTTGGATGAGAAAGAATCGCTCGCCGTGGTGGCCGATATCGCGCGTGGGTTGGTCGACGCGCACGCCAACGGCATCGTGCACCGGGACATCAAACCGGAGAACGTTTTACTGGGCCGACGCGAACCGTGTTCGGAGAACCTCGACCACGAACCGCTATCCAAATTCGTGGTCAAGTTGACAGACTTTGGGATCGCGCGAAGTCTCGAACAGCAAGAGTCGTTAGCCATCACGCAACAGGGATCGTTGTTGGGAACGCCGCTGTTTATGGCCCCCGAGCAATTCAAAGGCACCGACGGCTTATCCCCGGCCACCGATGTTTACGCTTTGGGCGTGACCTTGTTTGGTCTGTTGGCCGGTCGGGCGCCATTTGTGGCCGATGATCCGATGAAATTGGCGGCCATGCATTGTTTCGATCCTCCACCCGACATTCGCCGCCTTCATCCAACGGTTGCGGACGCCACCTGCGAGCTCCTGGCGCGGATGCTACAGAAGAATCCGGACAAGCGACCAGCCGACGCTGCTCAAGTGGTGCGAGAAATCGAAAAGATCTTGCGCGGAGAATGTCGCGGTCTGGAATCGCACCCTTTGTTGCCGCCGACATCCACTGGGCAACCTTGGCAAAACAGCCTGTCGTGGGACTTGAGTAGCACGCCGGCCGAGCTGTGGCCGCTTGTTTCGGACACCGACCGCTTGAACCGAGCGATGGGGCTTCGCGCCGTCCATTACCGGACCGAGGCAGACCCCGTTCGCGGCCAGCGGCGATTCGGCTCCTTCCGCATCATGGGCCTACGACTCGAATGGGAAGAACATCCGTTCGAGTGGATCGAAGGGCAAAGGATGGGCGTGTTGCGCGAATTTGAATCCGGGCCGTTCCGCTGGTTCTCGAGTGTCGTGGAACTGCAACCTTTGCCAAGTGGTGGAACCAGGTTACACCACACGATCAAGATCGAGCCGCGACATTGGCTAGGTCGACTCTTGGCCAGTTTCGAAGCTGGGTTCAAAGCGCGGCGTAGCTTGGAACAAGTCTATCGACGCATCGACCGCTCGATTCAAAGCCGTCAGCCCGAGCTGAGAATGAATCGATTCGAGCCAACATCCAAAGTCTCCAGCGTCGTGCAACGACGCTTGGAACAGCGATTGGAAGCCATGTTGAGTCTGGGGGCGAATCTGGAGTTGGCAACTCAATTGGTCGATTATCTAAAATTCGCGTCCACGCAGGACGTGGGTCAAATCCGTCCTTTGGAATTGGCGGAAATGTTCCCTAGCCCAGCCGAACATTGGATCGACACTTGTTTGGTCGCGGCCCGTTGTGGACTGCTTAAATTGCACTGGGAAATCCTGTGCCCGACGTGTCGCGTCTCGGCTGCGACGGCCGATGGTTTACAAGAAATTGGACAACACACGCATTGCGGGTTTTGTGATGCGGATTTTCAATCCGATATTGCCAATTCGATTGAGATGGTGTTTCATTCACATCCCGAAATTCGTGAGGCCGATACGGCCACCTATTGCATTGGCGGACCGATGCAAGCGCCTCATGTCTTGACACAGTTGCGTTGCGAAGCAAACGAACGAGTCGAAGTTCGTGTCGAGTTGGATAATGGCAGTTATCTGCTGCGTGGGGTTGGCAATGGACAATCGCAGTTGCTTCAGGTGCGGGCTCAAACCGCTCCATCAAGTCTGGACCTCTGCCTGAGCCAACTAAAAAATGTCGGCCATACTTCGACCTTGCGACGAGGCACGGTGTTGTTGAGTCTAACGAACGATCAAGACCGCGCGGAAGTCGTTCGGCTGGAACGAACGGTTTCGCGCGGAACCGTCGTCACGGCAGCCGTGGCGTCGGCGTTGCCGAAGTTCCGCGAGTACTTTCCGGAACAACGCTTCGAACGCACTCAGGCGGTGACAGCCGACGATTTGACATTGATTGCGGTGCGGCTGTTGGATTTGGAGCGTCTCTATGGGGAGCTCGGCGATGCCGCTGCGTATCGGCTCCTGCAAAACACGTTTCAGCGCTGTGAGGAATTTGTGGTGGCGGCCGGCGGCGCGTTCGTCAAAAGCGAAGGCGACGTGTTCTTGGCGGCCTTTCCCGAATGCCAACAAAGCGTTCGTGCAGCCATTCGCATTTTGGGTCCTACCGTCGAACTGATCAACTCGGCTCCGGAGCCTGCAGGGACGGACGCCCAAGCGGTCGCGCCGAACCTCAGCGTTTGTATCCATCGCGGACCGGTGCTCATGACCACCCAGAATGGACGATTGGACTACTTCGGTTCGACGGTTCGGCAAACCTTGGCATTTGGTCAAGTGGCCAGCCAAGGTTTGTTAATGACAGCGCCGGTCTTTACGGACCCGGCGGTCGAGCAATGCCTGGAAGATGTCCCTGGCGCTCAGGTGATCGCCAAGTCCGTGGAGTTGAAAGGGTTTCCACCCTGTTTGATCCAACAACTCCAATTCGCTGGCGATTCCCGTTGATCCGATTCTCATCCCAAAATCATCATGGACTTGATTCAAGTACAGACGGAAAGGTTCTTAGCATGTCGATAAGAGAAGCCACGATCAGCAACCTCAAGCAACGTTGGATATTGACCGAGTTTGGTCAAGGCTCGCAGCAACGACGCGCGATCGACTTGCCGATGCGAGAATTGATTGTCGGACGATCACCGGAAGTCGATATTGTGTTGAACGCCAACGGCATTTCCAAAAGGCACGCCCGATTGTCTTGCGTGCGCGACGAACTCGTCGTGGAAGATTTAGGTAGCACCAACGGCACTTACGTGAATGGGCAGCGAGTTCAACAATCGGTGGTCGTCGTGGGAGATTTGTTGCAATTCGCGAATTCACTGTACAAAGTGGGACGGCACAGCGACACGCAGCACGATGGAACCATGGAAGAGGGCATCCTGCCCTGGGCGCAAACACTTTTGCTGTTTGATCAGTTGTTAACCGAACGGGCCGTTGTCCCAAATTTCCAACCGATCGTGGAGTTGGCCGATCAAAAAGTTGTGGGGTACGAGTTGTTGGCCCGCAGCGATCTGGATGGTTTGACCAATCCCGGTTTGATGTTCGCGGCGGCCGAGCGATTGGGCCAGCAGGAATTGTTGAGTGAGATCTTGCGTCACGAAGGTCTCCGCAAGGCCGTCGCGAGCACGCAGCGTGACAAAGAGATTTTCCTGAACACGCATCCTTCGGAAGTCGTGACGGAACGTTTCGTGAACTCGCTCCGAGACCTGCGAGCCGACTTCCCTACAGCAAAGATTACGATCGAAATCCATGAAGCAGCAATCACGGAACCTGCGATGATGAAGTCGCTCCACTCTTTGTTGCGGGAATTCGACATGAGGTTGTCCTACGATGACTTTGGCGCGGGGCAAGGTCGGTTGTTGGAACTGGCGGATGTCCCACCCCATGTGCTCAAGTTCGACATGCAGCTCATTCGCGACATCGACCGCGCACCCGCGAGCCGACAGGAATTGCTGAAGTCTCTGGTCCAGATTGCCAAAAACGCCGGGGCCCAAGCTTTGGCGGAAGGCGTCGAGACGGAAGCGGAACATGGGACGTGCTGGGAAATGGGTTTCGAATTGGGTCAAGGATATCTCTACGGACGTCCCCATCGAGAATTGTTGGACTCGACAAAGCTCTTCGGCCAACCGAGCTGACCATTCGGACAGCGCCGTGAAGCATTCTTTGCGGCGAGATGAGACTCGAATGAGCCCAACAACCCCTGCCCGTGCTCGAACTTCCGGTTAGGATTTGTCGCGAAATAAGTTCCGGATTTCGAACTTCGAAAGCTTCGAAATAACCATCGCGGGCTCTGGCGTTTGAATGATTATTGATTATTGAAGAATGAAAAATTCAAAAGGTTCCAAACGTCTAGTTTCAGGCATTCCGCGAACAGGCAATGGCTGTCAGCATTTTGCATTCTTCAATTTCCATTTTTCAATACTCATTTCTTAACCGCATGTGAACCAAAGACGATCACTGGCCTGGCTGGCGGACTTCCCACGGATGGCAAAGCCGATCTGCGGATGAATACACTCGCTGCCAGCGGTATCGGACCGTAGACCGTCAAAGTATCAGCTCGGAGGTTGGACCATAGCAGTCGGACAAGTTGCTGTCGGTCAAGGAAGTATCCGCGGACGGTTCATCCGCAGTTCGGCTTTGCCATCCGTGGGCATTACCAAACGCTCGCATTCTGCGGCTTTGCGGCTCAAGCTATACGGTGGCTCAGACTTGGTGTCTCGTCAGTTTCGACGATCGGGGTTCTCGGATTACCCAAGGTCGGACTCTCGCAAATCGGGGAGTTATCTCCAGACAATTCCTTAGCGATGCGTCGCGCCGGTGGCTACCAGTGTTTTCCTCCAGGCTGTTGACGACTCCGCGTTTACCAATCTCCCCCCACGAATTGCGAGAACCTGGTTTGCGGTGCGCGCGTCGGTTTGTTCGGATCGCTGTCCTCGCGATTTGCAGCGAACAACCCGAGTTTCTGCTACAATCGACTGGTGTTATTCCCTGCCGTCCTCCCGCATCGCCTGTGGACTCGGACCGTCGAACGCCTAGCCACTACCAACCAGGAGACCCACATGCTCTTTTTTTTAACTCGCCACAGCCTGGTCGCGTTGTTATTCCTTGGACTACTTGTGCAAACGGTTTGGGCTCAGGAGCAAGGAGCTCGGCCAAGTCCTCCGAACATCGTGTTTGTGTTTTCCGATGATCACGCGTTGCAAGCGATTGGCGCGTATGGATCGACGATCAACGAGACGCCCAACTTGGATCGGCTGGCGAGCCAGGGTTTGGTGTTTGATCGTTCGTACTGCGCGAACTCGATTTGTGGACCCTCGCGCGCATGCATCTTGACGGGGCTCCATAGTCATCTGAACGGCTTTCGGCGCAATGGGGATCGCTTCGACGGCTCGCAGTGGGTGTTCCCTCGAGCGCTTCAACAGTCCGGTTATCAAACGGCGCTGATTGGCAAATGGCACTTGGAGAGCGATCCGACCGGGTTCGACTATTGGCAAGTGTTGCCGGATCAGGGTCACTACTACAATCCCGACTTCATCATGATGGATGGCTCGCGGCAGCGAATGCCCGGGTACTGCACGGACTTGATCACCGATGCTTCGTTAAAATGGTTGGACCAACGAGACCGGAGCAAGCCCTTTTTGCTCATGTGCCAACACAAAGCTCCCCATCGCAATTGGTCGCCTCATCCTCGACACTTCGGCAAGTACAAATTAGGAAGTGTTCCGGCTCCCGACTCGCTGCGCGACGATTATTCGGGTCGCTCGCGCGTGTTGCAGGAGAGTGAAATGACGATTCGCGACCATTTTTATTGGGGACACGATGCCAAGTTTCATGGTCCCAATGAGTTCCCGGACCATTTCCGCGACGGCATTCCGAACGGTGAGTATCAACGCATGAGCCCGGAGCAAAAGGCTGCTTGGGACGCGTATTACCAGCCCGAGAACGAAGCCTTCTTGACCAAGTTGCGGGCCGGGGAATTGTCCGATGATGAAATCTTGGCCTGGAAACATCAACGCTACATGCACGACTATTTGGGCACCGTCCAGGCGGTCGATGACAGCTTGGGACGAGTTCTAGAGTATTTGGAAGCGAACGATTTGACGAAGAACACGATCGTGGTCTATTCGTCGGACCAAGGATTTTATTTGGGCGAACATGGTTGGTACGACAAACGGTGGATGTTCGAAGAATCGCTGCGGATGCCGTTGATTGTGAAGTGGCCGGATCACATCGCGCCGGGCTCGCGGAGCAACGCTCTGGTGCAGAACATCGATTACGCGCCGACGTTCTTGGAAGCGGCCGGGGTCCCGATCCCGGAACAGGTGCAAGGCGCTAGCCTGCTGCCGGTGTTCGCGCAAGGCGGCAAAGCTCCGGCCCATTGGCGAGATGCAATCTACTACGCGTACTACGAAAACGACTCGGTTCATGAAGTCGCAATTCATGACGGAGTGCGAACGGATCGGTACAAGCTGATGTTCTTCCCGCGAACCAACGAGTGGAATTTGTTTGACTTGGTCACCGATCCGCGGGAAATGAAAAGCGTCCATGACGATCCGCAATACCAGCCGATCCTCCGTGGGATGCAACAACGATACCGCGATCTCCGCGGCTTTTATCAAGTGAACTCGGCGACCATTCCCGTGACGCGCGGCGACGAAGATTGGTGGAAGCAGCGGGATCGTGAGAAGACCGCGTTGGGGAAACAGCAGGCGCACGAATTGGTCTTTATTGGCGATTCGATCACGCAGGGTTGGGAGGGCGCCGGAAAGGCCATGTGGGACCAACATTTCGCCCACGTGCCTAGTTTGAACTTGGGCTTTAGTGGTGATCGGACGGAACATGTCTTGTGGCGCTTGCGTCGAGGCCAGATGGGGATCAGCAAGCCGCGCGCGGCCGTGATCATGATTGGCACAAACAATACCGGCCACCGGATGCAACCGCCCCAGGAAACGGCCGCTGGGGTTCGCGACATCATTGCGTTGGTGCAACAACAATCGCCCGCGACCAAGATCGTTTTGTTGGGCGTCTTTCCACGTGGCGAAACGACCTTTGATTCGATGCGGTTGAACAATGTCGCGCTTAATCAATACTTGAGCCGTTTGGATGATGGAGAGAAGGTGTTCTATCGGGACCTCTCGCCATTGTTTCTCAAAGACGATGGTTCACTTCCTCGAGAGATCATGCCCGACTTGTTGCACTTGAACGAAGCCGGATATCAAATCTGGGCCGAAGCACTGGTTGGGATCCTGCAAGAATTGGATGTTTATCCAGCGAAGCCCTAGCTAGAATGCAACCACCGCGCGACGAAACTTACGGCTGAATATGGAACACTGGGCTGGTTGCAACTGCCGAATGGTTGGAAGACAATGTACTCAGGGAGCTGCCGAGCGGTCACCCACGTGAACGAAGTACGTTCGCAAGGATTCAACATTTGGTCCCAAGAAATTGGCATAACAAACCGGTGCAACCGAGTGCTCGAAATACTGTGTCCCGTACCCCAAACCAAACCCTCGCACCGGTTGACCTGTCCCGTTATTGGGTGAGAAAGACAGTGACAAAGACCGTAACGCGACTTGGGATAATCGTACTGTCGAGCGCCTGCCTCTTTGTGCTTGCCTGGATCATTTTTCGCCCCAACTATCTGTACTACAAGTCATTTGGTGATCACATTGTCAAGATCTGGATTAGCGCTGACGACGCAGGTTCTTCGCAGCAGAAAATTCACGGCAGCTATTTCCGGCGGTATGACCTCATGATCGGTTATAATTCGGTCAACCTCCCGCCCACGTTTACCAAACCTACTTTTACGACCATTCACGAACCCGTTAATTAGCTGATTTGTATTTATGACAACAACGGCTACGGCTTTCTGATGATCGTCGATCAAGCGGACGACGACTGGTATATTGGCGGCATGACAGGCGGTGTACGAATTTCGCCTTTAGACAAATGGTCGCGGCACTACGACACTATCCGGAGCAAACATCCCGAGATCCCTTACTCGCCTTTGCTGCGCAAATTGCTGCAAGAGCCCGATAGCAAACCGACCGACCGAAGCGGTGGATCGGCCGCTTCTTGATGGAAAATTTACTCGCCCCCGCTCGGTCATCGGTAGCGTTCTGTCACAAACATGGAATATCTCGATCTACTTCGTCCCCCAGCCGCGCAAGAGCAATGCGAATGCGAGTCGTTGGAACAGATCGTGATGGTCAACCTTCTGACCGACAACCCGCTTCATTGCATCAACTGCCGCAAGGAAATATCCCCAGAACGCTTGCCTCTGACCTCGGACGAAATACGTGAGATCGCAGGATGGAATTCCATCGCAAACGCGCTTTACAAACTCTGGCTGGACTCGACGGAATACGAGGCATTTGCGAAAGAGAAGTTGCTGGATCCGAACGGTCACGTTAATCAACGCGGCATTTTGGCTGCACGATGCATCTCATCGAAGTTAGCAACATGGTTTTGGTTCTTCCGTGACGCAGACGACCGGATGCCAGAAAAATGCCCGTTTTGTGGCGTATCCCACGATGCGGATGTACAATGGGCGGAACGAAGATGCACGAAGTGCATGGTCTACACGTAACACCTTGCCTTCTATACAGTATCCGCTGAAATGTGACAGAACCAATAAGGCTTTGACTTCGCGGAGCGACGGTAGGAGCGGAGCCGAAGGTCAAGGCCTTTGTTCAAGAAGCCCGAGGGCAATTGCCTCAGATCACGATCTCTAACCATTTTGACTATGGGTTTTTAAATCTTGGCATTG
>JBGSJV010000187.1:0-69918 GCA_041741535.1 Pirellulaceae bacterium
AAATGCAGAAGAAGCCGTAATCCAAACGCGAGCCATGCCGCGGTTCTAATTAACACAAAGCCTAGTGCTTTGTCACCATTTAATTTTGGGGTCGGTCTGGTAAAGGGGTCAGGAGTCAAATTCCGGAACGGCCTTTCGGGTGCTACGCACAATTGACTCCTGACCCCTTTACCAGACCCCAAGTTTTGGTTGAGACAAAGCCTAGAATCGTTGCCCAGGTCTCGGCGAGTAGCCGCGCAGAAATTCGGCGATGTCCATGATCCGTTTTCCAGCGGGTTGCACACGATTCAAGGCCAAGACTCCGCCCCCCGTCTGTACCCATAGGCTTGACTTATCCGCCCGCACGACGGTTCCCGGAGGAGCCTTGGCGATACTCCCGTCAACGGCGATTTCATCGGCTGGGACGACTTGCGCTTCGAGCACAATCAGACGCAGAGGCTGTTCGGCACCGCGTTGCCATAAGATGAAACTGCCTGGCCACGGTTGAAAGGCGCGGATCTGATTGCGAATTTGCTGGGCTGCTTGTTGCCAATCGATTTGACCTTGCGACTTCGCCAATCGCGGGGCCTTGGACACCAGCGTCGGATCTTGAACGATCCCAAGCGTCGATTCGCCATCCCAATTCGCCAGCATCGTCAATGCTTCACGCACGGCGTCAACTCCCAACCGCGATAGCCGTTGTTCCAGCTCGCCCGCGGTTTCGTCAGGAGCAACGAGCAGGCGACGTTGTACCAAAATGGGGCCACCATCCAAACGTGGTGTCATGTGAATCACGGAAACCCCGGATTCGAGGTCCCCTTGATAAACACACCACTGCACCGGAGCTGCTCCGCGATACTTGGGCAACAACGACCCGTGCAAATTGATTCCACCCCACCGCGCCGTCTCCAGTGCGGCCGGGGCTAAGATTTGACCGTAATCGCAGACGACCAACAAATCAGCGCCGACGGCTTGCAGCGCGTCCACGACGTCAGGCGAGTTGCCGCTCGGAGGATCAAAGACGGGAATTGCTCGGGACTGAGCCAACTCCCGCATGGGACTGGGTGGGGGCTGCTTGCCTTTGCTTTGAACCGGAGGGCGAGTCACCAAGAGCGGGATCTCGTGCCCGTCCGACAACAGAGCTTCAAAGGTGGGAACGGCAAACGGTCCTGTTCCCATCATGATGATCTTCATGAGCGCTCCTGTTGCCGGTAGGCCGCTGCCAATTTGACGTAATGTTGGGCAGCATATTGAATCCGCTCGATATCTGCGGGTGTGACCGCACGGCGCACGACCGCTGGGGTTCCCATCACCACGCTGCCCGGTGGAATAATCGTGCCCTCCGTGACCAAGCTACCGGCCGCGACCAAGCTACCCGCACCGATGCGAACATGATTGAGTAAGGTGGCCCGCATCCCGATCAGACAATCGTCTTCCACCACACAACCATGAACAATCGCCGCGTGTCCGATCGTGACTCTCGCCCCCAAACGGCATTCCACGCCGGCATCGGAATGCAACAGTGCCAGATCTTGAACATTGGACTGGGGGCCAATTTCGATCCCCTGAGTATCGCCACGGGCCACAGCGCCAAACCAAATACTGGATTCAGCGGCCATTTGAACCTGCCCGGTCACCACCGCCTGCCGCGCAATAAACGCCGTCGGGTCGATCAAGTCCGGGCGAAAAACGACTTGAAAATTCATCGGCAGCTAGTCCTGAAGCCTGAAGCGAGACACCAATTGCCTTACGCGATCTGCGCCGCAGGACGAATCGTCTCCGGTGCCACGGCCCGCAACGCCTGGCTCAAGACATCCACGGTTTGGCGAATTTGGGCCTCCGAATGGGCCGCTGTGATGAAGAACCGCACGCGAGCTCGCGCCTCTTCGACCGCAGGGTACAAGATCGGCTGTGCGTTGATACCAGCATGGAATAGGTATTCCGAGATTTGCAGCGATTTTACCGAGTCCCCAATGATCACGGGAATGATCGGCGAATTGCTACTCATCCCGGTGTCGATCCCCGCCGCCTTTGCCAAGCGCAGAAACAACTTCGAGTTTTCGATCAGTCGCGTTACTCGTTCCGGTTCCTTCTGCAACTGCCGCAAGGCTCCCAAGGCAGCCCCCACATTGGCCGGTGGCATACCAGCGGCAAAGACATAGCCCGGCGTCGTGTAGCGCAGGTATTGCACCAAGGACTTGGCGGCGCCGACAAACCCACCACAACTTGCAAACGACTTGCTCATTGTGCCCATCCAACATTCGACGTCGCTGCGTTTGACGTCAAACATCTCGGCCACACCGCGTCCTGTCTTGCCTAACGTACCGAACGAATGAGCTTCGTCGACGTACATCCAACAGCGATGGCGTTTTTTGACTTCGACAAATTTGGCCAGGTTCGGGTAATCGCCGTCCATGGAGTACAGACCTTCGATCACAATGATCACCCGGCGATAATCGGTGCGAATTTCGCCCAAGATCTCATCCAGTTGTTGCCAATTGTTGTGGTCAAAGGCTCGTCGGCGGGCCCCAGATAGTTCCGCGCCTTGGATCAAACTATTGTGTGCCAAGGCATCGTGTAAGACCAAGTCACCCGCCGAAACCAAGTGCCCAAGAACCGTTTCGTTGGTCGCGTGTCCACCCGGAAAGGTGATGACATCTTCGACGCCAAAGAAGTCAGCAATTTCGGCTTCCAGTTCTTTGTGAATCGTCTTTTCGCCACTGACCAAACGACTGGCCGAAACACTCGTACCAAAACGATCGATCGCCTGTTTGGCCGATTCACTAACCGCCGGATGGCCCGACAACCCCAAGTAGTTGTAACTGGCGAAACTGATTAGTTCGCGTCCCTCGATCCGAGTCGTATCGGAGATCACTCCGTCGTGGACACTGAAGAACGGATTGCGAGCCCCCGTCGACAAAATCAGGTTTCGAGTCCGCTCGAATCGCAAATACTCGGGCATCTCTTCGACTTTGTAAAACGAAGTCGGCAATTCTTCGCTCGAATGGAACCTGCGGATTTTTGCCGCCGACTCCGCGGCGGTCGCGACATGCTGGATCGGGTGAGTGCCAATGTGGGTTGTGATCGCCAGTGCAATCTCGCGAATCGTTTCAATCTCTTGCAAGATTTCGTTGGGGAAATTGCCCCCATAGATTTCTTCCAAGCGACTAGCAATGCTCATTCGCTCCAACGAATCCAGTCCCAAGTCCACCACAATATTCGTGTCCAAAGCCAAAGCTTTGGCGCGTTCTTTTGCGACTGCTTTGACGGTCTGCATGACCATTTCGACAACTTCGGCATTCACATTGGACGATTCCGCCGCCGTCGTGCCCGACCCAAGACCCGCCACGTCGGCTCCGGTTTCGATCGTTTCTGCAGGTTGCCACGCACTCCATTGGGCCACTACCAACAGACCGCCTTCTTCAAAATACTTGCGGCAGGCCGTGCGCTGAATCTTGCCCGAAGAGGTCTTCGGAATCGAACTCGAACGAACCAAGATCACGACATCCGGCGGCAATTCATGTTCGGCAGTGACGGCCGAACGCACCGATTGAATCACATCGTTCCAATCGACATCATGCTGCCGTTCCACTTCACAGACCACCGCCAACAGTTCTTTGTTGTCGCGTTCGAAGGCAAACGCGGCGGCCCCCGCCGGTCGCAAATGCTTGCTACAGCGCTCGACCGTCGTTTCGATGTCTTGTGGATAACGGTTAACACCGTGGACGATAATCATGTCCTTCAAGCGCCCGCTGATGAACAACTCGCCACGGTAGAAGAACCCGAGATCTCCCGTCCGTAAGAAACGCGTTTGGCTTGGGTCATCGACCAACGTCGCATGAAAAACTTCGGCGGTCTCTTGGGGCTTTTTCCAATAGCCCTGCCCTACACTGGGGCTGCTGATCCAAATTTCGCCAATTTGATCCGGTCGCGCCAATGTACAAGTTTCGTGTTCGACAATAATGACCTCTTCGTCACCAACGGTACGTCCGCATCCAACCAACCGACGGGTTGGCACTTCTTCGCCCGGCTTCGGTTCCCGGACTTGATACTTCTCCAAGTCCGACGCCACAAATTCCACGGTCGTGGGCTCTTTGTTAGGGTCGGCACCCGTCACCAACAAAGTGGTCTCCGCCATCCCGTAGCACGGATAATGAGCCTTGTGAGAAAACCCATACGGAGCAAACTTTTTGGAAAACCGTTCCATAACGTCGGCTCGTACGGGCTCCGCTCCATTAAACGCCAACTTCAAACAAGAAAGATCCAGCCCCTCGCACATCTCATCCGTGATTCGCTCTACACATAATGAATAAGCAAAGTTCGGCCCACCCGTAATCCGCGCCCGAAAATTCGATACGGCACGCAACCACCGAATCGGCCGAGTCAACATTGCTACGGGACTCATCAACGTCACCGAGCAACCCATGAACAGAGGATTGATGATGCCGCCAATCAAACCCATATCGTGATACAACGGCAACCAACTGATCGCATGATCGTCCGTTGAAACCTGAAAGGCCTCCGAAATCATCCGGCAATTGGCCATCACGTTGAATTGCGTCAACACCACGCCTTTCGGTGTTCCCGTCGATCCGGATGTATATTGAATGAGCGCAATGTCGTCCGAGGTCAGACGTGGATGGACCCAATCACTCGCCAACTCACTTGGAACTCCATCCGTCGCCAACCAACTGGCTCGCTGCAGACTTGGCGAATCCGACAACGTCGCGCGGTCGATTCGTTCCAATACATCGTTCGTCGTCAACGCGACAGCGGCCTGAGCATCTCGCGAAATGGCATCGATCCGACCCATGTTGCGATTGCGCCGGGGCGGAAATGCAGGCACCGGGACCACACCCGCGTAATGGCAGCCCACAAAACCTTCCACGAAGTCCAATCCCGACTGATAGAGAAGCAACGCCCGCTGCCCCCGCATATTCATCGATGTCAACTTCGCGGCGACTGCCCGCGCACGTTCGTCCAGCCCGGCATAGGTCAGGCTGATCTCCTTCGTCTCCCCGTCCTGCAAGAATCGCAAGGCCAGGTCGTTTGCTTTCGCATCTTTCCAGTAACGAAGCCGATCGACAAAGTTCGTTTCCGGCGGAGAAAACGGACGCAGAAGTTCTGCAAGATTCACTGTTCTAGTACCCTTTTATGAGCAGCCCAATTCGGTCCAATCCAAATATCGACTCCTGCCCATCCCCTGAACCAGCCTCAAAACGCGGTTTTTGACCATCGGTACCCAATCCCCGAAAATCAAGCCACCACAGCACCGCAAATACCCACAGAAGCATCCCCTGTGCGGCAAAAAGCCGTATCAAGTTCGCTGAACCTGCGAAACCTGCGGATAATGGGAGAAATAAGCAACCTCCACGTGGGTCCCCGGCTCCGCGCTCCACATCCTTGAAAAGAAAGCATCAACCCAGCCAAGGTCCTCAATTTTACCGATTTTGACAAGGCTTTCCAATGGGCTTACGGGTTTCAACAGCACGAGGCGGTGGGCGCCGACCTTTGTTGCTAGCCACATGGCAAGGCTATCGGAAGTGACCTCCCAGCTTTCCGGTACCTGTCTCTCCTCGGCCACAGCTGCCGCGAGGTCAACAACAATGGGCCGCTCCCTACCAATTCCCGCACCAAGCCGTTTGCCAAACTCGAACGTACCATGCCAACCCAACTTCGAGGCAACCACCGCTTCACTGGGTTCTTTTTTCTCAGGGGTCGGAAACTCCAACAAGGGCCAATCCATCAACCGAGCAACCATCCGAGCCGTGACTTGCATGCCCGCCAAGGCCAATTGATGACTGTCTCGCGGCGAAAACTGGTGAACCTGATCCCAACGGCGGACTACATCAACCAGGGAGCCACCGCCAACCACCACCAACCAGTGACCGGGCTTCGTATCGAAGCGACGCTCCTGCAAGTGCTGCCACCAACGGCCCAACTGGTCGACCAAATCGGGCAGCAACAACAGGCTGCCACCCAATTTCATAACTTGGAATGACAATGCCTCGCCGGCATCTCGATCGCGGCCTTGGACCATCAATTTGCTACCGAAAGATTGCCGCGAACGACCCAAGTGTTATCCACATAAACAGCGAAATGACAAAGTAGATCGCGTAGAAAAGCAGGGTAACGAGCGTGGCTTTTCCGAATGAAGTCGGTAAGTACTTCGAGCCAATCGCACACATGAGACAAAAGCTGCCGACAACAATCAACAGAATCCCGGCTAAGAAAATCAGGGAGACCATCGCCGGAAGTTTCACGGCCGCAGCCGCCACCATCAACAACAACAAACAGAGCCATAGCCCAAACGCCGAAAGTGCCGACAAAAACACGATCAGCAATGCCATCGGGTAACTGGGCATCGGCACGTTGTTTTGGGAAGTTCGCCGGACATAGTTCTTCGCGACTGTCTGAGGCGCCGCATAGGGATTCCCGCCTGGAGCGGCATACCCGCCCGGGGACCACGCTGCTGCCTGTGGCGACCGGGGTGCTGGGCCTGGTTTAGAACCAAGATTCTCGGCCAAGAGGTTGTACACCAAGCAGGCCAGCATATAGATCCCAGCGCCAATGGCGACCGATATGCCCGCGCTAATCAAAAACATAAATAGCGAAATCAACACCGCAACAATTGCCACACTACCATCTTGCATAAATCAAGAGCCCCTCTCGCAACACGTGAATATTATCGTCTGGTTCCAATTTGCTTTGTTCAGGCTTGTCAAGCGATCGTTTTGCAGGCGGGTTGTTGAATTGGAAACCAGGAATTAGGCGACAGGCTTCCAGACTTCCCACCATTTTCGTTTGGTCCCGTTCCCAGAAGTTTTCTTTTGATACGGGCGACCCGATGCCGTGATCGATCCTTCAAGCTTGGCGTGGTTGAACAGCGCACCGTTGATGTTCGCCGAGTTCATATCACAATAACGCAAATCCGCGAAACTTAGATCCGCTTTCGAGAAATTGACACTAAATAAATTGGCCCGCTGGAACGAGGCATGACGCATTTCGCAGTGAAATTCCGCCATCGCGCAATCGGTATGATTCAAGTTGGCTCGTTCGAATTGCGCTCCCGTCGCTTTGCAATGCCGCAATTCGGCGCCTTCTAAGCAAGCATCCGTGAAGTTTGCACCTTCCATATGACAGTCGTTCAAGAGGGCCTTGGTGAAGTCCGCCTCTTGACATTCGGTGCCCAACATCGCCGCACTGGTCAAGTTGGCCCCGCGAAAACAACTATATTTACAATCGGCAGAAGAAAGATTGCAGTTTCGCATGCTAACGCCAGAAAAATCCAGTCCGCTCAAGTCGGCGCCATGCAAATCGATATTGTCGAGAACCAAGTCGCGATGAAATTGAGCATCCGGATCCTGATACAAGACCTTGCCGGTTTCTTTATGCTTGATCGTAATCATCGCTCACTCCTGTCAAGGTCGCCCTTGGCAAATCAATCTCACCCTTGGAGAATCAATTCATGTCACTCCTGACAATTCCTTGGATCTTAAGGAAAGGACGAATCCGGCGCGAACCCCGCTCTATCTTCTACTCTAACCATCGTGTTTCCTTACACGCCGTCTTCGAAAAACTCAGACCCATTGTAACTAGAACTTGTTACAAAATTAATGGAAAACGCCAGCATTCTCCCGTTTTCTAGCTCATGTCGCCCCATAAACCCCGACATATCGTCACTTCTCGAATTTACGAGATTTCGGCAATCCCCGATTTGACGGTTTCTCTTACGGGCACGGCCTGCGGGAACTGCCAACGGTTCAGTCGGTCATTGGGTTCGTCTTGGATCACTCGAGCCAACGCTGGTTCGCGGAGCAAACCAGAACCATTCCGGCCCAGGACCGCAGATTGCCGTTGGAACTAAAACCATCATCCATTCGCAGGGATTCGAAAATTCTTGGGGGAATTGACGATCGCGGCAACGATCACGGGCCGCCGCCATATACCGCACGATTTCGTGCGTTACAATTGCCCACTTGGGGAGCGGTCGACCGCTGCCGTTGTGGCAATGGTTTCTCTGGTTTCACGTCCTGGCATTGGGATCTCGCAGTATGACAACGTTGAAGGTCGTTCGGTTCAGTTTCGCCGAAAGTTTGTTGCCCTGGGCTGCGGGTTTGTTGGCCTGTGTTTCCTTGATGTCCGGTGGCTGTGGGGACTCGGGGGGTGACGGTACTGCACCGACGGGCAAGCGCCAGTTCATCAGCATCGGAACCGCCCCCGCGGGAGCGGCGTTTAATCCCGTTGGTAGTGCGATCTGCGAAGTAATCAACGAAAACCGTGGCGAATTGAATTGGACTGCCAACGCCGAGGCCACGGGCGGGTCGATGGAGAACATTCGGCTATTGAGTCAGGACAAATTGCAGTTCGCGATGTCGAACGCTTCAATTACTTACTTCGCGGTGCGTGGCACGGAAGGTTGGGAAGAAAAGCACGACGTTCAATCGGTGATCTCTTTGTTCCCCAACATTACCATGTTCGTCACGCTCGCGAATTCGGATATCCAGAACATTGCCGACCTGAAGGGGAAGCGGGTCTACATCGGCCCGGAAGGGGCGGGGTTCGAGTATTTCATCAAACCCATTCTGGAAGCGCATGGCTTGAAACTGACTGATTTGGACGTCCGTTACGGCTCACAGCAAGAAGCTACGGAAATGTTGAGTGATGGGACGGTCGTCGCGGCGATGCTCGGTGGAGGGGTGCCCAACCCGGCAATCACACAGTTAGCTCAAGGCAATGCGATTCGCTTCCTGCCCTACGAGGAAAACGCGAAACAAAAATTGTTGGAACAGTATCCGTTTTACTCGACTGCAACCGTCCCTGCCGGTACATACAAAGGCCTGGATGTGGAGTTCGCGGGCCTCAGTGTCGGTTGGGCTCACTTGATCGTTCATCAATCGCAAGATGAGGAAACTGTTTACCAGTTCACGAAATTACTGTGGGAGAATCGCGAGAAGATCGCGACTCGCAATCGCGCGGCAGCTGGCATCAAGCCAGAAACAGCGGCTCGAAACACAGGGGTTCCCTATCATCCCGGTGCCGAAAAGTACTTTCGTGAGATCGGGATCTGGCCAGAGGCCGCGACGAAATAGGCCCCTCGATCCTTGGCGCTACTTCGGAACGATGGCTCTCGTTCGGATGCTTCGACGATGAGTTGCGTATTTGTCTGCGGATTCCTCAATGGGAAAGCAAATCGAAATGGGTAATGCTGGCGCAAGCGATCTCAATCAAATGGACAATCGCGATCATTCTGGCTGGGTAACAAGGTTTGACTCGGTTGATCAAGTCTTTCGTCAATGGGCGAGTCTCTTGATGGCGGTCGCCCTGACGGTGTTCGTGTTGCTTGAGGTGAATTTCTCGCAACTGTCGCCCTTGAGGCAGGCTAGTGTCTTCGTGACCGCAGGTTTGGTGTTATGTTTTCTCCAGGTCCCGACAAATCCGGCCTTGGCCAAGTCCCTGTGGGCTCGGGGCTTGGATTTGGTGTTGGCGCTGCTATCGGTCCTGTGTTGCGGCTATTTGTTATATGCGGGCGATGCATTGGGCCAACGCGCGGCTCTGTATACGACTACGGATCTCAGCGTAGGGACGATCGGTTTGGTTTTGATTCTGGAAGCAGCGCGCCGCACCGTCGGCTGGTCGCTACCGATTTTGGCCATCGTGTTCATGATCTACGCCCATCAAAGTGTGGCTCAGCAATTGCCTGACTGGATGTTTCCCCACCGCGGGCAAGATTGGGAGTCAATCATTGGGCAAACTTACTTGCGGACTCAAGGCGTGTTTGGAACCGCAGCCAGTGTGATGTTTCGCTACGTATTCTTGTTTGTAGTCTTCGGAGCTTTGTTGGAAGCCAGCGGCGCGACCGAGTATCTCATCGGAATTGCCGTACGGTTCTTTGGAAAACGTGCCGGCGGTCCTGCCAAGATTGCGGTCATTGCCTCGGGTCTGATGGGTTCGTTGTCCGGCAGTGCGGTGGCAAACGCGGCCACCACGGGAGCGTTCACGATCCCCCTAATGAAAAACATTGGCTTCAAACCACACGAAGCGGCAGGCGTTGAAGCTGCTTCGTCATCCGGTGGCGCGTTGGTACCGCCTGTGATGGGTGCTGGCGCCTACATGATGATGGAGATCATCAATCCGCCGGTGACCTATCTACAGATCATGCAAGCGGCCTTGATACCTGCCATTCTTTATTACCTATCCATCTTCCTGTTGGTTCACTTTTCGGCTCGCCGAATCGATATTCAAAAGAACTTCGAGTCAAGTCGCGTGTCGGCCGATGAAATTCGGCAGTCAACTGAAATGGTGGAACTGGCAAAACACACACCTTGGTTTTCCTTCGCTGGGCTGTCCTTTGTCTGTTCGATTACCAGCCTGTTGGTCTTCATGATTATCGGATACTCGCCTCCGAGGGCGGTCGCCTACTCTACCGCCATCGTCGCCTTGATATTGATGATTGACCCCAACACGAAGGTACCGCTCCGCAGTCGCATTCTTGGTTTGGGAGTATGGGCACTTGCCACGGTCTTGGCGATTTACTTGGCACCTTCCGGCTTGGTGGCTACGTGGGACGATGGGCTGATCATTGGGATGGCAGCGATGTCTATCGTGGGCATTTTTTCGCCGGCTTGGTCACCTCTACTTCGCAAGTTGTTCCGTAGCACTTCAAACGGCTCGATTTCGCTGATTGTGGCGGCCGCGACGGTTGGCGTGATTGTTGGTATGGTCTCGCGAACGGGGATTGGCACGGCAGTGCCAAACGCCATTATCCCCTTGGCGGCAGGCAACCTGTTTCTCGGGTTGGTGGCGATCATGACCTGCTCGCTTATCCTCGGAATGGGGCTGCCTTCGGCCGTATCGTACTTGTTATTGGCCACCGTTATCGGTCCCGTCTTCGCCGAACCACAACTGGGCGTCCCGATCCTCGCGGCTCACATGTTTATTTTCTACTTCGGCATGATGGCTATGGTGACGCCGCCGGTAGCCTTGGCCGCGTACGCCACGGCTTCGATCGCACAAGCCAGCGTGTTTTGGTCCAGTGTCGCGGCGTTCCGTTATTCGCTGGTCGGATTCACACTACCGTTTATGTTTGTTTATCGACCAGCTCTCCTCTTGATGAACGAAACGGGCGGTCCACCGGTTTGGAGCGAGGTGGTCATAGCGATTGTAGCGGCGGTGATGGGTATTCTCGCGTTAGCCTCGGCAATGTCGGGGTTCTTGTTTTATCGCTTGACCGTCGGAATGCGCGTGCTATTGTTCCTAGCCGCCGCTTCCGCATTGTTCCCCGACCAATTTGGGTTGCTCGGGAAACATGTGCAACTGTTTGACGTGATTGGCGGAGTCCTCTTGGGCTTGACTGCTGTTTGGAATTGGCGGTCGGGCCAAGACCATCCCGAACATCCCTGAGCTTTTGTGCGTTGAGCCACCGACCATGACTTCAATCTCCTCCGCCAAGTGTCTCCACCTCATCAACGGCGAGCATTATTCGGGGGCCGAACGAGTCCAAGATCTGTTGGCGATGTCGTTGCCCAAATACGGCTATGAAGTCGAATTTGCCACGTTGAAGGTGGGCAAGTTCGCGCCGAATCGACGCTCGACGGTGCCACTGCACGAGTTCCCCATGCGTGGGCGTTTGGATTTTTCGACCGTGAAGCGAATCAGCCGAATGGTCCGGGAAGGTGGCTTTGAATTGCTACACGCCCATACTCCGCGTAGCTTGATGGTCGCCGCCCAAGTTGCTCAGCAAACTCGTTTGCCGCTTCTCTACCATGTGCATAGTCCGGTCGGCCGAGATTCAACTCGGTGGCTGCAGAACAAACTCAACCTCTGGATCGAACAGTTTTCGCTCCGGCGGGTAACCAAGATGGTCGCGGTCTCGGACAACATCGCTGAATACATGGCGGAACTTGGCTATCGTGGTGATCGTGTCACGGTGGTGCCCAACGGCGTTCCGGTCATCAGTGACGACAAAAATGCGGCTTTGCGGGCGGCCAACATTTTCCAGTCCCCATGGCAGTGGACATTGGGAACCGTCGCCTTGTTTCGCCCACGCAAGGGAACGGAGGTTCTTTTGGAAGCGGTCGCTCAGTTGAGAGCGGCCGGCTGCGACGTTGGCGTCCTGGCGGTTGGCGGCTTCGAAACGGTTGACTACGAACAAAGCCTACGGGCCAAGGCCGAGCATCTGCGTATCGCCGATCGCGTTCACTGGACTGGGTTTACCCAACAAGTCAACGAGTACTTTCCGAGCATGGATCTTTTTGTGCTGCCAAGTTTGTTTGGCGAAGGGCTGCCAATGGTAATTTTGGAGGCCATGGCTTTGGGGAGGCCAGTCGTCGCTTCGCGAGTTGAAGGTATCTCCCAAGCGATTCGCGACGGCGTGGACGGCAAGATTGTTCCTCCGGGTTGTAGCCAGGCTTTGGCCAAAGGCTTGTTCGACCTGCTTCAACCCAGCGTGGACCTGCGCACCATGGGCCGCGAAGCCCAACAACGTCAACGAACTCATTTCAGCGACCTGAGCATGTGCCGTGGCACCGCCGCCGTCTACGATCAAATCTTGGGCCGCGTGACACTTCCACTGCCAACGTCGAGTTCCACAATCCCTAGCAATATCGCATGGCCGTCCTTGCAACTTCCGACCGAGTACGCCATTCCTATCCTACCGACAACATCGCGTGAGTCGAACAATCACCGTATTCGGTCATCGCCGCCTTCGCTGGTGCTCGGGTTAAGGAAGTGTCCCGCCTAAAGGCTGCCCGTGCATTCGACGTGTTTATTCTCGATTCGGTCGTCCGATTCAGCCTAAAATCCCGTACGAAACACCAAATGTCGGACGAAGTCTCCCGAATTAAAAAAGCTGGGCTTCAAAGAAATTAGGCAAATTTGTATGCTTTGGACAGCGACGCGGTAAAATGAATGGGGGGTGACGGCTGGAGCGTCCCGTTGCCTCAAAATTGGCTTTTTTTCTCACTTTCATGTTCGGATGGCCTGGACAAGGCGCACACTTGTGCGTCCACGTCCGGAAAGCTGAGGAACATTGCTGAGTATTCAGCCAGTGGCCCATAACTTGCATGGACACCTGTTGTCGCTAATTCCGGGGACAACAGCTGCCAATAGTCAATACGCGACGACAACCGAAGGGGATCGACCGTGAAACGAACTGCCAAAGCCATTTTTGCCGCCTTGGTAATTTGCCAATGTTTCTTGCTGACCGACAGCGCTTTGGCGCAACGCGGCAACCGCAATTACAACTACAAACCGGCTACGCCAGCACAGAACTGGGCGCAATCATTATTTTCAGAGACGAGTCACAGCTTTGGAACGGTTGCCCGTGCCGCCAAGGCCGAACATACGTTTAGTTTCAAAAACGAGTCGGATCAGCCGATCGAAATCATGGGCGTGACGGCATCGTGCACCTGCACCAAACCCGAGGTTCCCAACAAATTGATCCAGCCGGGGGCCGAAGGTCAGATCGTTGCAAAATACCAGACCAAGTTGTTCTCGGGACAACGTGGAGCGACGTTAAACGTCTCACTGAAGAAGGGCAACTCTTACGGGACCGCCATTCTGCGAGTTGACGGTTACATCCGCCAAGACGTCGTCGTCCATCCGGAATCGGTCGAATTGCCGCGAGTGTTGGCCGCTGAGGGTGGAACGAACAAAGTCAAGATCATGTATGCGGGGCGCAGCGATTGGAAAATCACCGAAGTCAAGTGCGAGCAATCGAACATGCAGTTCAAGCTCACGGAATCGTTGCGTCAAAATGGTCGAGTTGAGTACGAATTGGAGACCACCATTCCAAAAAATCACTCGCTGGGCTTAGTCCGAGACGTCATCACGCTTTACACCAACGATAAGAACCTGACTTCATTCCCGGTGGCCTTGTCCGCCAACGTAGTTCAGCCAATTCGCTTCGCCGAAGTGCTGGAGTTGAATGTTTCGGAAGGAGCGACGGCGATCGAAAAACTTTTGATGGCCTCCAGTAGCGACTTTCAAATTATCGACTTCGAATGCGAAAGCTGTCCCGTCAAAGTCAAATTGGACGGTGAAACTCGCAAGGTGCATCAACTGGAAGTCACAGCTGAAGGATTAAATGAAGGCCGCACCGAACACATCTTGAAGCTTACCACCAATCACCCGCAACAACCTACTGCCACGGTCCGATTGATTCTCGATGTGCAAACGGGACGTTAAGTAGCTTGCGGAAGATGGCATTCGCTGCGGGATAACTCCCAATCAAACCAGTAGAGCCCGAAGTCAGTAGTCAGGTTTTGCCTGGCAACTAGCTTCGGGCTTTTTCGTGGTTTATGGTAATTGCTCGAAGGTAGGTTTTGCGAACTGCTAGAGTAGCACACGCGACCGTTGCGAAATTGTATTGGTGGACATCCGATGGCATGGTGGCGAGTCTTCCGACAGATCTTGGGACCCGCAATCTTTGCGTTGATCCTAACTTTCGAACCGCTCTCCACGTGGTTCCCCGAACCGGACGCGGCTAGGCAGGCGAATCGCGTTCCCGCTGTGGGCGCCTGGATGTTGGTGTGGTGGATCTTGGAGGCCGCCCCACTGGCAGTCACTGCCTTGCTCCCGATGCTTTTGTTTCCGCTCTTATCGGTCATGTCGCCAAACGACACGGCGTTGCACTATGGCCACCCGATTGTCTTTCTCTTTTTTGGTGGATTTGTGTTGGCCTTGGGACTGGAACACTATCGGCTCCATCTGCGAATCGCTCTGCTCATCCTGTCCTGGACGGGCACGTCACCGCCACGATTGGTGCTGGGATTTATGTTGGCGACGGGGTTCCTGAGCATGTGGATCAGCAACACGGCCACCACCGTCATGATGCTGCCAATGGCGATTTCGGTGCTGAACCTCTTACACAGCGATCAGGACCAAAGATCCCAGAGCAATTTCGCGGTGTCCTTGTTGTTGGGCATCGCGTTTTCCGCCAGTGTGGGAGGCATGGCAACCTTGATCGGCACGCCACCCAATTTGGTGTTTGCAGGAATGATGGAAAAACACGCTGACTTTACGGTTTCGTTTGGTCGCTGGACGGTTGTCGCCTTCCCGATTGTTGTGGTGTTATTCGTCATCGTTTACTTCGTATTGACCCGTCTCCTGTTCCCGACCAAGACGTTAGCGATCTCCAATGCAGACGAAGTGCTTCATGCCGAGCGAAAAAAGTTGGGGGCCATGCAATTTGGCGACTCACTGATGTTGGCGGTGTTTGTATTGGCAGCGGGATTATGGATTGGCAAAGATACGATTCTGTGGTTCTGGCCAAAATTGGGGCTTTCCGACACGTCGATCGCCATATTCGCGGTAGTTCTGTTGTTTTTGTTACCCGGCGACTCAAGTTTTCGCAAACCGTTGTTGAACTGGGAGGTAACGACTCGATTGCCCTGGGGGATCTTATTACTTTTTGGGGGTGGGATGTGCTTGGCCGACGCATTGGAGGACGCCGGAATCATTTCAGCATTGGCACATCTGGTGCCGCCGGAATTGCCATACTGGATCGTACTACTGTTGCTTGTCGCATTGGCTTTGTATTTGACCGAAGTGATGAGCAACGTCGCATTGGTGGGTGTCTTGATCCCAGTGCTAATTGGCATCGCGCACGACATCAAAGTTCACCCCCTGTATTTGACGATTCCTGCGACCTTAGCCAGTAGCTGCGCGTTCATGTTGCCCATGGCAACTCCGCCCAATGCCATTGTTTTTGGGAGTGGCAAAATCACGATGGCACAGATGTTTATCGCTGGGTTTGTCTTGAATCTGCTCTCATTGATCATCATCGTCCCGCTGACCCAGTTGTTGATTCCTTGGGCATTTCCGGCCATTGCGCGGTGATGCTGCGGATGTGCAAGTCGCGTTGCGGAAACGGGATCTCGATTTGATGTTCGGCCAACGTGCAATAGAAGCTCGTCATAAGTTCGCTGGCAGCGGCCAAGCGATCGCCCAGTTTTCCCACATAGGCCCGGACGACCAAATTCAACGCACTATCGCCAAAAGCCTCCAAGTGAACCGTGGGTGCCGGTTCGGACATGACCAGCGAATGCTTCTGGACGATGTCCAACAGCAGACGGATCGCCAGCTCGACATCGCTCCCATAAGCGATACCTACCGGCAGCACCAACCGTGTGACTTCGTCGCTGAGTGTCCAATTAAGCACACGGCCAGTGATGAACTCTTTGTTCGGTACAATCAGCTCCTTCAAGTCGAAGTCCCGAATAATAGTCGCGCGTGCGCGGGTCTTCGTGACAACTCCGGTGACTCCATCGACGGTAACGACATCCCCGACTCGGACAGGACGTTCGAACAGGATGATGATTCCAGATACAAAATTCGCGAAGATTTCTTGTAGCCCAAACGCCAAGCCAAACGTTAAAGCAGTTACGAGCCACTGCACCTGCGTCCAATGAACGCCAACCAGCCGCGCCGACCACACCAAGCCGATGACAATCACGACATAGCTGGAGACGGCAGCCGCTGCGTTACGAGTCGACGCGTCGATAGGCAAGTGGTTAAGAATCAAGATGTCGACCAGCCCCGGCAAATTGCGAAACACCACAATGGTCATCAGCATCACCATCACGGCCTGCAGTAAGTCGGTTGGCGTGATCTGGCGAACAACCTCTTTCGTAACCAGTTCCTCCACGGAAGCTCCTTCGCCGCCAACGGTGGAAACAATTTCGGTCGTCGTCCACAAATTCTGCTGCAGGACGACGCGCAAAGCGGGCACGACATCGGCCCACATGAACCAAACGCCGATGATTGCAAACATCACACCCACGCTGTGCAAAAGGTTTTGTGATTGTTTGGTTTGTTTGGCCAATTTGTCTTGCCAGTCTCGTTGTGAGTCGATCGCCGCAGCGGCAGCGACATCGGCATCCACTTTGTTGTCGTTACTGCCGCTGGCGACTTGGGCGCGCCTTTGTTTGGCTTGTTCGATAAAAACTCGTCGCCGTTCCACCAGGATCAAGCGGGCGATCAATTGGCTGCCAACGATCAAGGCGATGATCAGCCAAAACATCGAATACAACCGGAGCGACAATTGGTACGCCGTGTAGTAATACCCGGTCGCCGCCAACACAGCCAGAAAGATCGGAGCGCTGACCCCAAATCCGAACCAGACATAACGCAATCGCTCGGCCCAACCACCGGTATTCCTCAAGTAATAGCTTCGCAACAAGCCGCGATTGGGCTCCAGTACTCGAAACGCCAAGTAGAGCATCAACCCACAGCCCACCAAGAAGCAGATACGCTCCAACAGGTCTTCGCCTAGCACCGGATCGACCCAATGCAACGTCGACGTCACAAACACAATTGGTAGACCGATAAAAATCACCAACCGAACAAGTCGAGAACTGTGATGCAGTGTTCCCGCATGCCAACCAAAATGAGCCACACCCAATCCAGATTCGCGGCAAACGTTCCGCAAACACTCTAGCGGTAATAAAGCAAGCGCTGCCGCACAGCACCCTCGCGCCAATCCCTGCAGCTCGGTCTGACTGCGCAAGACTTCGGACCCGGCGGAGATGGCCGCTTCAATACGCCAACCAAGGAAATACATCAGGAGCGGCCAAGGGAGCGAAATCAATATCGTAAAAACCAACGCGTGCAGCGTCGGTCGAAAACTGGAACACGCCCCACTGCTGGCTTCCCGACTCAATCTTTGGAGTTCTGCCCGCCAGTGATACCCTTGCAATTTCATCGAAAACCAGAGTGTCCCAAACAGAATCCACCACACCCATTGTCCCAAAAAATCGTACACGAGGACGTGTCCCAGCTGCTGCCACAAATTGACCTGAAACAGCCACCGGTCCAAATCCCCCCATGCGAAGTAACGAAAGAGTGGTCGACTACTGGGAATCCACAAAATTCGTTGATCGATAAAATTGCGATAGTTTTGCGAGACTTCAATCAGTTGGTGGACATCGGTATCCACTTCCACCAACATGTTGAAGTAAGCGTCTTGGTTTCGATACAAACTGTCCAACGCCTCGCGTTTTGCCTTGAGCATATCGGTCGCGCGTTGGAACAAAAGTCGCTCGGCCGCCGTCCAGTCACGAGTTTCTGGGCCCAAACTCAACAGCGCGCGGGCCATTTCATCGAACAGAATCAGTTCACCACGGTCTTCGTCGATTTGTAACAATTGCAACTGCACCTCCCCAATTCGACCGGGAGCCAACTGCATTTGATTGAGCTCAGCACTAGACGGGATATCACTTCGTTGACGACGGAGAAGGTACCCAACCGTCGAGGTCAAGCCGACGCTGCGGACTTTCTTTTGAGTTGAATCATATTTCTCACGCAAGGTCTTCAACTGGAGCGCGATCGTATCGCGCTGGTTTTGCTGAGCCGACATGATTTCCGAGAGAGCCGCTTGCTCGACCGCCAGATCTTTGATGGAGTCGGCCAGAGCTTGTAATGACTCCGGAACGCTGGCCCGCTGTTGTTCCGCTTGCTCCAACGCCACACGAGCTTCATCGGTCCGCTTGAGATGAATCGCTTCGTTGACCTGCTGCAGCCAGCGTGACTCAAGATCCACTCGCGCCATCAACCAATCGCGTTCCAATCGCAAGATATCTCGCGTTGTCTCGCCGTCGATGTAATCTCGTTCCAGGGTCAGGACGGGCAGTTCTGCCTCCCACAACGAGATTTGAATTTGAGCAGCGGTGCGCCGGGCTTTGGTGACCGCCGGAGGCTCACCTTCGGGCGGGGGCGATTGCAATTGCAATTTTTCTTCAGCCAAACGCTCGGGCATCGCAGTAATCCGAGCGGTGAGTTCTCGGCGACGTTCGATATAGGCTTCGCGTTCGGCATCCAGTACTGCGATGCGCTCCTTCCATTGCCGGATCTGCGAATCGGTGTCGGTCGCTTCCTTTTGCATTTCGACCAATGTGGACGTCGCTAGATTGAATCGCGCGGGCTCCACACTCAACTGGCTCGTTTCCCGCCATTTCTCGGCGCGCTGTTCGGCGGTGCCGATTTGCTGCTGGAAGTCTGCCGCTCGCGCAGGTAGTTGTTCCCAACGCGTTAATTGTTCCGCAGCCGACTTGTACCACTCTTGTACTTTTTTCTTGCTGTCTTCATCCAGCCCCGCTTCCAACGCTGCATCCAACTGGGCCTTTAGTTCATCTTGGGTCAGACGAGGCGAACCATTGACCAGGCTCGTAACCGGAGGTGTTACGACCGGCGGGGTCGGCGGTGACTTCGACGTCTCGTCCTGCTGCGGTTCACTTGTTTGCACGACTGCTGGCAAAGCCAACAACGATGGGGACGCGCCGGTTGCCGTTGGCGACATTCCTCCCACGCTATAGAATGCCAGGAGCACCCACAAAACAGCGACGCCTCGCCCGGTCATTGTCGTGGATCGCTCCGCGATCCATGGTTGGTTCGCGGAGCGAACCACTACACTGTGCCACAAAAAACGGCAAAACGGTCGTGCGCAACGAACGACCCGTGGCATGCGAGCGGCCAACGGCATGCGAACAGCTGGTGGCATGATGATTTGTCGCGGGGTTTTTAGGGGCAAGCAGCAGCCGTTGGCTGGTGCGACGGAAGAAATTGAGGAAGTAGGGGAACCGCCTCTTGGTCAGCATGGCTCTAGCGACAGAATATCACAAGATCAATTTCAAGGACACCTCCATCGCAAGGATACCATGGCCGATCTAGTAGCCCAAGCAGAAGACGGCCGAGGACGCTGGCGTCGACCCTTGCAACGAGGAACCTCCGTATTGTTGGGTCGCCAACAATGCCAGTGGTCTGTCCCTTGGGACTCGCAAATTTCGCGCCGCCACGCCGAACTTCATTGGAATGGTGACGTCCTGCGGGTGACACGTCTGCCCAGCGCTCGCAACGCGATCTTCTACAAGGGCCAAGCTGTGGACGACTGCGAGTTAACCGCTGGCCAACACTTTGTCATCGGACGCACGACCTTCACGCTCACGGTCTCACAAGTCGATGCCACCTTGCAACTCCCGGATCCGACTCGGGAGCAACTGTTCAGCCGACAAAAATTGGCAGAAGTCCGGTTTCGGGACGCGGAGCGACGATTGGCGATCGTGACCGAATTGCCCGCAATGATCCAGGATGTTGCGACCGATCAAGAACTGTTCATCCGAGTTCTCAACGTGGTATTTGGCGGAATCTCGCAAGCCGCCAGTGCGGCCGTGGTCGCGGTCGTCGGCGGTAGCGCGTCGCGTTCCGCGACAACGACCCCTGATCGCGGCAGTGACGTTCGCATCTTGCATTGGGATCGTCGGCTGAATCAAGATGCGAACTTTCAGCCCAGCCAGCGACTTATCATGTCGGCGGTTCAAAAGCAGCAAACGGTCCTCCATGTGTGGGAGGGAGGCGGGAACCAAATCGCCCTGACCCAAATGGACCAAGCTCATGATTGGGCCTTCGTCACTCCCTTGCCACCCGTGGGAAATCAAACACTGGTCCTGTACGTCAGCGGGGCCCTACAATCCCAGCACCATTCCGATTCACCGGACACGGTCGCCAGCAGCCTGCAAGAAGACATAAAATACGCCGAACTCGTCGCGAACATTTTGGGCAGCTTGCTGAGCCTGCGTCACCTGCAACATCGACAGGCCAGTTTGCGGTCCTTCTTTTCTCCGGTCGTTTTGGACGCGTTGCAGGATACAACTCCGGAAGAGCTATTTCGTCCTCGAGAGTGCGAAGTTTCGATCTTGTTCTGCGACTTGAGAGGATTTTCGGCCGCAAGCCAGAGAATGGCTCACGACTTGATGCAATTGTTGCAACGGGTGAGCGAAGCGCTCGGAGTAACCACGAGCCATATCATGCGCCAACGTGGTGTGGTCGGCGATTTTCACGGGGACGCCACCATGGGTTTTTGGGGCTGGCCGCTACCTCAAGCCGATCGGGTCCGCCGCGCCTGCCAAGCAGCGATCGATATCCACCGCCAGTTTCGGGAAATGTCGGCCGATCCCGAAAATCCGCTGCACGGATTCCAGTTGGGGTTAGGAATCGCGTCGGGGACAGCCGTCGCTGGTCAAATTGGAACCCAAGATCAAGTCAAGGTGACCGCCTTCGGCCCCGTCGTGAACCTGGCGGCTCGCTTGGAAACGATGAACCGGCAGTTGGGAACTTCGATCTTGATGGAACAAGAAACCGCAACCGCTTTGCAGCGCGAACTAGAAGTCGATCACCAACCCGTACCGTTCCGGATTCGTGGTCTGGGGAAAGTGCTGCCTGCCGGATTGCTGCAGCCCATTGAAGTCTG
The DNA here is from genome assembly GCA_041741535.1 of Pirellulaceae bacterium. Lineage (GTDB taxonomy): Bacteria > Planctomycetota > Planctomycetia > Pirellulales > Pirellulaceae > M30B19. The sequence continues at coordinate 21,224 of JBGSJV010000187.1, forward strand.
TGAAGTGCTGCCCGAGTTTCCCACCTGTCCTTTGACGGATGACGACTTGCGGGTGTTTGCCGCCGGCCTCGCCCATTTCCAAAGCGGCCAATGGGAATTGGCGTACGATCAACTCCATCGTGTCCCAGCCGCCGATCGCGCCAAGGATCTGCTGACCATGATGATAACCCAGCACAACCGACAAGCTCCCTATAACTGGGATGGAATTATCCGACTCCAGCAAAAATAGTTTCAATGCAATTACGAATAAAAATTTGAAAACGAATTGGCGTTGACTAGAATTAAGTAGGTGCCCTAAGAAGGATTTTTTGGGGACAGGAATAGCGGCCCGTGGCTGAATCGCTCGTCCAACGAGAGGTTGGCTGGTCGTTGCCGCGACCAGAAAACGGTGAATTGGCCGCGGAGGTTTGTAGGTTTGGCAGATTTGGAGAATTCGTCATGAATGACTTTACTCCCCGGGCTCGGATCGAGCAGTATTTTGCGGGCTTGACGGAAAGCACTTTTTTGACCGAATTGGGGGTAATCGATCCTCCGATGGTCGACTACATCTCCGATTTGTTGGTGCGGTTCGTGCGCAGCGACGTGGTCCATCGGGTGCGTAGTGTCACGGGGCGGCCGGTTCTGACATTGACGGAAATGGCTGCCGAAGCGGCGCATCGATTGGGCGACGCCAAACGCGAAATTCACCGGCATATTGGCGATTTTGCCCTATTTTGGGCGGGTGTTTATCCGGAGTCGTTGCGGCGGGACGATCAAGAGGATACCCAATCTTTTGTGGTTTTTTGTAGCCAAGGCCGCCGGTCGTATCAAATAGCAGCGGAGATCGAGACGGAGACAGAAATTCCGCCGCCGGAGGTCCTGCAGCGTCTGAGCGACCGGTTCGACTTGTGCACGTACGGCCTGCGAGAAATCCGCCGCCGTTGGGAGTCCAACGACGACGGATCGAGTGGGCTTTTGCTCTTTAACTGAACCCGGTTGACAGAACGGCCGATACCAGCGATATTTCGCCGTCCTGGCATTGGCCATTGACGGGCGTGTAGCTCAGTTGGTTAGAGCGCGTCGCTGATAACGACGAGGTCCCAGATTCGAGTTCTGGCACGCCCACTTCTTTTCCATGGCTTCTTTTCCATGGCTTCTCTGACCGAGTGTTTTGTCACAACCAAGACTGAGGGCCTGTCAAAACTCTGGGCCTGTTGAAGGGGCCAGCAGTCCATTGTGCCACGCGACCGCAGGGCCTTTCCGGCAATGGAGTCCTGCCCCATGTCAGACCGGCCCCCAAAATTAAGAAATTGATATAGCACTAGGTTTGAGTCTGCACTCCCAGCGCGGAGGCGATTCGCTGCAGCATATCCCGTTCTTCTTGCGAAACATTGCCGTCGGCCATGGCGATTTCGGAGAGAAAGACCATGATCTTGGTCTTGCCCTCGTTGTCCAGTACGTTGTGCAGCATCGCGGCTAGATCCTCGGCGGGAGGCAGGTCTTTGCCATGTTGCAGAATCATGCGGAGCCCGGCTTCGTCAAAGCCCTCGAACACGCCATCGCCAGCCTTCTCTGCGGTCGCGATTTCGTCTTCGGTAACTTCGCCGTCCGCCAAAATCATCGACGCGGCCAAAGCCACCCCGACGGCTTGAACATTGACAAAGCTGGGTTTCTCCGGCAACCCAAGTTCACGGAGTTTCTTGGCCACACTTTCGGGGTTGGCCCCGACCAGCGCGCCACGGAACAAATTGTAGACAATCAAGAAAGGGTTAATGATCAACGACTTGGGGCTAAACCAACCCAACAACATCGACCATCCCACTTCGCCAAAAACGCGACTGCGAACACACGGCACACAGCCGATAAACGACTTGGATCCAAACAGCATCACGACAATCAGGCCTCGCACGTAGGGGGCCGTTGCCACCGCTTCCAACGGACGTTGATTGCAATAGGGACAGTTGTAAACATCTCCAGACTGAACGTGCGAATGGCTCATCAGCAAACTCCTATTTTGATTGTGAAAACGAAAGGGAAATCAAAGATTGCTCACATTGCCAAGAAAATTCGGCGCAGACATGGTACACTATTTTGCGTGTCCATGGGTGTTCTGGCTTCGGGGTGTTTCGGTTGCTGACGGTTTGGTTTCGGGACACGGTTTGGTTTCGGGACATACTCGAAATTGGATGCAGACCTTCAAGCCAACGCGGTGAAGCATTTTTACTGGCCAAAACAGGCCCGAATGGGCAGAAACAACCCTAGCCGGTGTGCGCGAGCCACCGGTTCGAATGGTCTCTCATTCAGAAAAGGCCTGAAAGGCCGACACAAGTGCTGAGCATGCGCATTCAAAAAATGCTTCACAGCGTTGCCTTGAAGGGATGAATCATGATCATCGCGATTCCCCAAGAATGTCAGCAAGGCGAATGTCGAGTCGCCGCGACACCGTTGTCGCTCAGCAAACTCTTGAAGCTGGGTTATCAAGTTCACGTCGAATCCAACGCAGGTCAATATTCGTCACTCACCAACCAGAGTTACTCGCAGGCGGGCGCTGTGGTTGAAGTAGATGCGGATCAACTGTGGCGGACTGCCGATGTCGTGCTTAAGCTGCAACCGCCGACGTTGATGGAAATCGAGCGGATGAAGACGGGCGCCTTGGTGATTTCCTTTCTGTGGCCCGCGTCGAACATTCCGCTCATGGAGGCAGCGGCGGGACGAGGGGTCTCGCTATTGGCCATGGATCGCATTCCGCGAATCTCGCGCGCGCAAAAGATGGACGCGCTCAGTTCGATGGCCAATATCGCGGGCTATCGCGCCGTGATTGAAGCCGCGGGTGCGTTCGGCAGTTTCTTTACCGGACAGATCACGGCCGCCGGGAAAGTGCCACCCGCCAAAGTCTTGGTGATTGGCGCGGGAGTCGCGGGGCTGTCCGCGATTGGGGCAGCGCGTGGATTGGGAGCCATTGTCCGTGCCTTTGATACGCGACCCACCGTCAAAGATCAGGTCAAAAGCATGGGCGCCGAATTCCTGGAGGTTCAACTAGAGGAATCGGGCGAAGGCGTTGGCGGCTACGCTAAAGAAATGAGTCCCCAATATATCCGCGCGGAAATGGAATTGTTCGCCCAACAAGCTCGCGAAGTCGACATCATCATCACGACTGCCTTGATTCCTGGCAAACCGGCTCCCAAGTTGATCACGGTAGAAATGGTCCGGTCGATGAAGGCGGGGAGTGTGATCGTCGATTTGGCAGCGGAACAAGGGGGCAACTGCGAACTGACTCGCGCCGGAGAAAAATATCGAACCGACAACCAAGTAGACATCATTGGGTTCGTCGACTTTCCCAGTCGCTTGCCGACACAAGCCTCGAACTTGTACGGCAACAACATCGCGAACTTGCTCAGTGACATGACGCCCGCTGCAGATGGAAACTTGGTAATTGACCTTAACGATCAAGTGATTCGCCAAGCCTTGGTCGTCCATGAAGGCCGGGTACATTGGCCGCCGCCTCCATTGGAGAATCCCATTCCCAAACCAACCGAGTCGCCAATACAGGTGGGTGGCCGGTTGAAATCCCCGGACGGGTCGTTGGAAAAGACTTGGCGCAGTCCGTGGTTATGGCTGGGCCTGGGTTTTGTCGGCGCGTTGCTTTTGATCGGGGTAGTTTTGGAAGCGCCTCCCGGCTTTGTTCAGCGTCTCACCGTGTTTTCGCTCGCCTGTTTGGTGGGCTACCAATTGATCTGGAGTGTCACGCCCGCACTCCATACGCCTTTGATGAGTGTGACCAATGCCATTAGTGGAATCATCCTGATTGGCGGAATTCTCCAGATGAGTGGCGCATGGTATCAACCCGCGGTTTTGCTATCGGCCGTGGCAGTGCTGATTGCCACAATCAACGTCGTTGGAGGGTTCTTGGTGACCCATCGCATGTTGCAAATGTTTCGCAAGTAGGGAATCACCATGCAAAATCTTGTGTTGTTGGCTTGGTTGTTTTCTGGCTTGTTTTTTATCATCAGCTTGGGCGGGCTTAGTCAACACGAGTCATCGCGGCGCGGCAATCTGTTTGGCCTCTTAGGAATGGCACTGGCGATAGCGGCCGCTATCTTGACGATTTTCGGCTCCAACAGTGGAACGGGCGCGACGGAAGCTCTGGACCCAAACAGCCTCACCGCCACATCGAGCGATGGCTTGAACCTGGGTACCGCCGTGGTTTTGCTCGGTGCGTTGGTTGTGGGAGGATTGATTGGCACGTTGTTGGCAGTTCGAGTTGAAATGACGGCCATGCCGGAGCTGGTGGCCATCTTGCACAGTTTTGTGGGTTTGGCGGCAGTGTTGGTCGGCGTGAGCCATTACCTAGGGCACCCGCCAACGGCCACCGAAACTGGAACTGGCGCCATGCACTTGGGCGAAACGGTGGTCGGCGTGTTTATCGGCGGAGTAACCTTCACCGGGAGCGTCATCGCCTGGGGCAAGCTGAGCGGCCGGGTCTCAAGCAAGCCCTTGTTGATCAAAGGTCGGCATTATGTGAACTTGGGAATCCTCTTGGCCTGTTTGGTTTTTGCAGCTGGATTTTTGGTGACCAAGTCGACCGCGATCGGCGTGTGCTGGTTGGCAGTCATCACGCTGCTGTCCTTTGTTTTGGGCGCCCACTTGGTAATGGCGATTGGCGGTGCGGATATGCCGGTCGTGGTGTCGATGCTCAATAGCTACAGTGGCTGGGCGGCCGCGGCTACGGGGTTTATGTTGAAGATCGATCTTCTAATCGTCACCGGAGCATTGGTGGGCAGCAGCGGCGCGATCCTGTCGTTCATCATGTGTCGAGCGATGAACCGTTCGTTCTGGAGTGTGATCTTAGGCGGGTTCGGCGGTGAGGTGGCCGCTGTCACCAGTGGTGGTCCCCCAAGAAAACACGACACCACTTCCTCGCTGGAAACCGCCAGATGGCTGCTGGAGTCGTCCGAAGTCATCATCGTCCCCGGTTATGGGATGGCCGTGGCCCAAGCCCAGCATCCCGTATGGGAGATTTGCAAGATACTCCAACAACGAAACGTGAAGGCTCGCTTTGCCATACATCCGGTCGCGGGTCGTTTGCCGGGACACATGAACGTCTTGTTGGCGGAGGCACACGTTCCATACGACTTGGTGCTAGAGATGGACGAGATCAACGAAGATTTTCCACACACCGGTGTCGTGCTAATCATTGGGGCCAATGACATCGTGAATCCAGGAGCCCAAGATGATCCGACGAGTCCGATCTATGGCATGCCGGTACTCGAGGCATGGAAAGCCGAACACGTGGTTGTGCTGAAACGTAGCATGGCCACCGGCTATTCCGGTGTCGACAATCCGCTGTTCTATTTGGAGAACACGTCGATGTTGTTCGGCGACGCAAAATCCAGTATCGATCGTGTGTTACAAGAACTGAAGTCGTTAGCCGGCGTCTCGCGATAAGTATCCTTTAGGTGTCGACCAGTGAGAAATTTTTGTTGGGAAATTCAACCGACCGAGTTTGCGGACTATCATCGCCACTTGCGGTTCAAGTTTCAGAAGTGGGATAGCTATGTCGATGGGAAATTGCGGTTGCTGCCGGAGAGTCTTGTTCTGACGCCTACAGAACATCAGCACGTCGTGAACATGGCCGAGCGGTTGGCGGGAATCTTGCGGAAAATTGAAGCTCAGCTGAAGCAGAGGCCGGACTTGTTGGCGAGACTGGGGATTCCGGAACAGGTGCGGGATTGGATTCAGCAGGAACCGGACAGTGATTGGCAGCTGGCGCGGTATGATTTTTTTCTAACGCCGGAAGGTCGCTGGCAGGTTTGCGAATTTAATGAAGATGTGCCCGGCGGATTTAATGAGATCATTTCTGCGAGCCGCTTGTTGCAAGCGTATCATCCGGGCTTGCAATTTGTCGACGAGTTTGCGGCGGCGTTGCTCGATGCCATTCCTCAAGAGGGTCGTATCGCGCTGCTCTATGCGACCGGCTACGCGGAGGACTTGCAACACATGGTGGTTCTGCAGCAATTGCTTCGCGAGCGTGGGCAGGAAAGCGTGCTCTGCTCGCCACGCCATTTGCGAAAAACTTGGAGCGGATTTACTGCGTGTGAACAGAAGGTAACTGCGGGGATCCGGTTTTACCCGGGCGAGTGGTTTGGATTATTGGAAAACAAGCGGGATTGGCAAGCAGCGATTCGTCGTTGGCCGATGCTCAATCCCTTGACTCGATTGATCACACAAAGCAAGGCCGTGTTTTCCATTTGGGAAGACGCAGGCCTGGTCGCACCCGACGACTTGTTTTTTTTGCATGAGGTCACACCGACGACCCATGAAGCAGCCCGACAAATCCAAAACGCAGATTTTTGGCGCGACATTGAAGCACAGCGATCACAGTGGGTTTTGAAACAAAACTTCGGCCGCATGGGCGACAATGTAGTAATGGGAAGTTTGGCGACCGACGCCCAGTGGTCCACGACATTAGCCGAGGTCCGCAAGCGTCCCTCGGATTGGGTCGTCCAGCGCTGTTTTGCCGTTGCACCATTAGAGTTCGCGGCGGGTCCGCAGTATCCGGCGGTGGGTGCCTATCTGATCAATGGGCGGTTTGTCGGGTATTATAGTCGAGTGGCACCGGCGCCCTTCCACACCCATCAAGCGATTTACGTCCCCACAGTGATCGGATGATCGACCTTCCACGGTTGCTAGTAGCAATGCCGGAACCAACAACACGACGCCGACAAACAGGTCCTATTTGACGACTTGAGAACCTAGCGGATCAACCGAGCACCAACACTTGCCGCGGCGCCGGCCGCAGCAGCGTTCCGTGTCGATCGTTTTACCGTTTTGCGCCAAGCAAGAACCGTCAGTACGTCAGCGAAGGCTCGGACATCCTGCGACCGAAGTCATTAACCAATCATAGCCCACACCCCAAAAGTCAATAATCCGGTGGAGCAAACAAAGATTCCAAACGCGAGCATCTTGAGTTGAAACGCCGTTCGTAATCCCAACGATTTCAAGAGTTGTTGGCCAGCACGCGAAGTCGCCAAACCATGCGTTGGCAACCACATCAAGTAACCACCATAAATCCAGCCGGAAACGCCGACCGCCCCGCTGAGGAGACCTCCAACCCGAGTAGCCGTGTCGGGGTTTCGATTATCGAACAAAAAATAATAACCAACAGCAGCCGCAACCCCGCCGATTACCACGCTTACGGCTAACCAAGCCATTTGTCGGTGGTAACCGATGGCTCCAACATCTTTGACGTCCGCTATTTCGTCCAATTGACCACGAATGTCGGCCAAGCAATCACTTAGCGATTGCAGTGTTAGTCCACTGCGGAACGGACGTCCGACGGCGCGGGCTACTTTTGACGGAAACAGACAACGACCGAAACCATAGATCGCTTCCAAGACCAACCAAGCCAAAAACATGGCGATTCCGTTTCGTTGGCGCCACTCTCGTCTCTTGGCGTAGCGACGGTGGGTGCTTACGCCGGAAAGTCGCGGAGCTTGGTTATATCCCGCCGCCCTAAATTCCAAGTCCGAATCCCCCAGCCTTCCCACAATCTTTGCAGAAACTCTCCCACTGTAGTCCAAAGTGTCCAAGTCGGCGTTGATTTCACACTCCATTGTTTGGTACGCTTCGTCCGACTCCAAATGTTTCCTCAGTTGGTCTTCGACGTACTTCACCAACAAATCCGGCTGTGGGATTTCCGTCGAAGCAGTGTATTGGACTTGGACCCGATGCTTCATGCGCTAGCTTTCCGAGATATCTGGTTGAGTGGAGCGGCCAACGGTCGCTGCCACCGTTTCAGTGGTTTTCCATCTGAGTGATGGCCGCCCGCCACGTGCGAACGGCTTGACCAAAGATAGAGCGGTTGTTGAGGAACTGAGGAATTCGCGTGCTAGGCCGTTGTGTGTCCTTGGGCATCAAGAATAAGAAAGTCTTCTCGCGAGGGCCAGATTTGCTCGGCGTGCGTTCCGTTTCCACCCGGACGTCCAGTAGATTATTGAACTTCCAAGATTCCAACCGATGAACGGTGCGAAACACCAACCCGTCACGATAAACCGCCAACCGATAGAACCATAAGTAACTGGCGAAATAAACAAATCCTGCAGTCAACGCAGTCAAAGGCAACATGGTAATCAGGGAGAACAAATCGATTTCCCCTTGTGCGACGAGCGTTACCCACATCACGCTGACGGCCAACCAAATGATCAGCAGAAGGACAGCAGGACCGAGGGCCATGTAGGTCACAATCCTTCCTGGTCGAAACTCGTGCAGCAGCTCCCCCTGGTTGGTTTCTTCGAAATTTGGCGGCGGAACAGCCTGGTTCATCGGCAACTCGTTTTTGTTGGAGAAGTAAACAAAAGGCTTGCGATGTTGATCATCCGTCGTGTTGACGAAGGCCGGAACGTCTGGCGGCGGACATCGGCACCCGTCCGATTAAGTCTCACGGAATGATGGCATTCGGTCCAGCGGAGCAACCGTGAATCTTCGGAGAATTGTCCGCTCGCTACATCAACGACGGCCCAGTCGTCGTATGGCAAGTCGGGCTAATCAACTTTACCTCTACATTGTTTGACAGTCGAGAATGGATGCGTTATCCTGCTCCAGAAGATGCTAAGCAATGTATCGAAGACACAATGTCCGTTCGATGTTCGCTCTCGTAGATAATAGCTTTACATGGGAGGTTTTCGTGCGAAACGAAATGATGATCGGTAGGCTTCTCTTGGCCGTTCTGGTGGCCGCAACGCTGCTGGTCGATTGCGTTTGGGGCCAGGGAAAACTTTACGTATTGGTGGTTGCGGACACAGAAAATGTGGCGGACCCGGAGAGCACCATCGGCAGTAGCTGCCTGGCTGACGTAAGTTCGATACAAAGCACCTTGCGAAAATTGGCAGGAATCCAGCCGCAACCCTATGAGATCAAAACGGTCGTTGGCGATCAGTTTACGCCAGAAAACCTCCGCCGCGCGGTAGCAGATCTCGCTCGGAAAGCGGGTAGCCAAGATGCCATCTATTTCCACTACAGCGGGCATGGCTCGTTCGCCAATGGAGATTACATACTCGAACTGAAAGATGGAACGGTACCGCGCGGCGAGGTTGTGGAAGCCGTTCAGAGCTCGAATGCCCGCTTGCAGTTGATCGTCTCCGATGCCTGTGCTGTGGTCCGCGATTCCGACTACGACAAAAATGTTTATAAAGCGCGCAGCGAAGACTACCAGCAAAAAAATGGCCTTTCACCCCTGTATCGTCGATTGTTTGTGGAATGCTCCGGTGTCGTTGATATTGTCTCGGCCAGTGAAGGGGAATTGGCAGATAGCTATGGCAACAAGGAAAAAGGGGGGGTATTCACATGGCAAATGCTAGAGACGTTGGCAACCAATGAGTCGAACGACCAACTAACCTGGGAACAGGTCATCGAAACGGCGGCTAAATCGACGAGCGAAGAATTTGCGAAGAACCATAGCGAGGGTCTGCGGCGGCCATCCGATTCACAAATTCAATACACACAATCGCCTCGCTCGCTACGACTGGCGGTGCAGTACCGCAAGCCGGAACCAGAGGTGGTCGTGGTGAACGGCCCAACAAAAATCGACCCGGATACGGGTTCCCTGTATCACGAACGGCAAACGCTGCAAAGTGGTGTCGTCTTGGACACCGTGCGAGTCGATCAAAACAAGACCGCCGATAAGTTCCCTGGATCCGATGGAACTTGGTTGTGGCGGCATGAAGGGTTGACCGTCGTCGCGTCCAACCAATCGGCTCCGACAAACTACTGGTTCTCGGAACGCCTCGGTACTGGCTTCTTTGCCCCTCGGGATGGATTTGTTTTTGCGGTCAACTCGCTCGAGGGAACACCCGGCAACAATCTGCGTATGTCCGATGGCCACCGTTGGTTGTTGGAATACGGCGAATCGATTCGCGAGTTCAACGGTCGTCAAATACGCACACTCAGCGACTTGCAGAATCAAATAAATGGTGCGGGGAACCAGTTTTCACTTGTCGTTTGGGACGGTGATGTAGCGAATCAACTCAGCGGGGATTTCGAATCCGGCGGAGCGGACGTCGACAACATGGATGGTGGGGCCGATGGTAGCTTGGGTGGAATGACTCAGCTTGGCATTGAATTAAGCGACTCCCTGGAGGGTTCTGCGATCGTCGTCGCCGTGATGAGCGACAGCGCGGCTGAAAACCTAATGAATAATGCCGGGGATGTGATTCGCCTTGAGGTTGGCGACGAAATCTATTCGATCAATGGGCAACGGGTGAGTAGCGCTGAACACGCAAGCCGATTGATCCAATCGGCTCGCGGACGAACAGCCCTGCAAGTGCGAGACATCAACACGGGCAATATACTGACTCTCACGGCGAATCTGCCCGGTGGGGGAAATCCCGGTGGGGGCAATCCCGGTGGGGGCAATCCCGGTGGGGGCAATCCCGGTGGGGGCAATCCCGGCGGCGGGCGAGTTCCGTTAGGAGTTACTTTGATTACGACAAACCAAGGGGTCATGATTCAAAGCGTCACTCCGGGGTCCCCTGCAACCCGCTGCGTCGAACTCTCGACTGGGCAGACGGGGATCCAACTGGAAGCGGGTGACTTTATCTTAGCGGTCAATGGAACGAGCGTCAGTGATCAGCAAACTGCCGTGCAGTTGATCAATCAAACCAACGGATCATTGGAGCTGCTGGTTGAGGATCACAAGTCTGGTCAAGCGTATCAATTGCAAACCGAGTTGAGAAATCGTTAGAGGGAAAGCATGGTCATGAAGAAACAACACAGCCTTTGGCTAATGATTGGATTGGTCTCGATGGCAGGACTTTGTTTTGCCAATAGCGAGGTCGATGTGCGAGAGACGCCGACCGAACGGTCCTTAGCGACCTCGGCCAGTATCGAATCATTGATTGACAGCAAAGCTGCCGAATTAGGTGGCGAGTTACGCATGGGCGGGATTCGGGAATTGGTCATCCGCGTCGAAGGAACATTTGAGGACGCACTGCGCAACAAGATCATGAACGCCTTGCGAAGCGCCTTGATGGACCAGGGCTTGCAAGTCGCAAAAACGGGTCGGGCCAAGAATTTCCTGATGGTTACCGTCAAGATGGTGCCACCCAAAAGCGACCAAGATCAACCGCCGTACTACACGTTGGGATTTGCGGTGCACGATAGCAACCAACAACCACAGGGGCCACCACTAAAGTTCACCCTCGAGCAGAAGAACTCTGAAGAGATTGCCCGCGAATTGGCGATCCCCCTGGATCGGAGCGATCGTCGTACCGGGGCGTCGTCTCCCTTGCCGGCCTCGGTTGTGGATGCGGCGGTCGTTGGATACTTGGATCCGGACACTTCCAAGGTGCCACTTGTGCCTGGCTCTACCAAACCAAACAATCAAGCGCCGCAAACGGCTTTACGTCCCAACCTGGGACAACTCCCGCAACAGCACATTCAAGATGGCGTGGTGTACGCAAAAAAGGATGGCATGTTCGGGATACAAATGCGCAGCAACGACAAACCGCTTACGCACAGCATTTATCGCGATGGACTGGCGATGGTGGAGTTCAAGTCCGAAGAGTACTACGAAGTTGCGTTGTACAACCACGCCCCGTTTGATGTCTTGGTCAACCTGCAAATTGATGGCGTGGACAGTGGATTCTTTTCCAAGACCAAACGTTTGTTATGGTACATTCCGGCCGGAAAGTCGACGGTGATCCGCGGTTGGCAGAAGGACAACCAAACTGCCAACAAGTTCTCAATCGTAGCCAAAGAGGATTCTTTAGCCTATCAACAGGGATTTTCCATGAATGTTGGCACAGTTCATGCAAATTTCTTCCGTGCGTTTAACAACCGAGAGGAACTCCTTCGGGACCCTGAAGAAAAGGCATTAGCGAACACTCGAAATTCGGTGGGGACTGGGGTTGGTCCCGAACATCAGGCCAAGGTTCTGACGGTGCAAAAGATCCCGGGTGCAATGCGAGCCGGTGTTTCGATTCGCTACGACCGAACGGCCAACGAGTGAAGGAATTCTTGCCATGGCTTGGCTTCGTTTTTTGATGTTGCTCTTGGTCGGTTGTTGCTGGGGATGTGAGGCAACGTTGGCGGCGCCTCAGTCTCCCGCGACAGTTTCAATTCATGTCGAGCCCAATCGTATTGCTCGGCGAGTCTACCAAGTGATGTCGCGTGAGGCTCCCAATCGAAATTGGGTTTTATGTCCGTATGGACTGACGCAAGTAGTCGGCCAATTGTCGGAGGGAGCGAGAGGGAAAAGTCGTAGCGAACTGCGCAACGCGGTGCTAGGCGGAAATCGCGTCGACCCCGATATGACAAAGGAGTCCCTAACAGACGCCTGGAGACAATGGTATCTAGCATCCGCTCCTGTGGAAAATCAATTCCCGGGACAAGTCGCAGAGAACGGGCGCTATGGGGTTGTTGTCACGGAGTTGAATGCGGACGAATCCGCCGAAGCCCTCGTTGTGGGGGACTTGATCTTGGTTGCCAACGGTAGGCCGGTTCGCTCCGTACAAGATTGGGAAACGATCGTTCGCACCAGCGAAGCAGAATTAGTGCTAGACGGCTTCGACTCGAAAGGCGGAACCGTCTTTCGCGATCGCCGCGTCAAGGTGTCACGAACTCCGGCACTTCATTCGGAGACTGGAAATTTAAAGAACTACAACTTATTTCTCTACAATGCATCGTTGATGCCCAGCGATGCGTTCACGGCGTGGATCCGCGAGGTTTTCAGTTGTTCTGTGGCAACGGTTCCGAGTTTGGATGCGACCGCCTTGGCATCGCCGGAAGTGGCAGATTGGCTGCAACAAGTGACGAACCAACAGTTCGGCCCATCGGCGTTGGAAGGTTTGGCGCTAAGCGAGGCCCAATTCCTGTTGGTTAATCTCTGCAAGTTTCGGTCCGCATGGGATGGGACGGCGAACTTGATCGATGATTTTGAGTTTCGCGGCTTTGACAGTTTGCAGCGGGTTCCAGGAGTTTCCGTTAAAGGAAACGTCGAGAGCTTTGCTTGGGATGGCCATCAAGTCGTCGTCGTGCCGCTGCGCGATTCCAATTTTGTACTCCGGATTTTCTTACCGGCAAACGAAGGGCCGGATGGATTGCAGCAGCTACTTTCGAACATGGCCAATTTCCCTGTGACTTTGGAGCCACAAGAATCTGTCAAAACAGAGCTACGACTGCCCATCTTGGAAGTTGCCAATATCATCGAACGACCTGAGATTGCGGCTTTGTTGGGTTTGGAGATTTCGCTTTCTCCAGATGCCAATTTTTCGGAGATCGATGGTAGATCTGCGATAGGCTCGATGGTACAATCGACGCGAGTTCGGTTGGACCTACAAGGAGTGTTGGCCGAATCTGTGACCGCAGCGACCGGGGTACCGCGGAGTGCGGATCGAGGCGACTATCGCCAATTGAAGATCGATCGCCCGTTTGTATTCGAACTGGCTCATCGTTCTGGCAGCGTGATTTTTCAAGGACAGTTTGTAACCCTTCAATAAACATTGATACTAGCGGGATTGGGAGAAAACAGATGTTGTGGATCATGACGACCGGTCGACTGAAGGTGACGAAGTGGTTGCGTGACTTCCATAAAGACCGGTCCGGTGCCGGTTCGGTGGATAATGTAATGTGGATTGCCGTCGGCGCACTGATTTTGGTTGTCGTTGTCAGTTTGGTGGCTGTATTTTGGGAGTCGATCAAAAATGCCGTCGACTCGATTTTAGGTCCGGGCGGAGGCGATAAAGGTGGCAAACAAATCAAGGATTTTGGTTAGTTTGCAACGGCGAAGCCGTCGGCAGCTAAGTAGGCTTGAGAGCCCTGATCTAGCGACTGCGTTGGTGGGGCCTCGAAGACTCATGGATGAGGCAACCGTTATCTGCCCAATCCCCCTCTAACTTGATTGATTGCCGAGTACCACATCATGTTGAGTCGAACGATACTGGCGATCCTTTTGCCAATCGTCTTTGGGCTGTTGGCGGCTGTCATGCATTATCGCACCCTGCAAGGTCAAAAGGGCGAAATGCACTCTTATCTGGTCGCGGCCGAGCGACTAGCGTTGGGAGGGAAACTTCGGACGGTTGGGGATGGCATCAACGTGGCCAACATCAAATTGCCATCGACCTTGAAATTGGATCAGCAGTTCATCTCTACGGACCAAGCGGTTTTGTATGATGGGCTGGCCTTGACTCGGCAACTCGAACCGGGCACGCCTATTCTTCGGAGTGACTTGGCAACGCCGGAAGTGTTTCGGCTAACGGCGGGAAAAGTAGCGGTTAATGTTTCTTTGGAAGGGGTCAAATACGAACCCCGTTTTCTGGCTGTCGGCGAGCCCGTGCGATTTGTCTACGAAGACTTTGAGTTCGAGGAGCCTGTTTTTCGCCTGACTGCACCTTTTCGTGTCGTGGCCATTGGCGACGGAACGACCTTAGCAGCACGGGCGACGGACGGACGTCCGACGACAATCTGTATCGAAGTCGATGAGGAATTGGACACGGACGTCAACGCCCAGTTGCTGCTAGAGTTGATCGCGCAGAATCGAATTGTTGCCATCGCGTTTGGAGCTCGATCACCGGGCTAAATGGTGGGACTGCTGTACTTGTTGTCCCGGAGCATTCCACTACAACGCACGACTGGCCGGCCGAATTGAAATGTCCCAATGAAAATTACCTACAGTAGTATTTGGGATCCCAATTCACAAACTCGGTTGGAAGCGACTCGGAGTCCACTGCGGGTCGGCAGGTCGCCAGACAGCGAGATTTGTTTGGCCTCGCCACTTATCCCGGCGCAGGCCGCCACCTTTGAGTATCGACAGGGAGTCTGGCATTTCTTGCTGATTGCTGGACAGGCGAAGTTTCAGGACCGCATCATCAAGCCAAACGAGCCGATTGCGCTCGTGACCAATGGGCTCATCGAGATTGGCCCCTACTTGTTGACCGTGACTCAAGCTCAAGAGGTGGCCGAAGCGGAGAGCCCGAGAGTCCGACTGGAATTTGAGCTGACCAATTTCTTAGGTCAGATTCATGCCGACTTGTTCAAGATATTGGATTTGAGCACAACCGATGATTCGCGCCAAAATTCTAGCAAGTACATAGAGCTCGTCGAACGAAAGATTGAAAGCGTGGCAGTGGACCGAGGGCTATTCACCCCGGAGCAGCGTCCACTGATGTTGCATGCAGCGGGTCGATCCATCCTGCAGCAATTCTTGGATAGTATGGAAGGATCCGATCAACAACGGCCTTCGATTTGGACTTCGACCGATACTTGGGTCGACTCGCAGACCATGGTGCCGGAACATGAACGAGACGCTCTGCAGAAAACAACCGCTATCCTTGCGCTGTTGCGTCCGCGAATCAGTGAAGCAACCAATGAAAATCGATTACGTGTCATCACGGAGCATTTTTGGGACGCCTGGGATAATCTGGCCGCGAAGAGTTTTCCTGAACCGTTATTGTATTTGGCTGCTCGATTTTGCAAGAAGCAAATCAAAGACACGCTGTTTGGATTTGGACCATTAGAGGACCTGCTTCGTTCAAGTGCGGTGTCCGAGATAATGGTTGTTGACAGCGACCACATTTATGTTGAGCGAGAAGGGCAATTGCTGAACTCGGGACGTCGCTTTTTGTCGGACCGAGTAACCGAAGCAGTCATTCAAAGGATCGTGTCCAAAGTTGGACGTCGAATCGACAAGTCGAAGCCTGTCGTGGATGCGCGATTGCCGGATGGAAGTCGCGTTAATGCCGTGATTCCACCAGTGGCGATCAAAGGGCCGTGCCTGACAATTCGCAAATTTCCGTTGCAATCATTGCGGATCGATGATTTGGTTCGCTATCAGTCGCTAACGGAAGCTGCCCGCAGCTTTCTACATGCGTGCGTACGCTACAAGTGCAACATGTTGATTTCGGGTGGCACGGGAAGCGGTAAGACGACACTTCTAAACTGTTTGACCGAATTTTTTGATCCCAAAGATCGCGTCATCACGATTGAAGACACTGCGGAATTACAGGTTATGCAAGAACACGTGGTTGGCTTGGAAACGAAGCAGGAGAACATCGAAGGCACCGGGGCTTTAACGATTCGTGATTTGGTCAAGAATGCCTTGCGGATGCGTCCCACGCGGATCATTGTGGGTGAGGTTCGGGGCGGTGAGGCCATCGACATGTTGCAGGCGATGAACACCGGCCACTCCGGGTGCTTGGCCACCGTACATAGCAACTCACCGGAAGATGCGCTGGGTCGTCTAGAAGTGCTGGTTGCCTCGGACTCGGATTTGCCGGTGGTCTCCATTCGTCAACAAATCGTCTCGGCGATTCATTTGATCGTACAATTGAATCGGGTCGGAGCACGCAGGTTAGTTACGGAGATTTCCGAAGTTCTGGAGATTGATGACCAAACTGGCCGCATTCGTATTCGGCAATTATTTGCTTTAAGCTCGACTGATCCACCTCGTTTGCGTCCCACAGGGCGTTTGCCCACGTTCATCGGGCACTTGATGGAAAAACGTCTAATTGACATGTCGGCTTTTTTGTCTTGAGATGCAAAGGGATGAGCGATGCTGACTTCGATCTTTGTGGGAATTGCGGCGGGAACGGGGCTACTATTGATTTTGCCGATATGGGAGTGGTTGGCACAGCGTCTTTTGCAAGCGGATCTGAAACGATTGGTGGATTTAGATATCACGCATCACTCGTGGGCACACGTCATTCGTTTGACGGGATTCTTGCTAGTGTTTGCGCTAGTCGTCGGATGGCTGACACAGACATTGATACTGGCCATCGCGTTCTGTGTCATCGTATTGCTGGTCCTGCCAGTAACCTTACACGCGTATTTGCTAAGGCAGCAAGCAAAAATTCGCGGACAGTTGGTGGAAGCGTGCGTCGCCATCGCCAACTCCTGCCGAGCAGGCTTGTCGTTGCCCGACGCGTTTCAGGTGGCCAGCGGAGAAGTGGCCGAGCCATTCCAACTTTCCTTGCAAAGGGTGCACACGGAATACACGCATGGCCGAAATATGGAAGAAGTAATTCTGGATGTTCGCAATCGTTTGCGATTGGATGAATTCAACCTATTCGCGTCGGCAGTGTTGACCTGTTGGGATCGAGGTGGCAATCTATCGAAAACGTTGGAACGGATTGCGTTGAGTCTGCAAGAGCACCATCGTTTAGAAAAAAAGATCGAGTCAGACACCGCCGAGGGCAAACGGGTAGTCAAAGTTTTGGCCATTTTTCCTGTGATTTTTTTGCTGGGTTTCGTTTTCCTATATCCGTCCGGTACGTTACTGTACTTCACCAGCATCGGGGGACAGATCATGCTGATCCTGATTGCCGCGGTGATTTTTGGGGCAATCGTGTGGTCCGACAAGATCGTAGCCATCGATGCGTAACATGGTTTGTCATATCGTTCGGTTAGGAAGACCGATGAGTTTTTCGCAGAAGTTGTCGGCGCGTCACCAGGAAAGCAAAAAATGATTCTATTGGCCACATCGCTGGATTGGTTGGAATTGACCTCGTCCACCGTGGTCTTCGTCGCTTTTGCTTCATTGGGTATGTTCTTTGCCCACTTGTTACTTTCACCGAGGCAGCTCGCGGGACTCACGACGGTAGAACTGGCTCGGCGGGAGCGTTTGCGGGCGAACAGCCAAGTGTATCGATGGTTCGAAGTTGGGATTTGTGATCTAGCTGTCTGGTTTGGTGATCTGACGACAGAAGAGATTAACGACGGACAGCGACCTTGGAAGTCGGCCGAAGTATCCGCGGCGGGTGTTTTGATTGGCCTAGGATGTGGCTCCATCTTGGGGACGATTAGCCTGTTGATTTTTCCCCCGGTAGTGGCATTTCTTGCGTTTGCTGGCGCGGCTTTTTTTGGGGGCCTGATGTTCGTGTCGCAGGTCAAAGGTGCCGGGCAAACACGGCGCAAGAACCTGGTCCGTCGTCTGCCGTATTTGGTGGACTTGATGGCCTTGGTAATGGAGGCCGGCGGTTCATTTCAAGACGCACTGCGGGCCGCGGCTCGAGAAAATGCGGATCACCCCATTGGCGAAGAATTGGGCGAAGTCGCCCGAAAGATTGAACGTGGCGTTCCGCAATCAGAAGCGTTGCGGCAATTTGCGGATCGATACCCGGATGATCACGTTCGATATTTTGTCTCGTCGCTCAATCAGGGTTTGGACTTGGGCGTCCCGTTAGTGAGCATTCTGCGAAATCAATCGGATGAAATGCTGCGACGGCGAAGTCAATGGATCGAAAAGGCTTCGGCGGAGGCCAAGGTAAAGATTTCCGGGCCTGGCTTTATCATTGCGCTGGCATGCATGTTGATTATGCTGGCCCCGTTTATAATGCAGGTTGTAGGCGGACTTAACTAGACGAGGAATTTCGAGTGCGGCAATGTCCAAAGTAACGCAGGTTGTAGTCTGGGGAGTCGGCGATGAAAGTCGGGGACAATGCATCGTTGACCGACGCGTGCTCCGTGTGGGAAGTTCCGTCGATGCCGATTTGCAGATCAGCGCTGACGAGTTGGCGCCTATTTGCTTGACATTGAATTTCACGGACGGAGAAACCGCACGAGCGATGGTTTATCCTCGCTCGGATCAAGTTCAACGGATTGGCGGGGTGGTTGCCGAATTGAACAAGGGAATGCCATGGTCGCGAGGGGAGCGAGTGGAGCTGGTCAATGGCTATTGGTTAGAACTGCGGCAGGGTCAGAAGCTCGAGGGAACGTCACCCCAACCTTCAAAAACGCCTGCCGCCTCGACGGTCGCGCCTAAAACACCTCGCCCCACAAACGATCGAGAGCCTTTGGTGACTTCCAAGTCGCGTGCATCACGAGTTGGTCCGTTGATGGTGCTCGGGTTGTTCGTTGTCTTGCTGCTGCTCATGGGATTGGCGCTGTGGGGAAATCGCATCGCTCGTTCGCAAGATCCAAAGGTGACCCTGAAGTACTTGCTGGAACAACTCCGCGACAACGACGATCAAGAATTAGCGATTGTGCGAGAACAAATTCAATTGGCCTGGCGCAGCCCACAAGACGTCGCGACCTTTAGCCGGCATATCCAGGCGGCTCGAGAAATACTGCGACGGCGATTAGCCGAAAAAGTGTGGACGACGGACGTGGATTGGGAACCACGAGAAAGTGTCGACGAGATGTTCGAGCTACAACTCTACACCAGGCTGAGTGAACTTCTAGAATGAAGTCGCTCGCAGGAATTAGGAAAACTTATGGCCATGAACTCGCTTTATGATATTTTTGACCCACTGCCACCCGGTTGTTTCGCACCGGTTTACTCCGGTAACGACCGTGCGAGTGGCGATCGCCCGGTCCGAATTATTGCGTTAGCAGAATCGTTGTTGGGACCGCGGTTGGACGGCGTTTGGTCATCTATCCTGGTTCCGCTTCGCATATCCCATCGACATGTGGTTAGTAGCTTGCCGCCGGTCCGAGAATTCGGATGGATCGTGACCGAGACCGCCGATGGTCACCTGGGGAACTATCAAGCGGCCCAACCGTTGAGCTCCGAACAATTACTCACGCTGTTGCGTCAGATGTTGGAGGCTTTGGAGCAGTATCACGCCTTGAACCTGGTTCACGGCGGTGTGTGCCCGGCCAGCTTTCTCGTTACACAGAAAGGTTTTGCAAAATTGGATTACTCTCCGGGGTTGCTGATCGACGGAGAGGTGACGGCGCGGATTGCCCACCATGAATTTACTCCCCCGGAAACGATCAATCCCGAACTGGGCCCCATCGGCGTCGCGGCCGACTTTTATTCGTTGGGAATGAGTCTGTCGGCATTGGCGTGTGGTCCGAAGTTCTCCAGCCAATTTCCGGTTGATGATCAAACCCCCGAGACACTTCAATCGAGCTGGTTGAGCTGGCACGCGAGAAAACAGGACTCCTTAGCCAGTGTGGGAATATTGGAACGTTTACCCAAAGAACTTCGCGACTTGGTTGCACGAATGACGGCCAAGTTGGTTAGCGAGCGTCCGCAATCCGCGCGACAGATATTAGAGTCGCTGGCGAAACACCAAGACGTCAAGATCGCGGTTCCTTCGCCGTCCCCCGCAGCCGAAGTCGGTGCCGCAGTCTTGGTGGAGCGTGAGGAGATTAGGCAGCCGTACCATCAGCCCCATTCCGGATCGGCTGAGCCTCGCTCCAATCGCCAAGTCGCGGGAGCTACTGGCTTGCCCGGGCCAACGAGCGGAGGAGAAACCGCGTCATCGTGGCGACGATTGGCCGTTCCGGGGAGTCTCATCGTGTTGTTATCGATCGTGATCCTGGGCATCGTTTTTTGGCAATTCGGACGAACGTCCGATGTGCCCAGTACGGCCGGCGCGACCGACGAACAAACCAGCGACGCGGACACAACGAACGACTCTGTCGCAGAAGCACAAAAGGAAACGCCTCCCGTTGACTTGTCAGCCAAGACACTTGATCCGATCTCGTCGGGCTCAAAGATGGCATCCGAAGACATCACTCTCTCGTTTGGTGAACGATTTAATGGTCGGATTCAAGTGATGCAAGGTGATCAGATCGTGCCCGTAAAAAATCGCACGTGGATGGTAAAACCGCAAGTTCCGATTAAAGTCGCGGGTGCGGGATACGTGCCTAGCGAGTTTGAATTGAAAGTGTCCGACGTCGCCAGTTACCAATTAACGCCGATCTTACCGGAGGGCTATCAAGCTCGTCCAGGAACAAGCACGGACCCTTATACAGGTTTGCCATCTGAAATTGAATTGATCGCCTTGGCGGACAGCGGCATGCCGTTGGTTCTACGACTGGTTGGTTCGGATGTGACCGGCTCACATCTGGTTGGACGAACGGGCGGAGTGATGCCGCAGGAACTTCCGGCGCGGCAGGTCCCGCTGGAGCGCCCATTCTATCTCTCGGTCACGGAGATCACGAATTTCCAAATGGACTTTATGAAATACGAAATCGACCAAATAGGTCCTCAACGTCCGGCGCCAAAATTGGAAGAAGATCGGGACTGGGGGCCAAGTCGGTTCGCTTTGTTTTCGGTAATCCAAGATGTTTGCTCCCGATATTTCCAAGGGCGTCTGCCAACAGAGTTGGAGTGGGAATTAGCGGCATGTGGTCCTGCGGGGCGAGGCGACGAGGGTCGGACCGGACTGCAAGCTCTCCAGTTTGCCAAGTTGAAAATGGAACAACCCACAGACATTGACGCTTTGAATGCTTATCTCCGAATCGATCACTACCGAGACAACTTGGTCTATACTCCATTCAGCCAGCGAGGCAACGCAACTGACGAAACTATCGATGCTCAGCAAGGTCGCGACTTCTCACCGCATTACGGCATTTGCGATATGACCGGCAACGTTTCTGAATGGTGCTTGACCGAGGACGGCCAACCGATCGTCCGCGGTGGCAATTTTAGTTCGTTTGAATTAGCGAATGGTTTTCGCATCACCAATCGAAGCCTGCCGGAAATCGAAGTAGGGTCAGGCGAGGTACGCTACGGTGTCGGCGTAACAGGATTTCGGGTTGTGGTCGATGTCGCAGTTGAATTGGCCAATTGATGAAACGGAAATTTGCGCGCACCGACCTGCCGGCTGGCCCTCGCGAGCGAAGCGAATGATAAGCGGAGTGATTTTGAGCTTGGTGTTGATCATCGCGGCCTGGACGGATTGGCGCTGGCGTTTGATTCACAACTCCCTTACGTATCCGGCCATTTTATGCGGACTCGCTTGGAACAGTTTGGGATCGTACGGGATGGAGTACTTACCATCGGTTCAGGGAGCCACATGGGCCACTCCACAACAGTTGGGTTGTATAGGTTTGCCCGCCTCGATTCTGGGGGGGACGATTTGTTTTGTGCTCATGTTGAGCGTCTATATGACGGGCGGGGCTGGTGGAGGCGATGTAAAATTGGCTACGGTTATTGGCGTGTACCTGGGAATTCCGGCCGGGCTGATTGTGCTGATGTTGGCGTTCATCGTGGCGGCGGGGTGGGTGCTTTGTGCCTCGATCTATCGGTCAGGCTGGCGCGGGTGGCTGGGATGGCGGTCGCCAGACACGCCCGCCGAGACCTTACCCCTTGGAGTGTTTTGTGCGGTGGCATTTGGCCTCTATCTGTGTTATCCTGCGGAGAGGTGGGTGCAACTTTGAAATGGAGCTTGCATCAATGAGTCGGTCGATTCGGCAGGGTAGCGCAAGTGTCGAGGCGGTCATGAATTTCGCGATCGCGGTTCCGGCTGCATTTGGTATGTTGTTCCTGATGAACTACCTCTTGAAAGGTTTGTATCATCTGTTTTGCTTTCTGATTGATTGGCCCTTGCTATGAAATTTCAGGGCGAGGACTGGGAATGGCAAGCCCCAGCCATCGACGACTTGGTTTGGGTGTTGGTGGTCGCGAGCCTATTCGCGGGCTTTTGCTTCTTCAGAGTGCTGGTTCGCCACTCCCAGAGGAATCGGATATCCGAATTGCATCGGGATCAACGTGGCGGGGCTTACACACTGAATTATTTGCTTGCGATTTTCAGTTTGTTTTTGTTTACCTGCGTTGTCATCGAGTGCACTCAGATATTTCTCGCGAGACTGGGAACGGTGTATGCGGGATTTGCAGCCGTCCGAACCGCGATCGTTCATCCCTCCGGCGCGGAACGGGAGGACTTGGCCGAGAAAGCCGCCCAACGAGCCTTCTTGCCGTTTGCGCGCGGGTTGGCCTCGCAGGATGATTCGAATCCATTGACCGAAGAAGACACTTCGACTCCTTTGTGGCGCGCCTACCAGTCTGTGGCAAAGCAACCTATCCAGGCAACCTACTTTGCGCGCAAGGAGAATTCATCGGTCGAGAGGATTCGAGTGGAACTGCAAGAGACTTCGGATGATGAAACCAACATGGTCAGCGTCCGACTTCGCTACGACTACCCGTTGATGTTTCCGTTCTTGGGAGTTGTGTTGGGGACCCTTGAAGATTCAGAGTATCAGCGTGAATTGGAGGCGGTGATCCACTTGCCGGATGAAGCCCCCAGAAACACCGAGCAGCGATTGGGCATCAATTATGCCGGATATTGAATGTGCCCGACGGGTTTTCCACAAATTGCTGATCGACAGCGTTCAATTGCATCGCAACCAACGAGGCCAGATCAGTTTGGTGGTTGCAATTATTGCCTTGGGACTTGGCATTGCCTGCTGTTTTGTTGGCGGGATCGCGGAACGTGTTGCGAGCAAACTGGAGGTACAACAGGCAGCGGACGCCGCAGCCTACTCCAATGCCTTGGTGTCCGCACGCGGCATGAATGCCGTAACCGCCACCAATCACTTGATGGGTGAGCTAACAGCGCTCTGTATCTTGCATGAAGGATTAGGAGCGCTGCAAGTAGAACAGGATGATGCTTCGCCACCAGCGAGCTTTCCCGAGAGCGAGGAAATGAGTCGGGAAATTCAGGACAAAAAATCCGCCCATTATCCGTCGTTGACCGAACGCGGAGGAGAGACTCTCCCGGCCGCTTACATCTACAACTGGGATAAAAAAATTGTCGAGAACTGCGTCGAGATTATCCGCTTGGACTCCGACGGGCGCATGGGGCATCACCAGACGGGCGCCGCGTTGTACGACGCGATGATTCGAATTAAAGAGCAGGCCGGATATACGCTCACTGTGAAGCAGGTTCTGAAAGACGTCAATGTGATCGCCAATCTGGTGGCAAAGGTCCCAAAATTACGTCCGTTCATGATTGTCATCGACACGGTCGTCGCGGTGGCGCACGCGTACGGCGATGTCTTGCTGCTGGATTTGGCCAAGGAAAAGATTTTTCTCCGTGGCATGGATGCCATTTGGCCAGCAATGGGTAGTTTCAAACAACCGGTTCGTGCGGTTTTGATTCCTGCACTTAGCCAGTACGCGGATAGCGTCGTCGGGGTGGCCGGCTCCGATGCACAAGCTTCTGGTCTCTACGTATCTCCGGTTCAGCGCGCTCAAGAAGCGGCGCTGTCGGAGTATTTGGAGTTCTATCGTATCGATCGGTTTGGTCAACATCCGGCTCCCAAGAGCTTCCGCTTGCCGCTCGTGCCAGAACCTGTAAAGCCAGTGGTTGACGCCGCCGTGATCCCGCCAACCATTTGGGATGGTGAAGGAATGTCGAATCGAGCGTCGATGAAAGACTTCCTCCGTGCGATTGATTCGATTTTTGATGCAATTCGTCCGTTGCGTCCCTTATTTGCGTGGGCCAAGCGAATTCGAGAAATGAGTGATGCAATATTCCCACCTGCGTCATTTCTCATGGATCAAGCGCTGGAGTATTTGAACGGCAATGGCGGAGATTCGAAAGGTTTGTTTGATTTTTTCCAAGCCGCTGATCGTCTGATAGAATTGGCAATGACGGATCCTCCTGGGACGCGGGCTGCCGATTTGCACCCTTACGACCACAACCCGACCCACGCGTCGTTCGAAAAATTCGAGATCGATGTGGAGCAAGAATCGCTCAGTCAGTGGACGCGAGCAACGTATCCCTATGTCGATTCGTACCGCGCGCCATTCCGGCATTTCTTCGACCGAAGTTTGCCCAATTCGTGTCTCCGAACTTATTTCACACACTGGACCAATCGGTTCACATTGATCGAAACGCATTTTCGTCGACGCGTTGATGTGTTCGGAAATTATGTGGAGGGCGACTCTGAATCAGAAGAGCAAACCGACCAGAATTTGGTGAAACAGTGGCGGGAGAAGCTGGACGATTTGCGACTGAAGTTGGAGGCGTTGGCCACCGTTTCCGAAGTTGAGGACGCCGCCGCGTCGCGAACCGATATCGTCGACTTGCTACAACAATTTAATGAGGCCGCAAGGTGGATGCGAACCAGCGGCGCCCTGGCCGCCTTGGAGTCCGCCGGACTAAAGCCTCGCGCGTGGCTGGAGGCAGTTGAGAAGACCAGTCGCAATGCCGCCGACACGGCGCGACGCGCTCCCTACGATCCCGAATCCGAACTGACGGAAGAGGAGTTTCGCAAAACCGTTGAAACGTTGGCCATCTATCACTCGCTAACAGAATTACTCGAAGGGCTATCCGAGCTTGACGCGTTGGTCGATTTCCTGGATCCAACGGCTCCGCCAAAAATGTATGTACTACGGGAGATGGAACCGGAGTGGAAGGGAAACGAAACTTGGACTCAAGACCCACGGGCGGCGGAACAGATGTTTACGATTCTTGTTGCGGCTCGGCGCCAACCGCAAGTGACAGGATTTGGCCCCGGACTTTTCCACAATCCCAATGCGGATGGAACCATCGCCTTTGCACAAGCGATGTTTTATAACGCCAATGGTCGGGAGGTCTTGGCAGCGGACGACATCACGCGACAAGTCAATACAGGCTGGGACACTCTAAATTGGCAACCTCCGGTTCAAGCTCCCGAGTGGCGGCGTGGGCAGCCCGCCGAGTCGAACTCGGGTGGTTCCGGAGGACCTTTTCCGTGGCAATGGAAACCACCACTAGATGTGTTTACGGGGCGACCGGTCGAACCCATTGCCAAGGTGCAATTGAATTGGCAAAGCAAATTGGTTCCACTGACAACCTCACGATTGCGCGACGCAGAACAGCAGTTTTCTGATGCGATCTTGAAGAGCGCCGCGGAATTTCTGTCCAAACAACCCGATAGTTTGCTTAGCCATTGAGGAATCCGTTGATGTTGATGACCCAAGGCAGAAATCTATCAAGTATCCGCTTCGTCTGGTGCATGGTCATTTGGCTACTGACGAGCGACTCGGCATGGGGGCAAACGTTCGGCCGCTTGCAGATTCGGTCACAGCCCAATGGGGCCACGGTTTCCATCACACAGGGACCACGCACAGTGACTTCCAAAAAGACCCCCGCCGAATGGGTGTTGCAGCCGGGCACTTATCAGGTGCATCTGTCCAAAAACGGTTATCAAGGCTTGAAGTTTTCAGTCGAGATTTTGGCCGATAAAAAACGCTCGTTGGCAAAAGTCATGCAGAAGCAGTCTACCAACTCGGGAGCGGGCAATGTGCCCGTTTCCGGCACAACGGCCAATCATGTTCTGGAAGCAGCCCGTCAGAGCTTCCGAAATCGCAAGAAGTACTACATCGGAAATCAAAACGATGCATTTTTTCCAGGTGCGTTGGAACTGGCGAAGGGGGTAGTTCCTGGCGAATTTCGCGAAGTCCGTCGATTCCAATACTCCCAAGGATTTATTTCGGGGAACGGAGCCTTGCCTGGCGATGTTTTTGTGTTGCGTCGTGGAAACAAGCGCGATGTGTTGGTGTATGCGGGAGAGTTTCGCTTCCCCGACTCGGTCAGCAAAAAAAACTATTCCTTTTTCTACTATCCGTTTCGGCAAAAGTCAGGAATGCAACTAAACACCTATCCGATGCGCTACGAACACCATTGGATGACGTCGCACAAGCTGCTTACTCCGAGCAAAAATGGCAAGCAGCAGATGTATTCATCGGGATCGTCGCATGAAGTTGCCAAGTTTGTCAGCGCAAAAATCGATCGCCATACTGTCAAGTTTCTCAAAAACCCAGGCATCAACGGTCGCCTCATTGCGAGACATCCACCAGCGGAAGTCTTTGTCTATCGCCGAGATCCAGAAGGTCTACGTACGATACGGATGGTGCGGTTCAAAGAGACCTCTTTGTCTACGATTAGCCGATTTAAGGTAGACGGTACGAATATCTCTGGGTATTTCCTCGAACCTCCGGGCCCCAGCACAGCACAATCAGGAAAAAAACGTCGCATCCCGCCCGGCACCTACGAACTGCGGTCAACTTGGGACGCGAGTGCAGGTTCCTTTGCGATTGGTGTTTCCAACGAAAATGTTACAAAACAACGTAGAGTTCTAATTCACCACAATCTCACAAATAAGGCAGCGACCTATATCCGTAAGACTCCCTGGTCCGCCGGATTCATTTCTTTCGTGATAAGCCAATCAGGAGCACCGTTTACAAAGATGGGGAACCATGTCGGCTACGCGCAAGCGTTAAGAACTAATCCTAGAGGTTGGCAGGTGCTCGATCCTTCAACAACCAAGTTAAAACTCGGAGATGTGGTGGTCAAGAATAGAGAGTACGACAATGGGACGCTCAATAACATGACCTTCAATAAGAATCCTTGGGACGGTCCAAGTCATGGAGATATTGTGACAGCAATCAATGCGAACTCTGTTACTGCGATTGGAGGCAATGTAGGCAACTCTGTAAGTAAGACAACGATTGGAACTAAATCTGGAGCAATTACGGAACCGGGATATTTTATAGTGTTACGTCCCCCTACACAGTTTGCACAATCCATTGTCGATCAGGCACAGGCAGAATTTCGACCATGGTCTGCAAACGGATGGAAAGAAACTTCTCGGCAGGCCTTTTCTACAATCTATAAGTATTATGAAGCTGGTAATCTCGCAGAACCGTTAAAGAAATTGTCAATTGACGGTTCGGTTGGGCTCTTTCCTGGGACAAGCTATTCCAATAATTGGGTGGAGCCGTCCACCACTCTGCTCGAAGCTCTTCGTGCCCATTTTATTAAACCAGCCTCACAAGACACGGCCGCCACTGAATCGCCAATAAAGGGCGGTAAACTAATTATCACGGAGGAGTTCAAATAATCGTGACTAAGCTTGACACTCTTATGATAAACTGCGCCTACACGTCTTCGTTTCCCATTCGCCGTGGTAATGCCATGGTCGAATTGGTGATGGGGTTTGTTCCGCTAACCGGCATGTTTGGACTATTGTTATGGATGGGCGTTTTCGCAGTCAGTTGGCAGGAATTGGCTTGTGAAACGCGGCATAATAATTGGAGTCGCCGCTATCAACCGGAATTTCACCAGAGCACGACGAAGCCATTTGAGTTTACCGAGGACAAACTGCTGGTACAGCAAGACAGCCAGCGAGTCCCCGGATTCGGAGTTGCCTTTGCCGCGTTTCCTGTTCCGACGGCACGTAGCTCCATTACCACGGGTTCGTGGGACTATCACCAGAATCCGTTTGATCGAGCCCCTCAGTGGGAATTGGCACTGCGCTTGGCAGGAAAATCCCAACCGGAAAAACTGCGTGGTTTGCAGCTGCCGCCCAAGATGGGTCGAACCAATCAACAGTTGGCCAACATGGGACAACAACAAGGGAGTGAACTGGGTAGCATCGCCGACCTGGTGGGCCAACTAATGAATTGGCAGACCGGTTCAAGCTCCCAGATTATTGATAACGCCAAAGCCGATGCCGGACGACAACTCGCGCAACTGCAAGCGGAACACAAACAGGCCGAGAAAGAGTCCGAATCCAAGGTAACTGAAGCAGAAGAAAATTTAGCGCGGGCCACGAAGGAGCGCGAGGACGCCGAGACCGAACTTCGGGAATTGCGAGACAAGCGTGACGAAGCAACGGACGAAGAAGAAATTGCGGAACTAGACGCCAAGATCGAGGATCTGGAAAAACGAATTCCACGACTAAAGGCCGATGAGTCGCAAGCGGAGGTGGAACTTCGACAGCGCAAAAAAGCCCTGCGCGATCTGCAGGACAATCCGCCACCAGAGGGGTGGGATTAAACGATGGAGCAACCGTCCCAACTCACATTCTGGACTCGCTTGTCTCGGATGTTCTGTGTCATCTGTGTTGTATTCGCCGTTTGGATGGTGGCGGATACGTTGCTGCGATTGGCGCGAAACGAGCCCTTCCGTTCCGACAGCTCACGCGCGGCGATTGGTGATCGAGTGGGGAATCCAGAGACCGAATCGTCGTCGACCGACCGAACCCAAATCGGACCGGCATTTCTCGACCATGCGACCTCGGGCTATTGGCAGTTTCAACAGGCCACTGTTCGCTTGGGAAACCAGACGATCGACCGGGCCCGTTGGACGCAACACTCGCAACATTATGCGGCATTACCGCCAAATCCTGATATCGATTTTTCCGCCATTGTCGCCGACATGGGCGACTGGTCATTCCAACCGATTGGCGACGAAAGCGAGCAAGCTCGCCACTACATGTGGGAGTTTGGCGAATTACAGATTTCGTTTGTCGTACGGTACGCGGATCATCGCTGGCTTTGGTGTGGAGGTGGGGTAGCGGTTCCCGTTTCACCACAGCAAATGACGGTGTACGAGTTGTTAGGAGTGAACGAATTCTCTTCCCAAGACAAAGCAATCTCCTTAACGCCTGTCTTGCGTATTCCTTTCGGCCACCAACTGGTAGCTAACCGACTGACGAAGGCTCGACAAGTAATGGCTTCTGTTGTGACGTTTGATATACCGGTAACGACAGCGTGGACAGAGATCCAGGCGGCGAATAACCTCGTTTGCGAAGGCCAGCCTTCGTCGGTGGATACATCGCAACAGGTTGTCTTGGCCTGCCCCGCGACGGGACAACGCTTCGGGGGGTGGGCAACACGTTTAGGATTGGCTCGCAACTTCTTATTGCTCTACGAACTCGAAGCGCCCGTTGAATTGAGGACTGCCGATTGATGGAAACTCGCGAGATTTACCAGCAAACAACTCGATACTTTCTCCATCCGATTTTGCCACTGTTGGATGACGCGGAGATAAGTGAAGTCATGATCAATGGGGTCGGGCCCGGTTCTGTCTTCTATGAAAAGAAAGGCCTGATTTTTCCGGCTGGGAACGAATGTTGTTTTACCGACGTCGAATCGTTGCTGGCCGCCGCCCAAAATATTGCCGAGTACGTTGGGCGACGACTTGATCGGACGACGCATAGCATGGACGGTCGATTGCCCGAGGGACATCGTGTTCATATCATCATGCCTCCGGCGGCCAAGAATGGTGTGACCGTGACCATTCGAAAGTTCAAAGAGTCTCGCTTGACCTTAACAGACTTGGTGGGATTCGGCAGTCTTTCGCCACCCGCCGCCGAGTTTCTGGCGTCGTGTGTTCGGGCGCACAAGAACTTGGTGATTTCAGGTGGCACGGGAACTGGCAAGACGTCTTTGCTAAATGCGTTGTCCGCCTGCATTGCCGAAACAGAACGAATCATCGTGATTGAAGATACTGCCGAGCTAAAGCTCAGCCAGCCGCATACGGTCTACCTGGAAGCTCAACCGCCAAGTCCAGACGGAAACCGTGGCATCTCGATTCGTGATCTCTTCGTCGATTCGCTACGAATGCGACCGGATCGAATCATCGTCGGCGAGGTTCGAAGAGGAGAAGCGTTAGACTTGATCCAGTCGATGATTTCTGGGCATGCGGGGGCGTTGACGACCGTCCACGCCAACACACCCTATGACGCCGCCATTCGACTTGAAACGCTGTGCTTGATGAGCGACGTAGAATTGCCGCAAGCGGTTGCTCGGATGCAGGTGGCCTCTGCCATGGATGTGGTTGTTCAGATCGACCGCGTGGAAGGTCGCCGACGAGTCTCGGCGATTTCACGACTGGACTCCGGCGAAAGCCTACGGCAGAATCGATACATCCTCGAGCCGGTGTATTCGACACCTCCCGCCGACAAACTCGGCGAATTGCGCGACCTTGCGGGTCTCGAAAAGATGACGTCCGACCAGCGAGCCGAGTGGGTTTCAAACCTCTAGTTGAAAATATTGGAGTACCAAGAGACAAATGAGTCATTTCTCGACCGCAGTATCCGGCGGTGGGTGCCTATCTGATCAATGGGCGGTTTGTCGGGTATTATAGTCGAGTGGCACCGGCGCCCTTCCACACCCATCAAGCGATTTACGTCCCCACGGTGATCGATGATCGATAGCCTACTCAAACTATTGGCTCGGTTCCGCCTCCCTTTGTGGTTTGGTTGGCGAGTTGAATTGACCGTTGGCGAACAAGCCGCATTGGATGCGGCCGGTGGTCTGACGTGGCGGGAATACACAACTGCGGAACGTTTGTTCGAAGCCTGGTCGCCGGTTGCGGATAGCCTCTGGGAAGCGTATCACTGCCCAACATTGTTTGCGGCCTTGGATCAAATCCCAGCGTCAAAGATTGGCGTGGCACCTGATCCGTGGATTCCCGAATGGTTGCGAACCGAGGTCCCGGCACCCAACTGGCTGGACGCTCAGACTTGGCTGATCTTGGACGGCCCGCCGTTGACCAGCATTGCCATGGCCTCTCATTTATGTTGCCAACAAGTTTGCCAGCCCGTCTGCACCTTCGACAATTGGCCGCATCCTGCTGGCTTGCTAAAGTCGGAAGTGGCGTTGGCTGGGCTGATTCGATACGCGCCGTTGATGTCTCGAGCCAAGCCGCAGTGGCACAAAGGTCTTCCACCAGTGTGGATTTGTGATAATGGACGATTGGGTACTCGACCGGGAAGACCACGCGATTTCGACAATCGGTATTATTTGGATGATTCAATTCTGCCAGGCATCGAGCTTCTGCGGCAACATCAAATACAACGGGTTGTCTACGCGAGCCTCAACGTGGAGGACCCACCGATCGCCGACATTGCTGGCTATTTGCACTCATTGCAGAAAGTGGGGCTGCCAGTGTTAAGGATCGGGCTCGCGTCGCGGGAAGCTTGGGATGTTGGACCGATTCCGGCTGGAGACTTGCCAGCACCGGTGTTCAGCACGCAGGGATTCTTCCGATCGACTTCGGGCGGGTTCGGGAGTCCAATCCCGGAACCTTCGTCCAGCTCGGGGTAAAAAGGACCGAATCGCTCTCGACTGGAACAGGTCCCAGTTGAATAATAGAGGGCACCGTTTTTTTGGGGGTGCTGGCACTCGGCCAACTTCAAATCAGGAGAATCAATCATGTGTCGCTGTTGTCCTGGACTTGGAATCCCGTTCGGATTGTTGGCGTTGTTGGCCTGCGGTGGGCTAGTGGCTGCCGGATGGGCGTTCCCACCAAGCTCAATTCTTGAAGCAGGCACGCGTCAAGAAACACAAGACGAAACCGCCAAAGCACAAGAGACCACCCAACCAGGAAAAGAACAGGAAGCGGAAAAAGCCGTGGAAAAAGTTTTAGAAACCGCAACATTTGGTAGTGGTTGTTATTGGTGCACCGAGGCAGTATTTCAACGCGTCAAAGGGATCGAGTCGGTGACCAGCGGTTTCATGGGAGGTGAGGTTGCGAACCCGACCTACGAACAGGTCTGCACGGGGCTGACCGGTCACGCCGAAGTGCTCCAGGTCAAGTTTGACCCGGCCGTTGTTTCCTACGAGAAGCTCTTGGAGATCTTTTGGAGTTCCCACGATCCCACCACACTGAATCGGCAAGGCAACGATGTTGGTCCCATGTACCGCAGCGCCATTTTTTATCATAGCGAAGAACAGAAGTTATTGGCCGTCAAATATAAAGACAAATTAACCGAAGCCAAGGCATTTGGTGCACCAATCGTCACGGAAATTACCGAGTCCAGCGAGTTTTATGCAGCTCCCGAATACCACCAGGACTACTACAATCGCAACAAGAGAAAGAACCCCTACTGTCAAATGATCACGTACAAGCTTCAGAACTTTCGCAAGGCGTTCAAAGATGTGATCGACAAGGAGAAAGACAAGGTAAAGTAATCACGTGACTTTGGACTTGAATTGGATTCCGATCACGGACCCTAGCGACGCTCGCTTGGGTCCGTTTTTGCATTTGCCTCTGCGAAAAGCAACTGGAAGTTTTGCGAGTGGACCATTTGTCGGGGAAGGACGTTTGGTTGTTGAGCGATTGCTGCGTTGCCCGTACCGGCCAAGCGGACTTTTGGTGGCGGAAAGTAAAGTTGGATGGGCCGAGGCCACGATACGTGCCGTAGCCATCAATCGAAGTGAATTGGTCGCTCTGCCGATCTATGTGTTGCCAGATGAAGCGTTGAATCGGGTGGTCGGTTTCGAATTCCACTCGGGGATCATGGGCA
Organism: Pirellulaceae bacterium; assembly: GCA_041741535.1. Classification (GTDB taxonomy): domain Bacteria; phylum Planctomycetota; class Planctomycetia; order Pirellulales; family Pirellulaceae; genus M30B19. Next base: position 53,954 of record JBGSJV010000187.1, read on the forward strand.
GCGGCGAGCGGTCCGTGCCGGCGATTCTACAACAGCAGATGACCGCTTGGTTTACGCCAAGATCCCAAGCACTTGGATCCTATGCACCGGGCAAGCGGGAAACCATCATCGTCTTACCTTCGATGAACTCCGCTGAGAATCTTGGTTCGATTATTCGCTCCGCACACGGACTAGGTGGTGCTGGCTTGATCTTATCAGCTCCGTCCGCCGACCATCTATCCCGCCGCGTCATCCGAGTTTCGATGGGGCACGCTTTAGCGTTTCCATGTTGGCGGACCGACGATTGGATGGGTGATTTGCAGCGACTACGCTTGGCCGGTTTTCGCTTGATTGGGATCGAGCATCATGCTCGGATGAAGCCTTTAGCGTCGGCCCAGCGCTATGATCGACAGGCATTGATCTTCGGTAACGAGTTTGCCGGGTTGGATGACGCGACCTTGGCCTTGATGGACGACATTGTCGGGATTGCCATGCACAACGCCGTCGATTCGCTAAACGTCGCGGTAACTGCCGCAATCACGTTGCATCATTTTGTTTGAGCTTATCTGCAAGTATCTTGATGGTGCCCTTTTTGGCCACAAACAACCGTTCTTCTGCAATATAGTATTCTGCCATTGCTTGGAAGTCCCGAGCTGCCAAGATTCCAATTTTGCCACGTTGAAAGTCCTTCACCGAACTTGCAAGCTCGGCGCCGGCTGCAATGTTTCGTCTTACGACCAACGATTTCACCGCGCTGAAAAAGACCTTCCATTCGATCGTCTTTGCAGACGAGAAATTGACAATGCCTGCCTCGAGTGAATGATATGCCCCTGGCTGATCTTCACGTGGATCCAAAACCGGAAATCTAACGTCAATTTTTCGAAGCACAGCCTTTATAGAACCTCGAATTGTCGAGACATCAAACGAATCCTCGCCACGATCGGCGCTCCCGGATTTAGATACAATTGATGAATACAACGGCTGAGGAAGCAACGTAATGTCCGAACCTGTATCGAGAAGAAAAGGGGCGATTACCGACGCACCCCCCGTACCTCTAATCTTCAAAGTGATAAATGGCTTGGGAGTTCGAACTGATTTGGCTGTGCGATGCAACTTAACCCGATTCGCAATCATCGCACCATCAACTTCAGTGAACAATGGAAGCATCTTGAACAGTCATTGGCTAAAGGATGCGAGAACTAGGCGAAAGAAATCGACGTCTTAGGAGAGAAAATTTCGCAAATTGTTCGTCAGTCGACGCAACCAAAATAGACGATCCGAACATCCGACAATCTGTTGGGGTCAAGTGATTTTGTATGATTCGAAACAATATCAAAGTCGATGTCGTGCGCAATTATCTCGCGATGGTGTTTTCCCGTACCATCGGAATTACTAACCCGATATACGACATACTGGTCAGGAAACAACTCGAAATATTTCTTGTCCCATGTGGCCGAATCACAGATTTCATGCGTAACATCGACGGAAACCCGCGAACCAACAATGCTACTGCCACATTGTGGATCTTCAACTTTACTCAAATCGGCCGCATGATTTGATTCCAACATTGTGGCGACATCCTGTCCAATTGATACCGGCGCGCATGAATGCAGCGATCGATGCGACTCCAACCATCTTTGGTAGGCTAGCTGAATATGTTTCGTGACCGCAAGATCAATTTCATCGGTTTTTCGAGCCTTGATAGCACCAATGATTGCGTAGTGCTCTTCATGAATGAGACGCATATCTTGCGAATTCCGCGGCATACCATATCTCAATTCGACTGCTTCCAAAGCATCGACAATTAGCTTGGCCTCAGAAACTTCACCAAACTGCCCTAGCAACTTGTGAAATTCCATGTCGAGCGAGTTAAACTGCTCGGCAATTTGTCGATCAAAACATCGCCTTACCGCAATCGTTTCCATGCTCTCATATATGGCGTGCAACTTCTCCGGAAAGCTCTCATACGACTGCGCAATTTGACAACAAGCAGCACACTCGAAACACGTTCGGGTCTGCAGCAACATGCTGATCACTTCAATTCTTTCAGAATGAATAATTTCAACGAATGATTCAGCCAACCATTGAACGTTTTCCTCTTCCAACGCCTGCCTGAACGCGGAAAAGAGATCGGTACCTAAGATCGTTTTGGCTTTCCGAATAGCCGAGTCAATCGCCTTGTCCAACGTGATTTGCATATAAACTGTTCTCAATAACCCCAGCAGAGTAAATCAACGAATGTCGAGCCGTTCCGAAGAGAATTCTCAAGAGCGACAATACATTTGAAGAATCCCTGGCAATTCTCATTGACTCTTCAAAATTATAGCTACCAAATAGACGATTACAACTCGCCGACAACATTCTCAAAACATTTCCGATTTCCCCATGACTACTGCCTGAAACCACGAAGCCGTGCCCCCGGGCGAAGCGGATATAAAAACAACCGCCCAGCGAAACTTGGTTCCACTGGGCGGTTGCGTCAAATCGGACGGTTTAGCCGTTAGCCGCTTAGTCTTTTTTGACTTCGAATTCGGCGTCGATAGCTTCGTCGTCGGCTGGGCCGCTGGTTGTTGCACCGGCGGGCGCATCGGCCGGTTTATTCTTTTCCGCTTCGTACATCATCTTGCTCAGCGCTTGCTGGGCTTGCTCCAGTTCCGAAACGGCCGACTTGATGGCATCCACTTGGTCACCTTTGGCAGCCGAGCGAACCTTTTGAATCGCCTTTTCCAGCGGATCCTTGTCCGATTCTTTCAACTTGTCGGCATGGTCCTTCATCAGCTTCTCGACTTGGTAACAAAGCTGATCGGCTTCGTTACGCGCGGTCGCCAATTCGAACTTGCGGCGATCTTCCTCGGCGTGGGCTTCCGCATCCGTCTGCATCCGCTTGATTTCTTCGGGCGACAAACCGCTCGACTGCTGGATCTTGACGTTGGCTTCTTTGCCCGTGCCAAGGTCTTTGGCCGAAACGTTCAAAATACCGTTTTGGTCGATATCAAACGCGACCTCGATCTGCGGAACGCCACGTGGAGCAGGAGCAATCCCTTCCAAATTGAACCGATCCAACAAGCGGTTGTCGGAAGCCATCCGCCGTTCGCCCTGGAAGACTTGAATCGTGACGGCCGTTTGGTTGTCCGAGGCCGTACTGAAGGTTTGTGTCTTCTTGGTGGGAACGGTTGTGTTGCGTTCGACCAACGGAGTCATCACGCCACCTTCCGTTTCGATGCCCAACGTCAACGGCGTGACGTCCAACAGCAACACGTCGGTACGATCACCGGCCAACACGCTACCTTGAATCGCAGCACCGATCGCCACGACTTCGTCCGGGTTCACGCCCTTGTGTGGATCGCGACCAAAGATGTCTTTGACCATCTTTTGGACTTTGGGGATACGCGTCGAACCACCGACCAACACGACATCATCAATGTCGCCCGGCTTCATACCCGCATCTTTCATCGCTTGCTCGACGGGACCACGGCAACGGCGCACCAAGTCGTCGGTTAGTTCTTCGAACTTGGCGCGAGTGATCGTCACTTGCAAGTGCTTGGGCCCAGAATTATCCTGCGCGATAAACGGCAAATTGATATCTGTTTGCGGCACAGACGACAGTTCCTTCTTGGCCTTTTCGCAAGCTTCTTGGAGTCGCTGCAAAGCCATTGTCTCCTTGCGGAGGTCGATCTTATTGTCGCGTTGGAATTCGCTGGCAACGTAATTGATCAAGACGTTGTCGAAGTCATCACCACCCAAGTGGGTATCGCCGCTGGTCGCGATCACTTCGAAGACTTGTTTGCCATCTTCATTGTTGAGCTCGAGAATCGATACGTCGAAGGTTCCACCACCCAAGTCAAAGACCACGATTTTTTGCTCATTCTTTTTCTTGTCGATACCGTACGCCATCGCGGCCGCTGTCGGTTCGTTGATAATCCGAGCGACTTCCAAGCCCGCGATTTGGCCGGCATCTTTGGTCGCTTGACGCTGCGCATCGTTGAAGTACGCCGGAACCGTGATCACGGCTTTGTTGACTTTGTGGCCCAAGTAACTTTCGGCCGCTTCCTTTAACTTGATCAAGACCTTGGCACTGACTTCTTGCGGCGTGTATTCCTTATCGCCGATTTGAATCTTGACGTAATTATCGGCCTTGCCCACAACTTTATAGGGCACCATCTTCTCTTCGGATTCAACTTCGGTATGACGACGGCCCATGAACCGCTTGACCGAATAAATCGTCCGAGTTGGATTGGTCACGGCCTGACGTCGAGCCGGGTCACCGACCAAGATTTCGCCTTTTTCCGTGAACGCGACCACGCTGGGCGTCAAACGACTACCTTCGGGGTTCGGAATCACAGTCACTTCGGAACCTTCCATAATGGCGACCACCGAATTGGTCGTCCCCAGGTCGATGCCGATGATTTTTTCGCCTTGAGCCATTTTCTGCTCCTTGAAACTTTGGTTATGGATGTCCGTGCGCTCGGACAGGAGCACACTCTGGTCTTTGTGGGTTTGAGATTGTGGGTTGGTCACCCCTGGGGCGACCATCGCCGCAATCCTTTTACCGCTTGATGTTGGCGGCCTCTCGTCGAATAGCAAAACCAGTGCCAAACTAGCAAAAGCTTGCTTTTCTCGCTGTTCTAGAGGATATTGTCCGAGAATACGCGTTAGATCACGATGTTACGGCCGCTGGGCAGGTATTGGTGGTTTCGATGTCGATGACATTTTGGCACCATCCGTTGTCGGACGACGAAAAATTGTGGACGGGTACCAGAACCCAACCACGGTTGGCCACCGTAGCTGCGTTTGCCAAAAACTTGGACGGCAATCAATCGAGGCAAACTTGTGGGCTCAACCATTTCTAGCGGCGATTGGCTGAAGCAGCTTTGGGACCGGCTGCCTGAACGACTCCGCGCGCGAACTTGGCACGCTCCGTTGGAAGATTGGCTTCGATTATGGCCACAGGTTTCACTGGACCAATTCTGCCGGCCTTTGTCCGGCCGGGAACCCTTGGGACCGGAAGTCGCAAGCACAACCCGCTGGGTGGTCGCGGTTTTGCCGGAACCGATGTGGGCCCAGGGATGGTCCAACTCCGCGACCGACCTGTTATTGTTGGCCAGCAGCCGCATCGGAAATTGGTCCGACCGACGCGACTTGGCCCCAGTCGTGCGGCGACTTCTGGCAAAATCTCCAACGACGGTCGGCGGCTTAGTGACGGGCGACGGAATGACCTGTCGCTCGCTGTCGATACATGCCAGCCACTACTTTGACCTTCCATGTTGGGAGTGGCTACCTGGCGAACAAAAAAGTTGGCGGAGCTGGCTCGATCAGGTCACCCACGTTTGCCAAGACAATTCACTGGGCACACGACATGCTCGCCTGTTTGTCATACCTTCGTTCGAACAGGATTCGCAGCCAACTCCCATCGCGGATCGTTTAGCCTTTGCATCGGCCAGACAGATCTTCATTCTCTCGCTCCGCAGCGGAGGCCACACATGGCAACTCGCCGAGGATGTGATGAAAAACGAAGCGGCGCCGGGCCGCGTGCAAATCTTCTTGCCACCACGGCGCGATGGTGAACCAAATTCGTGGTCGCAACATCGGCTGGCCGCACAGCAATTGATGGCGGCGGGAGTGGTTGGCTGGCACCTGGCTGCTCCAACGATCGATACCGAACGGGAAACGCTCGAACAACACGCATTGTCACAGCCTTCCAATGGCTTCCTTGAGACGCGATCCTCGCAAGTTCAATGGCTTGAACCAGGATCGTCAACACAATTCCTCTCGCATCACACGCGGGCCAATCCCCAACAATGGCCCGAAGAAGTCGAGGGAGATTTCTGGTGGCGTTGGCTATCGGATGGGGCCAATGCTTGTTGGCCGTGGGAGACACTCTTGAGAATTGTGTGTCAGCAAAAACTGCGGGCCGGGCATCGCCTGATCCCGGGCCAACTGCCGGTCGTTTGCTTCAGTGGGCGTTGCCCCGTCGAAACCGCGGCATTGAGGACGTTTCGTCCCCATCTTCGGCGTTGGGATTACGAACCCTACGGTGTTGCTATCCAAAAATGGTGGCTAGAACAACAGGGAGCCCGGCCGGTCGAATACGTCGAACATGGTTCGCCAATACATCATTTCCAACAAATGCGCTACTCAAAGGGTTCCAACGCATCTCGCGTGGATTGGTCTTTGGAGCAAGAATATCGCTTCACGGGTGACCTGGACTTGCGAACGGTTCCCGGAGACGCGATGTTTTATTTCGTCCGAACGTCGTCGGAAGCCCAGCAACTTGCCGGCTACACGTCCAGCCCAGTGAAGTACCTGGAACGCGGATCTTAGCGCCGACTGCTGGCTCACGATGTTTGCCATTGCAACACCCGGTCGGATTCTGAAACCAACAACCGAAGTAGCGTTACCATGTCCAAGCCCAATTTGCCCAACGAATACTCAACCCCCGAATTCGTGAACTCACCGCAATCGCCGGCGACCGGGCTGCGATATGGTGAAATGGTCTCGCATGTTTTTGAAAATCCCGATTGGTTTACGAACGTCCTGTTAGGAGGCGTGTGTTTTCTGATCCCCATCGTAGGCCCCATCGTCCTGTTGGGCTATCGCTACGAGGTCATTGATCATTGGAACAGATACTCCCAAGCGACCTATCCGAATTTTGACTTTAACAAGTTCGGTGAATATTTGAGCCGAGGGATCTGGCCCTTCTTGGTGTTGCTGGTAGGCAGCCTGTTGGTCATCCCACTGATGATCGTGTGCTACTTCGCTAGCGGAATGGTTTTTCTGTTTGCAGGTGCACTCGGACCGGAATTTGCCATAGTGGGAATCCTCCTCGCCTTTCTTGTGCTGTTCGGTGGAATCATTCTCTGCGCAGCGGTCTCGGGTTTGGTTCTGGTGCCCCTGGAGCTCAAGGCGGGAATGCAGCGAGATTTCGCAGCGGGGTTTGACATCAAGTTCATCTCCAACTTCATCGGTTTGACGTGGAAGGAGATCCTAATCGGATTTTTATTCCTCTACGTGGTCAACCTTGCCTTGAGTTTGGTCGGCATGTTGATACTTTGTGTTGGAGTCTACTTTACGATGGCCGTGGCGATTATGGCTCAAACACATTTCGAGCATCAACTGTACTTGCTCTATTTGCAGCGCGGCGGGACTCCCATCCCCACACCAACCCAGACCACGAGCCAAGCTCCGCAGCGCCCATCATCGGGTTGGTAGCCCGTCGAGACATTATCGACCTACAAGACCTGTCAGATTCGCGACCATGGCGAAGACAAGGCATAACGCCGCCAACGCACACGGGATGCCGGCCACAAGCAGTACGATTCCTAGAACGAATGCCGTATTGCCATCAACGACATTTCCCTTGAAGGTGAATCGCCGATCTCTTACTCCGGCAATTCCCGCGGATATGAACCACCACGCAAAAAAGCAGAACATACCTGTCACAAGCAAGAAACCAACAACGCCTTGCGGCGCATTTCTGACTTGTGCAACCAACAGACTTGTCATTACAGACTGCATCAACATTGCTCACCCTTTGTTTATCAAGATGAAGTAAACAAAACTGCCCTGCCCTGCAACTCCATAGATTCGGTGCCGGGCAGCCGTTTACAAGACCTTCAAAGATAAGCCGTTCCAAAGCCCAAGGGAAGTCGGTACCGGGGTTGCCTAGCTCACCGATCGAGCTGGCTTGCGGAATTCGCGCCAAACGATACCGGGGAATACCCGCGCGTCGTGCCAATAGCGTTTCGCCAGTCGCTGTGGTTCACTGAGAAGTCGGTGGAGCCATTCCATTCGTAAAGCCTGAACCCACGCCGGCGCACGGCGCTTTTCACCCGCCAGAAAGTCGATCGTTGCCCCAACACATAAGGCGACTCGGGCAACCAGACGATCTTGATGTTTCGCAACCCACAGCTCTTGTTTTGGCGCGCCCAATCCGACCACCAACACGTCGGGCGTCACGGCTTGAATCCGAGCTAAAATCTGCTCACATTCTGACTCGGATTTTTCGAAGCCCAAAGGTGGACTATAGGTGCCCACCACTTCCACACTAGGCCATTGTTGCTGCACGGAAGTCGCCGCTCGATCAGCAACCCCGGGTGCGGCCCCCAAAAAGTAAACTCTCAGCTTTCTCGTTGCCTCGTGTGAGCCACTTTCGTAATTCGCTTGAGTACGACGAAAAATCTCCGGTACCAAGTCCGAACCCGGCACGCGTTCCGGCAGTGGCTTCCCTAGCCAGCCGGCCGCCGTCACCACGGGCCAGCCATCGGCCAACACTAAACCAGCTTGGCGATACGCCTGCTGCAAGCCTTCGTTGGTTTGCAGCTGCACAATATGATCGACGTTCGGTGTAACGACGATTTGACACTTGGTCGGTGCCTCGAGCACCCAATCGAGAACTTGCGAAACCGCTTGTGACATCGTCAACGGATCAATCTCGATTCCAAACAACCGGGTACGACCGTGGGCCTTGGCCGCAGAACTCTCGCTCGCAAGGTCCAAGCTGCTGGGCGGCGTCTGAATCAAACTCAACATGGTGTACTTCTTGTGGTCTTGTTGTTGGAGGGGTACAGGCGCTGGCCCATCGGTTGAGCGCTTCGCGGAACGAAACATTCACGAAAAGGGAGTTTGGCGCGACTCGCAAGTCGCAGAGCTTTGAATCATGAGTCGTTGCGTAACACAAAGGAATTCTCAATTCCAACGGGCCGGTCAAGCGACAGGCTGCACGCACCCCACATCACGTAAGCCGATACACGCAGCATGTAGGTCAAAGCTTGCAGAAGCATCGATCAGGAGGCGTCTTCAAATACGACGCCCGCAAACACAATGACCACAAGTGCGGATTTTATCGGTTCTTCCGCCCAAACTTTGCACAGACCTCGACATCGACTCAGAGTTCTTTGGCAGTTCCGTTCCACCAATCTAGAGTTCACGACCGATCGCATGACACGTCGCGAGATTCCTCGAATCCGGATGACTGGTCGGCGCTCGATTCCCTGAATCTTGAATAGCGATCCCCGAATTCCAGCACCGCCTGTTCACGCACGCGCCGTGCTAAATTGACTCGTTCCAGAAGTTTCGTTGCTCATGACGTCAAAATCCGAGATACTCATCGAAGCCTATCGGACTGCCTCGGAGCCTTGGCGTTGGTTCCGACGCTGGCAACAGAGGCGCGCTGGGACCTTTCCGATCGTCGTGTTGTTTTATCACCGCGTCGCCGATACGCATCCAACCGATTGGACGATTTCTAGGTCCAGCTTTGCGGCTCAGATGGATTGGCTCCAAGACAACTTCGAACTGTTGTCGATGGAACAAGTGCACCAACGACTGGAGAGCGGTTTTAATGACCGGCCGGCAATAGCCATCACGTTCGATGACGGTTACGCCGAAAACATGGACTACGCGCTGCCTCTGCTGGCCGAGCGTCAAATCCCGTGCATGTATTATGTCGCCACTTCGTTTATTCTGAATCAAACGTTTTTTCCACACGACGAAAAGCTCCGTTTGCAGCTGCACCCGAACTCGGTTAATGACCTGAAACAAATACTGACCTGGGGTCTGGACATCGGCGCTCATACTCGGACTCATCCAGACGTCGGACAGATCACCGACGCTGAAAAACTTCACGACGAATTGGTGGTCTGTCGGCGAGAACTGATGAATTTGCTGGAAGTCCCGATCGACCACTTCGCGTTCCCCTATGGCCAAACGAGCAACATCACGACCGCCGCGGTCCAAATGGCTCGCCGAGCCGGCTACAAAACCGTTGCGGCAGCCTACGGTGGTTACAACACGATCGGTGGTGACCCGTTTTTCATTCAACGAGTTCACGGCGACCCCAGCCTCGCACGAATCAGAAACTGGACAACCTTGGACCCACGCTGGACCAGTCGCCGACCGGACCGCCAGTGGTTGACGCTCCCTTCTGCCGATGGGGAACACGCCATCCCAACCGCCCGGCCGACTAGCGAACCTCCCATCACTCCAGAATCACCTCAACAACCGATCGGTGCCCATGCTCTAGGTCCCGCTGGCGCCAAACTGCAGGTGCTTCCCGTCCCCATCTTTGACGAACAGACACTGACAACATTTCCCGACGCGCCGATCATTTCCGGAAGATAAGAGCCGATTCCATGAATGCCGTTTTGCAAACTGCGACTCCGATTATTGGGCAACAAGCTCTGAACATTGGCTTTGTCATCACCAGCATGCCGGTCGGTGGCGCGGAAACATTATTGGTGAACTTGCTTCGTAGTTTTGACAAGTCTCGCATACGACCGCAAGTCATTTGCCTGAAAGACAAAGGTGTTTTGGGCGACGAAATCGCGGCCGAGTTCCCGGTGCACAGCCACTTGATTCGCAGTCGCTGGGATGCCGGCGTTCTCCTGCGTCTGCGTGGCCTCATGCACCACGAAAAAATGTCAGGCGTAGTGACCGTCGGGGCTGGCGACAAAATGTTTTGGGGGCGATTGGCGGCCAAATCGTTGAAACTGCCAGTGATCATCAGCGCCTTGCATTCGACGGGGTGGCCAGACGGCGTTGGTCGAGCGAATCGCTTGCTCACACCGATCACCGATGCCTTTGTTGCGGTCGCCGAGGCGCACGGCCAGTTTTTGGTGGACTTCGAACGCTTCCCCGCTGAAAAAGTGCACGTGATTCCCAACGGCATCGACACGAATCGGTTCCAATTCTCCGCGACGGCTCGTGCGGCTCAGCGAGCGGCGTGGGGCTGGGATGAAGCAACCGCCGTGTGTGGCGTGGTTGCGGCCCTGCGACCGGAGAAAAATCTGAAGCTGTTCTTGCGTTCCGCCTCCCTTGTGCTGCGGGACCAACCAAACACGGGATTTGTCATTGTGGGCAGCGGACCGGAGGAAACCGGACTCCGGGAAACGGCCAACGAATTGGGAATCACCGATCGCGTACGATTTCTCGGCATGCGCAAGGACACGCCCGAGATTCTGTCCGGATTGGATTTGTTTGCGTTGACCAGCGATAACGAAGCCAGCCCCGTTTCGATCCTGGAGGCGCTCAGTGTTGAACGCCCCGTCGTTGCGACCAAAGTTGGGTCAATACCCGAAACCGTTCTCGAAAATCAGACCGGGTTCTTGGTGCCGCCCGGAGAACCGGCACCCATGGCAGCGGGCTGGTTGAAGGTACTGGCGGATCGTGACTTGGGACGAAGATTGGGTCAAAACGGTCGTCAACGGGTTGTGGGGCACCATTCTTTGCAGTCCATGACCATGGGTTACATGGACTTGATCGAGGCAATTTATACTGCCAAGACGCAACGCCAGAGCTTCCAGGCCAATATGTCCCGCCCTCGTCGTTAATCGGGTCGTTTGTTAGAATCGTCAGGCGGAAACGGGCATGTTGTTTGCCGACCTGAAGATCCGAAGCGGGCCATGAACCATAGTCAAAAACTGACCAGTGCGATCTTGGCCATCACCGCCCAACTTCTGAGTGGGGCGACGGTCCGTTGGCGGGGCAGCGAGCCCGACTCGTGTCAACGCGTCTACTTTGCCAACCATACGAGCCACTTGGACGCGTTGGTATTGTGGTCGGGGCTACCGCGTCAACTCCGAGCCATCACCCGACCGGTCGCAGCCGCCGATTATTGGGGTGCCGGACGGGTCCGACGATACGTGGCGGGCTGCTTCAATGCGCTGTTGATCGATCGGCACGACATCAGCGTTCGCAACAGTCCGTTGGACATCATGCTGCGTGAAATCGGCAACACTTTTTCGCTCATCGTTTTTCCCGAGGGCTCGCGCAGTCCGACCGGTGAACTGCAAACCTTCAAAAGCGGCCTGTATTATCTGGCTAAAAAGCGACCTGACTTGGAATTGATGCCTGTGTACTTGGACAACTTGAATCGGATCTTGCCTCGCGGTGAGGTCCTGCCAGTTCCGCTCCTGAGCTGCATCACCATCGGTGCGCCGATTTGGTTGCATCAAGGTGAAGGCAAAGACGAGTTCCTGGAACGGGCTCGGCAGTCGGTTTTGCAGTTGAAAGAGGAGCAATAATGGTTCCGCTCTCAATGACCTTGATCGATACCGATGTCGCCAATGCGGTCAAGAACCTGCTGGCGATTGACGGGTTGACGATTGGCTTGCTGCTGATCGTTATCGCCCTCCTGTCCAGTGTATCTTTTTGGATGAACTGGCTGAAGCGACGGTATCACGACAGTGTCGACCCCGCCATGATCCGAGTGTTCAATCGCCGGATCGTCGCCTGGCTGACGATTTACGTGCTGTTGGGATTGACGGTGTTTCTGGGCCCACCTACCACCCTATGCTTCTTTTTGGGTGTGTCCTTTTGGGCACTCCGAGAGTTCGTCACGATGACGCCCACTCGGCGAGCCGACCATCGCACATTGTTTTGGGTCTTCTTTGTTTTTGTCCCCCTGCAGTATGTGCTGGCCGCCTATTCCGGCGATCGACGTTGGTTCATTGCCTTCGCGGTATTGATCCCGGTATACGGCTCGCTGTTTATTTCGGCTCGGATCGCGTTTGCGGGCGAAGCCCAGCGATTTTTGGAGCGCACGGCAAAGATCCAATTTGGTTTGCTCATCTGTATCTACGCGCTCAGTCACGCGCCCGCGTTGCTGTATTTGGACCTGATCTATTACGACGCGGCCAGCGGTGAATATCGACCCTGGGACCAGATGAAGTCGCGGCTGCTATTCTTTCTGGTGTTGATGGTCCAGTTGAGCGACTTGTTGCAGTTCTTTTGGGATCGGCTCTATGGCCGAAACTTGATTGCGGCTCCCATCCATGCCACGAAGAGTTGGGAGGGTCTGGTCGGTGCGGCACTCTGCTGTGGCGCAGCCGCTTTGATCTTGCAGTGGCTAACCAGAATCACGCCATTCACGACTTATGGTGCGGCCATCATGGGCATGGTGATTTCTCTCATGGCCATTTCCGGGACGATGACAATGTCGGCGATCAAACGCGATCGCGGCGTTTCCGAATATGGGACTTTGGTCCAAGGGCACGCGGGCGTTTTGGATCGGATCGATGCGATTTGTTTCGCGGCGCCGATTTTTTATCATTTGACTCGATTCTTCCTAGGAGCGGCAGTCGCCGACTAACCGAATTATGGACAACCTTTCAGATCCAGCCCCGACACCCGAGGCTCATGCCAACGCCGGGACACCCTCATCGCCATCGCTCACTTTGGCGGATGCCTTGCAGCGGTGGCAGGTGGAAGTACCGGCCGAAGCCGTCGGTAAACTAGAGCGTTATTGCCAATTGTTATGGCAGCACAATGAAGTCTTGAATTTGACTCGCCATACGAATTTCGACCTGTTCGTGACTCGGGATTTGGTCGACACACTGCAATTGGCTCAGCAGTTACGACAGGACGAAGAAATCCTCGACATTGGGTCCGGAGGCGGAGTCCCTGGGATCCCGTTGGCAATCCTGCGTCCTGACCTCCGCGTGAGCCTGGCGGAATCGGTCGGCAAAAAGGCCAAGGCCCTGGAAGAGGTGGTCGCCGAGCTGCAAATTCCGGTCACCGTTTTCGCCGATCGAGCGGAAAAACTGCTCGAAGATTTGCGATTCGACGTGGGCGTGGCGCGAGCTGTGGGTTCGGTGAGTAAACTGATTCAGTGGTTCCGCGGAAACTGGGTCAGCTTGGGTCGACTGTTGGCGATCAAAGGCCCCAAGTGGGTCGACGAACAAGCGGAAGCCCAAGCGGCTGGCTTGTTGAAAAACTTGCAGATCAAAGTCGCGACCCAGTATGCGGTTCCTGGCCAAGCTTGGGAAAGCGTGATCCTGAAGATTTGGCCGAAAGGCAATCGCGAGAAGTAAGCTCATGTACGGGCTTCGAACTTTGTAGGTACGTCCGCCAGAACGTGCGCGGGGCGAGTACGGATCCGCTAAACGAAGTTCAACCACGCTCAGCCGAGCGTCACTACAGTACCGAGCTACGCGGCGGCGGGCGTCGCTAATAAAAACTATTTTTGAAGGACTCCTGTCAATGTCGAACGAGTCACGAGCCCGCAAAAGCTGGGTCGATCTTTTTCTGAGTAGCATCGAATGGTTAGGCAATTTATTGCCGCACCCGGTGACCCTGTTTGCCGGTTTCGCGCTGGGAACCATTTTGCTCAGCGGCCTCGGCTCGTTCATGGGCTGGTCCGTGACGGACCCTCGTGATCCCACGAAGTTGATCAGCGTCGTGTCTTTGATGGATTCTGACGGACTGCGAAAAATCACGACCGGCATGGTCACGAACTTCACTAATTTTGCCCCCTTGGGAACCGTGTTGGTCGCGATGTTGGGAGTTGGCTTGGCCGAGCACAGCGGTTTGATTTCGGCCGCGATTCGCAGCTTGGTGTTTGGTGTGCCAAGGAGTTTGGTCACTGTGGCCGTCGTGTTTGCGGGAGTCATGTCGAACACCGCGTCGGAGATTGGCTACGTCGTGCTGGTTCCCTTAGGCGCCGCGGTCTATTACTCCTTAGGACGCCATCCACTGGCGGGTTTAGCCGCCGCCTATGCGGGTGTCTCCGGTGGATACAGTGCAAATCTGCTGTTGGGCACGGTGGATCCACTGTTGGCAGGGATTACAACGCCGGCAGCCAACATGTATGCCACCGAAACATACGAAGTCAGTGCCGCATGTAACTGGTACTTTATGTTTGGCAGCACGTTCTTGGTTACTGCCGTTGGTACTTGGATCTCTTTATTCATCGTCGAGCCACGACTTGGCGCCTACGACTCCCAACAGAGTGATGGAACGTTGTCCGACAAACCCACACTGGAACGAACCACTTCTCGAGAGCAACTTGGCTTGTGGGTCACCGCGGGCATGTTTGGATTGATTTGCCTGGTGTTAACCTATTTGTGCTGGCCGACGAGTGACAAGACTAGTGAATTTCTGCGTGGCCTACCATGGTTCGGAGCCTTGGGGATCACGATGCCGGGCAAAAATGGACCTGTCTTTTTGGACGGGGTCGTGACCATCATCTTTGTTGCGTTTCTGTTTTTGGGCGTCGCGTACGGGGCGATTGTTGGCACGGTTCGCAGCGACAAGCAGATCATTCAATCGATGTCCAAGTCGATGACCTCGATGGGGTCCTACATAGTTTTGGTATTTTTTGCGGCCCAGTTCATTGAGTTCTTCAAGCTGAGCAATCTAGGCGCGATCGTTGCCGTTTTGGGGGCCGACGGGATTATTGCCATGAAATTGGACAACGCCAGCGTGTTTGTCTTCTTTATTCTTCTTTGTGCCGCCGTCAACCTGCTGATGGGAAGCGCCAGCGCCAAATGGGGATTCATGGCTCCGATCTTTGTGCCGATGCTGATGAGAATTGGGTACAGCCCCGAAATCACTCAATGTGCCTATCGCATCGGTGATTCGTGTACCAACGTGATCTCGCCGACGATGTCCTACTTCGGCATGATCTTCCTATTCGCTGCACGTTACGATCGGCGATTTGGAATGGGGTCCATGATCAGCCTGATGTTCCCCTATGCGATCATTTTCTTGATCTGCTGGACCGCGTTCTTTTATTTATGGGTCTTTGTTTTGGAGTTGCCCATCGGCCCAGACGCGCCGATCTTGTACCCGGCTCCAAAGTAATGCTCATCATCCGCCGGATGATGAAGCCGACGGAAGAGACTATTGGTCAGGCTTGGAACTCGGTTGTATCAAATGTGAAGATGGCTCAGGGAACAATTGTTATTAATATCTGGTGCCTGTACTTTCGTACTTGAGGTCGAACGGAATTTAATGCGATACATTGCCTTGGTTGGATTTCTGATATTCCCGCTGATCGGTATGGGAACGGAGAAAGGAGTAAGCTCAATAATGAAGGCGATTCCTGGAATCGAACCCGAACGAATACGCACAACCAATAAGGCTTTGACTTCGCGGAGCGACGGTAGGAGCGGAGCCGAAGGTCAAGGCCTTTGTTCAAGAAGCCCGAGGGCAATTGCCTCAGATCACGATCTCTAACCATTTTGACTATGGGTTTTTAAATCTTGGCATTG
>JBGSJV010000188.1:0-16048 GCA_041741535.1 Pirellulaceae bacterium
AGAGACTGCCGGTGTTAAACCGGAGGAAGGCGGGGATGACGTCAAGTCCTCATGGCCCTTATGTCCAGGGCTGCACACGTCCTACAATGCGTTGTACAAAGGGATGCAAGACCGCGAGGTGGAGCAAACCCCAAAAAGCAGCGCTCAGTTCGGATTGTAGGCTGAAATTCGCCTACATGAAGCTGGAATCGCTAGTAATCGCAGGTCAGCATACTGCGGTGAATGTGTTCCTGAGCCTTGTACACACCGCCCGTCAAGCCACGAAAGTTGGGGGGGCCCGAAGTCGCAATGTCAACCGCAAGGAGACTAGCGCCTAAGGTCAACTCGATGATTGGGACTAAGTCGTAACAAGGTAGCCGTAGGGGAACCTGCGGCTGGATCACCTCCTTTCTAAGGATACCAAGATCTGCTTCCTTCGGGACAGATCGAACAGGTGGGGTTATCATTTTGGATCGTCGCGGTTTCGATCGCGATCGTCCGGTTGAGTCTAACACTGATTATATAAGAAGCTCGCTGCGGCATTGTCGCAGCGAGCTTTTTGCGTTTACATCGGTTGTCGAGGTGGTCGTGATCTTTACCCGCTCGGCTCGGGACGGTCGCCACCGAGGATTCTTTATCTCTTGTGCAATTGGCTGCGGCCGATCGCCGTTCCGTTACGAACGCCCGATCTCGCGTGCTGGCCCTTCAAATCGTTTACTTTTCAAGACTGGGAACGTTTTGCTCCCACTCAGAGTACGTTTCAGCCTCTTCTAGCCTTATCGTGATCGCAACGGCTCCGGTTGTGATGGAAGCGAGATCTCGTGGGCGAGTTGGGGTCGCGGTATAGTTCAGGATGCGTTCGTTCAGCGTTCTGTTGTTACGCGAGTTTAGGGACGGTCCTCGTTTGGGTGGCAGTTATGGTCAAATTCCCAGCCCCAAGTCAATTGTCAACCGGAGTGCCCGCAACCGAAAAAGGAAGTGTGGCTATTGGCGACCGGGATTCCGAGATTTCGGCAAAACGTCCTCCGTGCCGGTGCTCGTGAAAATTGGCGCACTGTGGAGCGGTCCGTGTCGCGAGAACGACATCGAGGGACAAATGCGGGAAGGTTCGTTTGGTGAAAAAGTAGAAGTGGTTCAAATCAACGTTGAAGAACGGCCTAGCTTGGTAAGGAAGTGCGGCGTTGAGCGAATTCTCCATTGGTTTCTGTTCGGTGCCGAAAAGCAGATGCAAGAGTTTCAGGGGTTGCTCAAAAAACTGGAGCTCGTTTCGTGGGCGGGGCAGCAGTAGCTAAGTGGGCCCGCCTTCACCAGGCCGCAGGTGTCTGTCCCCAGGCGTATTGCTGCCGGTGCGCTAACTTGAGGATCGCGGGTGTCCCCCAAAACGTGGGTGTCTGTCCCGAGAAGTTTACGGCAAAACGTGGGTGTCTGTCCCCAGAAGTTTACGGGGACTTCGACAATGTCGCCAAAACGTGGGTTTCCCCTGCGCGTCGCCCCAAAAGCGTTGGTGTCTGTCCCCAAAACGTCTGTCCCCAATATGTCTGTCCCCAATATGTACTTCCCCGACTGTATGTCCCTAAAAGATTGCGACCTTCGGCCGTCAGTGGGGGAGTGCGAGTTTTTCATTCGGAAAACGTAGGAACCTGTCCCCATACAGCCCTAGACAGAAAACTTGGGTATCTGTCCCCCGCAATGGTGCCTCCCCGTCGCAAGGCTTCTGTCTGACCACAATCCGTAGGTGTCTGTCCCCAGAAGTTTACAGAAAAATAGCTACCGGCGCCAAAACGTGAGTGTCCCCAACGCGTTGTCCTCCAAAATGTGGGTTTCCCAAAGCGAAGGTGTCTGTCCCCAAACGGTATCCTGACGCCTGCGCGGTGGGTGTCTGTCCCTATGACACAGTTGTCTGTCCCCAGTAACATTTTGTCCTAAGACGCGGGTGACTGTCCCCAGAAGCATTCCCAGAAGCATTTCTAAGAGGCAAGTGACTGTCCCCAGAAACAATTCGTCGGTCACGGGACAGTAGATGACTGTCCCCAACACGTGCCCTGTCCCCGAATCGTACTCGCATGGCGGGTGTCTGTCGCCAAAAGGCAGGTGTCTGTCCCCAACAAAAATGCCCAACAAGAACACAGGTGTCTGTCCCCAAAAATGTTGTTAGCGTCGCTGGACAGTGGGGGAATGCGAGTTTTTTATTCGGAACTTTGGTCCGTTGCAATTGCCGGCCACGACTCGATCAATTTGATTTCTGGGAAGTCGGCTGCCAGCTCGGTCAACCAGGCTTGGTGCTTGGGGTCGGCACCCAGTGCCTTTTTTGCTTCGATGGCCCATTGTGATGCGACGGCTCGGTCTTTGCTGGCTAGAACCAATTGCTGCCGAATTTGTTCGGCATAGGGTGACTTGCAAAGCATGAATTGCCGTTCGGCCTCGCGATATACGAACTCGTTAGCCGAGGGTTCGAGAGGTTGCTGATTGATTAATTCGTGAAATCCCTCCATCGCCGCGAAATATTCCCCGTTAATCGCTGCTTTATAGGCCTTGATAAACAACCGGGTTGGTTCGTCGAGGTTGCCCGTTCTGCCGATCTCGGCCAACCGCAACAAACGGTGAGTTTCCAGTTCCATGATTAGGGCACGGGCAGTCGTGACTTCAGTAGCGTTGGGATATCGCTGGATCAGTTCATTCAATTGGTTGATGGAACTTCCCATTTCGAGTAAGGACGGTTGTTCGCTCGAAAGCACCCGATTTGCCGCGTTGATTCTGTCTTCGAAGGTTGGCGCGAAGTAGTACAGGGTTAGGCCAAAAATGGTGGCACTGACCAATAATCCCAAGATCAATCCGGAAATTTGCGCCCAGCGTGGAACGGTAAATTCCCGCTCCACACGTTTGGGTTTCCGAAGGGGTTCGGTGGGTTGCCCCAAAAGTTCTCGGGCTTCTCGTTTGTCGGCTCCGGCATTGAGCGGATTGAACCCTGCGGCGAATTGGGCGACGGCCGACATCCGGTTGGCATCGATTTTCTGGATCTCGCGGAGCGCCATCATGGCGGCGGCGGCAGAAGGGTATCGCAGCCGCGGATCCGGATTCATCAGGGTGAGAACCACTTGGTCCAACCAGGTTGGAGTTTCAACAATGCTTTGACTGATGGGCGGGCAAATTTCCTTTTGCTTACGCAGGGTCATTTGTTTGAGTGATTCAGGTGGAAAGGGTAATTGGCCGGTAACCAGTTCATGAATGATGACGCCCAACGCGTACAAATCCGCTTGAGGAGAAACGCCTTTCCCCATCAACTGTTCCGGAGCCAAATAAGCGGCAACTTCAAGTTCCGCTCTCTTTTGGGCGTCCCAGCGTCGACGGCGAATCCGATTGAGGCGGAGATCGGTAACCTTGACGTGCCCGTCGGCGATCAAGATCTTTTCGGGAGTAAGTTTCCCATGAGTGAGCCCTTTGGAGTGGAGATATTCCAGCACATCGGCAATTTCACTGGCGTATTGCACGGCCACATCCCATTCCAATCGTCCGCGGCGCGAGAGAATATGCGCGAGCGATTCGCCGGTGATCAGTTCCATTTCCAGATAAATCTGATCATGGGAAACCCCGCCACCGAACATTTGAACCAGTCGCGGGTGGCGCAGGCGGCTGAGGAATCGCACCTCTTTGTGGATTCGCCGCAGTGCTTCTTCCCGGGTCAGATGTGGGGGAACGGCAATTAACTTGAGGGCCGAAGTCCGTTCCTGCTGCCGGTGACGGGCCGCAAAGACTCTTTGGCGTTTGCCGCCCAATCGCTGCAGGATTTGAAACGGGCCAACCTGATTTACATCCACGCGCATGCCTAATCGGTAAATTGTTGGGAGTCCCGTCGCCACTCCAATTTTAACCGGAGCATCCACCGGTGGTAAGTCTCGGTGGGGCAACTTAAGGCCATTTGGTGCCCTTCGGGGATGGGCCGCGATTTGCTAGGATGGTTACGTTCGCTTCCCAGCGTTGTCCTCTGATCTGAAAGGATCTTCATTCGATGACGTCCGCATCCGTCTCGATTGGGCGCTCGACACCCGAATCCATCGTTATTCAACCGGTGTCCACGAAAGCTCAGCGGAATCAATTTGTCCGTTTTCCGTTCAAACTCTACGCGGGAGACCCCTATTGGGTCCCGGCCTTGGAGCAGAACCTTCGTGAGTTGTTGGGATTCGCGAAACATCCTTTCCCGGCGATGAATCCGGTCCAACCCTTTTTGGCGTACAAGGGCGGCGAGGTGGTCGGTCGAATTGCTGGGATCATCGATCACGGTTTCAACCGCCGTTATAACGATACCAAGGTCATGTTTGGCTTTTTCGAATCCATTCCCGACCAGACCGTGGCCGATGCTTTATTTGAGGCCGTCAAGCGTTGGGGAAGCGAACAAGGCATGACCGCGATGCGCGGCCCGCTCAACCCGTCGTTGAACCATGAAACGGGACTCTTGGTCGATGGATTCGATAAATCGCCGACCTTCATGATGACCTACAACCCGCGTTATTACGAATCGTTGATTACGGAATTCGGTTTTCAGAAGGTCCAGGATCTCTACGCGTTTTGGGGTCATGTGGATATGCTCAAAACGTTGGATACCAAAATGAAGTTTGTCGTCGAAGAAGCTCAGCGGCGATTCAACGTTCATGTTCGCCCGATCGACAAAAAACACTTTGCTCGTGATGTGGCAATGTTTATGGACATCTACAACAAGTCACTACCAGGGACTTGGGGTTTTGTACCGATGACGGAGGCAGAGCTAAAACATGCCGCCGCTGGACTCAAACATTTGATCGTGCCGGAACTATCCAGTATTGCGGAAATCGATGGCAAGCCGGTTGGCGTGGTCTTTGCGCTGCCGGACTACAATCCCTGGATCAAAGCGATCGGGGGAAAGCTGTATCCATTCGGTTTCCTGCGGTTTCTGTTTGGCAATCGCAAGTCGATCAAGAAGGTTCGCATGATCAGCACAAACGTGTTGCCAGAATATCAGAAATGGGGGTTGGGATTGGTGCTCTTGAATCATTTGATTCCCACAATCACGAAGTGGGAAATCCAAGAAGCCGAGTTTTCCTGGGTTTTGGAATCCAATCACTTGTCGCGAGCGACCTTGGAGCGAGGCGGGGCCATTCGCGAGAAAACCTATCGTATTTTTGATTACTCATTTAACTAGGCAATGTCCCCAAGGGGTTTGACCCTCTCCGGTCATACCCTTTTGTCCGGAAGTTTTGCCTGCCCTCCAAAGGGTCAGCCCCCTTTGGGGACAGAACCTAGGTAGTGTCCGCCAAGAACTTGACACTTTGAGAACAGCATTCATTTCCTGCACTTGTTTTCCCGTCGGAGTGGGTCGACCCCCCGGTTGGGGTAAGGCCAAATCAATCGCTTAGCAACGTTAGAACTGACATGTGGCAATCATCGGAGATTGTAATTTCGGGCATGGGGGTTGTATCTCCCATTGGGATTGGGACCGATGCGGTCTGGCGGTCCTTATTTGAAAATCGCAGTGGCGTCCGGCGACGTCCGGGTTGTGAGTCGGCTCACGAATCGTGGGGCTTGGCGGCCTCGGTCGACGACTTTGATGCGAAAGATCATATCCCGCGGAAGAGTCTCAAGGTCATGTGCCGCGAAGTTCAAATGGGAGTCGCCGCCGCGTTGATGGCAATTAATGACGCCAAACTTGGGCCGAACCTTGTCGATCCACCTCGTATCGCCACCGTGTTTGCCAGCGAGGCCTTTTACGCAAACCCGGCAGATTTGGTACCGGCCTTTCGCCAATGTATTCCGTTGGGCAATGACGTTTCCTCGTGGGGGCAAGTCGCACCGCGAGAAATTGAACCGTTGTGGATGCTGAAGTATTTACCCAACATGGTCGCGAGCCATGTTTCCATTCTGCTAAACGCGCAAGGCCCTAGTAACACGGTCGTGTTAGGTGACAACAGTAGCCTGCCAGCTTTGATCGAAGGCATCGAGTTATTGCAACGTGGTTGGGCTGACGTGGTCATTGTCGGTGCTACAGGGGCCCAGATGACCCCAACCGCTGCCGTTTATCGCGATCGGTCTCGACTGGCAAGTCAGTTCGCGTCCGCGGCCGAGGCCGTCCGTCCCTTTGACCTCCATAGATCTGGGACCGTTTTCGGCGAGGGTGCCGCCGCGTTCGTCGTGGAGAGACTGGCCAGCGCCCAAGCTCGCGGTGCAAATGTCTTGGCGCGCGTCATGGGATCGGATCGAGCCTATGCCGTTCCGGCACAAATGGAGGAACGATTGGTGCGTTCGATCCGCGAAACGCTCACACGGGCGGGGGTTTGTCCCGCGGATGTTGGGCACATCAACGCCAATGGGACTGGAGTCGTTGCCGAGGATCGGATCGAAGCCCAGGGACTCGCGCGGGTCTTGCCAGATTGTCCGGTCTTTGCCCCCAAAAGCTACTTCGGATTACTCGGTCCTTCGACGGGGGCGGTTGAACTGGTCTGTTCGCTTCTTGCACTACGTCAGCAGATTTTACCCGCGACCCTGAACTATCGAACCCCCGACCCCAACTGTCCAGTCTTGGTTCGATCGGAAAACACACCGCTCGACAGTCCTGTGGCTTTGATTGTCAATCAATCACCAACAGGGCAAGTGGCGGCTTTGGCCATTGAGTCGGTGGTTTAGAGGGCTGGTCGTCGGCATTCGACATTGCCGTCGCGACTTGTTGGCAGCAAAGTTCGAGTCGTGGCACGGCCTCTACCCGATAGCGTCTCGCCAATAGCGTCTCGCAAGAATCGCAACCACGTCGCCAATCGAGGGAACCCGAGCAGCCTCCAGGCAAGGAAAAGTCGTTACGTTCGGTGCGGGTAGTCGGTTAACCTAGACTCAAGTACAGTAATTGAAATGCAGAGCTTTCTTGGGCTCTGTGGGTCGGCCATGCGCTGAGGCATCAAACGCAGGCCGGGAGTTCCGAAAGTCACGGCGGTTAGGGAAGCTTAAATGTACAGGACACGGCTGTGGGGCGCCATTTTTATTGTGGGTCTTGGTTTGTTTGGTGTGGGTGCCCGTGTTCGCTGGCCGGAGTCGACCTTTGTGGCCGTTCTGGCAGTCGAAGTGACGGAAGTCCGAAGCTCCAATCTGCAAGACGACGAAGAAGAACCAGCCTCCGTCAATGACCAGTATCTACGGGACGAAGCCCGTTTGACGGCGCTGAGTGTCGAAGAGTTGCAGGCAGAGCTGACAAAAGTCCTGGCCGATTGGCGACAACAGCACTCGCGCGTGGGGCAGGCAGTGATGCAGTTTCATTCGGAAAAAGAAGAACAGGCTCCCAAGTGGGCATCCCAGTTTCGCGATGCGAAACGCAAAGGTGAGGCGGCCCGCAAACTCGCCGGCCAAGTGGCGATGCATCTTCTGGAGAAAATGACTGGACCACCGGATAAAGACTTGGCCGATTTGGCTTTTCATTCGATCGATGCGTATTTTATGTTTCATGAGTACAGCAAAGCGTATCGCATGGCAAAGGCCTTGGTCGAACGGGGGCACGAGCGCCCGTATCTTTTGCCCTTGTACGGACATGCCGCCTATTGTGTGAATCAGTTTACCGAAGCCCGCGCCATATTTAGTGAAGCAAAAGTAGCCGGAGAGACTTTGACGGCTGATCAAGAAACGGCGTTCGACGCGTGCCAGAAAGTTCGGACCGCCATGGAAGCGGAACAGGCCGCTTTGTTGAAGGATCAGGAGTCCGATCTACCGCGCATCGAATTTCAAACCACCAAAGGCACCATTGTCGTTGAGTTGTTTGAAGATCATGCCCCGAACACAGTGAACAATATCGTGTTTCTAGTCGAACAAGGGTTTTTCAAGAACCGGCAATTCTACGAGGTTTCCGACAGCATGGCCGTCACCGGTTCGACCACGAACGACCCCTACGGCCAAGCGGGATATTGGATCAAGAGCGAACATGATCTTCCCAGCCGACGACCGCACCTACGCGGTTATTTGACGATGTTGGTCGACCTCCAAGCGGAATTGGCCAGTAGCCAATTCGCGTTTGTGACTCGGCCGCGTCCTGATTTGGACGAACAATTAAACACCGTCTTTGGCCGAGTGATCGAAGGCGACGTGGTGTTAGATAATCTGGAACGTGCCGGAACCCAGTGGCAAGAAATGATCAAGGCTCAAGATAGCATGATCGGGCAGCCGGACCAGATCATCTCGGCACGTGTGATTCGAAAACGCGACAAGGATTACGTTCCCGAACGAGTTGAACGCTAAACGGAAACCGGAATGCAGAAGATTGAAGTCGGTTTGGCCTTGATTCGCGAACGCGGTGACGAAGGCTCGATGTGGTTGACTCAGGTTGGGCATAACCAACCGATGATTAGCTTTATCTCCGGAAATCGACTGGAGCAAGAATCCTTTCGCGAGACGGTTGCCCGCGAAGTCGCCTGGCAACTGGATCTTGATCGGAACCGAGAATTTTTGGTCGCCAATATGGCACAGATCGACTTGGAGTTCGAAGGGGCTGTGCCCGGACAACATGAACCCATGCGTTTGCACGTCGCTTTCTATTCCGTCGATTTGTACCGGCGTGTCGCGCGAAATCGAATTGCCGATCGACAAGATCTGGTCTGGGTACCCTCGAGCACGTTGTGTCAAGCGGAACGGTTTGGCGAATGGTTGATCAATCCGTTTCACCAATCGCTGATCCAACGTAGCAAAGTGATTGAAAGCTGGCATTGATCAAGGAGGTCACGCATGTTGGCACAAGCGGTATGGCAACCAATGAGCTACCTGGGCTTGCTGTTCTGGCTCTTCTGCTTTTCACCAATGGGTTGGGCCGCCCAAGATTTGGAAGTTGTGGAACGCCAGTCGGTCGCCGGGAAAATTCTGGCCAAAACGAATCACTCGCTGGTGGTGCAAACAGAGACGGGAGCGACTTATGCGGCTTTGTACCAAGACGCCGGGGTTCGCGCGATCAACTTGTCAGGAAACCAAGGTGCTCTGAATCTACGCACCACCATTCGCGTCTTGGGTGAACTGCCGTTGAGTCTGCTTCGTCCTGGAATGGCGGTCGAAGTTGAATTGGATTTGGCCAAAGAGGGTCACGTTGGCGATGTCCGAAGTTGGAAGTTGCTGCCCGTCGATCATGATCAAAGCTCCGTCGTGTTCTCCAACCGCGAACCAAGTGGCAAAGACGACTTTCAACCGGCGCTTGTTCAAGCAATTGTGACGAAGAACGACAAGGGAAAAGTCGCTTTACAAGTTCCGAAGTCGGAGTTTACGACGAAGTCTGGATTGACGGTCGCGGTTGCGGATGGAGCAACGTTGGTCGTTGAACAGACGAACATGCAAGAAGTTCGGGTAGGGGACGAGATCGTTTCGATCGAGCTATTAAAGCTAAACACCGGCGATTGGGTCGCTCAACAAATTCAAGTTCAATTGGTCGCCGATCGGCCGGGCCTTCAAACGAGTCCGGACCAACTTTTTCAAATCAAGTACCGGCACCTGAGCAATGAACCGGAACCGCCCCGCGAACTGCGCAGCAAGAATTTCTTGATCAAGACGGACCTCTCGCCGCGCAGCGCGCAAATACTATTGGACAAACTCGAGGAAATGTTTGCGGTCGTGGGCAAATACTACAACCGTCGAACCCTGGGACAACCAATCGTTTGTTACGTGGCCGAAGACCTCGAGCGTTGGGGGCCGGCAGCGGAAGAACTCACCGAGGGTCTGGATTGGATTCGCCGCAAAGCCGGAGTTACCGTCGCGAGCCGTTTGGGGAACTTGCGCCGGGCAATTGTTTATTCCTGTGGCGAACATTCGATTGTGCAACATGAAGCCGTTCATGCGTTCTGTCATTTGGCGTATGGGGGAACTGGCCCGACCTGGTACGCCGAAGGGATGGCCGAACTGGGGTGTTATTGGAAACCGGGCGACGTGGGAGTGAATATCGATCCGGTTGTCATTCGCTACTTAACCACAACACCTCCCAAGCCTTTGTCGGAGCTGGTGAAGTTGGACCAAGTCACGGGCGACTCGTGGCAAGCTTACGCGTGGCGCTGGGCGCTGTGTTACATGTTGGTCAATAATCCAAACTACGGCCAACGCTTCTATCGCTTGGGCGAAACGATGATGCCGCCGGATGGCAACGCCAGTTTTCAATCGGAGTTCGCCAATGTGGCCGGAGAGATCTCGTTCGAGTATTCGCAGTTTGTCAAACACTTGGGCAATGGTTATCAACAGGAACTTTGTAGTTGGGACTGGAAGACCAAGGCGATTGGCGTCGATTCGCGGGGTAAGAAAGCCAAAGTCGTCGCGCGACGCGGGTGGCAAGCCTCCGGGGCGTTGGTCAAAGCCGGCGAAACCTACGAAGTCTTGGCCGAAGGGACTTGGTCGATCGACGGTCGCGAGCCATTCTCGGCCGACGGTCAATCCGACACCGCTGGTCGTTTGATTGGAGCAATCTTGACCAAGAGCGACTCGGGCGGAGAACGTTGGGCCGAGTACGAATTGTCGGAAGAAATAAAGTTGGGACAAAATGCCACGTTTATGGCCCCCACGACCGGACACTTGTATCTGCGGTGCCAAGAACCACTGACTCAAATCGGTGACAACCAAGGTGAACTAAAAGTCACCGTTCGCCGCCAATAAATGATGAACGCAGCCAACTGTCAAGCAAGTTGCGTTTGAGTTCATCTTCTTGAGGTTTTCTCAATTTCTAACGGTATGCGAATTATATCCGTCGAAGAATCACAAATAGGAAGTAGACCACATTAACAACCACTCCCAATACCGAGGCGCTCAACAACCATTTCGCAAAAGGCTGGGAGTATACGATCCCTATTCCAGCGATTGCCACAAGTAGTCCCAATCCAACTTGCACCAAGCCGGCGAATGCACCTGATTCCTCAACTACGAAATGCAAAACCACGAAGAACATCGCGCCGCCTAAAATCAACGCCAAGCCAGCGGTGAAGGTCAGCCATCCCCAAATGCCCGATGCCAGAAAATTCACGGGAGTGGTTTGGGGTGGCGACGATTCCCAGTTGGTCTGTCGTTGAACGGCGTTACTTGGATTCGGACTCCAACCACAGATCGAACAATCGGCTTCGATGTTCGTTCGAGAATTCTTGCAGTGAGGGCAAGGAAACAGAGTCGATTGGTTGGTTGCCATGATCAAGTTCTCGTCGTCGGGTGAGCTTGGGCCCAATAGTCAAGCACGCAGACTTTTTCCAACGCCGGCAGTGCCAGCTGCACGAACTCTTGATGTATCGCATGATTCAAGTAAATGTCGCGATCAGCAGTCGAATGAAACGTGAGCGTGAACACATGCGTGAAGCCATCCGCTAATCCCTCGGGGCTGTTGTTCGTGCCGCTTTCGATCGCGGCGACGACATCGATTCGCTTGCCAAGCGCCTGGAAGGCTTGGAGAACTTCCCGGGTCTTGGCAGGGCTGATTTCGGGCTTGAATTTGAGAAACACGACATGTCGCAAGACATCAGTCGCCGGGGCCGGAAGTTGCAAGCCAAAATAGTCCGCCAACAAATCAGCCATGAATTTGTGGCCAACTTTGTTCAATTGAATTCCGTCAACCGTGAGGATCGAGTGCGGCTTTTGGGCTGGATTGTGCTGCTTCAAATACTCGATCGCCACACGGCGCAGATTGAGGAACTGGATGCGAGGTTCCCCGGAGTGATCGTCGGAGCCCGGCGAACCGCCCGCGAACTCACGGACGACGTCCGCAATCAAGTCGGAAACCGCCTCCAAATCCCGATCTTGCGAATTTGTGCCATCCGTTTTTTCACCAATTAAAAAGGGCGATGCCAACAACAGGATGCCTTGCGGCGAATTTCGAAAGTAGGCCGTGGCGAGCTGAGTAATGGCTTGCCGCGTTTTCTCGAATTCCAAGACATGGCCGCGCGATTGATGCCAGACATCGTTCAGACCAAGCATCACGATCAGGACAGAGGGCCGCAAAGGTATGACCTCTTCGGAAAATCGCTGAGCGGCATGTTCCCAACGATCGGTGCTGCGACCCACCGCAAACCAGGGCAATTCTTCATGGTCCAAGGCTTCCCGTAGTTGAGTCACAAATCCATGGGGCCGATTTCCTGCCAACGCCATCGTATCGCCGATCACAACGATTCGATCCAAATTGGTCAATGGCCGAGGAAAACTAAAGTTAGACATGGCGTGATTCCGGAAACAAGAAGTCTATCAACAACAACTGCCTTGAAGTTTCCAAGGCAGTTGCATGACGTCATTCTATCGCTTCGAAATCACTCTCGGTAGCGGTTTAGCGACCGTAGCGGACCACGATCACATACTTGGGAGCTCCTTCAACCGCTGGTGTGTTGGCGGCATTTGCCATGCCTCCCAGTACGGTCCAAGTATTTGGTAAGGCTTTGATCGTGCCTGTCGCTTGAAACGCAGGCAGATCCCCTCGGTCGGGTACTCCCAAGACGGCTGGAGTCGCTTGCGCCGACTTCGCAACATGACTGATGCCAATTTGAATCAGTCCAGGTTGGGTCGGATCGGTTGGCACAACGGGGCGAACTTGCGTTAACCAACCCAGGATCGGCTTCACCGTACGAGGCTGATAGCCAACGCCACTTTCATTTGCGGTGACACCATCTTGCAGAGCTCCGCTTTGGAACGTCCCGACAACCGGCGTTACGCCAATCACCAGATTGCGGTGTTCACCTGACGAAGAAAACCCCAAGTGACCGTTGAGCACCGAGAGCGATCCGTAAGCGACCGCTTGTTGGTCGATCCATTCTTGAATCAACTTTTGATCATTGGTTTGCCGTAGTTGCTGAGCCGCAGTTGGATCCAACGCCAATGCTGCCCATTCGACCTGAATCACTTGCTGTTGGGTCAATCCATCGCGCAGCACCTTGAGGATTTCAGCGATCTGTTCGTGACAGCCTTCCGTTTGTTTCGCAATCAACATGCTGTTGTATAAGGACAACCCGACACTATCGTAAGTTTCATCATTGGAAAGCAATTGGTCGATTAGTGTGTACAACCCTGACCCGTCGTCCGTGTTAGTTGCCAGTCCAAGCCCCATGCCGGCGCCCATACCACCGCCCAAGCCAACCATGCCGCCGCCCATGCCTCCTTCTTGAGGATTCGATGGGACAGAAAACATTCCGCCGCCCCCGCCACCGCCCATGCCGCCCATTCCGCCGCCCATTCCACCCATGCCGCCGCCCGTGCCACCGAATCCACCTGAACTCGGTCCGGCGGCCGGAGCCAAGAGGCCGGTGCCTGGCCAGTTACTGCCTGGGTCGGCAACCGCTGCGGGCGTCAACAGATCCGCGATCGGGTAGACTCGCAGTAATTTCTCCTCTTCAACTTCGTCTTGCCAGGCGCTGGCCTGTGGCAAGTGATTCGAAGTCAAAATCGCCAAGGGAGCGAAGACCAAACACAAAACGGAAACTAACTTGCGGAGACGCATAGTTGACACACCTTTCGAAGGGACTTGGGACCAAGAGATTCGAGACGTTGTTGACGCTGCCATTTCTGACTGCGTTGTTGAGCGGAAGGGATCGCCGCCATGGCCGACGGTGACTGTTGCAATGGGATTAGTTTCTCAGCCAATTGATCTTGATGGCGAAAGACATAGGCTGATAGAGCTGGCAACGCTTGGACGCCACTCCGAGCTTGGGTTAGCAGTTCTTGATCAAGCCTTTCTTCGTCGATCACGGCCAAGATCATGGCCGCAAAAAACTGTTGCTGCGAGTTAGCAGAATGCAGTTGTGCCAACGCTCGTTGGGCATGGGCCGGATGCCATTTCAGAGCTGCTTGCCGCAACACTTGATGACAAACATGATCGGCCGCTAACGTCGCCAGGGCTTCGGTGGCCACTTGCCCGGAGCGTCCTGCCAACTCGCCAATCAACGCTTGCACAGTGCCCGAGTCAGGGGCCTCGGTTAACCAACTGGCCAATTGAACTTCATTGGCTCGCGGCAATAAAAAGGGCACCGCCAATCCGGCTGTTTGGGAGCGCTGGAGGCAGAACCCTAATTGTTCGGGGGCCGCAGAGCCAAGCTCCAAACTGAGGATCTCGATCCCCGCTTGCAGAGCCATGGGATCTTGCCACTGGCGTAGGCCTCGCATTGTCCAGCCCGACCAAAAACCACGATGCGCGACCCACTGCTGTTCCAAAAGTGAACGCTGCTCGGGGTTGGCTTGATGCCATTCCCCCAGCCACTTCAAAAGTTCTGCGTCCAACGCCACTTGATCCAGCCGCCGCTGCACCTTGGCCAATTGTGAGGGCGTTAGCTTGAGCAATTCTTCGACCGAGCGAATCTTTTCTCGGTCTCGTTTTTCTGCCGCGGTGTTTCGTTTGTCCCGTTCGTTCGGAATCGGGGTTTGCTGATTGGCAAGTGAATTCGCTGGTGCTTCGGCGTTGGTACCTTTCTCGCCCGGTTTTGTGTGGTCTGCTTTGTCGGTGCTGGTTGCGTCTTCTTTCGTTTCCACCAAATTTGTTGCGTTATCAGACCGCGAGTTCACCGCGACTCGCCAGTAGGTCGCTCCTAGCCCAATTAGTACCAGAGATGCAGTCGCCCACCAAACGACTGACGTGTTCCATCCCTTCTTAGCGATTTGTAGTGGACGAATTACTGACGTGTCGTTGGTGTCGGTTTGGCTGGATTGAAGCTCCGACATGCGGTTCTGCAATCGTTCCAGCGCGGCTGCGAATTCGGCGTCACACTCCGAGAGCGGATCGGCAGCCGCCAGCATCTCGTTCCATTGCGGATCGTCAGGGTCTTGGGGAGTTTGCATAAGGGGAGTCACTAAGTTGGAGGACGGTATGCAGGGGCGGTGTCTGCCAACAGGACACGCAGCTGTTGTTTGGCGGCATGAAAATTGGCGTACACGTTTTGCGCGGTGGTTCCGGTAAGTTCCGCGACTTCCGTCGCCGACATCCCCTGCCAGATCAGCAACTGAACCACTTCCCGTTGACGCGCTGGCAACTGTTCGACGGCCTGCCGGATCTGCTGGCGCTCTTCGGCGTGAATTGGTCTGGCCGAAGGATCGTTCGAGCGTGGGTTTGCCAATTGATCCAAGTTGAGTCCGCCGACCAATGCGCCACCGGTCATCCCCGCGCGGGCGACCGGTTCGCCTCCGACGGCCGAGCTATAGGAACCAGCGAATCCTTGTCCATTGGATAAGCCGTCGGGATCGGCCGATGGGCCACTGGGTCCGGTTTGTATCGTCGGTCGATGCTTTCTCAGCCAATCGCGACTGGCGTTGAGCACAATCTGCAGCATCCATGTGGAAAGCTGGGCCTGCCCCCGATAGGATTCACGAGCTTGGAGGATTTTGACCAAACCTTCCTGCACCGCATCTTCGGCCGCCGGGACGCTGCCGCAGACCCGAACAGCCATCGCCAATGCTTGAGGCAAAACACGGTTCAAGGTCGCTTCCCATGTTTCATCGCTGGGCATGTTGGCGCTGACCTAGTGTTCGTGCTGCAAGGGCGGGTTCCATTTCGCTCCCTATCTTAGACGAACCAGCCGGAGGAATCTCAAAAGAATAATTTCTGGCAATTCACAATTCGACTGAACCTCCGGCGGCACTAACCGGTTAGCAGCATCGTCCCATCACCGGCGTTAACCGGTTAGCAGCATCGTCCAGCCACCGGCGTTAACCGGTTAGCAGAGCCTGGTCGATCGGGTATCCGATCGACCGGGCGCCGCTAAGCGAGTTGGCAGCGGAGTACGAGCCCGAGGTCGCACAAACTCTGGTGTGTTGGCAGCGGAGAGCGAGCCCATGTACAGCAAACCGCAGCATTTAGATTTTGGATTTGCGTGCGGCCGTGAGCGCGGAGCGACGCTTGGTGGAGTCGGATCCCCGACTCCACCAAGCTCTGCTCCCGCGGTTAACCTCCAACGCCCAGCCAGCGGCATTAACCGGTTAGCAGAGCCTGGTCGAGCGGGTATCCGATCGACCGGGCGCCGCTAAGCGAGTTGTCCGCGGAGTGTGAGCCCGAGGTCGCACAAACTCCGGTGTGTTGTCCGCGGAGAGCGAGCCCATGTACAGCAAACCCCAGCATTTAGATTTTGGATTTGCATGCGGCCGTGAGCGCGGA
>JBGSJV010000189.1:0-12443 GCA_041741535.1 Pirellulaceae bacterium
GTAGCGGCCCGCCGGCGTGGCCCCGCTCTGGCCGAACGACCCGCACGTCGTGGCTGCGCCGTCCCAACCGCCGCCAAGGGACACGCGGTACGAGTCCTCACGGTAGAGATTGTTGCCCCATTCCGCCACGTTGCCATGAACGTCCTGCATGCCCCATGCGTTTGGTAGCTTGTGGCCGACGACGGCTGGCAACTTCGATGGATACATCTGACAATAGTCCGCCAATAACTCACTCGACCAAGCCGTTTGACTACCCGTTCCGGTCGAGTATTCTCTCAGTACGTCGCCCCCACTCGACCAAGCCGTTTGACTACCCGCTCGGGTCGAGTATTCCCACTCCACGACCAACGGCAAGCGATACCCAGTCGCTCCAGCAACCAACTCCCATTGATCGCCAGTTTTGTGGTAGGCCGTGGACTTGCCTTCCTGACGACTGAGCCAGTTGCAGTACATCACCGCATCGTACCAACTGACCTGCTGTGCCGGATGGTCGCTCGTCGGGCTCTTGTCCCTGTCCACCCCCTTCCAATCGGTCGGCTTCTCAAACTTGTAGTCCGCGTCCTGCATAAACGACTCGAACTGTCCACGCGTTACTTCGCAACTGGCAATCCAGTATTCCGACAGCTGTCTTTTTGTATCAAGCTGTATAGCAGGCGGACTGATCCGCAACATTGTCATCTTCGTCGAATTCACGAACCAATCTCGATCCGGCAGAATTTCATGTTGGTCAGGAACTTCCGGTAAGGGAAGTTTCCACTGTCGCAACAACCAACTGGCAGCACTGTGGGTGGACGTATCGCGGTGTTCTTTAAACCAGCGACCGACCAACTTATTCCACGCATCCAGGGCCGACGGGTTGAGTTCCCGGAGCTGATCCACGGGAATGCTGCCGACGGCCAAACTGAGGCCGGAGCGCCAGCCCGAATCCCGGCTTTCCGCCACCAAGTTCGCCAACTGCTGAAGATTGATCTTTCGATCGGACAAATACCATTCCCATTGAGGAAATTCGTTAATGAAGATTGTCCGTTGCCCGGGATCGGGGCGATCTTCATATTGGCACATATCGGCGGCAATTTCTGTTTCGCCCAACGCCAGAGCGGCAATGGCTAATTTCGCTTTGCGTCGCCACAAGGATTCAGCTTCACATTTCGCAGCTTCTGCTTTAATTACGGTCACCGCTCGCTCGCGGTCTATTGCCAACGCTTCCACGAAATTGGCCGTGTCGGCCGTGGCAACGTCATCAATTCGCGATACCAGGTACTCGGTCTCCACTTGTCCGTAAGCTGCCAACGCAAACGCTAGGGCCAGCTTGCGCTGCGAATTGTCGGTCGCAAATCGTCCGGCCAGTTCGGCCTGGACCAAGGACTCCGGCAGCTTCTTCAATTCGCGAATATTCACCGGGATCGATGGTCCTAGATTGTTCTGCAAAGATTCGGCGGCAATCCGAGTTTGCTCCTGTTTGTTGCTCCAATCCCGCTGCGAAACCCAATACTGGACGCTCAGACCCAGTACCAACAGGCTGACTAGAGCCCCGCCCCAGGTCAGTCCATGGACTTTGGCAGCCCTCCGCATCATATTGCGCTGGGGCTCGGTCCACTTCCGTTTGTCGGTCAGCAGGCGAATGTTCAACCAGTCCAACAGCGACGGCAGCAAGCGGTTTTCCGGCTTAAAGTTCCAGACCATCGCTCGTTCTTCTAACTTCAGTTCTGCTCGGCCCCGCCGCGTCTCCCGCTGCTTGCGAGTCAGCCAATCGCGGAGGGAGGGGACGAGATAGTCGTGGGTAAGTTGGTAGTAGAGGGTGGTGGGTGTTGGGTGGAGGGTCGAGGTTGAAGAGCTGGGGGAGGAGGGATCTGTTGGTTTCTCACTTCCTGCTTCTAACGTCTCACTTCCCACGGGCGTGATCAGCCGGACTTCGCTGTCCAGAATGCGAATCAGTTCGGCGAATGCATCGGGACGATTGTTGTAGCCGCTGAACTCCCGTAATTCACTGGCCGATCGCATGTGGCCTTTGATGTCGGTGCCGGTGGTCGGCAACAGGGCGCGCAGGACCGCCCGAGCCGCTTCCTGATGCTGGCGATGCTGGGGCGGAGCGGTGCGACTGCTGAAGGTCTCTTCCAAAAACGTAGCACCCACGCCCGCTGTGCCGCCGACTTCGGCCAGTGCGGCTGGGGTCCAAGGACGGCTCTTCATCATGTCCGAGAACAAGGCCAGCCGCACGGAGATCACTTTGCCGTCCTGCGACAGGCCGGTGACCGATTGGGTCAAGAACGAATCTTGGTCACGTGAGAGTTGCCCCAGATTTTCGGGGAGCCGACCGTAGGCTTTGCCGAACTCGGAAAGGACTTTGCGGGCGTGAAGGGGGTCAAAGAGGCTGACCGCGTTGGCATTAATACCTTCCAGTAGCGGTACTTCGAGCACCCGCAAGAATTCAGAAACGGGCATCCAAAAATCGTCCCGCACCAACAACACCGCCTGAATCCGTCCGCCGTCGCACTGCCGCAACGCAGCGGCTAGGTCGGAGTTGGTTTCCCCACCGTGGCTGTAGAGCCATTGTTCGAATTGGTCGATCACCAAGACCACTTTGCGTCCTGCCGGGATCCCTTTGCCGCGACGAATGGCGGCCAACGTTTCCACCAACGAAGCCTCGCGTGGCAGGTCAGGACAAGCTCGCCGCAGACCTTGCAGCAGTTGCTGTTCGGTTTGATCGGGGGTCGCTTCCAGAAAGACCCGAACGACATGATCCGACAAACGTGGCAACAGTCCCGCTTTCATTAACGACGACTTGCCACAACCACTGGGACCGTAAACCAAACCGACACGGAACGTTCGGTCGGCATCGGTTTCTTCGATCCGGGTCTTCCAGAACCGTAGACTTTCCGGCAGTCCGTCACGATCCCTTGGACCGGGCAAGAGTTGCAAAAAGAAGTCACTGTCAGCTGCATCAAACGAACGCAAACCTTTGGGGACGATTTTCGCGGCAGCTACCGCAGTTTGGTCGGCAGTGGGGCGAGACCAATTCCGCAGGTCTTCCGCCAGATCCGCCGCACACGGGTAGCGGTCGGTCGCCCGTTTCGAGAGGGCCTTCAAACAGATCCGTTCCAGTTCTTTGGGGATTGCTTCGTTGAGTTGCCTTAATGGTTTGGCTTCCACGGTGGTGATCCGCTGCAGAATCTCGCGCCAATTGTCGCCACGAAACGGTTTGCTGCCCGTTAACAGTTCGTAGAGAACAACGCCCAAGCTAAAGATGTCGGAACGCCCGTCCACTAGATGACTCTCACCGCGAGCTTGTTCAGGACTCATGTAGGCCGGGGTCCCAGCGATCCCTTCTTGCTTGCCAAAGTCTTCGTCTCGGAGGGCCAAACCAAAGTCGGTTACGTAGGGCCGGTTCTGACCGTCGATCAAGATGTTGGCCGGTTTGATATCGCGATGCACCAAGCCACGGTTGTGCGTGTGTTGCAGGGCCTCCGCGATTTGCGCGACCAGACTGGCGGCTGCGGCAAAGGAAATGGATTTCTGTTTGACGTGATCAGCCAGGTCGGTGCCATCGATCAGTTTGGAGACGACGTAGCAGGAGCCTTCGACGGTACGACCGACGTCATAGACGGGCACAATATGCAGGTGATCGAGACTGGCCAACACGCGAGCTTCGGCCAAGTAGGTCTCGATGTCGGCCGCTTTTCGCAGGCGATCGGGC
Organism: Pirellulaceae bacterium; assembly: GCA_041741535.1. Classification (GTDB taxonomy): domain Bacteria; phylum Planctomycetota; class Planctomycetia; order Pirellulales; family Pirellulaceae; genus M30B19. Next base: position 3,695 of record JBGSJV010000189.1, read on the forward strand.
CGTGGCTCTTTCAGAGCGACCTGACGTTTCAGTTCCAAATCCTCGGCCAACCACACGGCTCCAAACGCCCCTTCGCCCAATTTGCGAAGTTTGTGGTAACGCAGCGAGCCCGCGCGGGGGGAAACCGTCTGGGGGCGTGGGGACAGAAAGTCTTGCGTGGATTGATCTAACGAGCGATTCAGATCAACGGTCGAGTCGGTTCCTGGAGCCTTGTCGGTCTGAGAAAACAACGGGGCCACCGTAGCAACGTGCTTGGGGAACCGAGTCACGTAGTGTTCCAGCATTGGTGATTCACCGGCCTGTTGCCGAAGTGATATTTCGTGGGACAACAGCACGCACAGAAGCAGGTTTTGTTCCTCTGCTGGAACTTGGTCCAAGTAGTCTTCGATGCGTGGCTTCTGTCCAGCGTGCCAGGCCAGAACGAATTGCTCGCCAAGGGATTCGATCTGCGAACTGGACTGTGGCGGTGCTAAGGACCGCGTCGCGTCCAACGACCGATTGGGATCGTATGATTCTGACGACATTAGGAACTCCTACCTTTCCTACGAGTAACCAATTCCAAATCCTCGACAACCAAGGCGGTGGCCAGCGTGCCAAGCCTGCTCGAAATCCGAACTGATCGGTGCCAAATCGTCTTCGCTGCGGTCCAAGTGCCGACCTGCTGATAACCAAACTCGGAGTAACGACTGCTGCGAGCAGTCGGTCCAAATCAGTGTAACCAATTTTTGCCAGTGGTGGTGTCGAAAGTTCGGGACGGTCTTATTCCACCAGCCCAACCTGAGCCCGCTAGTTTTAGTCTAGAAGAGCAGTAGGCGATTGGTCAGAATGTCGCCTTGGAGAGCAATCAGCGTAGGCTGGGCCATTTTGCCGACGGTGGCGCGTGTCTTGATCGACGTCAAGAAGCGGTTGTGGGCTCGGTCCAATCGTTTCTCGTAGTGGTCCCGGGTTGCTTTGGAAGCGGCATTGACCTGGGCAAACTTCAATTGGGCCAAGAAGTAATCCAACCACGCGACCTCCATGGATTCAATCCACAACCGCTCCATGGTCCAGGCCGTTTCCCACCCCAGTTCGTTTCGGAGGCGGGCGACCTTTTCGCGATGCATCGCTTGGAAACCTGGTTTCCGCTCGATCACTGAGAGCAAGCTGGCGTCGTCGTACGGCGTATTGAGTTGACATGGAAGTGCAGCTGGCGTGGTCGCGACGCCGTTCAGACTAGCGGCTGGGACGCTGTTCCAGTTTATTTCGGTTTGGGAATTGGTTTGAAAACTGATTCGATGTGTTGCGATGTGCGACGGCAAGTTCTAGAATCGAGTCTTGCGGCACGGCGAACTAGGTGAGTAAAGTGGCCCACAGGCGAGCTCGCCGATGCGCGTGTCGTGGCTCTGCTTCAAGTGCAACGTGGGAGTCTCGACGGAAAGAAGTCATGTCTCAAACTTGGGAACCTTGTCGATGAAGCAAATCTTTACTGCAACACAATTTATTGGCTCGGCAACTTTTTTCGTAATGCTTATTCTCGCGACAATTGCTTTGCTGGCAGTTGGTCGTGCAACTTCTATGGCGCAGGACTCAAAAGACACGGAGCCAAAGGGTAACCGACTCGAAGTGTATTATTACACTGGCGAAACGTCACCCAGTTTCGTGCTCGTCGAACTTTTTCATCAAGGACAGAGACTCCGGTCACGCCAACTTCAGGCCGGTTCCGAGACAACGGTGACATGGGATGGACTTTCGGATGGAGAGTATGAAGTGCATTGTTCGCAAATAGGGCATGCTCGATCGATTTACAACGTGCTTGTGTCGGACAAGGATGTTGACAAACTGACTGTCATGATTGAGAAACAATCTTCTCGTGCCGTTGGTGGCGGGCCGACGTACGATGATCTTGAGATCGCCGTTCGTGATCTACAAACGATGAATTTGGATCTCCAGCAGAGGATTCAAAAACTAGAAGTCATTTTGGGTGGTTTGCGGAAGGCGCTTGCATCTGAATGAAGCGGTGTCTTCGATGCTGGAATCAAAGGCGATACGAAAACGCTTCCCTTACGCCGAATTCCAGCGTTTTCGTTTTGGTTAAGTACACGGTTGATCAGTCAATAATTCCCAGAAATTGCCTGATTGTGATAGATAACCCTGCTTTGAGAACTCCGCCGTTGGGGGTGCGATGACACACCAGGTCGAGTGGTCGCGCGTCCTGTCCGGTCGGTGGCGCGTGGGCGGAGGTTCTGGTCCGTCGGGCCGTTGGTTTGAAAGTCGTGCATTTCTGATAGAATCAAGCCTCAAGCTCCGGGGACTGGAGTGACTTGGTTCTATCTTCCTCTAGGGTCTCGGTGTTCGGGATCGGTCGATACCAAGTCAATGGACGCTTCGCGGTGTTTCGCGCGAAGGGCCTGGGTTGTTTTAGAGAAAGTTGTCGCTTTGGACCCCGTACAGACGTCTTCTACCGTCGTTGTGCAGCGACTGCTGGATCAACTGCAGATTGGCAATCCGGCGGCATCCCACCAGCTGATCACCGCGACCCTGGAGCGATTGCGATCTTTGGTCCAAAAAATTTTGGCCGATCATCCGGGTCTCAAACGATGGGAAGATGTCGACGACGTCGTGCAAAACAGTTCCGTGCGCCTGTGGAAAGCATTGGAGAATAACCATCCCCAAACTCCGCTGGATTATTTCCGGTTGGCAGCAACCGTTATTCGCCGCGAACTGATCGATCTTTCCCGAAAGTACTTCGGCCCGTTGGGTTTGGGCGCCAACCAAGCGAAGTCCTGGGTGGCCGACGGAAGCGCGCCCGTCGCCCCGATCGATTTGTGCAGCGATAGTACCAATGATCCGGTCAAGTTGGGGAGCTGGGGCGAGTTTCACGAATACATTGACAAAATGCCCGCCGATGAACAGCTACTGTTCGACTTGCTTTGGTATCAGGGGTTGACCCTCAGTGAGGCGGCGGAGGCCAGCGGAATCGCGGAACGCACGCTCCGTCGCCGCTGGCGATCCGCTCGGATCAACCTGCACAACGCGTTACTGGCGGAAGACTCGCAAATAGACTCCGATAGTCCTTAGGCAAACAAGAACGTCATGAACGAAATCGTCGATGAGCTGCTCAGTGTTTGGGAAGAAAGCTGCGAGCGGGGACAACCACTTTCCGCCGAGCGACTCTGCGTGGATCATCCGGAATTGCTGGCGCAAGTCAAATCCAAAATCAAAGCCTTGCAGGCGATGGACGCCCAGTTTGGCAGTATGTTGGGAGCAGAACCAGCCCCGGGACTCGAAGCCTCCCCAACCACTCGTTTGCAACAGCGACTACAAGTTGTTTCGGAATTCCAATTGGAACGGCTTCATGCCAGCGGTGGATTGGGCGATGTGTACCAGGCGACCGAACCAAGCCTCAAACGACAAGTGGCCATCAAGTTCCCGCGTCGGAATCGCCTGAGTGCCGAACAGATCTCGCGCTTCGAGCGCGAGGCTCAGATTACTGGCAGCTTGAATCATCCGGGTGTGGTACCGGTCATCTCATTAAAACACGATCACGAGCAGCTGCCTTGTTACGTGATGCGATTTGTGGATGGGCCAACGTTACGGCAGCGGGTCGAGCAACTGCAATTGAAATTGCCCAACCCAACCGCTTATCGGGCCTCCATGGAGTTCAGGCAGCTTCTGCAGAGTTTCGTGACGGTTTGCAACATTGCGGCCTACGCGCATGGCCAAGGCATCATTCATCGCGACATCAAACCCGAGAACATTATCTTGGGCCCGTTCGGCGAGACGCTGTTGATGGATTGGGGATTGGCCAAGGTAATGAACGAACCGGACATCAACTTGACTTCGATCTCCGGCACGAGCGGGTCAGACACGGTGACGGAACGCGGCCTGCAAACGATCGACGGCCAAGTGATGGGGACGCCGGCATACGCCAGTCCCGAACAACTGCAAGGACGCGTTGATCTGACCGACTTTCGCAGCGACGTTTATTCGTTGGGTGCGACTCTGTATTTCCTCGTCACGGGTTCTACCAAACGCAAACATGAATCGGGCGAAGTTGGGGGCTCGGTTCGTCGTGGACACGTCCCTGAACGACTGGCGGCGATCTGTTGTAAGGCGATGGCGGAACGAATCGAGGATCGGTATCCGAGTGCCTCGAAGCTGCGGGAAGACGTGGAGTGTTACTTGGCGGACGAGCCGATCAGCGTGGTCGCTGAGTCGGTTTGGTCCCGATTCGTTCGTGTCGTTCGCCGTCGCCCGACCATCGCGGCCGCGGTGCTGGTGGGGGTGTTGATCACCGTGATTGCCGGAGCGGTCACCTCCTTCATCCTAAGCCAAAAAAATCGAGAACTGACGTTGATCAATGAGAAGCTAACGTCCGCGACGGAACAAGCTTCGATTTCCGAGAAGCGTTCGAAGTCGACGAACGAACTCTTGAATAACGCGTTGTTCGCCGCCACGCCAGAACAAACTTTGGGCAAGGCCAGGACCATTCGAGATTTCTTGGAGACCATCTCGCAACAACTCAGTGAATCGGATTCGGTTGATGTCGTGGTGGCAGGCGATACGCACAAGATTCTGACCGAGGCGTACCTTTCTCTTGGCGATCTAGAATCGGCCCAAAAGCACGCGGAGCTGAGTTACGAAGCTTACGTCGCGGGGTTTGGTGACGACAGTGCCGAGGCCATCACGGGGCAGTCTCATTTGGCTCTGATTTTGTCGCATCGCGATGATGATACGCAGGCCGTGGCCTTGGCCAAAGATGCGTGGGAACGCGCCAGTCAGATCGAGGCCTTGGATGCGGATTCGTCATTAACGGTGATCGATATTTTTGCGAATGTCAGCGCTCAAGCGCCCGGTGCCGATCATGACCAGATCGTGGCATTACATCGGGAAGCCTACGAGATTTCCCTGGAGGCATTCGGCGAATTGCATCGCAAGACACTCAATATGCAATCCAATTTGGCAACCTCGTTGATGGATGCCGGCGATTTGGCAAACGCCGAGATCGCGCTTAAAGAAATTCATCAAGCTCATTCCGCGGTCCAGGGGCCCAAACATCCGGAAACGCTGGTCGATGTGTTTAATCTCATTGCCTTGAACTTCAATCAAGGCAAATTCGAATCGGCGAACAAACTTTGTTTAGAACACGTGGCAATTTATGATGAAGTCTTTACGCCGACCCACCGACGGGCGATTCGCATACGGATTCTCTTGGCTCAAACTTGGAATGCTTTGAAAAAATGGGATGAGGCGGCCACAGTCGCGGCCGACGCCTTGGAACGATCTCATGCGCACATGGGACCAGTTCACCAACTGACCTTTGAGGCTCGTGGAGTTTACGGCACGGCTCTCATCGGTACCGGCAAATTGGACGAAGCGAGAGTCGTGGCAGACGAGCAATATCAGAAAGCGTTGGACGCGGTTGGACTGGGGCATCCCTACACCGCTCAAGCGGCACTGTTGCAGTTTGACCTTGCCGAGGCGCAGGATGACTTCGAAAGCATGTCGAAATGGTTTGAGCAGATTCAAGGAACCGACCTCGAAGCCGAAGCGGCCCCAAGAATGGACTCGGCACGCGAAAGAAATTGAACCAAGGTATCCGTAGCAAACCGGCAAGTGAAACGCGAACGAAGTGATCGTGTGGGCGGCCCAGGGTAAATTGGAGACATCGGAATTTTGGTCAAACGATTTTTGGATTTTCGGACTTCCGGTGTTCGCGTTCATTCATTCGCCCGCATCCTATTGCCCCCGTTCGACTGTCTTGTACGTTTCGTATGGTTCCACGTCAACGAACCAAGGTTCTGCGAATTTTCCAATTGTGTAGTCTGAGCCCGAGCTCACAATATTTAATTCAAAAAAGTTTTGGCCGGGGGGCCGCATCGCTCACGATGGGATATCTGACCGGCGGTGGGAAATAAACCCACTGCGAAAAGTATCCCCTTCTCTTAAGGAAATTGTGATGCGAGTGAGTAAGACCATGCTCATCAAGAAACTATTCATGACACTTGGCCTTGTCGTTTGTGGCTTGGCTTGCGAGGTTACTGTACATGCGCAAGGTAACCGCCTGAACAACAACGCCGTTCAACAAGGCTCGGCATTGTCGAAAAACTTGGCTCAAAGGTACAAATCGACTCCGTTAGCGGACAAGATCGTACGGTACGACGCGGGCGATGGCCAAGGCAGTCACGTAAAAATCCAGTGGAAGAAGGGCGTTGCCGCCTCCGATGCCACGACTCGGAAGATTACCGCACTCACGAACCCGATGTGCCTAACCAAAGAAGAAGTGCGGGGCCAAAAAATCGAAAGTGAAATTGTATTGCCTCAAGGTTCGTCGGTCCTGCAAATTGTTCCTGGCGGCGTCTTTGACTCGCAAGAGTTGCTGCGATCGGGACAATTCAAATACGTGAAATGGGATAAACGCAAGACTTATGCCATCAACGCATCGTCCAATTTGGTGAAGAAGACGAGTGCGACGATCACGGCGTCGAAAGATGGCATTAGCGAAAGTGCAGCGCATAGTGTCGTCAAGTCGCTCACGAAACCCAACAACTTTACTGGGATGCCCAACAGTTCGTCGAACTCGGAACTGAAACGCAGCACGTTCCAAGAAAGTTTGGGACTCAGTATCGGTGCATCATTCTTCTACATGGGAATTTCTGGGGAAGATCAGTTTTCGTTCTCCTCGGAAAAGTACCGCTACATGTATGTCTACACGTTTGACCAGAACTTCTTGGCGGTCTCGGCCGATGGACCATCCAAGCCAGAAGATTTGTTCACAAATGTGGCGGGCTTGAGTCCAGACGCCTTGTTTTTGCGGGAGGTCAAGTACGGTCGCCGTCTCTACGTGATCATGGAAAGCGAGTACGATTTGGAGAAGTACTCGAATGAACTCAAGGGTAGCTTGGAGTGGGGTGCGGTTTCGGCGAAACTCCAACAGAAGAACACTGGGAGCAAGGCCAGTGAGTACATCAATGTTCGAATTCAGACACAAGGTGGGCAAGCGATCGCGTTGCCCGACTACACGAAGTTGCAAGCGACGCTGGACAACTACTTCAAGTCGTCGTATGGTGAAAACGATATCGTTCCCTTGGCTTACAAGGTCACCGACCTAAATGGTACCCCGGTCTCGTTAGCTGCCAACGCCTTTCTTGATGGAAATCATTGCTTGGAAGCCACCAAGGCTCGAGTGCGTTTGACCAACATCGAAGTTAAAAAGGCGGATGACGGAGGGGACAACGAGCAAATCTACGGTGGTGTGAGTATCCGCTTGTTCAACGGTAACGGCAAACAGGTGGCCGTCGACGGCACAACGGAAATGCCCAAAGTCGGCAATTTCACGCCTCCATCCGGTTACATCACGGTGGCCAAGGAAGAGGCTCCTTTGATCCTGAAACAGGGGCTGCCGAAGACCTTTGGCATCAACGAACAAGGCAAGTACATCGATGTCATCTTGAACAACCTCGACATGACGTTTCAAGTGGAACCCATCATCAAAGAGCAGGATGATTTTGAGGATGATGAATTTGTTACTGACAACAAGCTCAAGAAAAAGCTTCGGCAAATGTTGATCGAAGGGCAAACCACAACGACCTTCGAATTCCGTCACGACAAATCGGTCCTACAACTGACGATCGAAATCGAACCGCTGTAATCCATGTCGAGTTGGTTAGTTCCATCGAATCGGCTTGGAAGAATTTCAACTTCAAGCCGATTGTTTTTGTTGGTGGGGCGTTGGATGTTTTGTTTTTGTTGCAGTGTTTCAGAGGTGATCCGAAAGGTCGATTCAATTCCATGACCAAGAAGAAGAGTGACAACCAACAGATCTTAGTCAACAAGCTCACGGTCGTTGACGCCCAACACATGCATAAGATTGAAGGAGGGCATTTGTCGGGTTGGGAAATTCTGTTTCAACTAATCTCAATTGGGCTGGTTCACTTTTTTGTCGCGCGGGCCATTTATCTGGCGCATGCCTCGATTTGGCATTTGGTTTTGCCGTTGGTGGCGGAGTACTATGTCTACTTGATGGCGATTCCCTTGTGTCAGTTGTTCGTGCGCCACGTGGAGCTCGCGATCATTTCACGGCAGTGTCTTCGCGTTTTGGCAATTCAAATTGCCGCGATGGTCGGCATTGGTGTGGCTTGGCCAATGTTTTCCGGGAAAAATGTGACCGAGCAGTGGATGGAGGGTTGGGAGGTTGCTTGGAATTGGATCGTGGGAACGCAGATGCATTGGCCAATTTTGATTGCGGGATTTTACGCAGCGCTCCAGGTCAAACGTAACGTGGACAAACTTGTGGAGATTGGTCCGCCGTTTGCCGGTCCAGGTGTCGGCTGTGCGATGCGTATCATGGTATTCTTTTTCGCGATCATTCTGGTGCCGACGTTCGGCATGTTGTTCGGCCCGTTGGCACTGTACTTTTTTCCGAGTCTTGAGTCATACTTCAACGCAGGAGCAATCGTTTGGGGAGTGTGGTTGATATTCTTGACGGCGGATGTGGGTAGGCTGGGGATGCGTTGGGACATTCAGCGACGATTGCAAAAAATTGGAAAACTGCCAGAAGTCGTTCCGTCGGCGCGACAAGACGGGGCGACAACCTAGGCTTTATCGCAAAAGGGTGCTGCCCCCGACACCCAACGCTGTGAAGCATTTTTGAATGCGTATGCTCAGCACTTGTGTCGGCCTTTCAGGCCTTTTCTGAATGAGATGTCACTCTAACCGGTGGCTCGCGCACACCGGCAAGGGTTGTTTCGGCCCATTCGGGCCTGTTTTG
>JBGSJV010000190.1:0-7958 GCA_041741535.1 Pirellulaceae bacterium
CCGCAAGCTAAGTAATTTCTCCAGCTCAGCCCCGCTGTTCCAGAAAGCGCGCATTTAAAATCGGCCCCAAAACCTAATTCCACCCCGGAAAATACGGGCTCATGTCAAAAAAATAGATCAAATTTCACTTCCAAGTCAGGTTTAGTCGCGATTCCGGAATCGCGAGCCTGGATTGCCTACGGATGGCAATGCCGGACTGCGGATGACTGACTCCGGTCTGGTGGATGAAACAATCCAGATGGGCGGCGGTTGACATAGCGGGAATTGCGGTGTGGCCGGACCTGGATTGCCTACGGATGGCAATGCCGGACTGCGGATGACTGACTCAGGATTGGTGGGTGAAACGATCCAGTCGGGTGGTTGACCATACCGAACTGTGGACGCGAGTTGCGTTCCTGTGTACGGCCTGCGTTACATAAGCCGAAGCCAGGGAAAAAATACCTGTACTATGTAAATCTGTGTCCCATGCAATCCGCAGCACGGCTTTGCCATCCGCAGGCATCCGAAGCCAGGCAAACACTGCCTTTACGAATCAAATCTGTGTCCCATGCAATCCGTAGCACGGCTTTGCCATCCGCAGGCATCAGCCGCGATCCGCTGCACGTACTTGCCATCCTTAGCCATCCAATGACAAGGCTCGCACCATAATCGTGCAACCCATTTAAGGTTTCTGCTCGGGTGTGTTTAAGGACCGTCGACGAAACAACCTTTGGCTTCCAACTTATCCGCGAGGTCCCAAAACGCATCCTCTTCAATTTTGGTGTGTGTCAGACTGATGTACTTCAAGTTCTCCAATTTTTCCAATTCAGAAATTTTGGCTTCGGTGATGTTATTGGAGCCTAAATGCAACCAAGCCAAATTGGTCATGCCGCCCAATAGTGGCAACACTTCATCGGTAACTTCCGTTTGGTCCAAATTCAACCAACGCAGCTTTGGTAGACTTTTTAATTCATCGACCAATTTGTGACTAATCTTGGTCGACCACAAATTCAGTTCTTCGAGGTTTGTCAATTTCGCGATCGTCGCGCCCGTGGCATCGGTGATCCCTGGTGAACGATTTTCGCTAAGGTCCAGGATTCGTAGTTTCTTCATCCCAACGAACGAAGCGACACCCGCGTCGGTTAATTGCGTGTCGCGGACTCGCAAGTGAACGATGTTTTCCAAACCTTCCAATGACTTCAGTCCTTGGTCACCGATACGAGTCCGTACCAAGTACAGCTCGGCCAATTTGGTTAGCTTGGCCAAGTTGGGCATTCCCGCGTCTGTGATTCGAGTATCGTTCAGGCCTAAGACGCGCAGGTTGGTCATCTTGCCGATGTGACCCAATCCCACGTCGGTAATCTGTGGTCCCCAAACCTTCAGGAATTGCAAGTTCGTGCAGCTGGAAATGGACTCCAGACCAGCGTCCGAAACTCGGTTGCAATCGCTCAAATCCAGAGCTTTGACTTTCTGATTACCTTTCAAGAATACCAACGCCGGGTCACCGATTTTGGTCTGGCCGACTCGGATTTGTTCCAAGTTGGGCATTTGGGCCAAGACTTCGAAGCTGTCGTCCAATACGTCCGCGCGGAACAGGTCGAGATAGGCCAACTTGGGCAGCTTGAGAAGTTCCTTGAGACCTTCCGTGTTGGTTGCGGTCTTGGGCAGATCCAACCGTTCGATCGACGGGCACTTGGCAACCATCGCCAAAGCGGCCGTGCCAACTTCGCCGCCCATGAGATTTACTTGCTTGAGTCGTGTAAACGATTGCAGAACTGCCAGATCTTCTGGTGTGAACTTTGCCAGCGACAAATCCGCCAAGGTCACCATGCCGTCTTTGTCCGATACGACCTTACCACCGAGAGCGGTTACCTTTTCAATGGCCGCTGCCTCGGCGACCTTGGCCGTCGCCGCCTGCGCCGATTTGAGCTCCTCCAATTCGGCCTTCAGACGCTGGTTTTCTTTTTGGGCCGAGGCCAACTGACCAGAAAGATTGGCAACCATGGCCTCCGATTGGGGGTTCGCGCCAGTCTTAGTGCTACTTAGTTCTTTGGCAGCCTTTTGCCACTCGATTTTTGCTGGCAGGGTTTCGCTTCGTTCCCGCAATTCTGCATCACTTGGCTCGAAACACCCGGTGGACAATAGCCCCAGGCCCAATAAACCGATGCCCAATCGAACTTTCATCACGCGTTTCCCTTGGATCTGGAACCCTGGCAGCCCCCAACCTTGTCTTGCTTCGCCCCATCCGGAGCAAGACACCACTCTGCATCAACCAACTTTCTAGCCTAATCTCGGCCTTGGATTCTCGCAAATGGGTGCACCATATTTACCGGAAAACTCGACCCAATTTCGCATGATTTCGCGGAAAGTTCAGGACAATTTCGGCGATTTCGCACACAAATCGCTGACTCGACTCAGATTCTCCAATTGTCGACGTCGATATTAACAAGGACCGGGAGGGCGGGACATCAGGAAGTCCCGTTCAGGATAAAGGTCACGGCAAGACGATGGAACGACCTGCCGTGACCTTTTTATTTGCTGGGCAAGTCACCCACCCGCTGACATTGCAAACTGCCTTGGCGGTATGGCGCTTGAAGCCGGTGCCCCATAACTAGTTCATTGGCCGTCAGTCAAGTGCTTTTGTGAGCAAGTTAGTCGGCTCCCGTCATCTTTTCAGATCGAGTACATTTCAACGCATTGGCCGGGCAAGACCCGGCTCAACCACCGTTTTGCATGCCAGCCCAGAAATCGTCTCGATTCCATGACTTCACCCGCTGTTGCTTCAACCCAATTTCCGATCCAAAAAATCGGGTCGCTGGGACCATGGTACATGGAGTTTTCGGCCTCCGAGTTTGTGCGAATCTTTAACAGCGACGCGAACCCAAGCTCGGTCAATGAAATTCTGCATGACTGCGTTGCGCGTTTCCCGGCTCAACTAGGCCAACTTTTCTTGGAAAGCGTGGTTGTCGCGGACCGAGGTCCTCACTGTGAGGCGTCGTGGAGTTATTGGTTGCCCGCCCCCAATCATTGGACAATGACTCGCGAGGCAAATCTGTCCGATTGGCAGTCGCTTGAAGCGGCCGTGCGGAACTTTACCATCGAGCCCTTGCCCGCCGACTTTCCGCCGTTTGTCGGGGGAGCTGCCGGAATGCTGGCCTACGATTGGTGCCGGGCACTAGAACAAATTCCGCCGCCTGCGCGCGATGACTTTCAAGTACCCAATTTGGCGATGGGCATTTACGATCATTTGGTAGCATTGGATCATGATTCACAACGGGTTTATCTGATTGCCAATGGCTTTCCGCACACTGATCTCGTGGCGCGCGAGCGCGCGTCGTTGGCGCGCCTCGAGGAACTGGTCGGACGACTCGGTGACATGAAAATCGCCGTCGAGACATCCCCTCGACGTGGCAAACGCATGTCGTCCCATTTGGAGCTCGCCCAGTATTTTCCGTTAGCAAACGAGGAAAGCTCGAAGGGCGATCTTCCTCCCGAGATCTGGACCGCCACCGAACCGGCTCGCTACCTTGAATCGATCGAACGTGCACTGGCTTATCTCCGAGCGGGCGACATCTTCCAAGTCAACTTGGCTCAGCAGTTGCTCGTGCCGCTGCGTGATGAACCACTCGAGTTTTATCGACGCATGCGTCAATCGAATACGGCTCCCTTTGCGGCCTACTTTGATCTGGGAAATCATCAATTGGTTAGCGCGTCACCGGAACGATTGGTTCGAGTCCGTGGAAGAGCCGTGCAGACGAGACCAATCAAGGGGACTCGGCGTCTGACTGGCCAAACCGCCCTGGACGAGGCCCAAGCCGTATCCTTACAAGAGAGCACAAAAGACTGCAGCGAGAACGTGATGATTGTTGATCTGCTGCGCAATGATCTTTCGCGTGTCTGCTCGATTGATAGCCTCCGCGTTACGCAATTGTGTGGACTGGAACCTTATCGCCATGTGCAACATTTGGTCAGCGTGGTCGAGGGAGAATTGGCGGCCGACCAAACGCCTTGGGACTTGATCCCGGCCATATTCCCGGGCGGTTCGATCACGGGAGCACCCAAAGTTCGCGCGATGAACATCATTAATGAACTGGAACCCGTCGCGCGCGGGGCGTACTGCGGAAGCTTGGGGTACATCGGATTCTCCGACACAAACGGCATGGCCAATGCGGACTGGAATATTTTGATTCGGACAGCAACTCTGTGCGGAGATTGGTGTCAGATTCCGGTTGGGGGCGGCATTGTGTTGGACAGCGAACCGACCGCAGAATACAAAGAAACGTTGGACAAGGCTCGTGGATTGTTGATGGCTGCATCCCATTCGCTCAGGGCCTGGCCATGATTCTCTTGATCGACAATTACGACAGCTTCGTTTACAACTTGGCACGCTACTTTCGTTTGCTTGGATTGGACGTTGTTGTCGCGCGGAATGACCAGATCACCGTTGAGCAAATCCAGGCTGATGTCGCAGCGGAGAAGATTCGCGCGGTCGTGCTTTCCCCTGGTCCATGTTCGCCCAATGAAGCGGGTATTTGCTTGTCGTTGGTGTCGCGACTGTATCGACAAGTGCCCCTGTTGGGTGTTTGTTTGGGTCATCAGGTGATCGCGCAAGCCCTGGGAGGTGACGTCGTGGCGGGCCCGAGTCCGCAGCACGGCCGAGCCGATTGGATCTATCACGACGGGCAGCATGACTTCGAAAATCTTGCGAGTCCCCTGGTCGCGGGTCGTTACCATAGTCTAATCGTTCGTGAAGACACGCTGCCCAGTTTCTTTGACGTTTCGGCTCGCTTGCAGGACGGCACGATCATGGGCATTCGCCACAAACGCTTGCCGATTGCTGGCTACCAATTCCATCCGGAATCCATTCTCACTCCCCAGGGCCTAAACCTGCTCGTTGGCTTTTGCCGGTGGGTCGGATTGCCGATCCAACGTCATGATGTGCTGACTGGCGCTGATGCTACTCGACCATTCGACCTGCGTACCGAATACCCATCAGGTTGCCGGCCACTTTCGATTCAAGCTTCCCAGTTCGAACGGATTGGCGATCGGATCGGCGAAGCGGGAGTGGAACCGTGATGATTGTCGAATGTCTGGTCACGACATTAGCGGAGTCGGGCGAACTAAATGTCGCTCCGATGGGACCGCGATTTGGGGACGACTTTGACTGGCAGGCCCCGATCGGCGGCACTTTTCATTTGTGCCCTTTTGAGCCCTCGCGAACCCTGGACAATCTTCGCACGGTTCGTACTGGCGTGCTGAACTTTACCGATAACGTGCTACTGTTGGCTCAGATGGCGTTGAAGGCCGACCAGGTGCAATGGCCCGCGAGTCGTGCCGCCGAAAAAATCCTCGGGCGATGTCTCATGGAGGCCGGGCGATGCTGGGAGTTTGAAGTCGTTTCCCTGACCGCGAATGGGCCGCGCTGGCAATGCAATTGCCAAGTCGTTCACGCAGTGGAACAGCGTCCGTTAATGGTATTCAACCGCGCCATGCATGCCGTTATTGAAGCGACAATCTTGGCGACGCGAATTGGCATCCTTCCTTCGGAGCAGATTCGCGATCAAATCGCAGCCCTTGCTCCTTTGGTCGAAAAGACGGCTGGCCCTGAACAACAGGCCGCGTGGGATTGGGTTTGTCACTGGGTGGAACGACGTCTGTCCTCGGAAAGTATCGGGTCCACAAGCGCGTCATCGAACCATGGGGAGGCCCAGCCATGATGCCCCCGGCCTCCAGTCATGCTCGCTTTCAAATCACGACGGGAAGTCGTTTGCATTTTGGTTTGTATCGGTTCGCACCGAAACAATGGCCCTCGATCGAACGAAGCGATGCCATGGATCACCCACGCGATCTAACGGCCCACGGTGCAAGCGAGGCCTGGTTCGGTGGTGTTGGGCTCATGATTCAAGACCCCACCACCTGTCTGGAATTCGAACCTCACGATCACCTTGTGGTTCAGCATGATCCCACAGGGCGCGTCATCGACTTTATCGAACGATGGTTTCGGTACGTTCGCGACCTTCATGGGAGCGAAATCGCCGAATGGCCAACGCCACTGCAACTTCCTCTGCGTCTCACGGTCCGCCGTTCGCCTCCACAACATAGCGGCTTGGGTGCGGGAACCCAATTGGCGCTAGCGATCGGTCAAGGTCTGAGTCGATTCTTTTTGGGCTCCGAACTAGCACCGGAAGACTTGGCGCGTAGCGTCGGACGAGGTCTGCGGAGCGCCGTCGGTACGCATGGTTTCTTTCGCGGCGGACTCATCGTGGATCGTGGCAAATCCCAAGCAAATCAGCTCGGAGTTTTGGACGGAGCGTTTCGACTGCCGGAGGAATGGCGAGTGGTCCTGATCATGCATCGCAACTCGTCCGCGATTCATGGTGCACGTGAGTTGCAAGCGTTCGATATTCTACCAGAGATTCCAGCACAGACCACGCAACGATTGCAGCAGCTTTCACGCGATACGATTGTCCCGTCCGTCCTGGCCGATGATTTTGAAACTTTTGCAGACAGCGTTTATGAATACGGGATCGCGGCCGGACATTGTTTCAGTCAGATCCAGGGCGGACCTTTCGCGTCGGCTCGAGCACAGGGGTGGGTTGAGCAATTGCGAGACTGGGGATTTCATGGCGTCGGGCAGAGCTCGTGGGGACCAACCCTATTCTGCTTTGCGAAGAATACGGAACACGCCGACCACTTGGTCGTGAAGATCGAGACGTCTCTCCACGCGACCGAGTCCGTAATCGTGACCCAGCCCCAAGTCGGCCCCGCTCGAATTCAACTCTTATAACACACCATCGCAATGCCAGTCCGAACGGCAAGATCGCCAAACCCAAATTGCAGCGGGCAACGTCCAGCATAACAAGACAATCAACAATGCAGCGCCCGCGCCGGTAGCTCCAAAGCAAGCCCCGCCAACCACCACTCCGCCAATCGTTGCCAAATTGCCAACGACACTCACGGGGAGCAATGGGTTACGTTTGTGCGCCAACAAGTACGAAACCAGGCATTGAAAAACGCCAATCAAGAACACGCTGCCGCTAAACAAACATGTGGACTCGATCGGCAGCAAGCGTTCGGACAAACGCTGCGCCCAGGGGTGTGGGACGTGAGGCAGAACAGCCACCGCGAATCCGTATCCCACACAACCGATCAAGAGTACCGCGCACGAGATCCCCGCCGCTCGGAAAAACACTCGATCAAGTTCTGAGAATTCCCGACGGGCGACGAGCATTCCAAGCTTCGGCGCTCGCGTTTGTACCCAACTAAACGCGGCGTATTGCATCGTCGTTAGAACCGTCCAAGTCATGCCCATCTGACCGGCAACCGTCGAACCATGAAAGTGGAACAGGATGGGCGCGAACATAAAATAGGCCAGGTACTGGAGGATACTGTGCAAGGCCAAGGACCATTGCAAGGGCCAAACTTCCGTTCGCCACGAAATGGCCGCCGTGGTTGGGCGGTCCCAGAACGGTCGAAAGAACGAACGATAAGTCCAGGCGACTAAAAAAACTTCGCAACTCAGTTTCACGACCGCAGATCCCACAGCCGCCCACAATCCGCCACCACCAACGATCACGGCCCAGACGACCACATTACCCAGCACAGCTTGAAACGCGCGCAGGCGGTAGACTGCCAAGACCTGATTGCAGCCTTCCAAGATCGAAATCAGCGGCATGGTCCAAAGTTGCCCAGCGGTTAAACACACCAGGACCCACCACGGGACGCTCCATTCGTTCGCCGACAGTTCGCGGCCGCCCATGAACCACCAACCGCAGCTCCCAATCACAATCAAGAATAACAGGCTCGCCGCGGCATACCACCGCAAACATTGGCGTCCAAAACTAACCAGCCGCTCCAGCGCCCGTCCACCGTCATGGACATTGTAGTGGACCGCTCCGCGGTCCATTCCCACATCGTAGTGGACCGCTCCGCGGTCCATTCCCACAACGTAGTGGACCGCTCCGCGGTCCATTAATGGT
>JBGSJV010000191.1:0-162670 GCA_041741535.1 Pirellulaceae bacterium
CAACGGAAAAGTAGGTCTGTATCGATTCGCTCGGCAAGCTGTCGTTCACTCCGAACTGAATAAAGAGCCATCAATAAAAGAGACTTCAGCAATCGTTCTGGGGGGACGCTCGGACGGCCCAACTTGCTATAAGCCGATGCACAATTGCACATCGGCGGCCTCGACTTGTTTCTGTACTTCCATGGGCACCGGGCCCCGGTGTCGTTCTGGTTTTGATCTCGCCTTGACCGAGCTGTCGGCGGGGTTTGTCCTGGAAATTGGATCGGCGTTGGGCCGCAGACTGGCGGAACAACTAACGCTTGCTCCGTTGACGTTCGAGCACGAGGAGGCCGCGACAGCCGCTCGACAACAGGCCGTCGACCAGATGAAAAAATCCTTGGATCGAGAGCACGTGCAGGCAACACTCAAGCATCGATTGAATCACGAACGCTGGGACGAGGTCGCCGAGCGGTGTCTGAGTTGTGCGAACTGCACGATGGTTTGTCCCACGTGTTTCTGCAGTTCGGTCGACGACGTGACCAACTTGGTCGACGAAGAAGTGATTCGCCAACGACGCTGGGATTCTTGTTTCAATTTTGATTTTAGTCACATCAGTGGCGGCTCGGTGCGGGATCAGACGCGCTCCAGGTATCGACAATGGTTGACCCATAAGTTGACTCACTGGGTTGACCAATTTGGGACTTCTGGTTGCGTGGGGTGTGGGCGTTGCATCACGTGGTGTCCGGTCGGAATCGACTTAACTGAGGAAGCTCGTATTCTTTGTGAAGAACCGGTGACGCGGGAGGAAGGCCCCGCATGAACACGGAGACATATCCGTCGACTTCCACTTGTAACCCGTGGGTGGCGCACGTTGCGTTGGTGACCGAAGTCCGCCCCGAGATTGATTCGGTCGCCACGTTTCGCTTGCGATTTCGCGACCAGGAAATCGCGCGACAATATCGATTTCGGCCGGGTCAGTTCAATATGTTGTATTTGCCATCATGTGGGGAATCCGCGATCAGTCACAGCGGACCCTCTGATCAATCCGGTGAAGATTTTTGGCATACGGTTCGGTTTGTGGGTCGAGTGACCGATTCGATCGCCAAACTGCAGGTGGGCGATCAACTGGGGGTGCGTGGACCGTTCGGAACTGCTTGGCCGTTGGAAACTTGCCGCGGTCGAGACGTCATCATCATGTCGGGTGGCTTGGGATTAGCGCCACTTCGTCCATTGATTTATGCGTTGGTAGCCGAGCGCGACGCATTTCGCCGGGTGGTTTTGCTACATGGGGCTCGCACGCCCGACACCATTCTTTACCGTGACGAAATCGCAGGTTGGCACAACCAAGGGATTGAAGTGGAATTGACCGTTGATCGAGCAGACGGTGCATGGGATGGAAACGTGGGCGTCGTTCCTTTGTTGTTGGATCGGTTGGCCCAGCTGAAGCCCGCCGAAACGGAAGTGGTCACCTGTGGCCCTGAAATCATGATGCACTATTCGGCCGTGTCGGCGCTTGTTCGTGGCGTGCCGGAAACTTCCATCTGGATGTCGATGGAACGCAACATGCAATGTGCGGCCGGTTTGTGCGGGCACTGCCAGTGGGGACCTTGGTTCGTCTGCAAGGACGGGCCTGTATTTCGCTACGACAAGATCCGCTCGTTGCTAAAAGTGAGGGATTTGTGATTGCCGTTCGACCGAAACTGGCTGTGATCAAGTTTGCTTCCTGCGACGGATGTCAATTGTCACTTCTGGATTTAGAAGACGAGTTGCTGACGATTGCTCGCGCGGTTCAAATTTCGCATTTTGCCGAAGCCTCGAGCCGTTTGGAGCCGGGCCCGTACGACGTGACGTTGGTCGAAGGTTCGATCACGACTCCCGAAGATCTTCATCGGTTGCGGAAATTGCGGGAAGATTCGAAGTTGTTGATCACGATTGGAGCTTGTGCTACATCCGGCGGAATCCAGGCACTGCGCAACTTTGCGTCGCACGATGACTTCATGCGAGCCGTCTACGCTCGGCCCGACTACATCGAGACCTTGGCGACCTCGACGCCAATTGCGGCGCATGTCAAAGTCGACTTCGAACTTCGTGGTTGTCCGATCGA
Organism: Pirellulaceae bacterium; assembly: GCA_041741535.1. GTDB lineage: Bacteria > Planctomycetota > Planctomycetia > Pirellulales > Pirellulaceae > M30B19. The sequence continues at coordinate 2,084 of JBGSJV010000191.1, forward strand.
CAAGCACCAATTGTTGGAAGTGATCTCGTCTTTGCTGGCGGGACATCGTCCCAGAACTTCGACCGAAAGTGTTTGCCAAGCCTGCAAACGACGCGGCAATGTTTGTGTCGTCGTTGCTCAAGACCTTCCATGCTTGGGGCCGGTGACCCATGCGGGTTGCGGAGCCATTTGTCCGACTTTCGATCGTGGCTGCTACGGATGTTTCGGTCCCACGATTCAACCAAACACCGCTTCGCTTGGCGATCACTTGTTGGGTGGCCGAGTGAACCCGTCGGAAGCGGCCATGTTGATGCACGGGATCAATGCGTATGCTCCCGAATTTTCAGCCGCTGGGCAACGTCTGTGGCAATTGGCAGGACTTCCCAAGTCGCTTCACCCCAGTTTGCAGGTGGAACTGCGGAAGGAGCCGCACGAATGAATTCTCCTGAAGTTCCATCCCGCGCCATTCGAGTTCCGATCCTGACACGCGTCGAAGGCGAAGGCTCGCTGTTGGTCAAACTGCGGGAGCGAGAAATCTTGGACGTGCAGTTGGCGATCTATGAACCGCCACGTTTGTTCGAATCGCTGCTGCGGGGCCGACCATTTTCCGACGTGGCCGATATCACGGCCCGGATTTGCGGAATTTGCCCCATCGCGTATCAAATGACGGCCGTCCAAGCATTGGAAGCCGCATTCGCCGTATCGGTCGATCCGGAAATCCGCCGTCTCCGCCGACTGATGTACTGCGGCGAGTGGATTGAAAGTCTCGCGTTGCACGTCCATTTGTTGCAAGCTCCTGATTTCTTCGACTTGGACAGCGGTATCGAATTGGCGGAACGATTTCCTGACGAAGTCAAACGCGGGCTGCGACTGAAGAAGATTGGCAACAGGTTGTTGGAGACGTTGGGAGGCCGAGCGATCCACCCGGTCAATCTGGCGGTTGGCGGGTTCTACCGTTTGCCAAAGGCCGCGGAACTCCAAACGCTGATTTCAGATTTTGAATGGGGATTGGCGGCGGCGATCGACACGGTTCGTTGGATCGCCACTATTCCTTTGCCATCGATCCAGCTTCCTTATGATTATGTGGCGATTCAACATCCTGACGAGTATGGAATAATCGAAGGAGAGGTTGTTTGTTCGGACGGATTGCGAATCTCGCACCACGACTACGAGCAACACTACGCCGAGATTCAAGTGCCTCATTCGACCGCCTTGCAATCCCGACGAGTTCCTACGGGGCGCTCGTATTTTGTTGGCCCCCTGGCTCGCGTCAATTTGAATCGCGAGCAACTGGCGGAACCAGCTCGGCGAATCGCGGATGAGATTCAATTTCCAACGCCGTGTCATAACGCCTACTATGGGATTTTGGCCAGATCCATCGAGGTTGTTCACGCGTTTGCGGAAGGACTGGAGCATCTTCGTAGTTACCAAGGGCGAGCCGATGCTCGCGTTCCGTTCACTGTGAAAAATGGATCGGGCTGTGCCGTCACGGAAGCGCCACGCGGTTTGATTTATCATCGGTACGAAGTTGACTCCCAAGGCCGAATCGAATTGGCCAAGATCGTCCCGCCGACATCACAAAATCAAGCTCAGATCGAAGGGGATTTACGGGCATTATTGCCAAGTTTATTGGACCAGCCCGACGCTCAAATCGCGCTGAACTGCGAACGGTTTGTCAGAAATTACGATCCGTGCATCAGCTGTTCCACCCATTTTCTAAATCTGCGTATCGAACGTGAATGACCAAACGAATCCCGAAACGGGGCTACATTCTTGGTTGATGGTGGGACTCGGTAGCCCACATGGTAGCGACCGGCTGGGATGGGATTTGGTCCAATTGCTGCAGGAAACGCGACCTGAGGCGTGGACGATTCGCATTGCCAGAGTTCCTACCGACGTGTTGGATTGGCTCGAAGGTTGCCAACGATTGCACTTGGTCGATGCGTGCCCGATGTTCGAACAGCTAGGACGTGTTCATCGACTTTTGTGGCCCGATGCCCAAATCCTGCAAAATCGCACGACGACATCGCATGATTATGATGTGCCACAGGTATTGCAACTCGCCCAACGATTGGGGCAGTTGCCGCCGGAGGTCGTTATTTGGGCGATTGAAGTTGAAGCAAACACCCGCCTCGATCCAACTCCGGAATGGATGATTGCTGCTGCGCGCATGATCACATCCACCGAGTTTTGCAACAAGGCGGTTTGAGTCATGCACGAGATGTCCATCGCACGTGCGATCTATCGGCAAATCGAACTGGCCGAACAGGAACAGAACGGAATGCAGCCGATCGCTTGTGAAGTTGAAGTCGGTCCGCTCTCCGGAATTGAACCGTTGTGTCTCCAGACAGCGTTCGCGGATTTGATGAGCGAAGTTGGGAGGATGATTGGGCTAACCATTCAAGAGATCCCGTTGCGCGGCCGTTGTAGCGATTGTCACACGGAATCGTCGATCGATGGCTTTCAGTTCACCTGTTCCATGTGTGGCGGCCCACGAATGCAAGTCACCAGCGGAGATCAAATTCAGCTTGTAAGCATCGACTTTCTCTAGAAATCCAGACAGAGAATGCTCGCCCCGAAATCGTGGTCCAATCGCTTCGGTCGTACCACGCATCCAGGCCCCATCGCACCGATCCTGCCAATTAAGTAGCGCGAGCGCCCCGCTCTTGTCGTGGACTCTAAAGTGTTCGCAATTGGAAAAGAACGCATGGATAATGATTAATGGATATTGGAAAATGCAAAATGCAGACTGAAGAAACGAACAACACGTGAATAGTGACATTCGTTTTTCGTTCTCCAGTAATCATTAACCATTACTTTGCTACCCAGTTAAATTGCCTCTGCGTCACGGCCAAAATAGCGGACGAAAGCAGCTTGATCGTGCTCGACGCACCATCACGAACTGACTCATGAATCTACTTTGCCGCTAGAGCGATCGAGGCGCTCGCTCTACGATTCGCACGTGTGAACCGACTTGGTTTGAAACTTTAGACCCGAGTCAACTTACTGACGCGGCCGGTTCCCACCCATTCGGCGACCAGGATATTCCCGTCATTGTCGAAGCAGGCATCGTGCGGATGGACAAATTTTCCATCCAGCCACTGATCGGGCTTGGAGCGAATGTTATCACCCTTGGTCACTCGTTCGACATCCGCGCCCAAAGTCGCGACGACCTCGTTTTTAGCGCCCAACAGTGTGATGCGCGCGTGAAGTTCGGGAACCATCAACAAATCGCCGTACGACGAGACATTGGCGGGCAGTCCGAAGCCGTCCATCGTTCGCAAATGTTTGCCGTCCAAATCTAAAAATTGCAGGCGGTTGTTCGCCCGATCGGTGACGACCACCTCGGGGGTCTTGCCACCACGTTGATCCAGCCATAGGCCGTGTGGCGTATTAAAAGTCCCTTCGCCTGGACCTCGTCCGCCGAAACACGAAACCCAATTGGCGTCTTTGTCGTAGCGATGAATAAAATACGAACCATAACCGTCGGCCAGCAAAAATCCGCCATCGGGCAGAAATGCAAAATTCGTCGGCATGAATCGATCAGGTCCCCATAGTTTTTGTCGTTTCGTATCTTCCTCAGCGGCATACTTGCCCGATTCCATTGGGGCATACTTTTCCCAGACAGTTTCGCCCGTCAGCGTCAACTTGGCGAAAACTTTCACTTGTTGATATCCGGTCACGTACAGATAAGGTGTTCCATTGTCCACTCGAACTTCCAAACCGTGCCCGCCGCCTTGAAACCGCGCGCCGAAACTGCGGACAAACTTGCCTTGTGGATCAAAGACAAAGATTGAAGGATGATCCGGTTTGTCTTCATGTCCCTCGTGAATCACGTACACCAAACCGTCGGGATCGACGGCAACGTTATGGGTCGTTTGCCAAGTGAACTTGTCCGGCAACTGGGCCCATTGGTGATTCATCTCGTATTGATAGTCGCCCTGTCCCAAAATATTTTTGGGACGGTTCTTCGAGGTCTGAATAAACGGAGCAGCCAGCCCTGTCGTCGTTGGCAACAAAACAACTGCCGTCGTCGCAGCAGCAGCGCCCAAAAAACCTCGACGACCTACGGAACCAAACGTCTGGGACATGAGACACTCCTCTCGAGGAAACATTTGACTGCGTTTTTCAGGCTTGTGCCTGTCGCTCCTAAACTCTATCGATGTAGCGATTGATCACGTTTTCAATCAGTTCTTGGCGACCACTGCCGTTGGGGGCTGCTTCGCCTTTGCCCATAATGAACTTTTCCAGTTCTCGAAAGTTCATCTGGCCCGCTTCGATTTTCGCGCCAAGTTCGCCATTCCAATTGGCGTAACGTTGGTCAACAAATTTTTCCAACGCTCGGTCCCTACGCATCGAAGCAGCGATCTTCAGGCCTCGAGCGAAGGCATCCATGCCACCAATATGCGCGTAGAACAGGTCTACTGGCTCGAAGCTCTCGCGGCGAACCTTCGCGTCAAAATTCACTCCGCCGGGAGTCAACCCATACTTGAGCAGGACCAACATGACTTGCGTGGTCAAGTAATAATCCGTCGGGAATTGATCCGTATCCCAGCCCAACAACAGGTCACCGGTATTGGCGTCGATTGAACCGAGCGCACCTTGCATGCCCGCATATTCCAACTCATGCATCATCGTATGCCCCGCCAAGGTCGCATGATTGGTCTCGATGTTCAGTTTGAAATAAGGCAACAAATCATAAGCACGCAAGAAGTTGAGACAGGCCGCCGCATCCGAATCGTATTGATGTTTTGTCGGTTCTTTTGGTTTGGGCTCGATCAAAAACTGCCCTTTGAACCCAATCTCTTTGGCATAGGCAACCGCCATATGGAAGAAAGCCGCCAAGTGATCGAGTTCTCGCTTCATGTCCGTGTTGAACAAGTTTTGATAGCCTTCACGACCGCCCCAGAACACGTAGTTCTCGCCACCCAGTCGATGGGTGACTTCCAAGGCCTTTTTCACTTGAGCCGCCGCGTAAGCGTAGACCTCGACATTGCAGGTCGTCGCGGCACCATGCATGAACCGCGGGTGACTGAACATGTTCGCGGTGCCCCACAACAACTTGATTCCGGTTCGTTGCTGCTCTTGCAACAACACGTCGGCGACGGCATCCAAATTTGCATTCGTTTCGATTAACGTTTTCCCTTCGGGAGCGACATCGCGATCGTGAAAGGCATAATAAGGGGCACCCAACTTTTCGCAAAATTCGAAAGCCACGTGCGCGCGATGTTGAGCGTTGGCAACAGATTCCGAGCCATCGTCCCAGGGGCGTTGCATCGTTCCGCCACCAAACGGATCACTTCCGGTACCGCGAAACGTGTGCCAATAACAGACGGTGAACCGCAAGTGATCACGCATGGTCTTGCCTTCGATCACTTCGTCCGCGTTGTACCAACGAAACGCCAACGGATTATCGGATTGTGGACCTTCGTAAACGATACGCGAAATTTGCGGAAACGCGGTCATGAATTCCTCATTCGAATCGAAACAACAATCAATCAAACAACAGTCCCAGCCATCAAGTGGTCCGACCCACGGGCACAGCCGAGGTCATGGTCCCACCAAACTCTCCGTCGTATTGTGCCAAAAAAGACGGTGGCCGCCAGTAGGCCTGGATGTTACGACAATCGTGCTTTGTCAAAGTCAAATTTTAGGGTCGGGTCTGGTAAAGATGTCAGGTCTGGTAAACGTGTCAGGAGGTCTGGTAAAGGTGTCAGGAGTCAATTGCCGGAACGGCCCTTCGGGTGCTTGGCACAATTGACTCCTGACACCTTTACCAGACCCCAGGAGTCAATTGCCGGAACGGCCCTTCGGGTGATTTACACAATTGACGCCGGACCCCGGGACCAGATCTGCCCCCTTTACCAGCTCCAAAGTTTGAGTTCTGCCAAAGCACTAAGTCAATATTTCACTCAATACGTGAGCCTCTTCGACTCCAGTAAGCCGGAAGTCCAATCCCATGAATTTATGGGTCAGTCGCATATGGTCGATCCCGAGCAAATGCAACAGGGTCGCGTGAAAGTCTCGCACATGAGCTTTCTTTTCAACCGCATGGTACCCAAATTCATCTGTCTCGCCATAGCTGCGTCCACCTTGTATCCCGCCTCCTGCCAGCCAGATACTGTAACCCTTGATATGATGGTCGCGGCCATCCCCTTGGGCCATTGGCGTGCGTCCGAATTCGCCACCCCACACGATCAGCGTGTCTTTGAGCATGTCGCGAGCCTGCAAGTCTTTGACCAAGGCCGCTGTGGCCTGATCCACCAACTTGGCGCTGTACGCGACCCCGGCTTTGACGCCACCGTGATGGTCCCAACCTCGGTGATAGAGCTGAATGAACCGTACGCCTCGTTCGGCCAAACGACGAGCCAACAAACAGTTGCTGGCGAACGACCCGTCTCCGGGTGTGCACCCATACTGCTCAACAATGTGCGCGGGTTCGTCCGACATGTCGGTTAACTTTGGCACGGAGGCTTGCATCCGGAAAGCCATTTCGTATCCGGCCACTCGAGCGGCCATTTCCGGGTCCTGCAATTCGGCCTGTCGCAAGCGATTGATTTTCCCGACCGCGTCGATGACTTCCCGTTGTTGCTCGCGACCGACACCTGGCGGGTTGCTAACGTAATGCACGGGCGCTCCCGTGGAATGCATTTGGACGCCTTGGTAACGACTGGGCAGGAACCCCGAATGCCATTGACGGGAACTGATCGGCTGACCTTGCCCACCGCCTTCGCTGGTGAGCACAATGAACCCAGGCAAATCATCGGCTTCGGACCCAAGTCCGTACAGAACCCACGAACCCATCGAGGGGCGGCCACTGATCGCCGTTCCCGTGTTGAAGAACGTGTGTGCAGGGTCGTGATTGATCTGCTCGGTGTGCATCGATTTGATCACGCACATCTGATCGGCCAATTCCGACATATGTGGAAAAACGTCGGCGATCATCAAGCCGCTTTGGCCGCAGGGTTTGAATCCGTGTTGTGGCCCCAAGATATTCAACGCTTGCCCTTGTAACTGGGCGATCGGCTGACCGGACGTCACCGAATCGGGCATGGGCTTGCCATGCATTTCGGCCAGAACCGGCTTGTAGTCCAACGTCTCCAAATGACTTGGTCCGCCAGCCATACACAGATGGATGACCCGTTTCACTCGAGGTGGAAAGTGGGGCTCCCGCAATATGCCGCGCAGGCCAGTCTCCTGCTGGTCGCCATCACGGAGCCGTGGCGCTGCGGCGATCGGCTCGGCCGCAAAAAGTGAACCCAGTGCGATCGACCCCAAGCCGCTTCGGCGGAGAAACGTGCGACGATTCCAGTACGTTTGGTTAGTGGACGGATTCATGTTTAGTACCTCGTTATCACTTCATGCAAGTTCAAAAGAACGCGCGCCACTCCGGTCCACGCTGCCAATTCTGCCAGATCTTGATCTACGGGAATGGGTGCCATGCCAACCTTGAGCAGCTCTGACGCAGCCCCGGGATTGGCTTGATAATGAGTCAAATGCGACTTGTAGAGGTCCACGAGAACTTGCGTGACGTCTGCGTCCGGCTCTCGCGAGACAGCCTCGCGATAAGCCCAGCGGATTCGCGCAGTAGGGTCGTTGTCCTCGCGTCGCACGATCCGAATCGCAAACTCGCGCGCGGCTTCCACAAACGACGGATCATTCAATAAGGTCAATGCTTGGACCGGCGTGTTCGAGCGGGCTCGCTGCACCGTGCACTCTTCGCGACTTGGCGCATCGAAGGCTTTCAACATCGGGTGCAAAAACGTTCGTTGCCAGTGCGAATAGACACCCCGGCGATATTGATTTGAGTTCATGTCCGGTTGGTATTCCCGCTTGGGGAAATTCAGTTGAGCATAGTAGCCAGCCGGTTGATAAGGATGAACACTTGGCCCACCAACTTCTTCTACCAATAGTCCACTGATCGACAACATCGAGTCCCGAACCATTTCGGCGATCAAGGGATAGCTTTGCTGCCGCGCAAACCAGTCATTGTAGGGATCACGAGTCAGGAGGTCGGCGGAAGTCATCGACGAACGCCGATACGTTTCACTCAGCACAATCTCCCGAATCAACTTTTTGATATCCCAACCGGAGTCAACGAAACGTACCGCCAAGGCATCCAGCAATTCCGGCTGAGACGGGAATGTTCCTTGGCCGCCAAAATCCTCGACACTGGCACAAACGCCACGACCGAGCAACAAGGCCCAGATTCGATTGACAATCGTCCGAGACGTTAACGGATTATCTGCCGAGCACAACCAGTTCGCGAAGTCCAATCGAGTCGCCCGACCGCTGGTTTCCAACCGACCGAAGAAGACGGGAATGGCCGGTTCGACGATCTCGCTCGAGTCGTCCATCCAGTTCCCGCGCGGCAAAACGCGAATCGTGCGCGGTGGTCCTGACTTGGAAATCACCGTGGAGGGAGATGATTCGGCGACCGCTTTTTGTTCTCCCTCGATTCGTGCCAATTGTTGCTGAAGTTCTTGAACTGCCGGAGCATGCTGCAAGTAGTAGTTTGTCAACGCCGTCGCTTGTTCGGTCGTCCGATCTTCAGTCGCCGTATGCAACACTTCTGCGATTGCGGCTGGCACCGCTTGATTGACAATCAAGCCCGCATCGTCCCAGTAAGCCAAGCCACCGAACTGTGTGAATGCCATTCCATTAAGTTTGCTACCGGGAGCTAACCCGACCTCACTGGCCGTTACTTCCAATCGGACCCACTGGCCTAATTCCGGCAATGCCCCAGCCCGTTGATAGGCCGGGCGATTTTCTGGGGTTCGACCATAAACGATATCGTCGGTTCCCCAAACTTTGCGATGCTCCCAATTGCCATCATTAAATTGCAGCATGATGGCCGTCGGCGGTTGAGCCGCATCCAAGTAGACCCAAGCAAAAAAGCGTGATTCCGCCGAGATTGGCTCGGGGATCTCGACACCCTGAAACAAATGCTGCACCAAACCGGCGTCGGATTGTTTTCGTACACGAGACCCACGGTGAACGGGCGCCTGGTCCGAAGCAACGTAATTCCAGCCCCCACGTCGATCCTCGCCGACCAATCCGTTGGCATCATCCAACCAATCGATTTCCGCCTCGGTCACTTGCTCCAATTCGCGCAGCGTTTGTACTTCCCAGTCAGGTTGCTGCGCGGGAAGTAAGGCACGCACGCTCGCGATCTTTTCTGATAACTCGAAGCGTTGGCGGTCAAGTTCCTCCAGTCGTCGTTGCGTCTCGGCATCCGGTACTTTAATCGTTGGCGGTCGGCCATCACCACCATAGACTCCCACTTCTTGCAAGTCGGCGAAGAATGCTCCGAGCGCATAAAAATCATGCATGCTCAAGGGATCGAACTTGTGATCGTGACACTGGGCGCAACCCATGGTCGATCCCATGAATACTTGCGATACGTTTCGCACGCGATCCGCAAAATAGATTGCCAAGTACTCTTTGGCTTGGGAGCCACCTTCTTCCGTGGTTTGATTCAAGCGGTTGTATCCCGACGCAACCAATTGCGCTAACGTTGGATTCGGCAAAAGATCACCTGCCAATTGTTCGCGCACAAATTGGTCGTATGGCATGTTGTTGTTGAAGGCAGCGATCACGTAGTCGCGATACGGGGACTGGGAAATATTCTGATCGCCATGATAGCCAACCGTGTCGGCATAACGCACCAAATCGAGCCAATAGATTGCCATGCGTTCCCCGTAACGCGGTGACTCCAGCAAGCGATCGACCAAGTTCTCGTACCGTTGGGGCGATTCATCACGAAGGAATTGTTCAACCTCCGCGCCGGTTGGCGGGATACCCGTAAGATCCAAGTAAAGTCGGCGCACGAGGGTCACCGGATCAGCCAACTCCGATGGTTCGACGCCTTCTTGCCGGATTCGATTTTCGACGAGCTCGTCAATAACTTTGGTCAACGAGTCATGGTTTCGATCGAACTGCTCGGGCCATTCCGGCGCGATATACGCCCAATGCGGCTCGTACTTGGCACCTTGATCGATCCATCGCCGCAGCACGTCTTTTTCAGCGTCACTCAGAGGTTTGTGATGTATCGGTGGCGGCATGACTTGTTCAGGGTCATCGGACAATATCCGCTGAATCAATTCACTGTTGGCGGCGTCGCCGGGCACAATCACGCCCGATTCATCGACCGCGTTTTCACGTACGTCCAAACGCAGCCCCGCCTGAACGGTTTCTTCATCGGGGCCATGGCAGGGCAAACAACGATCGGCCAACAAGTTCCGTACGTCGCGATTGAATTTGATTTCCGATTCATCGCTAACCGCGAAACAGTTCGCAAATCCAAGCCAGAAAATAGAGTAAGCACCAACAATTCGGCTCGCAAACGCCCATTGACGACCCGAGAGAAGACAGCTCATGGTGATTCGCTTCAGGAGGGAGGGAAAGGCAGGACACGAAACGAAGTTCCGCGGTCCCTCCATTCTAACCATCCGTCCGGCTGATTCAAGCAACCCGACCTTGCCTAGGCTCTGTCCCGATAGACGCGGCCCGAAGACAATGCAGCCACCCCAAATCGTAAAGGTTCGGGTTCACAGACAACCAAGTGGCGACGAGCCACAACCAGGGCCGAAAGGACGACGAAATTTCGGCCAACAGCAAAGCCCATTTTAAGTACGGCAATTTGGCCAACGGCGCCTCTAAACCATGAAAGTACGAGATACGTCAATAATTCGGCCAAATTCATTCGCATAGCGCGAAGTTATGACGACAATTCGGCCAACGACCAATCAACCCATCCGTTAGGCCGCCAAAGTTGCTCCAAAATTCACAACAATTCGGTCAACACCCATCGCACCACCCCAAAATCTCTACAGTCACAATTCGGCCAAAAATACGACCACAATTCGGCCCGTAACACCTAACTTTTGGTGAATAAACTACTTGGGTCATGGCCAAATCAATTAGTCTTTGTTGATGCCATCCAAAATCTGTGTGTACTCGTCAGAGTCGTTGTCCTTCAAAAATCGTCGCATCTCATCAAAAGCATCGTCCGTTCGACCCATCTTCCATAGGCAATGGAACAACGCAAGTGAGGCTATTTCCATAGATGGCTTCAAGTCAACGGCTTTCAAAAACCACGGCAATGCATGATCTAGTTCCCCCAAGTCCCAGTACGTGTCTCCGAGAACAATCGCGACCGTTGCAGACTGAGGCAGTTCATCACTCAACTTCCGTAGCACCGAAGCAGCGCCGTACAAATCGCCGTTCTGCCGTAGTTGGTAGGCGCTCGCATACTCACGCTCCTGATCTTCTGTCATCCGTATACCGCCATGGCTAGTCGTCCTTTTTCCCACATTTTGGATCACGCGCAAAGTCTTTCATAGCCTTCTTGACCCTTTCCTCAGACTTCCCAATTTGGTCGATAGGGGCTGGCCCTTTTGGCGGGCATGTAGAAACAATCGGAACAAGACGCGTAACCGGAGAGGGCGGACCCATTTGGGGATAGCGGCTCGTGCTTTGTGACCATTCAATTTTGGCATCGGTTTGCGAACGGGGGCGGAAGTTCTGCCGAGACTCCAAATGTGCTGAGCCGCCGAATGGCCCGAGCCGCAAAGCGGCAAAATGCGAGCGTTTGGTAATTCCCACGGAGGGCAATGCCGAACTGCGGATGAACAGGCCGCGGACATTTCCTGGACCGACAGCACCTTGTCCGACTGCCATGGTCTAACTTCCGATCTGATACTTTGACGGGCTTCATTTCGAAACCGCAGGCCGTGAATGTATTCATCCGCAGATCGGCATTGCCATCCGTGGGAAGTCCGCCAGCCTGGCAAATGTTCGTCTTTTGTTCACAAGCGTCTAAGAAATGTGTAATGAAAAATGGAAATTGAAAAATGCAATTTGCTGACAGCCTTTGCTTCCTCATGAAATGCTTGAAACTAAACGTTTGGTACCTTTTGAATTTTTCATTCTTCAATAATCATTAATCATTCAACCGCCAAAGCCAGCGAGAGTCATTCCGCAGCTTTCGACGTACGAAATCCGTAACTTATTTCGCGACAAATCCTAATTATCCTAACCGGGGACAGACTCCGGTTAGGAGCCGAGTTCGTACATCACCCAGTTGAATCCAATTTCCTAACGGGATTTGGGGTGGCGCCTCGTTGTGTGCGACGACTCGCGAGTTCGTGTCCAATTCCAGAATTTGCTCGCTATTAGGGTGGCGACTTGTGGCGGCGGTCAGCCCAAGCTGGGGGCGGATGACTTCGGCAGCGGTGCTGTTGGCTTTCCGGGGCAGCGGCCGGCACCTGCGCGACCTGTGGGGAAGAAACCTAGAACTTTAAGACAATACGCGTTCTCGCTCACGGAGGTTTGTTCGGACCGGTTTTCTGACGATCTTCCCGGCCGCAGCCGTCGTCGAGCGGTTAAAATAGGCAAAATTAGCCAATTTGGTCGCATGGGATTTGCGAAAGCTGCTTTTGTTAGCTACCTTACCTAGATACCCTAATCGTTATTGGCGACTATCTCACGCCGGCAGTATGGGACTGTCGGGTTGTGGCGGTTGGGATGGTTGCGATTGGGAATTTGGTTCGGGAAGAAGGAGTGTTGTTGAATGCAACGGTGTTATCAATGGTTTCGGGTTAGTTCAATGATCGCCAGCGGAGCGATAGCGTGTGTTCTGTCGATCCAGACCGCTGCTGCCGACTCTTTCGGATCGTACGGCGGAAGTTCAGGCGGGTATGCTTCGTCCGGGGGTTATGGCTACGTGAGTCATGCTTCGTCCGGTGGCAGTTCGGGTGGGACTGGGCCGGTTCGGCGTCTATTCGGTCGCATCCACGATCGCCTGCATGGCCACCACCGCGTGCATCAATATCACGGCAGCTCCGGTGGATCCAGCGGCGGATTCAATGGCGGATCGTCGGGAGGAAGCTCCGGTGGTTACGCGAGCTCCGGTGGTTACGCCAGTTCGGGTGGTTCGTCTGGCGGCTATATCGTTTACGGTAGTTCGGGCGGTTCCAGTGGCGGTTCCAGTGGCGGTTCTAGTGGCGGTTCGGTCGGCTATAGCGGTGCCACCAGCTATCGCCCTGACGTCTACTTGGATGGTTACCTAGGTGAACCCGTTCAATCGTCTCCGACCGGCGAAGGTGCAGTAACTCCGGGAACTGGAACGCCGGGAACGGGAACGCCGGGCACAGGCACAGGCCTTCCGGGCACAGAGCCGGCTGGCGCGGGTGCTGATCCTCAGACTCGCCGCTCTTTGCGTGACAATTTTGAATCGACTGGCATTCGCCGTTCGGTTCATGAAGTTGCCAGTCGGGTTCGTTCGGTAACCGATCAACGCACGGGCTCGGCCACGTTGACTTTGAACGTCCCAGCCGAAGCTGTCGTTTACGTGAACGATCAACGCATGAAGACTCAAGGCACCGAGCGGAAGTTCGTGGCCAAGAACTTGAGCTACAATCGCAAGAACACTTACGAAATTCGCGTCGTCACCTTGGAAGAGGGCCAAGAAGTTGCTCAAACCAAAGTGATCGACTTGGTCCCCGAAGAGCCCGCGTTATTGGCTTTTGATTTCAATCGTGAAATCGCTCCAGTGACCTCGATCACGTTACGGGTTCCGGCGAACGCAAAAGTTCGTTTGGCTGGCGTGGATACCGCCAGTGGTGGCGACTTGCGGTACTTCTACACGAGTGCTTTGGCAGTTGGCCAGGTTTGGGACGACTACGAAATCGAAGTGCAATGGGAAGAAGCTGGCGAACCAGTCGTCAAACGCGAGACGGTTCAACTGAAGGCCGGTCAGCCATTGAGTTTGGATTTTGCTTCCGAGTCGCCCGTTTACGTGGCGACTCGTTAGTGAGCGATTGATTCGGTCCGGGAAATTCGACCTGGATCGAGTAACGTCTGCAGCAAGAAACTTGATAGGAGTACAGGTGAAGACTTGTGCTCCTATTTTTTTGCTCGCTTCCCAGACAAGTTGCTCGTTCCGGTTCTCGATTTGCCCGCTGATCGTTACACTGGGGAAGGAAGATCATTCGCTGCGGAAACCCAAGCGGTCGTGAGGAAAATTCAAAGACGATGGATGCGAAACCACAGGACGTGACAGGCGAAGTGACGATGGATGTCGTTCGCCATTTGGAACGCTTGGCCTACTTGCAATTGTCCGAGGTAGACCGGGCCAGCCTGGTTGGCGATTTGAGCAAGGTGTTGGGGTATGCTCGGTCGTTGACTCGTCTGGATTTGACGGACTTTGAACCGCAAACTCACGCGATGGATCAAGCGAACGTGATGCGCGCCGACGAGGTGCAGACGAGTTCGACTCTGGAACAAGCGTTGGCCAATGCTCCGCAAGTGGCTAGTCCTTATCTGCAAGTTCCTCGAGTGTTGGAGTAGGGCATGACGCAACAGGAGAACTTGACGGCGCTAGAACTGTCCCGCCGAACTCGGTCCGGTGATTTGTCGGTGGTGGAGACGACACGGCGATACTTGGCCGAAGTGGCCCAGCGCAATCCTCCCTTGAATGCGTTTGTTGAAGTATGGAGTGACGCCGCACTGACGCGAGCCGCCGAACTGGATCACAAACGTGCGGCTGGTGAATCCACGGGCCCGTTGTTTGGCGTACCGATTGGCCTGAAGAGCAATTTGTGTGTTACAGGGCAACTCTGTAGTTGTGCCTCGAAAATGTTGTCCAATTATCGACCGACCTATTCGGCCACGGTATGCCAGCGATTGCTTGACGCGGACGCGATCTTGCTTGGATGCACGAACATGGACGAGTACGCGATGGGGTCGGGGACGGAATACTCGATCTATGGTCCGACGCGGAATCCCCACTTTGCAAGTGGCCCAAACGAAGTGCCCGAAGGCTACAGTCCGGGTGGATCAAGTGGTGGAAGTGCGGCGGCGGTGGCTTCGGGTATCGTGCCATTGGCATTGGGATCGGACACGGGCGGTTCGATTCGGCAACCGGCCGCGTTCTGCGGTGTGTACGGTCTGAAGCCGACCTATGGTCGCGTCAGTCGCTTTGGCTTGGTCGCCTACGCCAGTAGTTTGGACCAAATCGGTCCAATCGCCACGACACCGGAAGACTTGGAGTTGCTGTTCCAAGTCATTCAAGGTTCCGATCGCCTCGATGCGACCTCGCTATCCCGCGAAAAGGTTCAGCAAGTGGAAGCCACGCTTGGTCACAAGTCGCTGAAACAATTGCGAGTTGGCATTATTCGCGAACACTTCGAGCAAGATTTGGCTCCCACGGTTCGCCGCGCCCTCGAAGAAACCAAGGAGTACTTGAAGTCGGTTGGTGCCACGTTGGTCGAAGTTTCTTTGCCAAAACAAGCACAAGCAATTGCGACGTATTATTTGATTGCTTCATGCGAAGCGGCCAGTAACTTGTCACGCTACGACGGCATGCACTTTGGACATCGCGCCCAAGTACCTGAAAAGAGTGCGACCTTAGAACAAGTGATTTCTGCGTCTAGGGGCGAAGGGTTTGGAGCCGAGGTGAAGCGACGAATCATGTTGGGGACCTACGCATTGAGTCATGGTTATGCGGAACAGTACTACCAACAAGCGACGCGAATGCGCCAGGCGATTCGTCAGGATTTTGCGGCCGCGTTTGCGGAGGCGGATGTGTTGTTGGGACCCACGACACCTGCTCCAGCGTTTCCGATTGGAGCCCATCGCCAAGATCCCATTGCTATGTACCTGACCGACCAATTCACCGTCAGTGCGAATTTGGCGGGCTTGCCAGCGATTAGTGTGCCGATTGAACTTGCCAACTTCCAGCCTGATGAATCCCGTCTACCCGTCGCCGTTCAATTTCATGCACCGCCGTGTGGCGAGTCCAGGTTGTTTTCCGTTGCCAACGCTTTGCACGAACGAAACCAATCCGCGAAGTCGGGAGCCGAGGCATGAGTACGACGACCCCATCCTCGTTGTCGGTGCAAACGATCATTGGTCTGGAAATCCATGTCCAATTGGCGACTCGCAGCAAACTTTTCTGTGGCTGTTCCACTCGCTATGGCCAACCACCCAACACCCAGACCTGTCCCATTTGCCAAGGCCTGCCGGGGACGTTGCCGGTGATCAATTCCCTGGCAATCGATTTGGCGATTGACGTTGGCCTGGCACTTGAAATGGAGTTGGTTTCCGGTTGTCGCTGGGATCGCAAGCATTACTTCTATCCGGACTTGCCCAAGGGTTATCAGACCAGTCAATACGATCTGCCGATCACTCGTAAAGGCCATTTGGAATTTCGCGATCCGACCAACGCGGAGACGATCTGCAGCGTTCGTATCAATCGTGCGCACTTGGAGGAGGACGCCGGCAAGAGTCTTCATGGTGAAGGCGTCGATGGCGGGACGTGGATCGATCTCAATCGTACCGGGACTCCGTTGTTGGAAATCGTGACCGAACCGGATCTGCGTTCGGCGCAAGAGGCGAAGGCTTTCTTGCAGCAACTGCGTACGATTCTGTTGTACATTGGCGTGTCGGATTGCAACATGCAAGAAGGATCGATGCGAGTGGACGCCAACGTCAACTTGCGGATTGATAACAACAACGAGACCGTCGCGACGCCGATTGTGGAAATCAAGAACCTCAATAGTTTTCGCAATGTGGAACGGGCCATCGAATTCGAACGAGATCGGCAGCTGCAGCATTGGCGGGCAACTGGCGAACGAATGGGACAAAGACCGAAACAGACTCGCGGGTGGGATGCGGATCGAGAGATCACCACGGTCCAACGCGAAAAAGAAGAAGCCGCCGACTATCGCTACTTTCCCTGTCCCGACCTGCCTCCGGTTGTCCTTTCGGTCGAACAAATTGCCGAGCGTCGCAGAAAGCTGCCGCGTCTGCCGCAGCAGTGGAAATCCGACTTGATTAGCGTTTGGAAACTGAGCGACTATGATGCATCGGTGATCGTCGAACAGGGCCGCGACATGGCCGAGTATTTCGAGATCGTGGCTCGGATCAGTCAAGACGGCAAGCGTTCCGCCAACTGGATCACTCAGGAAATCATGCGGCTGTTGAACGAACAGCAGCGCGCAATCACCCAATTTCCGATCTCGGCTCAACAGATGGGCGAATTGGTGGCCGCGGTGGCCGTCAACGAAATCGATCATGCTCGAGCCCGCGAGATCTTTGCGTTATGGTTGGAGCAACCGTTATCTTTAGGGGAAGCCAAGCAGCGATTAGGAATTGCGTCGATTTCTTCCGATGAGGTCGACCAGTTGGTTGCGGACATCGTGGCTCAACATGCGGCGGCGATCGACGATTATCGTCAAGGCAAAAAGCAAGCCCTGGGGCCACTGATCGCCCAAGCGAAAAAACTCAATCCAAATGTTAGCCCTGCCAAGTTTCGTGAAGCGTTGCTCCGGGTCGTTGAGGGGTAGGAATCGTTACGGTCTACGAATAGCAGATGGGTCGGTAATGCCTGCGGATGGCATAGCCGGACTGCGGATGTCAAAACCCGTCAGTACGGCCGAGAGAACAGACGTGTGATCGGTTTTAGGCCGTCTGCATCGATCAAGGGACCGAATATTTGTGTCCAATGTTGTTCCTCGTCCATCTTCATCCGCAGATCGGCATTGCCATCCGTAGGCAAAACCGATGTCGTTTAATGTTTCGACCGAGTGGCAGATGGTTCGTTACTGCTTACAGATGACCTAGCCGGACTGCGGATGTCAAAGCCCTTGAGTACGGTTGAGAGAACAGACGCGTGATCGGTTTTAGGTCGTCTGCATCGATCACGGGACCGAATATTCGCGTCCAATGTTGTTCCTCGTCCATCTTCATCCGCAGATCGGCATTGCCATCCGTAGGCAAAACCGATGTCGTTTAATGTTTCGACCGGCGGTCAGCTTTCTGCGTCATCCCACTCTCTTGCGGTGCCATCTCCATGCCATGGTTGCCAATTTAGAAGCTACAAAAAAAACCGTTCAGAACTGCATGTCCACAATTCCGAACGGGCTTTTGATTTAGTTTGAGACGCGGATGGTAGCGATTTAGACCTCCGCTTCAGGAATGTCGCCCAATGCGGTTCGTCCCTTGGTATGGGATAGCTTGTCGAGTGTTCGGCCAAGTGTTGTCTTCATCTTATCGATCGCGCCTTCGAGAGCGAAGCGGACCGAAGCGGCATGGGCCGTAACAGAGATCGGTTGAATCCCGTTCACGTGTGTCTCCAAGACGCAACGTTTGTCGTTGTCGCTGGATTTGCCGCTGCCGTTCTCGTCGGCAAAGTGAGCGTCAATTCGCGTGATCCGTTCCTCGAATCGTTTGAGTTTGGTTTCGATTTCGGCAGAAACAAATTCGTGGAAATCTTCTCCAACTTCGACCTGCTTGCCTTTGTGAATCTGGATTTGCATGGTTTCTCCAAGTTGCGGTTTTCACTTCGTTCGTTCAAGTCGCGGGGCCAACTCTGGTTCGAATCATCGCCCGTTTGCGATTCTTCCTCTAGGGTTGTCGCCACCGACCTGGATATCTTACCATACCTTCACATTCCGCAATTGGGTTTCGTGGCTTAACGGGATGTTACAAGGATATTGATTTGCACATTTTTGCGGGATTCGGCGATTTTTTATGCAAGAATTGTTAAATATCATGCGAACCCTCAGGGCTCCAGATGGGTGCCCGTGGGATCGTGAGCAATCCCACGAAAGTCTCCGGCCTTATATGTTGGAAGAAGCGGCGGAGGCAGTTGAAGCGATCGAGTCGGGCGATCCAGCGTGGATGGCCGATGAATTGGGTGATGTTCTGTTGCAAGTGGCGTTTCACGCGGTCATTGCCGAAGAAGCCGGTCGGTTTCGCTACGAGGATATCGAAGGCAGTATCGTTAGCAAACTAATTCGTAGGCATCCGCACGTGTTTGGCGAAACACAGGTGGCCAATGCGGACGAAGTCGTCACGAATTGGCAAGCGATCAAGGCTCAAGAACCGCAGCGGAAGAAAAGCATCCCAAGTGGTCTTCCAACGATCATGCGAGCCGCTGCGATTGCCAAACAACAACCTGCGCCGACTTTGGAGGAGCTGCAACAACAGACCCAAGTCCTTGAACCCAACGCCACGCAGATGGCTCGGCTCTTGTTCAATCTGATTTCGTATGCCCAATCGAATAAGATTGATCTGGAAATGGCGTTGCGAGACTATCTGAGCGGAACCTCGACTTAGATTAAATTGGATTGGATTATTGCCAATCCATTTCGGCCATCAACCAACTGAGATCCGCTCGACGTTTTTGCCGCTGGGCTTGTAATTCTCGTTCTTGCGAACGCAGTTTCAATAGCTCGCGGCGCAGTTCAATGAGTTCGCTCATGGTGACCTGCTTCGCTTCGTACACAAATATCTCGGGACGTTCGGGGGTAAGGTCAATGCGGTGAATCGGGGAGCGTGCCCTTCCCGTAGACGTTGGATATGCAACGAAACCTAGGTGGCCAAGCCACCTAGGTTATTTTCGAAGTTCATGACGTGGAGGACTTCAATTGCAGCGAAACGAGACAGGTTTGCTTCCACGGTACCTGCTGATCAAGGCTACCAGTTCCAGTCGTTTAGGCGTTGTCCCCAACCGTTCGGTTGGACCTGGAACTGCTGGCCAGTGTGGTCGGTGAAGAACTGGTGGCCCTGGTGGGTTTGGATTTGGTTCGGATGGTAGGACAAGTTACTAACCTGGCCGGTGGCTGGGTTGATATAGTCCGATCGCTCGTGAATCATGTTGGTGAAGTTGTGGGTTTGGACATCCATGCTGTGCATCCGATTGTTAAAACTCTGGGTGTTCAGGTTGTTGATGAAATTTACTTTGTCGTTGTGGATGGCATTCATGTTGTTGAAGTGCGTCTGGTTGTCTTGGGCGCGTTGCTGGGCGATTCGTTGGTAGCCTTGAGCGATATTGGCATCGTCGGCCATCTTTTGTTGCCAAGCCTGAGGGTTTGCGGCGTAGTATTGCTGCATGGCTCGCTCTAGAGCCACGTGATCCGGCGATTGGTTGTCACCGGTTCGTTGACGATAGCCTTGAATGATCTGAGCCTGATTTTGTCGTTCGTATTGTTCGAATTGTTGAGTTTGCTGTTGATGTTGTTGCATGAGCTGTTGTTGGTACTGCTCCCATTGCTGGGTTTGCAAAGCGTGTTGCTGGGTCATTTGTTGATAAAATTGGTCGAAGTTACCACCGGGGCCTCCGCCAAATCCGGGTGCATATTCGTAACCGAACTGGGCGTGAGCCGAGCCGAGGAGGCTGGCGATCAGACTAAAGAAAACAAGGCTGCTGACAAAGATCGATTTCATCTTGGTATTCCTTCTGAGGGAACTGGAATTGCTCACGAGGCTGATCCGTTCAGCCCTTCACCCGCAATACGCGGTTGATCCACGTTTGTGACAGGTCAAAAAACATGGCAAATCGATCCCTAGGATTGGTTGGCTCGGCGTTGTCCAAACCTAAAAGTGGTCTAAACCTCTCTGGACGTGTCTTTTTGTCCGAGATTTTGCCTGCCACAAGGGGTAAGGCCCCGTTTAGGTCAATGCCTACTGGTCCGCGGGGTTGCTACCAAAACACTCACCGCGTGGCTCAAATCAGCTCAGAACTAACAAAGAGGTCCTCATGCCAACTGTTTTGCCTTGGAGTCGTATCGAGAATTGCGTATCATTGCCCTTCTGCGAAGGAAATAGTGTGGAAATACGCAAGTTCGTCGAACGACGAATTTTTTTCTTGGAAGTGAGTTGATCCTGGTCCCATGATATCCCAACCTGTCTACCTAAAGTTGCTTCTGTTTTTTTGCGGAGTTGGTTTCGGTGCCGTCTTCGTTCCAGGCAGCGGGACATCTCAATGGGTGTCTGCTCAAGATGGTTCGGTCGTCGACGCGTCGACGTTGCATCACAAGGTGCTTTGCGGATACCAGGGCTGGTTTCGTTGTCCCGGTGATGGGACCGACGAAGGGTGGTTGCATTGGAGTCGGCGAAAGAATCAGCTAACTCCCGATTCATTGACTGTGGAGATGTGGCCCGACACATCAGAATTGCCGGACGCCAAGCGTTACGCGGTGCCTGGTTTTACGGGACCGCACGGTGAATCGGCTCACTTGTTTAGTTCCGCGGATCAAGAGACGGTTCAGCAACATTTCGCCTGGATGCGAGATCATGGAATCGATGGGGTGTTTGTCCAGCGATTTTTGGTCAATCTCAACAAGCCTTCGTTTGACACCGTTTTGGGCCATGTGAGGAAATCGGCTCAAGAAACCGGTCGCGTGTACGCCATTGGGTACGATCTGAGTGGCATCCCGCCGGAGCGTTTGATGGAAGCGTTGGCCGAGGACTGGCGGCGTTTGGTGGACCAAGAGAAGTTGATGCAAGATGGTTCTTACCTGCATCATCATGGGAAACCCGTCGTGTTTGTCTGGGGATTCTTCGACGATCGATTTGATGCCAAACTGGCGCACCAGGTCATTGACTTCTTCCAGCAAGACTCGCCATATTCAGCGACATTGATTGGCGGATGCCAATGGGACTGGCGGCAAAGTCGAGACGCCGAGTGGTCGCGGGCATTTCGCCGTTTTGATGTGATCAGTCCGTGGAATGTCGGGAACTACCAATTGGTTGGTGATAAGAAAGTCGCGGCAACCGGAACTTGGGCTGGTGATAAGGCCGAGGCGGAGCAGCACGGGGCGAAACTGCTGCCGGTGGTTTATCCTGGGTTTGGTTGGACAAATTTGAAAGGTCCCGCAGGATCCCGGGCGACGATCCCGCGCCGTGGTGGGGAGTTTTATTGGGAGCAGTTCCTGGCCGCTTCGGATGTCGGAGTTGAGATGGTCTATGTGGCCATGTTTGACGAAGTGGATGAAGCAACGGCCATTTTCAAAGTCAGCAACACCCCGCCAACTCAAAGCCAATTTCAGACCTTGGAAGGACGCCCGACCGACTGGTACTTGCGGCTTACCGGCGCGGGTACGAAACTGATTCGCGGGCAAATCAAACCTTCCCGAGATTTGCCAATAACGACTGATTCCAAGTGACCAAGTATTCGAGAACAAGATATGAATCCATCTCAACATCCTAAGTTTGCCAGCCCGGATCATCCGATTTTGGACGTGATTTCTCAGCGTTGGAGTCCGTATGTTTACGCGGATCGGCCGGTGGCTGATGCGGACATCCGATCCTTATTCGAAGCGGCACGTTGGGCGGCTTCTTCGTATAATGAGCAGCCATGGCGGTTTATTTTGGCGACGAAGTCCGACCCGGTTCAATACGACCGAGTGTTTTCCTGCTTGGTGGAACCGAATCAAGCTTGGGCCAAAGCAGCGCCCGTATTGGTTCTGGGATGTTACGTGGAGAACTTTTCCCGCAATGGAAGTCCCAATCGTTGCGCGGCGCATGACTTGGGTTTGGCCGTTGGTAATTTATCGACGGAAGCGACTGCTAGAGGTTTAGCCGTTCATCCGATGGCGGGGATCCTGCCGGACCGAGTGAAGTCGGAGTTTGGCCTTCCCGCCGGAGCGGTCCCCATGATTGCCTTGGCGATCGGTTATGCAGCAGCAGCGAACGACGTTCCTGAAAACATGCACGACCGAGAACTCACACCACGCACGCGTAAACCATTATCGGAAACCGTTTTCAGCGGCCAGTGGGGCGATGCAGCGGGGCTGTGATTCGATAGGTTTTTCACGGATTTACGTGAGATAGATAAAGACTCCCGCACTCGGAATGATGGTACGGAGAGACGGAATACGGTTTCTGAGTTACTTTGGTGCAGGTTTTCGTCGACTTCTAACTTCGCCTAGTTTACGATTCCTTTGGTGATGCTCATGAAAACATCTTCCAAGGTGGGTTCTTTCTCAGAGAACGCGCACATGCCAACGCCTTGATTGATCAGGCGGTTGAGCATCTGAGCGACTTGGTCATCTTGCATGTCCAATTCCACCGTGACACTGCGACTGGACTGATTGATAGAAATGTTCAGTAGCTCGGGGTAGCTGCGAATCACCGATAGCCCACTGTCCATCTCGTTCGTAAAGCGAATTTCGATGGTGCGATGGGTGCGGATTTGCCGGTAGACGCTGGCGATTGACCCGTGGGCCAACATCACGCCGCGTTCGATAATGCCAATGGAGGTACAGCAATCGGCCAACTCCGTCAGAATGTGGCTGGAGATCAAAATCGTCTTGCCCATCGACCGCAGTTCCTTGAGCAGCGCTTTGACTTCGATCCGAGCGCGTGGGTCCAGGCCGCTCGAGGGTTCGTCCAAGATCAAAACTGGCGGATCATGGACCAAGGTCTTGGCCAAACAAAGCCGCTGTTTCATGCCACGTGAGAGCCCGTTGACGAAGTCATCGCGTTTGTAGGTGAGGTCCAATAACTCGAGCACATCCGAAATCACCTTCTTGCGTTGCGACAACGGGATTTTGTACGCGACCGCAAAGAAGTCCAGGAACTCCCAGACCTTCATGCCGTCGTATACGCCGAAGTTGTCCGGCATGTAACCAATGTTGCGCCGGACGGACATGGGGTCTTTGATGATATCGAAGCCATTAACTGACCCACCGCCATGCGAAGGTTTGAGCAGTGTCGCCAGAAATCGAATCGTGGTGCTCTTGCCGGCGCCGTTGGGCCCGATAAAGCCAAACATCTCGCCCTGACCGATGGTCAAGTTCAGGTCTTTGACGGCTACGAAGTCGCCATACGATTTGCCGAAGTTCTTGATTTCAATCATAGGCAAAGTCTACTTGTCTGGTTGATAAGTGAGCGACGATCGGCCGATTCCCACGGATCATGCGAATGTTGGTTAACCGCCCACGGGCTGTTCGTCCAACTTTGTGCTCGAGTCTTCCGAATCGACGTTGTCTTCAGGTTTGCTATTCCGTGGTGGGTAGGCGAGGTTGGTGTCGAAACCAACTGCGGGCAACATGGGTTGTGCTAAATGGGCGATCACCAAACTTCGCTGCTCCGACTGCGATGCGGCGGGAAGTACGTCCCATTGATCCACCGCTTCGCTGGTCCAACCCACCATTCGTACTTCTCCGGGACCAAGTGGATAACGAGTGGCCGCACGAAACAAACTTCCCAGGCTCAAGCCCGGTGGCGCGATTTCTTGCAGGGCGGAATCCAATAGAGCCGGAGTCAGTTTGATATCCGCAGCTAAACTTCGACGCTGAGCGACTTCCTGAAGTGCGTCCGCGACCGGCGACTTTTGCTCGCGCAGGAAATTCACCGCATCAGGCCACGTTAACGAATAAGGTTCGCGTTGTTGGCCCGCAAACAGAGCGATAACTTCCGCGGCCTTGAACGTTCGGTCCTCCAAGCAAGTACCTTGCCAAGCCGTTGGCAATTGCTCGGACTGATCTAAGACTTGCCACGAGATCGACTCGGCTGTTCCGGCCGGCAACTTGGCGAGACGGGCAAACCTCAGAGTCTGGCCATCGGCCTCCAGTTTGAAGAGCCCAACATCGAACAAGTTCAAATTGGTCTGATTATCCACTTGATCGGCCGAACTAGAATCCGTTGCCGTGTGAAAACCAAAGACGCCGCCAAGGTCAATCATTTGCTGGAATTGGTACATCTCCATTGTGTTCGAGAGAACCTGTTGCGGGCCGAATCTGACGGGACGTCCAAACTCCAAGCGAAATTCCGCGGGCGTCTCGGAAACTTCCGTCAATTGGTTCGCGGAAGGGAAGGGCAGGGCGAGAGTCGTGGGATTTTCCGATTCAAACCGAAACTGCGAGGTCAGCGAACTATAAAGCGAACCATACCCGGTCAAATGTCCGCGACCGTAATTGGTCGGTACTTCGATCAAGTTCACTTGGAGGTTCTTGTTGCTAAACCCAATATCCAATGAGGCGGCGCGAACCACCATCACCGCGCCGACAATCGCGATCAGTGGAATGGAAAACCAGGCCAATTCCAAACGTCGGGCGAGGCGAAAAATCACGTAGTTGATCGGCACCAACACTGCCAAGTAAATCAACAAGGCCTGCAGTACCCATTCTCGACTTGGTGGAGTGATCCCCGCTTGTTCCTTCAAACACGAACGAGCAGCCCTTGAGATCTCGCTGTAGTCATCCCATTCACCTTGCGAGCGTTCGGTCGAGCCCAAGGCAAACCGCCTGCTCTCGACATCAAACGCGGGCAAATAGGCCTGACTACCTGGTACGACTGCCCCGGTCCCGGAGGTTGAACTTGGTTCATAGACCCGCCAATCGCGGGAGGCAAAGTTGAGTGTTGTAAAGACGCTCGGTAAGTGGGCCTTCAAACCACCTCCCACCCAGTTGAATCCAGTCAACGTTGATGATGACCGATCATTTTGGTTTTCGACCTGCGGTCCGATCCCTGGCAGCTGCCAAGGTTGTTGGATATTGATGATTTCATCTTCGCTCCGATGGATTCGCCCAGGGCGACGCAACAAACAACTATTGAACCAGTGGTCCAGGCTGGTCCATCCGCGCAATCGCGTCATGTTCAGCGGAAATGCCGTGGCAACAATTCTCCCTTTGCCAATCTGACGTTCGACGACCAGCCCGTTCGTGCCGGGGATTTCGCTGGACGTGGGTTCCAACTCCCACATACTTCGTACGAACGTGTCGGTGTCCGCAAAAGCCGGTAGAATCAATTGGCCATTGGCATCGCGGTGTAACCCCCACTTTTCCATCATCGGCAACAGGGCATTGCAGGACTCGTTTTTTGAACTAACCGGCCGAACCGGCAGATATTCCTTCAAGAATCCACTGTTGAGTGCGTCCAATCCATCTCCGCTTACAATCAACTGGCCACCAAAATGCAGCCAATCGACGAGTGCGACTTGTTGATCGGGCGACAATCGATCTGGGGCGAAGTCGCTCCAGAGCAAGTATGCGATCGACGTCCATTGTTGAGCGTTTGACGGTAACTCGACTTCGGATTCCCAACGCGAAAGCGTCAGTTTGTAATACAACGAATCGATATGAAACGTCGATCCTGAATTCGAGTAATCTTGTACCGTCATTCCCGGATCGTCGTCGGAAAAGTCTTGCCCCTCTCCCAACAGTTGGTTCAACTTCAAGTTACGAATGGACGGCAATACGGACAAAAAATTGTAGGTGTCTGGGCGATCCGAGAGTACGACACAGTGGTACTGGTGGTTTTCCAGCCCGAGAAATCGCTCGGACCGATTCGCAACGACACCGCCACTTCTTGTCAACAACTCAGGCAGGATGTTCATTGGAGACGAACGCACGACAAATAAAGGTGTTTCAAATCGCTTCTTTTGCTCCTTCGCCAAGTTTGCCGGGCGATGGCTGCGTTGAAAATATCGGGTCCCAGGAATCAATCTTGGATCAAAATCTCCCCGCCGAATGGAGTACTGCAGCTGCCCAGAAAAATCTTCTTGAGTCGATTCACCTTCGCTTTGCACGGCAATCCAGTGGCCCGGTTTGACGCGCAAATTTTCTGGGTCAAACATCGTTTTTGGTTTGTCGTCCGTTTTGCTATTCGAATCTCCGTCAACTGCTTTGCTATCGTTGTCGGCTTTGGAATCCTGGCTCTGGCCATCGGCCGACTTTCGATTTGGATCAATCGTGATCGGAATCTCGTGATGATTTCCTGGCAGGGGGATAGGCTCTGACAATACGAAAGGCGGTCGTTCCTTACCGTCGGCCGATACGGATGGCTTTTCGGACTGACATGCGGACAAAAACGGGATAAAAGGCAACAGAACTGCCCATCGCATGAAGTTCACGCTCTAACTCCGCAGTTGACTTTCAATTACGCCAACAAGGGACAAACATCGAACCATGAGTGGCCGAAACCGCGAATCCATTCGTTGGATTCTGTCGGTCCCCAATTCCCCGGCTCGTATTCGAAAAGTGGCGGACCCGAACCACTGGACCATTGCTCCAGGATCGGATCGATAATTCCCCACGCCAATTCTACTTCATCGCCGCGGATGAATAAACTAGCGTCGCCGTTCATCGCGTCCAGTAATAATCGTTGGTACGCGTCGGGCATTTCCCCGGTAAATTCCTTTTGGAAGCGAAAATCCAAATCCGTCAACCGAATCTTCATCCCTGCGTCCGGCACTTTGGTTTGGAATTGCAACTGAATTCCTTCCGCCGGTTGAATTTGGATGATCAGTCGGTTGGCTTGAGGGGGAAGAGCGTTCGGTGATGCAAACAACAAAGTCGGGGGCTGCCGGAACTGGATTACAATCTCGGTGGTGCGGCAGTTCATGGCCTTGCCACTGCGAAGATAAAACGGCACACCGCTCCACCGCCAAGAATCGAGTTGCAGTCGCAAAGCAGCAAATGTCGCCGTCGAGCTGTCGGCCGGAACTCCTGGCTCGTCCAAATAGCCGGTGTACCGAGCGCGAAGCGTGTTGCGATTGATCTCTTTTCCACTCATGGGTTGTACGGTCCGCAGCACTTTGACTTTCTCATCGCGAACCAACCCCGCGTTGAACTGGGCCGGGGCTTCCATCGCCGTAATCGCCAGCAACTGTAACAAGTGGTTCTGGAACATGTCCCGCAACACACCCGAGGTATCGTAATAGTCTCCCCGTCGTCCCACTTGGACTTCTTCCGCCACGGAGATCTGTACGTTTTCGATATAGTTGCGATTCCAAATCGGCTCGAAAATGCTATTGGCAAACCGCAGGACCATGAGGTTCTGCACGGTCTCTTTGCCCAAATAATGATCGATGCGATAAACTTGGCTTTCGTCCAAGACATCGTGAGTCTGGCGATTGAGCTGCTTCGCGGTCTCCAAGTTCGTACCAAACGGCTTTTCGATAACCACGCGGCGTTTTTTGTTGCCCTTTAATGGGGGTTCATTGATGCCATCGATTGGAACCGCATGTGCCTGCCCCATGCTGGCGATGGTCGAAGCATATAGTTTGGGGCTTACCGACAAATAATAAACGCGATTGGCGTTTTCGTTGGCTTCGATGACTTGCAGTTGTTGCCGAAGCTTTACAAAATCTTCGGGCTTGCCCACGTCGCCCGCGAAATAGAAGACTCGCTTGGAAAACTCGTCCCATTTCTCGTCCGTGTATCGCCGCGAAAACTGCTTTGTCGTCTCGCGCAGTGCATCTCGCCATTCCTGATGCGTGAACGGCGAACGTGACACGCCAACAATCACGGAATCAGCGGGTAAGTATTTTTTACAGAACAGCGAATACAGAGCCGGTATCAACTTGCGGCTGGTTAGGTCCCCCGACGCTCCAAAAATCACAATCGAGTTCGCCATCTCTTGTCACCTTCCGTAATGTTAATCGTACCGACGCTGGTTATCGCGGCATGCTACAACGGCCCGAGGCCACATTCTGGTCGTCGTAGCAAAACGCGCCAGAGCACGGGCCGTCGCCCTTTCATGGCCACATTCTGGCGAATGTAGCTCCGTGTTTCGGCTGCCGGCGAAACCAACTAATACGACTTGGCAAACACCAATCGCTTGGTGCTCGGTTGTCCCGTGAAAATACACTTGCCCGGCTCTTCTTCGGCATTCAAAGGAATGCACCGTGGCGTGACCTTCAGCTCTTTTAGCACCTCATGCATTGCATCCGATTCGGACCAATGCGCGTAAACAAACCCGCCCTGTTCCGACGACTCTTCGTTATCGCCCTTGCCAAAGAAGTCCCGGAAATCAGCCAACGAGTCGATGCGATGCGAATTTTCTTCTCGCATTTTCACCGCTCGTTGGAAGAGGTTCGCCTGAATTTCGTCCAGGAGCTTTACCACGTTGGCAACCAGTTCCGCTCGTGTGATTGCCGAACTATTGCCTTGGTCACGCCGCGCCATAAAGACGCTGTCCTGAGCAATATCACGCGCGCCGATTTCCAATCGAATCGGAATGCCTTTTCGTACATGTTGCCATTTCTTCTCACCACCGCGGACATCGCGATCGTCAAGTTGAACGCGGAGGGCTCGGCCATCGTAACAGATCGAAGTCAATTCACGCTGCAAGTTCTGGCAATATTCCATCACTTGAGCCTTCTGAGCGTCGTCCCGATAAATTGGCGAAATCACGATGTGCTTCGGCGCCAGTCGCGGAGGCAGGACCAACCCGTCGTCG
Organism: Pirellulaceae bacterium; assembly: GCA_041741535.1. Lineage (GTDB taxonomy): Bacteria > Planctomycetota > Planctomycetia > Pirellulales > Pirellulaceae > M30B19. The sequence goes on from JBGSJV010000191.1 coordinate 31,040, forward strand.
TCCGAATGGGTCATGATCAGGGCGCCGATCAAACGAGTGGACACGCCCCACGAGGTGGTCCAGGCATATTGTTCGTCACCGGTCTCGGATTGGAACTTGATTTCTTGAGCCCGCGAGAAAGTCTGACCCAAGAAGTGCGAAGTTCCCGCTTGCAGAGCCTTGCGGTCTTGCATCATGGCTTCGATCGTCAATGTCGAAACCGCACCGGGGAATCGTTCTGTCTCGGTCTTTTCACCTTTGATCACCGGCACGGCCATGTAGTTCTCCGCGAAGTCGGCATAAACATCCAACATCTGCCGCGTCTCTTCCCAAGCTTCGGTGTCGGTGGCATGAACCGTATGGCCCTCTTGCCACAGGAACTCGGAGGTCCGCAAGAACATCCGTGTTCTCATCTCCCACCGCATGACATTGGCCCATTGATTGATCTTGATCGGCAGGTCGCGGTACGACTGGACCCACTTCGAAAACATCGCGCCAATCACCGTTTCACTGGTCGGGCGGATGATCAACGGCTCTTCCAGCGGCCCCGCCGGGCGCAGGCCCCCTTCGCCGTTGGGTTCCAATCGATGATGGGTCACCACGGCGCATTCTTTGGCGAAGCCCTCGACATGCTTGGCTTCCTTCTCCAAGAAGCTCATCGGGATCAGCAGCGGGAAATAGGCATTCTCATGACCCGTTGCTTTGAACATGCCGTCCAAATAATGCTGCATGTTTTCCCAAATCCCGTATCCCCAGGGCTTGATTACCATGCAACCGCGTACCGGCGAGTTCTCGGCCAAATCGGCGCCGCGGATAACTTGTTGGTACCATTCGGGGTAATTTTCCTGCCGAGTCGGCGAAATTGCCGTTTTCTTTTGATTCATGCTCTGTAATTCGTTTCTAGACCAAGTCTGGATTCCCGCCAATTCAACAATGCCACGCGGGAAACGATGATTCTACGGAAAATTCGGTATTCCCAGCAAGTCCAGCAGTCAAAATGCGGTCCCCAAGCGGATCGCAAACGCTATACTATCCCCGCAAAGACCAAATGTGAACTTGGTCGCACATGCAGGTCACGAGGAGCGGAGTTGATTCATGGCCAGTGTCCCGAAGACTTCTTGGACTGCAGAACAGTACCTAACGCGAGAACGGCGCGAGGAATTCAAGAGCGAGTATTTTCGCGGTGAAACGTTTGCCATGGCCGGGGCCTCGGCGAAACATAACTTGATTGTCGCTAATTGTGTGACAAGCCTCAACAATCAACTCAAGGAGCGGTCGTGTGTGGTCTACCCAAATGACCTCAAACTGGAGGTCCGGGCCACGGGGCTGATCACTTATCCCGACCTGACCGTCGCCTGCGGCAAACCGGAGTTTGGCTACGATCGGGGGGACGTATTGCACAATCCGATCGTGATCGTCGACGTCCTGTCCGAGTCCACGGAATCTTACGACCGGGGCAAGAAGTTCGAGCATTATCGCTCGCTCCCATCGCTGCGACACTACATTTTGGTGTCCGAAGATCGGGTCTCGGTCGAAGTTTTTATGCGACAGCCTACACCTGATTCTCGCGAGGATGCTTGGTTGTTGAATGCCTCGACGAAATTGGACGAGGCCCTGGCTTTGTCGGCGATTGGTTGCCAATTGCCACTGTCGGAAGTTTACGCCAAAGTTGATTGGACAGAAGAAACGCCCGCGGCGAGTTAGGGAGCAGTGGTCCGGTTGTAAGCCACGGAGGGACACGGATTTTCACGGACAAGTGTTCGGATTGTCGGTAGTTGGAAGACTCTCATCTTGGACTGTGGTTTTGAAACAAATTTAACCATGTTCGCGTCATGGCGTCAGGGATCGTACGCGGTGGCTCGTATTCCTCCAGAGTTTGTCCCCAATAAAACCCAATCCAACCTGAGGCATGTGTCGTGGATCGATCAATAAAGGCAGCCAAGGTCGGTCCATCGCATTTCAGATTGAACATTTCTTCAATCACCACAGGTTTGCCCACGGCCGCAAAGCCCGCCAAGGTCTCGAGTGCCTCGTCCAGATTGTCTTGTTCTGGGTACAAGTGAACCGAGACAAAATCCAATCTTTCTGATGTTTTGTCCGGAGGAAAACCCGAGGTGAGTCCCGGCCGGTCCAAGCTCCACGGAACCAAGCCCACCGTAATCAAGCTCTGCCGGTCTTCTTCGCGAATCGCATCGACCAAGTTACCAATCCATTCGGCAGCGATTTCGTGTCGCGCGCGTCCAGCGTTTTCTAAGGCGATGAACTGGACAAAGTGTTTGTCGCCAAACGCAGGACCTAACCAGTCCTCGCGCCGACCGGTCCCGCCGGGCACTACGGGTTCGTTCATCAAGTCGTAGCAAAAAATCGCGGGGCTATTCGCGCAGGTCTTGGCGACCGCTCGCCAAAAGACCGCCTGAGCCTGCCAACGTGCCGTTTGGGACAACTTGTCGTACCAGTCTGGCACGTCTTGTTTGTGGTAACAGCCCAGGCCCGTAATGTCGAGATACAATCGCGTCGATTCCGCCAAGCGAACTAGTTTCGATAGTTGATCTAAAGACTCGGCACGCGGACGATCTTCGCTGTCCATGAACTTGCCAAACTGCAGATGGACTCGAACCACATTCGCTCCCAACGCTTTCATTTCGCGAAAGTCTTCTTCCACGGTCACCCATTCATCATGCCAATAATCTTCGATCAGACGTCCATCGCGGTCATGATCGTAGTTGAATCCCCACGGCGTGAACGTTTCATCGGTACCTGAAAACCTGAATTTGTTTCGAGCTTGGTCGATCTCGATTCGCTTCAGGCCGAATTCCAACGTAGCTGTCACGGGCACGTGGTCGGAGAGTTGTTCGGTTCGTGCATCCCGGAGGATGGTGGCCGTTTGCAAGTTGGGCAGTAAGTTGGGGCTAATGAAGATGTAGTCCAACCTCCGATCCGTGCCATGATCTTCGTCGCTTACCAAGGGCGTGGGAAAGGTGCCAACAAACGGCGCGTCGGGCGAACGAAAATGGGCCATGGTGTCGATGTAGCCTTGCCCAAGAATCGCGTCGATCCCGCCGTAGTCCATTTGTCCCTCGTTCAAATTCCGCGCGTTCGGATCGCGTTGATCCAGCATCTGAAAAAACGGCACGAGTTTTTTATCATGATCGTAGTGGGATTTATCCAGCGGAGAAAAACCGTTGAAGTCGCCGGCCAACACAACGCGGGGCTGGGCTTCTGGCAAGGACTTCACATCGTCGGCCAATAGAGCCGCTTCTTCGATCCTCCGCGCGAAATTCGATGGGTGGAAATGAATGACGTACATCCAAATTCCTTGGACTCGACAGCGCAGCAATCCGTGATGGAATCCGTCTCGCAGTCGTTTCACATCGGTAAGCGGGTAACGTGACGTGATCCCGGTTGCGAAGCCATCTTCTTTCAAAAGTTCACTATGGGCATGTCCCCATGACGCCGCCTCTTGCGCTAATCGAGCTGGAGTGTATTCGTTGAGTTCCTGCAGCACGGCGATATCCGCCGATTGCTCTTTCATCCAAGCGAGCCAATCCGCGTGACGTGGTTCGGCTTTTTTCGTGAATCCGTACCATACATTATGGGTCAGAATCTTGAGCGACTCGGGTGCCGGGCGGTCCGTTTGAGCGTTGGAGTTCGGTACCGCAACCGCGAATAGCCAGCATAAATTTGCGACGGTCAAGATGGTGAGAAAGAAAACGTGCTGATACGAGCGAGTTTGCATGGTTCGACCTTACAATTTCAGTGTCATAGGTAACCCAGTCCGACATTGAAGCGTATCTTTATCGGGACCAGGGATAAAGCTGGCAGGTGAAAGTAATTCCCGGTTCGTTCAGACGGAGATGCAGCTATAATAGCTCCGTTTCCTGGTATGGACCCGTTTTTGGAACGGCCCGAAAGATGGCCGGACTTACACGACAACCCCGCCAGTACCATTAGCCCTTGTCGAAGCCGAATTCGTGCGAAAGTTGGGTTGGGTCTAAAGGAGTGAGGTTGCCAACGAGGGAGAAATGGACACGCCCGATCGTCTTAAAATAGAAAAAACGCCGCAACGAATCTCGCTGCAGGAATGGCGACTTTCGGATTTGATATGGTTCGAATTATCAAAGCGTAGTTTTCCGCTTCAATTGCCATTGTCCGCCGCGATAGTCTTGTATCGGCCGGGCAAAGACTTCCCATCGCTTGGTGCGATTTTGTTTGGATTCGAAGCGGGGTATGGTCCCTGTTCGAAGAAGATTGATAACTTCAAGCAGTCTTTCCGCTTCCCCTTTTTACTCCAAGTTCGGATTGACGAGACGGTCTATCACTTGATTTGGGAATTGTTCGATGTTCGTGGACATGTCGACTTCGGCTTTCGCCGAATTATCGAGCGAGAAGCCGATGTCGAAAAATCGACAAGCGTGATCGTGACTTGGGACGAGATTTCTGAAGACGATATTGGTTTCATTGTTGGATACTTGGTGGGCTATATCAAAGGGTATTGCAATACTCGATATAAATATTGCCAACCGGACAAACCGTTCTATCGTGCCATCCCGTCGGAACTCATGCTCTACGGATTTTTCTCAGGCGAGTTTTTTTCTCAGCAGTTTGAAGATGAGGAATCGTTCGATCGTCGTCTTGCGGAACTGAAAGCACAGGTCCCGGACGTACCGCCTGCCAAGAAAACACCTGCCGACCTAATTCTTGAGACCAAGGCCTGGATCGACCGAGCGAAGGAGCGATCTTCTTAGCTTGCCTTTGGATTTGACCCGAAATAAGTTCCGGATTTCGAAGGTCGAAAAATCCGAAATGAGTTTCGTTGGCTCTGGTAATGGCTGTCAGCATCTTGCATTTTTCAATTTCCATTTTTCACCCATCGCTTCTTAATCGCGTGTGAACCAAAGACGAACACACGAATGACTGGTGGATTTCCCACGGATAGCAAAGCCGAACTGCGGATGAAAACGTTCGTTGCATGCAGTTTCGAAATGAATACCGTCAAAGTAAGATCTCGGACGTTAGATAATTGCGGTTGGACACGGGCCGTAAGTCAAGAAAGTGTCTGCCGGCGTTTCATCCGTAGTTCGGCTTTGCCATCCATGGGAATCACCAAACGCGCGCATTTTGTCGCACGATGGCTCAGGCCATTCGGTGTCTCGGCGGATACGAAGGATTGGCTCTATGTAAAGTCGAAACGGCCGTCCAATTCGCTCGAATCGATCAAGTACTACCCAGACACCACTTGGCACGCTTGCTTCAGATTCATTTAGCCAACTGGCATTCTTACCAGTTTTGGCATGATTGCATCTGTTTCTACGACTATCGTTGCCGAGTCAGGTTGTAACTTCGGGTAGGGTTTGGGTCGCCAGCAACTGGTGGATACGAGAGCCAGGCATCTTTGCCGTTCTTGCGATATTCGAAGGCTTGGCCGGTAAACGGATCCGCTGGTGCGGGGAACTTTAATTGCTGCAAATCGTCCGGTAATTCTCCTGCGTTTCGAGCCGCATGGTCGCGAATGGCTTCGATGGTTTGCAGAAAACGTACTCGCCGATGAAATTCGAAACATACAATCATTGGTCTTGATGCCCCGGAAAATGGATCATGCTTCGAGCCGGTCTCTTGCATGATGCGATCGCTCTTTTCCTTGATCCGCCGATGAATTTCTAACGCCTCGGGTATCGACGCCACCGACATTTGTTCGATCTGCAAATCAAACCAGTGACGTTGGACGACGACCCAACGCATCACGCGCTCTTCAATTGTCGCCTGTGTCAGATCGCTTTCTGTCCAACCCAATTCTTCTTGAAGGAAGCGACTGGCGAGCTGGTCCAGTTTCTTAGTCAAGACCTGAATCTCGGTGGCGTTATAGCGTTCACTGCTGGTGTATTCCATCATCTTGATAAATTCGCCAGAGATCAGCGGCCAACGTTCGGAGCCTAATTCTGGCATGGGCTCGGTGAGGCTCGGCAGCATCTTGCGAAACGCATAGATTTCCCATTCGATAGTGGCGGATGCGTCACCGATCGTTCGGGGCAGAACAGACAACGCCCAGTACATGTTCTCGACATCGGGCGATTGTTGAATCAGCAGCTCGAGGTTGTCTAGAGCGTGCCGTGAAACGGTGTTGCCAGACAGTTGACAAACGATAATCGGAGTTGCAGATAGATGTCGTGCACAGGCCAATTGGGCTTGAATGCCTTGCAACGCCGCCGCAAAGTCTCGTTTGGCGATTTTCTGTTTGATCCAAACGGTCATGCCGTCACCCAGGAACTGGCGCATCACTTGAGCGTCGGGGAGTAAAAACTCGTAAGGCCGCGAACCGTGTAGCGGATATTCCCAATTCGCATCGGCCATGTTTCCAGCTCGGATAATTTGCCGGGCAATCTGATCGAAGTCAAACGCTTGTAGTTCGGCGTCGGAAGGATCTCGCTCAGCCAACTCCTTTGTAAGTTTTGGCCGCTCGTTGATCATCCAGTTCGTCATCTCGTAGGTCACCCTCAGCAAAACCGGCACCGCATTGCCAGGTTCTTGGCTGGCAGCGGGCGGAAGCAAGCGTGAGGCCAGCAGGTTTTCTGAAATCTTCTTCGGTTGAATGATGATTTCCTGTTCGATCACATCTTGACCGTTCGTGGTTGCGGCGAATCCAAACCAGATTCCGCACATGACCAATTGCAAAACAAACTTCGAATGTCGCATTAGTATCTCTCCTAAAGTTGTGACGATGTAACTTGCGAAGCGCACGAAACCGAACGGGAACAAACGCGACCGTCAATCTGGTTCAAGTTCGTTCCAACAAACGTCGGTAGTCGGTGGCTCGAAGTGGCGGATCGATCGAGATAGCCGGTGACGCCTCGTTTGTCGTAGGAGTCGGTTGGGGATCAGATACCTTTTCCGTCCAGTGCGATCGAACGGAAGTAACCCGATTCTGGTCGACTGGCTCTTTTGTTGATTCGGCCAAAACGGGAGACGTTCCCGGCCAAACCAGCGGCGGGGAAGGCTTGGCATTTTGCGGAGCCGGCTCAGATTGCGGTTCGCTAACAGCCGCCAACGGTGACGGAGCAGGGGGCCAGCGATAAGCTTGAATCCCAACTGAGCCGAGCAATAGAGCTGACAGGGCGAGGGCCAAATTTTTCCACGTCGAAACGCTTCTGAGATTCGCCTTGACTTGATCCTGCAATTGAACTTCGAATTGTGATAACCCAGCTGCGTATCCACTGTCATACATCAAGCGATCGCGCCGCTGGGGCGTTGGTCCTGCGGATGAAGGAGCCTCGCGCAGTTGTTGTTCGAACTCGGACAAGAATTCGGGCAATCGGTCGTCGGGACCGTGGTCGTCGGGTAGAGAGTGGCTCATCTGGATAATCCTTGTTCGTAATGAGTTCGCAGTTGTTCGATTGCGGATTGGTACATTCGCCACACGGTGGCCTTGGGCAATTCGACGGCGCCGGCGATTTGATCGAAGGTCAAGGCACCCCAAATTCGAGCGACCACGATTTGTCGATCTTGCGGACTTAATTGCTCCAGTGTCGCTCGCAATGCTTCCGAATCCATAATCGATGATGAATTGTCGTTCTGACGCAGGTCGCCGGCAATTTGCTCGCGTTGTCGTCGGCGCTGGGTGGCTTTTAGTTCGTTTAGAGCCAGCCGCCGGCTGACTTGGAACAACCAAGCCGGACAATCCGTCGGTGGAGGTGATTGGGCGGCCAACTTGATAAACGCAGCTTGGACAACGTCTTCCGCAAACGGATGCTCGCACCCCACCCAAGCCACCAACGTGCCCCAGTACTGGTCCAGCAATCGGCCAAGTTCTTCAGGTGTCAAAGGCATGGTGGTTTCGCAGGAGATTTGTTGGTTCACTAGAAGACAACGCGGCATGGGGGTTGTTTCATTAATTTGCGATTTTTGGGTCGGGGTGCTGGAATGCTTGCGGCGGACGCGCGGAGCGACGCCTGGATGGTCGGATTCCCGCCCACCGAGGCTCTGCTCACGCGGTTAACTTCGTCGGCGTGGCGTTCGCCCAATCAGGCTCGGATCGCGCGGCTAACCTCTTCGGCTTGGAGTTCGTCCAATCAGGCTCGGCTCGTGCGGTTAACTTCGGTAACGGTATTATGTGCGAGTCAGCCCAGGGTGTGACCCGGATTGGCACGATCGCACAGTGGAAATCCGCAAAATCAGGCCAATTCCGGCACTCGTACGTCTGGCACTGGATTTGCACATATCGAAATGTCGCGATATTTCAACCTTTTTTTCAGGAGAACCAGTCATGAGCGTGACCGTCGAACAAATTTACACCGGGTGTTTGGCACAAGGTGCTTATTACATCGAGAGCAACGGCGACGCGGCGGTGATCGATCCGCTGCGCGAAGTCCAGCCGTATTTGGACCTGGCCGAGTCACGAGGGGCGCGGATCAAATATGTATTCGAGACACACTTCCATGCGGACTTTGTGTCTGGGCATGTGGACTTGGCCGCCAAGTCGGGAGCACAAATTGTATTTGGGCCGACGACGATGCAGACTGGGTTTAATGCGCTGATTGCTCGTGACGGACAAGAGTTCCCTTTGGGTGATTGTGTCATTCGTTTACTGCACACGCCAGGACACACCCCCGAGAGCAGTTGTTATCTGCTGCTGGATCCGACGGGCAAGGCGACTTCTTTGTTCACAGGTGACACATTGTTTATTGGCGACGTGGGACGCCCCGATTTGGCTCAAAAAGTGGTCGCGGAACTGACGCAGGAGAAGCTGGCCTCGATGTTGTTCGATTCTCTGCGGAACAAGATCATGCCGTTGGCCGACGATATCGTCGTCTACCCGGGGCACGGAGCTGGCAGCGCCTGTGGCAAGAACATGAGCAAAGAAACCACCGATACGCTGGGGAATCAGAAGCGGGTGAACTACGCTTTGGAACCATCGTTGGATCGGGAAGCCTTCATTGAAGCCGTGTTGTCGGGTTTGACTCAGCCGCCCAGTTATTTCCCGCAGAACGTCTTGATGAATATCGGCGGTTATCAAAACGTGGATGCGGTCATTGCGAAGGCCACGACACCGCTCTCGGTTGCAGCCTTTCGCGAGGCCATGTCGCAAGAGAAGGTGGCCATCTTGGATACCCGCGATGCCAACGACTTTGCGCTCGGGCATGTGCCGGGCTCCATCAATATCTCGCTCCAGGGCATGTTTGCTAATTGGGTGGGCGTGGTGTTTCGCGATGTGACACAACCGCTGTTGTTGATCACCGCTCCTGGTAAAGAGGAGGAAGCGGCGATACGTTTGGCGCGAGTTGGTTTCGATCGAGCACTCGGATATTTGCAAGGTGGAATTACTGCCTGGAGCGAAGCGGGGCAGCCTGTGGAGAAAATCGAGATGATCTCGGCGGCTGAGTTGGCTCGAGTTGAAAAGCCCTTGATATTGGACGTTCGGCGCGAGAGCGAGTACTTTAGCCAACATTTGGTAGGAGCCGTGAATGCTCCCTTGGATTATTGGTGGGAGCAGTTGGATAAATTGGATCGCGAACGTACGCAATACGTGTATTGTCGCAGCGGATATCGGTCGATGATTTTTGTATCGATCATGAAATCGCGTGGCTTCGGACGTTTGGTCAATGTCGTGGGTGGCTTCCAAGCGATCGAAGCATCAGGGGAATTTTCGATTACGGATTACGTTTGCCCAAGCACGATGTTGTAATCTCAGCCTCTCGGTCGGGGGTGTTTTTGTAGGATTGCATGAGCGCCCTCGATCGTCTTTGTTCGCCGCAGAAGCGACAGAAGCTCGCGGGGATGTTGGCATCGAACGCGTTGCGAATGCTAACAATCATTCTTGTTGATTGAACCAATTCTCACTTACGGCAAGTACGAGTGTCTTATTGAGCTCCTTGCTCCGGATTTGTGACTCGCGGCGTTTGTGTGACCGTGGACCCGAGTTCGCGCGAGACCTTCCGTCAACTTTGTGGTAGGATGATTCGAGTCGGAGGGCTGGCGAACTCGGGAATTATCTATGAATCGACAGCGAATCTTGAAGCCAGTGTCGTTTTGCATGACCCTGGTTGTGATGGCTTTCTTCGGATTGGCGACGGGGCAGGTAATTGCTCAGCCGCCTGCTCGATCGGATCACACTGAACCTTGGATCTTGGATTCAAAGCTTCAGCAACGAATCGATCGAGTGGTCGCCGAAGAAATGGAACAGCAAGATTTGGTTGGTGTGGCCATCGGCGTGATCGAAGGCGGGCAAGTGGTTTATGTCCAAGGATATGGATGGGCGGATCGTGAAGCGAAAGTTGCACTTGAGGTGACGACGGTCATGAATTGGGCGTCGAACTCCAAGCCAATTGGCGCGGTGATCGCTGCCCAATTGGTTCATGAAGGGCTCCTGGACTTGGATGTGGACATTCGGACGTATTTGCCAGATTTTCCCGACAAGGGACATGTAATCACGACTCGGCAGTTGTTGTGTCATCAAAGTGGGATGCCACATTACAGCAACGGCAAGATTGTTCGAGGTCCGCCTTTGACTACCCGATTTTCTAATCAAGTTGAACAACTGGGCGGACCGGCCCGCAGTAACGCAGCGGAGGCCATCGAGCAAGATCTACCCGACTGGGACCCGGCCAATGCGGTGGCGCGGTTTATCCATTCACCGCTAATCCATACGCCGGGAGAAGTCGAAGACTACTCGTCATATGCCTACGTGTTATTAACAGCTGTCCTACAAGCAGCAGGTCAAGAATCTTGGCATCGGCAAGTCGCTCGTCGCATCACAGAGCCCGGGCAATTAAAAAGTTTGCAGGCCGATATTCCGTTGCAAGATCCACCCATTGTTGAGCAATTGTTATGGTCGCGCGGGTATCGGCGTCTGACGTCAGGGGAAGTTCAACGAATTCCCGACGTTGCCCATTATTGGAAGCATGCCGCCGGGGGCTACAAGTCCAATGCTCTCGACTTTAGTCGGTGGGCAGCCGCTCTCCTCGGCAATGAGCTCATGGATGCAGAATCAAAGAGAGTTTTTTGGCAACCTCAAGTGATGACGGGTGGAAAGGTCGGCTCTTACGGATTGGGGTTTGCCGTGGATGGAATCGAACGAAATTTGCGGGTGGCTCATGGTGGGTCGCAGGATGAAACCAAGACGCGTATGGTTCTTTATCCAGAGCAGGGCCGGGGAGTCGTCGTGATGAGCAATTGCAATCACGCCGATCCCGGAAAAATCTCGACGGCGATTCTGGGTGTACTTCGCTGAATAAGTTGCTGAATAAATTGTTGAGTAAATTTGTGTGTTGCTTTGGCTTGAATGCAATCCCTTTGGTGCGATGCCTCAAGCAACGAAATTGTTATAAGGACGAACGTCATGCGATTTGTGAAGTGTTTCTGGTGGATTTTGGCGATTGGGTCACTGGCAACGATCAACTTGTCGCCGGCAGTAGCGCAAGTTAAGTTTCGAGAGTTGGTCGCCGAGGCCAAGTACGAGCAAGCCATCCAATCTTGTCAACTTGAGATCGAAGCCGAAAAAACCGACGATCAAGCCAAGTTTCGTTTGGGTGTGGCTCAGTTCCTGCAAACGATCGAAAAGCTCGGGCAGTCGTGGCATCGACACGGCCATTTGGATGGGTTCTTGACCAGCATGGTTCCGTTGTTGCGATTGGACACGCCGGAAAATCCGCGACCAGAGCCAATAAGCTACGAGCAGTTTCGTGCCATTATCCAACAGACGTTAGACTCTTTGCAAATCAGCGAAGCGACGTTGGCGAGCGTCAAATCGAACGATGTTTCTTTAGAGCTTGACCTGATGCAGGTTGGCATGGACTGGGACGCGAACGGATTTGCCGGCCCGCACGACAATTTGCTGGGGAGTTTTCGTCAGGTGATTAGCAATCGAATCCCGTTGGATCCTGCTCGCGGCTTTGTGATTCGCTTTGACGCAGCGGACGTCCAGTGGTTGCGGGGTTACTGTCATTTGCTGATGGCGATGTGCGAATTGGCGTTGGCGTATGATCAGGAGGATCTCTGGAATGTGACCGCTCGGCGAGTCTTTTCCCAGGCCGAAACGCCGTTTGAGTTTCTGAACGAAGAGCCGACACGTTCGGATGCCTTTGAAATGAAACTGATCTTGGACGCGGTTGCAGGGATTCACCAGATGCGATTTCCGATCCGAGAGCCCGAGCGAATGCCGCGCGCTCTGGCGCATGTCAAACAAACCATTCAATTGAGTCGCGACATGTGGAAGTTGGTGGAGGCAGAAACGGACGACCAACGCGAGTGGATTCCGAGCCCTCGGCAGAAACCCCCATTTCCCGGCGCTGAAGTATCGCGAGAAATGATTGTGGGTTGGCATCAGTTTTTGGACGAGGCGGAAGAGATTTTGGATGGCGAGAAACTGGTCCCATTTTGGCGAGGGACCAATCCACGTCGGGGCGTCAATTTGAAGCGAGTTTTCGTCGAGCCTCAAGATTTTGACTTGGTACTGTGGTTCCATGGTAGCGGAGCAGAAAAATACTTGCAGGAAGACTTGCCGGTCACCTCTCCGGCGACCTGGGACCGCTTCGAACGTATTTTTCGCGGCGAGTTCATTGGTTTTGCAATTTGGTTCAACTGAGACGTCGCTCTCGAAGTCATTGCTCCAAAAATGTGTATTCCCGATCGTTGTGACTCTTTAATAATAAGGAACGGCGAGTTGGGCGGTCTTGGGGGAGTCGAGCAAGCAACTCAGGTCTGAGAGAATTGTCATGAATCTGGCGAAATTTAGACCGGTTGATTACCCAGAGTCAGATGGATGTCCCATTGGTGAGACCGATGACCATCGTGATGCGATGTTTCGTGTGATCGAGTTGTTGAAGAACCACTATCACAATCAAAAGGTCTATGTAAGTGGCGATTTGTTGGTTTACTACGAACAGGGAGATCCTAAAAAATTTGTAGTACCGGATGCGTTTGTAGCCAAGGGAATCACGCAGAGGCGTCGTCGCATTTATCGTTTTTGGGTGGAAGGTGTCGTTCCACAAGTGGTCATTGAAACGACCTCGAAGTCAACGCGGGTGAAAGACACTGAGGAAAAACCATGGATCTGCTCCAAGCTTGGGATTCGCGAATACTTCATGCACGATCCGACAAGTGAGTATTTGGAACCACCCCTGCAAGGTCACCGACTCCATAACGGCGAGTACCAAGCGATCGTTGCTGATTCTACCGGCGGATTATTTAGTGAAGAACTGGGATTGGTACTAAGAATTTCGGATGGTGAACTCAATTTCTTTGACCCGAACTCCGAAATGGCTGCTGCCGAAGCCAAGGCCCGGCAAATCGAAGCCGAGGCGCGGCAAATCGAAGCGGAGGCGCGGCAGCGGGCTGAAGCAGAAGTGGAGCGATTGAAAGCCGAGTTGGCTCGACTTCAACGCCCAGATCGCTTTTAAGTTCTGACTTATCCGTTTGGTATCTTCGCTCCGTTGTTCGACAATTGACGGGAGATTTCCACATCAAATCGGCGAACAATCCCGATGACGGAACGTGAAAACGATTTTGTATTCCTAAGAGGTGTGGACGATTGAATTTCGTCGGTGTGCTGATGGTGATTTTTTAGCCATCGGTGGTGTGGAAATCGCCACTAGAGTTGGCGAATGGGGGTTCGCCCGATGGGCGCTTTTGCTTGATATTCGCGATTTTTGGTCGTCTCCGCCTTCGTCTCTTCTTGGCGTGATATTTGCAGACTCGCGCTTTGTCACCATGTGATTTAGGGTCGGTCTGGTAAAGGGGGCAGGAGTCCTTTCGCTGGAATGGTTTCCCGTTACGAACGTAAAGAAGGTAGAGTGAAATGGCGCGAAGAGCCAATTGGATTTGTTGGGTTGGAATTTGGGGATGGCTGACGATAGCGACAGTCTCGGGCCAAGAGTCTGCTAAAGAGTTGTCGAGTTCGATCGAACGAGCGATTGGATTTCTCAAGTCTCAGCAGGGAGAAGATGGAATGATTTCTCAAGAGTTGGGGCCGGGTATTACGGCTTTGGCGTTAACGGGAGCGATGCGATGTGGAGAAGCGATTGATGCCCCGTGGATTGCCAAAGGGCTTGAAGGGCTGGAAGGCCACGTCAAGCCAGATGGAGGTATCTATGGAAATGGTCGGCTAAAGAATTACGAGACGTGTGTGTCGATTATCTGTTTCGCGGAGGCCAACAAGAATGGAAAATACAGCAAGTTGTTGGATAACGCCAAGAAGTTCGTGGTCGCGAACCAATACGGGATCGGTACGGCAGCGGCCAACAAGGATTGGGATGGCGGGGTTGGTTATGGAGGACAGGGGCGTCCCGATTTGTCCAACACGACCTATTTGATCGAGGCGTTGCGTTCATTGGACGCCGGCGCGGATGATCCCAACATTCAAGCGGCGTTGGCCTTTGTTTCTCGCTGTCAGAATCTTCCTTCACCGCACAATACGACGCCGTTTGCTGCCAAGATTGGTGATGGTAGTTTTTACTACGAAATCCCGGCCGAATCGATCGATCCATCTTCCGATCCTGAGCGATACACGCCGGAAGGAGGGCTCCGTGGTTATGGTTCGCTGACCTATGCGGCCTACAAAAGCATGATCTACGCTGGCCTCGAACCGGATGATCCAAGAGTGGTCGCGGCACTCAAATGGATCAAAGACACGTACTCCGTGGAGGTCAATCCGAATATGGGCGAAGCCGGAATCTATTTTTACTATCAAACGTTCAGCGCGGCTTTGCAGGCTGCCGGAATTAACGAATTGGTTGACGGTAAGGCACGTGCTCACGATTGGCGTCGCGAATTGTCCGAGGCTTTGATCAAGCGGCAAGGTAGTGATGGTTCGTGGAGCAACTCGAATCGGCGCTGGTTGGAGAACGATAAGTCGCTGGCCACTAGCTTCGCTTTGTTGGCGTTGGCTAATTGTCGACCCAAGTCCGCAGTTCAATAGCGAGGGCTCGGATGCCAGTCATGCCAGCGAACTTTCCATCGGCAATCGAACAAGACCATGTTTCGCTCGCGGTCGGGGCGGCACTCCGCCATCGCGGGTCGATAGTATGGCTTTTGATTCTGATTCATGTGTTGAGTTGGTTCGGTTTGGTCGCATGGAATTTTTTTGATCCGCGATTGGAGCGGCTCACAGGAGATAATTTGTGGCCGGTCGCTTGGGCATCATCCGGGGCTGCCTCTACCCAGTCGTTAGTGAATGGTGTCCAAGGCATCCTCTTGGTGGCCGGACTATCGGGACTGGGTTTGGTTACCAGTTTGCTATGGGGACCGGTCCGGTTTCGATCGCTGCGATTTATTGGGGTGTTGCTTGTTTTTGTGTCGGGATGGATGGCCTTGGCCAGTCAATGGCAGCAGATTGCTTGGTGGGGACATCGCCAAAGGGCGCTGCCCTCTCTGGAGTTCTTGGATCGCGTGGCTGCTGAATTGTCCCGCGAGTGGCCAGGACATGATGGGGAAAGTGAATTCATTGGGCCGTTTATGGCATATCCCAATGGGGCGCCTGAGACCCTCATCTTGTTGCGTCCCGCCAAGCTTGGCGACGAACGCGGCTATTTGGCAGCGGTTGACCGCGATCGACAGCGAGGTGTGCTGCGGTTCGAAGTTACGGACGGATACCAAACGTTCTGGTTGGAGCACCAGCCGCCTGGAACCGACCGACCTGGCTCGTTTGTCAACGGGATCGGAGCGGAGTACGAAGTCGAATCTTGGATCGGGTTGAATTCCCAGTGGCGTCTGTCCCGCTGCCGCTAATTGTTCTGTCAATTTTTATACAAGGGTCGCGCCAACCCAAATCCACGACGCGGTTTTTTCGTTCGTTAGCATGGTGCTGTGCGCCGAGCCGAGTATCATAGAGAAGTCTGTTTTTGGCCCGTTGTCGGGTGTCGTTCCGGGGATCACCTTGGTTATATTGCGGTCGATCGTCGGGCAGCATAATCCATAGAACTAGAGACTTCGAAAATGAATAATGTGGTGGGATGGTTGGTTTGCTTGGCAATGGGCTGGACCGAACCCAATGTCGGGCTCGAAGTGGCGGGGTTTTCAGCCAGGACCGAGGGTGTAAAGGCGACCGATGATGGAATTCCGGCTGCATTACAAGGCTATGCCACTTTCGCCGAAATGGAGACTCGACTGAAGGTCTTGGCAGAGTCGCCTTGGGCGGAGCTAAGTTCTTTGGGAGAGACGCAAGGCCAGCGACCGGTTTGGCTGTTGAAGATTGCTTCTGATCCGCAGGCGACTCGGCCGGCCATTTTGGTGGTTGGCAACGTTCAGGCTTCTCATGTTGTCGGGCGCGAATTGGCTTTGCGGATGGCCGAGCGCTTGCTGAACGCGGGCGATTCACCGGCGATTGAACAGTTGCTATCTAACTACACCGTCTATGTGATTCCTTGCCCAAATCCTGACGCCACGGAGAAGAACTTCCAAGGACCGGCACGGGAACGAAATGGCAATCTGACCCGAACCGATGATGATCGCGACTTCGAGTCGGGTGAAGACCCACCGACGGATCTGAATGGTGACGGTTTTATCACGATGTTGAGGATTGCTGAAGAGTTTGGGACCCATCGGACTCACCCGTCGGACCCACGCGTGTTGATCCCGATCGATGGAAAGAAAAACGAAGTAGGTGGCTATCGGCTGGAAGTGGAATCCCGTGATACGGATCAAGACAAGTTGTTCGGGGAAGACGCTGCCGATGGCGTGGATTTCAATCGCAACTTCACATTCAATTATCCTTACTTTGCTAAAGGTGGTGGACCGCACCAGGTATCCGAAATCGAATCGCGAGCGGTGGCCGATTTCATGTTCGATCACCCCAACATCGCGTTTGTGCTCTGCTTTAGTCCCGAGGACAATTTGTACAACACATGGAAAGGTTCTTCTCAAACGGATGGCGGACGCATCAAGACCAAGATCTTGACGGAAGACCAAGGACCGATGGATCGACTGGCCGAGTCGTTTCAGCTGGCGCATGGTGGCAAGAACGCACCGGAGTCTTCGACCGGAGCTGGTTCCTTCTCGGAGTGGTCGTACTTTCACTTCGGACGTTGGACGTTTGCTTCGCGGGCCTGGTGGGTGCCAACCGTGGAGCCCGTCCCTGCTACCGAGCCAGCGAAGACGGAAGCCGTGCCTACCGAAACGCCGGCAGCGACCGAGTCCACTGCTGGCGAAACACCAGCGGCCGAAGGATCGGTCGTGAAGTCAGAAGAGGCTAAAGCCGTAGAAATTGTGGAACCCACGCCGACCCAAGAACCGGCAAACGAGGCTGCGAAACCTTCGACCGAACCCGCTTTGGCCAACGACGATAAACGTGGCATGACCGAACTGAATGCGTTGGCATGGTTTCAGAGTCAAAACATGGAGGCGTTTGTGCCTTGGCAGGCCATCGAGCATCCGGATCTGCCGGGCAGACAAGTGGAAGTAGGAGGCTTCAAACCGTTGTATCTGCTGAACCCACCCGTTGCTCAGATTGAACCATTGGTCGAACCGCACGTGGGGCTCTTGAATGCCATGGTCGAGAATTGGCCAAAGTTGGCAGTGCGAGAGTTGGAGGCCAAGCGTCTCGGTCCGGGCTTGTACGATATTCGCTGCCAAATTGTGAATACGGGTGGCTTGCCGACGATGCCGGAAATGGCTTCGGTCAATGGGCAGTGGTCGCCGATTCAAGTTCAGTTGGTTGGGCCAGGCAAAGTCAAGTGGATCCAGGGCAGCCAACGTCAAGCGGTTGGACGCTTGGCGGAACGCGGTGGCAAGACGGAAGTCCGGTGGGTCTTTCAAGTGATCGAAGGCGTTGATGCTGAGATGACGCTGAAGATTCAAGCTGCTGCACCAACATTGCATCCGGTCGAAGTCGAAGTTCCGATCAGCGAATAGCTGGCTGAAACAAAGGCGGGTTCGATTCAAGCGATATCTTCAACCAACGATTCCAGAAGCGAAGAACGATTCGATGAAATCTTTACTATCTACTTTGATTTTTGTGGTTTTGATGCTAGTGCTCTCATCGGCGTGTGCCACGGGTATGGCACAGGAGCCCGAAGTTCCGGTGCATCAGGTTTACAAAGCGGTTGGCGGACCCACTCAACCGAAGGTGCCGGTGTACTGGAATCGGTATCACGATCATGCCGAGATTACGAAAATGTTGCAGGACTTGGCCGCTGCATATCCGCAGTTGTTCAAAGTCGAGTCGGTGGGCAAGTCGACCGACGGTCGCGAAATGTGGGTCGCGACCATCACGAATTTTGAGGTCGGTGAAGAGTCACGGAAACCAGGTTTTTGGATCGATGGGGGCATTCATGCCAATGAGATTCAAGCGACCGAAGTGGCGCTTTACACGGCTTGGTTCTTGGCCGAAATGCACAGCGAGAATACGTTTGTACAGCAGTTGCTGCGCGACCGCGTGTTCTACATCCTGCCCGATATGAGCCCTGATTCGCGCGAAGCCCATTTTTACGAGTCGAACTCGACCAATACTCCGCGAACAGGTCAACGCCCGGTGGACGATGATCGAGATGGTTTGGTTGATGAAGACCCAGCGAATGATCTGAATGGAGATGGTCATATCACCCAAATGCGGATTCGTGACCCGAACGGTCGATTCAAATCTCATCCCAAGTATCCCAATTTGATGGTGCAGGCCAACATGGAGGCCGGGGAACAAGGTGAGTTTACGTTGTTGGGCATGGAAGGTCTCGACGCGGATGCCGACGGTCGCAGCAGCGAAGACGGTGATGGCTCGTACGATCCGAATCGCGATTGGCCGTGGAAATGGGAGCCCCAGTACGTGCAACGAGGGGCCTTTCGTTATCCGTTTTCGTTAATCGAAAATCGGAATATGGCCGAATTCGTCAAGCGGCATCCCAACATTGCTGGAGCCCAAACTTATCACAATACCGGTGGCATGTTGTTGCGGGGTCCAGGTTCGAAGCAAGATGCCTACGAAGCGGGTGATCTTCAAGTTTACGACCAAATTGGCAAAGTCGGCGAACGCTTGTTGCCCAAGTACCGCTACATGAACGTGGCCAACGACCTGTATGAAGTTTGGGGCGGTGAAATCGATTGGTTCCATCAGATGTTGGGGGTATTCAC
Source organism: Pirellulaceae bacterium (assembly GCA_041741535.1). Classification (GTDB taxonomy): domain Bacteria; phylum Planctomycetota; class Planctomycetia; order Pirellulales; family Pirellulaceae; genus M30B19. Next base: position 50,066 of record JBGSJV010000191.1, read on the forward strand.
GTTCACCAACGAATTGTTCATTCAGTACAACTACTTTCATGATGCGGCTGGCGGCGGCAGTGAACAATCTTACGAGTTCGACAAGTTCCTGCTGTTTGGCGATGGTTTGGCCGAATGGGTCGAAGTCGATCACCCGGTCTATGGCAAAGTCGAAGTAGGCGGGCTGAAGAAAAATTGGGGGCGGCAACCTCCGGGTTTTATGTTGCAAGAAGAATGTCACCGCAACATGGCTTTTACGTTGTTTCACGCGGATCAAATGCCGTTGGTCCGGATCAAGGAAGTGACGACCAAGCCGCTGGGTAATGGGCTGACGGAAATCACGGCGATCGTGGAGAACACGAAGTTGACACCTACACATTCTTCGATGGATCGCAAGCAGAAAATCACGCGACCCAATTTGGTTTCGCTGAAAGCTGAGGGAGTGCAAGTTGTGTTCGGACAATACGGCAGTGATTTCCTGTTTCGTAACGCGACGATCCAGGATCGAAATCCAGACATGATCAAGCTGCCGGTGATTGACGGAAAAAGTTTGGTTTACGTGCGTTGGATCGTGAGCGGAGCAGGGCAGGGCGAGATTGTTTTGGATACAATCAAGGGCGGGCAGTCCAATTCTGCCATATCCGTCGTGAATCCAACACCCTAAAGTGGCGCGCAGGTGACTCAACAGTGTTTTTGTGCACGGTTGGGGCTATAATGCTGTTGGGCGGTTTGGCAATCGTTGGGGCGGAGTCCCGTGGACTGAAGGTGTGACGATGAATCTCGTTAAACTGAAGACCGTGGAATATCCTGAGTCGGACGGGCAACCCATGGGAGAAACGGACGATCATCGCGATGCCATGATTCGGATTATCGAATTATTGAAACGGCATTTTAGGAACCAAATGGTCTATGTCAGCGGTGACCTGTTGGTGTACTACGAACAAGGCGACCCGTCGAAGTTTATCGTTCCTGACGCTTTTATCGCCAAAGGGGTGGAACAAAAGCGGCGTCGAATTTATCGGCTGTGGCACGAAGGCGTTGTGCCGCAATTGGTCATCGAAACGACGTCCAAATCGACGCGGGCTCGGGATACCAAAGACAAACCCGAATTGTTTGCCAAGTTAGGTATCCACGAGTATTTCTTGCACGATCCGACGGGCGAGTACTTGGAGCCTTCGTTACAAGGTTACCGATTGGTAAATGGCGCATACCAACAGATCGACCCCGATTCTCAAGGTGGCCTGTTCAGTGAGGAATTGGGCTTGATTTTGCGAGTGACCGATGGCGACTTGAACCTATTCGATCCAATCTCCGGCAAGCGAATTTTAACAAACGCCGAAACAGCGACAGTTGAAGCTGCAGCTCGCAAGCAAGCCATCGCAGAACGCAAACAAGCCATCGCAGAACGCAAACAAGCTATCGCAGAACGCAAACAAGCTATCGCGGAACGCAAGCAGGCAATAGCTGCTCGCGATGAGGAGGCGGAAGCTCGCCGAAGGGCTGAATTCGATAAACAAGCCGCCGAAGCGGAGATTCAAAGGCTTCGAGCCGAACTCAAGAAGTATCAATCTTAGTGTAGAGTTTTGAATTCTCGTAAGTTGGTGGCGGTCCCGAACGCGACCAATTGCCTGATTGTAGGGCTGGCGAATGCTCGGTGACGAACGTGGATACTAGCCTTCTGCGTCAAAATCCGAGTACGCTATCTGTTACGTGTCGAGAACGGCATCTGTTGTGTCAAGCGAAAATGCCTCGATCCTCACGATCGCAGCAGTCCACGCAGAGGTCCGCGCCCGACTTGATTTTTGCTATTCGAGCCGTTACCTTCGACCGCGGGGTTTTGGTACCGACCGACGAGGAAGTCGGGTGTGTTTGCCTAGGGTGTGAATATGCGAAACATTGTGGCGTTGATTCTGGGTGGCGGTCGCGGGACTCGGTTGGCACCGTTGACATCCATTCGGGCCAAACCCGCCGTGCCTTTGGCAGGCAAGTATCGCTTGATCGATATCCCGATTTCGAATTGTATCAACAGTGAAATCACTAAGATCTATGTGCTGACCCAATTTCTGTCGGTCAGTCTGCATAGTCACATTCGGCGAACCTATTCTTTTGATCAATACAGCGGTGGATTTGTCGAGCTGCTGGCGGCCCAAGAGACCGGTAACGAAGGAACCGACTGGTACCAAGGAACCGCCGATGCCGTCCGAAAGAATCTGCGATACATGGAGCAGCAGGGCATTGACTACGTTGCGATTCTCAGCGGCGATCAACTGTATCGGATGGATTACCGCGATATGTTGGAAACGCATATCAAGAACAAAGCCGATGTAACGATCGCTGGGCGACCGGTAGACCGCGAGGCCGCACGAGGGTTTGGTATCATGCGCATCGATGCCACGGGCCGAGTCGTTGGTTTCCTGGAAAAGCCAAAAACAGAAGAAGAGATTCAAATGGTCCGGATGGACCCCGAGTGGTTGGATCAGCAAGGGATCAAGTCCCATGGTCGGGACTGTCTGGCCAGCATGGGGATCTATATTTTCAATCGCCAAACGCTCTTGGATGTTTTGTCCAAAACCGACTACGCGGATTTTGGCAAAGAAGTTTTTCCGGCGGCGATTCGTTCGCGAAAAGTCCAAGTCCACGTCTTCGATGATTACTGGGAAGATATTGGAACGATTCGTTCGTTTTACGAAGCGAACTTGGAGCTGTGTCGCCCTGACTCGCCGTTTGATTTGGTTTCGCCAAACACCCCGGTTTACTCTCGAGCTAGGTATTTGCCGCCGACCATACTTCGGAACGCCACGGTGCGTGACAGTCTGATTGCCGATGGATGTCAAATTGGTTCTGGGACGGTCATTGAAAACAGCATCATTGGTCTGCGTTCGGTTATCGGGGATAATGTCACGATCAAGAATTCGATTCTTATGGGTGCGGATTATTACGCCGGCAGCATCAAAGCCGGCGATTTGCCGGGCCAAGTTCCGTTGGGGATCGGGGACGGCAGCTATATCCAAGGAACCATTGTCGATAAGAATTGTCGCATCGGCAAAAACGTCAAGATTGACGTGTTGCCGGATAGCCCTGACACGGACATTGATCACCCCCAGTTTGTCGTTCGCGATGGCGTGGCAATCGTTGTCAAAGACGCCAATCTACCAGACGGTTGGGAGTTGGTGCGAAAGTAAAGTCTTAACCGAACAAATCCTGCACGACTCGGCCGTGGACGTCTGTCAATCGGAAGTCGCGGCCCGCGTGTTTGTAGGTTAGTTGCAAGTGGTCCAAACCCAGTTGATGTAGGAGTGTCGCGTGCAGGTCGTGCATGTGGACACGGCCTTGGACTCCTTGAAATCCAAACTCGTCAGTTTCGCCATACGCAAAGCCAGGCTTGAATCCCCCACCCGCGACCCACATGGTAAACGCATTCGGATTATGGTCGCGTCCAGTACCGTTATTTTCCGAGTAAGGCGTTCGGCCGAACTCACTGCCCCACCACACAATCGTGTCTTCCAACAAACCACGCTGTTTCAAGTCTGCCAACAGTCCGGCAATGGGGCGATCAACGGCCGCGGCATGTTCTGCGTGTTTCGGTAAGTTCGAGTGCTGATCCCAGGCCGGATTGGCCGAGTTGTCCCCATAGTTCACTTGAATGAACCGCACGCCCGCTTCACATAGTCGGCGGGCCAACAAGCAGCGGCGACCATAGCGTTGCGTCTGTGGATCGTTGATGCCGTAGGCCTCCAGCGTTGCGGCCGATTCTTGACTTAGGTCCAGAACATCGGGTGCCACGGTTTGCATCCTCCAAGCGAGTTCGTACGATTCGAGCACGCCTTGCAGTTCGTCTGTTGCGCCCAAGCGATCGGCTTGCTGCCGATTGATCTGCCGCAGAAGTTCACGGCGGGCCAATTCACGTTGTGGAGCCAACGGCGATTTTAGAGAGTTGATTTCCAGCGACTCCACTCCTGGAGCACCGATCGGTGAACCTTGACAGGTCGTTGGCAAAAAGGCATTGCCATAGTTGCGGGCTCCACCGTTACCCAGCGACGGGGCGATCGAGACAAAGCCGGGCAAGTTTTGATTCTCGGCCCCGAGTCCATACAGGACCCACGAGCCAAACGATGGTCGAACCTCCTGCATTGCCCCACAGTGCAGAAACAGGGTGGCCGGTCCGTGAGCCACTCCTTCGGTGTGCATGGCATGCAAAAAACATAGGTCATCAACGTGTTTGGCCATTTCGGGAAACAGCTCGGAAACCCAACGTCCCGTTTGGCCATGTTGCGAAAAGCTCCACGGGGAAGCCAACAATCGTTGCTCCGTGGGACGACCGATCTTGGCCAATTGACGCGAGTCGGCAAAGGTCAAGACTTCCCCCGCGCGTTGATTGATCAATGGCTTATGATCAAACGAATCGACTTGACTCACACCGCCCTGCATAAACAAAAAGATGATGCGTTTGGCAGCGGAGCGAGGTTGCAGTAAACGAGCGGCAGGGGCGGAACCAGCCAAGAGGCTTTGCAACGCGAGGGCTCCAAAACCGCAAGCGGCACTCTGCAACCATCGACGGCGTTCCAATGACCAGGCCATGACCGGTTACTCCAAAAAGCGGAATTCTAACGAGCCGAACAAAGCTTGAACCAAATCGACCAAGGGATCGTCTCCTTCGGGGCCGATCGTCTCCAAGTATACTCGACCGATTCGCAACTCTTCTTCCGACGCCAACCGTCCTAGACATTGTTGGTAGGCCGTTTGTACCAAGACATTCGCGTTAGCCTCCGAGGCCAAACTCTCGCGGCACTTTTCGCGAAGCCGTTGGGCAGTGGCTTTCGCTCGCGCCGAGACCCACGTCGAGTTCAACAAGGCCAAGCCTTGAGCAGGAATAGTCGTGCGGTTTCGTTGGCCAATCGAGCGCCCCGGGTCCGCAAAGTCGAACTCGCCGAACAACGCTGGCAATGCGTTGCGGAAGACCGGTTGGTAGATGCTACGGCGGAGCGATTCGTGTTGGTAGTCGTAATCCGCCGCTGTTCCAGACGAGACGGTCGAGCCTCCCCGCTGCTGATCCAATTCGCCACTGATCAACAGCATCGAATCCCGCAACGCTTCCACCGACAATCGGCGACGATGGCCCGCTCCGTACCATTGATTGTTTGGATCGGCGTCGGAAGTTCGCTGAGTCATACTTCGTCGATACGCCTTCGAGGTCACAATCAAACGTACCAGATGTTTGGTCGACCACTTGTTATCGATCAGTTCGCAGGCCAACCAATCCAGCAACTCGGGGTGCGTGGGAGGACTGCCGGTCGTACCCAAATTGTTGAGCGAGTGCACCAAGCCTTGCCCCATCAACCAAGACCAAACTCGGTTGGCATACACCCGCGCGGTGAGCGGGTTACGCCGATCCGTCAACCAATGGGCCAGCTCCAACCGACCGTCGGAGGTTTCTGGTATCGAGCGCGTTTCTGGAAATCCATTGGCCGATAAGAAGCCTCGATCGACAACAGGACCTGGCCGCTTGTGATCTCCGCGGATTAGGATCGGCAGGGTTGAAGGTTCGGCCTTCAGGCGGAGGCTCATGAATTTGGGCAGCGCGTCCAGTTGTTGTTGCCACTGGCGGCGTTCACCTTCCAATCTCGCCACGGCCTCGCGGATTTCAGCGGAAGGGTCAGTGCTTGGCTTTTCATGGTCGGTTGCGGTCGGCGATGAATCGGCCTGCTTTGATTCCTTGGGCGATGACACTTCAGCGATTGGCAAGAACTGTACGCCATCGATGATGACATGCCCGTCCGCATCTTGATTGGAGATCATCACGTAGGCTTGGCCATTGGTTTCGAATCGGAATGAACCCAGCGAATGCCACATGCCGTCCACATTGGGTCGCTCTTGCTGATTGACTCGGAGGGTGGTTTGGCCGTCCGCGCTAAACACATCGACCATCACATTGGTCGCTCGATTGCTGCCCAGCGAGTAAGACATTCTTACGTCGTAATTTCCCGCTGGCAGAGTTTGTGTTTGAAACGTAGCGGTCTTCTGTCCGCGAGACGTCGCCGCATCGTGCCGGTAACCGGCTTCTAAGAATGGAGCGGTATGTTGCGAGACCACCCAATCGCCTACCAACTGTGCTTGATCGTCATCCAATACGACTCCCGGCAACGAGTCCACGCGAATGTTCTTTTGCTGGGCAATCGGGGCTAGTTTCGTCTTCAGAATCGCCAGTTCTTGATCGGCCGCGGATATTTTGGAGACAAGGTTCGCGCGGACAATCTCTTCTTCAGCCGATAGTGGGAGCGGCGTTTCCACCCATGTCGAAACGTTGTCATGAACCAAGCCGATTGAACCATCCAAAATCTTGGCCAATGCGTAGTAGTCCCGCGTGGGGATCGGATCGAACTTGTGATCGTGGCACCGAGCACACGAAATCGTCTGGGCCAAGAATGCTTGTCCGATCACATCCAGTTGTTCGTCGATGTAATCTAGTTCTAGGGCTCGTTTGTCTTGGGTTTCTAGATTCGTGTTCCCCAAGGTCAAGAAGGTCGTTGCGATCAACGCTTGCCGATAGCGATGTAACGTTACTGGGTCAGTAATTTCGTCATCCGAGGGACTCGGCAGGCGATCGCCGGCGATTTGTTCGACAATCATTTGGTCGAAGGGCTTGTCGAGGTTGTAGGCTTCGATCAAGTAGTCGCGATAACGCCACGCATTGGGCAATACAAATCCTCGCAGCGTGACCGAATCCGCGTAACGAACTACATCCATCCAGTGCCGCGCAAACTTTTCGCCAAAGGTCTCTGATACGAGCAGTTTTTCAACTTGCGCGAGGTAGCGTTGTTGGAACTCAGACGACGAACTATCCGATGGCAACTCACGTGAAAATTCCGGTGGCAGTCCGCTGAGGTCGTCATGCAATCGTCGCCAGAGCGCTGCCGAGGTTGCTTGGTCCAAGGCCGTGATGCCGCGTGCTTGTAGTTCGTGGTCGATGAAGCGATCGATGGGATTTGTGTCGTTTGTTTCGGATTCCGGAACCGGTGGTCGTTGCAGCGGTCGATAGGCCCAATGTTGCTGAGCGTCAGGTGGCGTAAGCGGCTGATGAGTTGGCTGGGCCGCGATAGGTTCTTCGCGTGGGTCCACGGCTTGGTTCTGGATCCAGGTTTGGATGTCGTGCAGTTCCTGGGCAGACAGTTTTCCGGCGGGCGGCATTTGCAGATCGGGGTCTTCGTAAGAGATCGCTCGCCAGAGCAAACTGTGCCCAGGATCCCCTGGCGCGATGGCTGGTCCGGACTCTCCACCCGATTGCCAGCCCGCTCGCGAATCCAACCGCAACCCGCCACTGGCTTGGGTGTCGTGTGCGTGACACTCTTGGCAATGTTTGATCAGAAGTGGGCGGATGTTTTGCTCAAAGAATCGGACCGCTTCGAGATCAAGTTGATCGATCTGCCCCAGTGCCCATGGTTGGACCGGCCCCAACGTCCCAAATGCCAACCACCAAATTGCAACGAACCACACACCTGCCGTGCGTTGCGTTGGAATTCTTGGATGGAAGGAAACCAATGGCATGGACATTATCGCGCGCTGGAGTAATCGGCCCGGGGTGGCCAGTCCATCATACCAAGAATCGCTTCATGAAGGTTGCGAGAATTTGCCGACGAGCTGGGATCCCATGTTTTTCAAGTCATTCGAATTTCAATCGACCAGCAGAAAATTTGCCCACACGTCGAAATCACTATCCTTCAAATGAACGGTCTGTAGACTCGGATCAGCTTAGCTTGTCAATCCGGTGTGGAAGCCTCAAGAAACTCAGCGACTTGGCGGAGATTGGCTTGCTCATTAAAAACCGCCGGGATGGGAAACGCGAGTTGGTCGATGACCCGAGATTGAAGCAGGCCTGACCCCGACTTCATGTTCAATCGGTACTTGTCTCCATCTAAGAAGTATTGCTCGATGGATGGTTCCTCGGCATCGACAATCCAGTACTCCAGGACACCGTTGGCGGCGTAGTCTTCAAACTTTACACCGCGGTCTCTCGCGGCCGTCGATTCCGACAAGACCTCGACAATCAAATCCGGGACCGGAAACTTCATAGTGTCAGCGGTGAAATGCTGCGATTTTTCGAGGCCAAAGAAAACCACGTCCGGTTCGTAGTCATTCCTAGGAAATACACACAGACATTTTTCCAGTTTGACCTGACCAAGCTTCCGAGTTGCAACATAGGTCGACAATAGTCGGAAAAGTCCTCCGGTTGCGTCCAAGTGTCGGTTACGTGCCGGCGAATGCATGATTACCTCCCCATCGATGAATTCAACTTTTTGCTCGGGTGTCATTTCGTCGTAAAATCGCAGGCGCCTCTGCCGTTCGTTTTCCCACTCGCGTTGCAAAACGGCGAGTATCTGCGGCAGTTGGGGCGAATGTCGCACCGATTGAATCAGCAGGTCGATGGAAGTCATCGTACGCAACCCAAGTCGTGAGGTCGAATAATCAATACCGACCTAGATTATAAACACTCCCAGCTATTTCGCAACGGAAAGCCGCAGACCCTTCGTACAAGTTCAATGCTACCTGATTGGGAGGGTTAGTTGTTTTCAATTCAATATTCAATTGAGTACGCGTTCCGGCTTCTGATGGGGTTCGCGTTTGGCTCGCGCGTACTAGCCAGTAAGTCTTCGATTCCTATTCGCCGGTTGATTCAATTGGCAGGATTGGCAGAATGAAGCAATAAGTACTTGTCGACTCGGCAGAGTTCAGTGTAACGAATCTGATACGTAAGCGTACACCGCCGCGGTTCGGGCACTTCTTGTCTCCGGGCCGACAGAATTGGCATTGGACGGGATCATTGTGCCGAGAAATGGGACGGGCAACTGAACTGGACGCCAACGTATTCTTACGGGTACAACGTAGCCCAGTTACGAAGGTCTGGAATCGACAACAAGTTTCGCCGGCAGCTATTGGGATTCGTATCGAAACAAAAGGAGCATGGAATGAACAAGCAAGTTCGGTTCGTGGCGTTCGTTTGCATGGCGCTAAGTTGGTGCATCAATGCACTTTTCGGTCAGGACATACCTCCCGACGAAAAAGATAACTTCGACCGGGTCGCCAAGTTCAAAGAGATTCGCAATCGTTCGTTTGAGGAAAACCTCGCGGCCATTACGACCGAAGATGGCGGGTTAGGCAATCGGTTGGTTATGGGCGTGTTGACCAACACGCTCGGTTGGAAAGACTATTTCCAGCCTGTATTTGCGGATCCACGGGTGCGCCGCATGCATGAACATTTGGCAGTGATGGACGACACTACGCGTCAGGCTGCCTTGACGAAGATCGTCGAGAAAATCGTGTATAGTCTGGAGTTAATAAAAACGGATGATAGCGCCGCCGCTGATTTTCGTTTGGCGCATGGCTCTCGTTGCTTGTTGTTACTGCTTTGGGACTATGACGATCCCAGGTTTGAAACCGTAGTGGATCAATGGTTGGCGGTCCGGGCATTTGTCAAAGAAAAATATCCAGGCGGATTAACTGTCGATGAGAATGGCAACAAGATTGGTCGTTTCACTCCGCCCGAGAGTATCGACGAAATATTTTTGTACAACGTCTATTTTCAGAAGCTAGTCCGACTCAAGGGACGACAAGAAGCGGAGCGGCAAATCACTTCATACGCTCGCATGGCCGACTTGAACGAACCATACTGGTTTATCAAACAACAAACTTGGACGACTGAAGGCAAGGACATGCGAGTATTTGCCGTGGTGTTGGGTTCAGGGGGAGCTGGGCGGCAATTGACCCTCCCGAACCTCGTTGGAGCTGAATTGTTAAAAGCACTGCGTGAAGATGTTGCAAAGTTAGATTCGAAGTAGACAGGAAGATTGTCTCGGGTTTTCGGAGGAAGAGATAATCGACTAGGTTGATAGCGGAGTTAGAACTTGGCGGCGGCTTGCTGGTTCAATTTCCAGGGACTCCGCATTGTTCATTCAGTTGGACTAACGTTTGGGTTGATGCGAACGAATTTGTCGTTTTCAAAGCGAACTTGATAGTCAGAAAACCGTGGATCAGGATTCCAATAATCTGTGCTGACGAACTGCGCGCCGCTGGCGAAGGCTTTGTCGCGCTGCGTAGTGTCGTTTTTGCGTGCTTGAAAAGTGCTGGCGTCGGTTCGCGTTCGGACGATTAGGCCTTGTTCCACGGACTTGCGGATCTCGTCGAATTGCCCAAATGGGTCGTTGAGTTTGCGAAACCCTGCTGCCGGATGTTCGGGCGCGACCGATGCCAACATCACGCGACCTTCCAACGCAGGGTTCTCTTCCAAATAACGATCAAGCAACGAGCCCTCGTTGTCGAGCGCAAAAAAGATCTTGCCGCGACAATCTTTGAGCTGCGGCCAACCGTGTTTCCTAATCGCGTCGCGCAACGTCGCTTCGCCGCGTCGCAGATCATCCGGGGTCAGCAATCGTTGTGCAGCAATCCCTTGCCGGATCTCTGCATCCACCGCTAACAACTGAGGTCGATCGAAGGGCACGAACTTCAACGGCGAGGCCACCGCTGACTTCTCTTTTAATTCCACCAGCACCAAAATGGGCACATGGTCCAAGTGCTGGGCCGACCAACGATCGATCTCTTGCAAAGCGTCCAAGAAGGTTTCGTTTCGCGTCGCGTAATCGAAATTGGGTTCATGAATGATCTTGAGACCCGGTTGCGTCAGTTTCCCATCGCGATTCGGAACATACTGGGGTTCCTTGCCCGCATCACGCAACATTTGCAGCCCGAGCGGATTGGCAAACAGTCCGCCAACGGGATCCGCATACACGTCCAACTCGAATTGGCGAATCCCTTGATCCAGTTGCTCGGTGAGCGACGGATGTGTGTAATCGATCGACTCGGCGACCCGCTTCCCACCTAACTCGATGAACTTCATCAACTCCGGCTCGGGAGCCAAGTGATACGAGTTGTGACTGCCAATCACTTGGATTTGATTGAGCCGCAGCTGATCGTGTTCGGTCGATAATTGGCCATAGGCCGAACCCCAGCATAAACCCAAGGCCAAGCCAAAAAGCCAACCGAAACAAACAACCCGTCGAACTGGCCACGCACTCATTGTCTTGAACCTCCGTTGGACCATGTAGAAGCGACATGATAGTCCACGAAGCGCCCCAAAGTGAGGCGACTTGAGCACTGTCAGCATCCAAGCTTCTTTATTTCATGGATTCTTCACAAGCGGTGGCTCGATCGGCTATCAAATCGAATTGCTGGAAGCGGGCAGGAAGTCTTCCACCGAGCTGTTTAAAGTTGCTTCAGCGAACGATTCGTCCGTTTCCCAAACAACAACTTTTGTGACCTGCACGTCGTAGCCAATAAATTCTTGGCACAGTTCTGGAGACACAACTTCCAGCAGGTACTTGGCCATGCTTTCGGCGGTTGGGTTGTAAGGCAGGGTGTATAACTTCATTGGAACGACTTGCCGCAACGCATGGATCGCGTTTTGATCATCTTCGTGAACCAAAAAACCGTGATCCCAATGTTCGTCCAACCAGCCTTTGAACGACTTCTTAAGTTGGGAAAAGTCGATCACTCGGCCGACCGCATCCGCCTCGCGACCTGTCACATAAAAATCCGCCACGTAGTTGTGACCGTGAAAAAATTCACAGGGGCCACCGTGATTCATCAACCGATGTCCGGCACAAAATTTGATCCGCCGCATGATGGTCATCGACATGAGTGTATTCCTTATTCTTCGGTGGTTAATTTCGGGTTTTGTTTGTGGCGATCTTTGTCGCGTCGCGTCTTCTTGTCCAAATTTGCTTGTAAGGCAGCAGTAAGATCCACGCCGGTTTGATTTGCTAAGCAAATCAATACAAACAGTACGTCGGCAAACTCGTCGGGCAATTTGGTGGCGTCCTCACCCGCCTTGAAGCTTTGCTCCCCGTAGGTTCGGTTGAGCAGTCGGGCCAGTTCACCGACTTCTTCCACCAATTGGGCCAAGTTCGTGAGTGGGGCAAAGTACCTCACGCCAAACTGCTTGATCCACGCATCGATTTGTCGTTGCGCATCGGCGATGGAGACTGCTTCTTGCCCGGGTGCTGGCAAAAAGTCCATCACGCGCTCATCCCACCTGGGATGCCAGCGGTCGCAATAGCCACTGCGTCATGCGGATGTAGACTTTCCATGTGGCGAGCTTCCACACGGAAGTCCGCAATTTCGGGCATGTCCAGCAAAGTGGCCTTCATGCGCCGCGCTGCATCTTCGCAGAACATTTGATTGGCACCGTTCAACCGAGCAAACTCTTGCTCGTCTTGACGCTTGACGACCGTTTGGACGGCCGTCTTTAGCGTGCTCTCGATGCGATCGATGATACGTTCGATCGGGAATCGTTTTAGTTCCAACGGATTGGCGAGTTCGACATCGATCGTGGCCACACTGCGTTGACTGTGGGGTGTGGCGATACTGCCGTGTTCGGTCAACCACTGACTGACCCGAGAGACATTCACCCAGTTGTGAAACGCAAAGTCCTGTTGGAACTTCTTCTCCAACAACTGCCGCGACAAAGCCGCCGAGCAGGGGCAGGTACTGCTGTAAACCACTTGAACTTGCAAGAACAAACGAACATGTTCTCCGGTCGCAACTTTGGCAATATCCCGCGTGTCCGACACCATCGTGACTCGGACGGGGTAATGCCGCGGCGCTGAGTAGTCACTCAGTAGGGCGGGACGAAATGTTGGATGTTGGAACGCCAGTGTCAATTGCGAGCGGTGACTGATCCCCGCATGGGAGGCCAAGAAGTTCTCGCAGACACGGTGCATGAGTTTGGGAGTGAGGCTTTCGCACTCCATTGCCGACGCCAGTTCCAAGAACAGACGCGACATGTGGATCCCCTTCACCGAATCGTCATCCAAGCTGACGAATGCGTCGGCGGTCGCGGGGACTAGGAACGGTGTTTGATCCGGGCCCTGGAACCGAGCAATCAGTTCGATGCCGGACATGCCGACCCGATCCAAATGCCCCGAGACTTCCGGCCGATGTTCGTTCGCCACATCGGGCAACCTTTGAGCGGTGGCCTTGTCGGACAAACGATGGGGGCTCAACGAGTGTGGTCTGGAGGCGGATGGCACGCTGCCTGAAATTTCGTTCGGGGCGCTGAGAGGGCGCTCTGCCAATTCTGAGGCAGAGGGGCCTTGTGAGTGGTTCATTCTATTTCCTTTTGGGAGATGTCCCGCCGCTGGTTCTGGATTCGATCGTCAAGAAAAACGTTCGATTCAAACTAGTGAAGGCGAGTGTGTTGCTCTCAAGTTTCCGGTGAATGGACCTTTACTTCACGCAGCCAGAAGCTCTGAAAACGCAAAATAAGAGGTATTGCTGGACGTCCAGCGAAAGGTTGACCGCACTTGGGGCCGGCCGATAACCAAGTTCGGTCGAATGAGGCGACGACATTATAGCAAGTTGGCTGGCTTCTGCCAGTATTTTTTGCCCCTTCCGGTTGATCGTTTTGGGCAGTATCTTGGCGATTGTTGCTGACCAATGTCGCTGACCGCTCCGCGGTCAGATTATGTTCGTTAAGGACGATGGAAGAAAGTTGGACCGTAGGAACGGACCGCTACCAAGTTGGACCGTAGGAACGGTCCACTACATAAGTTGGACCGTAGGAACGGTCCACTACAAACGGTCCACTACAATTAAGAGGAATTCGAATTTGACGCCGTTGACGATTGTGTTGTGTTTTCCGGTGGAATCCCATCATGTCGAACAAATTCGACAAACCGTCCCGGAGTTTACCGTCATCCCAGCCGAACAGCACGAAATTGGTCGCACCATTTTTCAAGCCGACATCTTTTGTGGACACGCCAAACAGCCCATCGATTGGCCAGCCGTCGTTGCAGCAGGTCGCTTGCAGTGGATTCAGTCCTCGGCCGCTGGTTTGGACCATTGTCTCCACCCAGCCGTTATCGAGTCGAACATTCCAGTCACCAGTGCCTCGGGGTTGTTTGCCAATCAGGTCGCCGAACAAACCTTTGCTTTGTTGTTTGGCTTGATTCGGAGTACTCCTGCATTTTTTCAAGCCACTTTGGAACGCAAATACGAACGACTGGCGACGGACGACCTGCACGGGAAAACGATTGGCATCGTTGGTTTGGGCGGCAACGGCCTGAGAATCGCCGAAATGTTGGCTCCGTTGGGCAATCGAATTTTAGCCACCGACTATTGGCCACGTCGGAAACCAAGTTTTGTCGAAGAGTTGTGGTCGGCAGATCGTTTGCCCGAACTTTTGGCCCAAAGTGACGTCGTTATCTTGTGCATTCCGTGGAACGAACAAACGCATCACTTGATGAATGCAGAAACCATCGCACACATGAAGCCGGGCAGTTACTTGATCAATGTGGCACGGGGGCAAGTGGTCGACGAGCCCGCTCTGATTGCGGCGCTCCAAGCGGGAAAAATCAAAGCGGCCGGTTTGGACGTTGCGGAAGTGGAGCCGTTGCCTAGTGACAGTCCCTTGTGGACCATGCCGCGGGTGATGATTACTCCGCATGTGGGTGCTCAAAGTCGTCGTCGCGTGTCGGACACGGTGGATTTCTTTTGTCAAAATCTCTTGCGATATGTCCAACAGAAGCCTTTGAAGAATTTGGTCGATAAGCGGTTGGGGTTCCCGGGAATGGAAGATTGAGTAACGAAATGAATCAGCACTCGAATAACGACGGTCGCGTCTTCAACTTTTCGGCTGGCCCCAGCGTCTTGCCTGTTCCGGTCTTGGAGCAAGTCGCTCGCGAGATGTTGTGTTTACCGGGGACGGGCGTTTCGATCCTCGAACTGGGGCATCGAACGCCGCCATTCAAGACGATATTAACCGACACGGTGGCGCGAATCCGAGCCTTGCTGTCGGTGCCGCTGGATTACGACATCTTCTTTGTACAAGGCGGAGGGCGATTGATTTTTTCCGTGCTGCCAATGAACTTCTGTTTGCCGGGGACCATGGGCGAGTACTTGGTCACGGGTTCTTGGGGTGACTGTGCGTATCAAGAAGCCCTGCGCAGCGAACAGGGCCGACTGGTTTGGTCCGGCAAGGAAACAGGTTATTCGACGTTTCCCCAGCCAAGAGATTGGCGTTCCGTCGATGGAGCTTACTTGCACTACACGTCGAACGAAACGATCGAAGGAGTCCAGTTCCCTGCCGACATTGCGGTGTTGTTGGAGAACGCTCCGCCGTTGGTCTGCGACATGTCGTCCGACTTCTTGAGTCGTCCGGTTGATGTTGGCCGTTACGCGATGATCTACGCTTGCATTCAAAAGAATCTTGGCCCTCCGGGTGCGACTTTGGTGATTGCCAAACGTGAGTTCTTGGAACGAGCTTCTGAGAAAGTCCCTGGATACTGTCGGTTGCTGAACCATGCCGAAGGCGATTTGATGTACAACACACCGCCGACGTTTTGCATCTACGTGGCCAATTTGGTGCTGCGCTGGTTGGAATCCACGTTCGGTGATTTGGAGCAAGTGCAACAATTCAATCAAAGAAAAGTGGGCTTGGTTTATGCTGCCTTGTTGAAACGCCCCGAGCTATTTCAGCTTCATGCGCACGCGGATTGTCGTTCGCTGATGAACGTCACGTTTCGCTTGCCGACGCCGGAGCTTGAGAAGCGATTCTTGCAACAAGCAGAGGCCACTGGGTTAGCGTTTTTGGCCGGTCATCGCAGCGTCGGCGGGATGCGTGCGTCGCTGTACAACGCCATGCCCATCGAAGGCGCGGAAGCGTTGGCGACGTTTATTGAGAAGTTTGAGAAGTAATGTAGGTTGCCAGTCCGCTGGCAGCCCACGGGTGAACGGACTCGTTGTAGATTTTTGGCATCGTGGGTAAAGCTTCTTATCGTTCTTTGAATCCACTTGTGTCGACAGCGTATGTATTCGAGTCGCCAGGAGACTGGCGACACATAGTGGGTTGCCAGTCCGCTGGCAGCCTGCGGGTGAACGGACTCGCTGTAGATTTTTGGCATCGTGGGTCGGCTACTTGAAAAACGCTCGTGTCGTTGAGATGTACTTGTTGTACTGCCCGCTTGCCACAAAATCGCGGCATAGGCATACACGCCATTGCGTTCGGTTCGACAACTGAGACTGGATTGGCGTGTGGATTGCGGTTATGCTCGGAAATCAAGCGGGACGAAGATTCGGTCTTGGTTTGGGAGTGGTGTGATGCGTGATTGGTTTCGGTGGAGCTGCGCCTTTCTGGTTTTTCTACTTGCCGAGGATCCGTTGTTGATGGCACAAGATGCGAACTACGACGAGAATCAAGTTCCCAAATACACATTGCCCGATCCGTTGGTGATGAACAACGGCACGCAGGTGAGAACCGCCGAGCAGTGGCGCGACCTCCGTCGGCCGGAGTTGATCAAGTTGTTTGCCGAGCAAATGTTTGGCCGAGCGCCCGGGAAGCCCGCTGATTTACACTGGGAAGTGTTCGAGGAAGACCGTGCCGCGATGGACGGTCTAGCGATTCGCAAGCAAGTGACGATCTACTTTAGCAAAGATCATTCCGGTCCCAAAATGGACCTACTTTTGTGGTTGCCTGCTAAAGCCACAGCGCCCGTCACATTATTTTTGGGATTGAACTTTGTCGGGAATCACGGCACCAGCACCGATCCGGTGGTTCGCATCACCGAAAGTTGGTTGCGCGACGAACCGAAAGCCGGAGTCATTAACAACCGAGCGACGGAAGCATCTCGCGGCCGGGATCAAGCCAGTTGGCCTGTGCGTGAGATTTTGGCGCGCGGCTATGGACTGGGGACGATCTACTATGGCGACATCGATCCGGACTTTGACGATCAATTTCAGAACGGCGTTCACCAACTCTATCACGGACCCGGTCAACCGCGTCCCATGGCGGAAGATTGGGGTAGTCTCGCGACTTGGGCTTGGGGGCTTAGTCGCGCGCTTGACTATCTGCAGACGGATCCCGAGGTCGACGGTCAACGAGTCGCCGTGGTAGGACACTCGCGGTTGGGCAAAACGGCCATGTGGGCGGGAGCTAACGACGAACGGTTTGCCTTGGTCGTTTCGAACAATTCTGGTTGCGGAGGAGCAGCGCTGAGTCGTCGGCAATTTGGAGAAACGGTCAAACGAATCAATACTTCGTTTCCCCATTGGTTTTGCGATAACTTCACTCAATACAATGGTCGTGAAGACCAATTGCCAATCGATCAGCACGAATTGGTGGCGCTGGTCGCACCACGGCCCATCTTGATTACCAGTGCGGAGGAGGATCGTTGGGCGGATCCACGGGGCGAGTTCTTATCGGCCTATCACGCTTCGCCGGTTTACGAGTTGTTGGGCTATTCAGGAATCAAGGGTCCGGAAATGCCGGCATTGGGACAGTTGACGGGTGGGCAGATCGGTTACCTGATTCGGCCCGGCGAACATGCGATGACCGCTGTGGATTGGCAGGCCTACTTGGATTTCGCCGACCGTACGATTGGGCAAGAGAAGCGTTGATTGATGTTCGACGAAAGGGTCGACACTGGGGCTAGCGGCCCCAATTGTTCCAGGTGATGGAAAATTGCAAGACCGTCGCGAGGGAAACCCAGATCAGATACGGAATCTGGGCCAACGCGATCCATTTGTAGTGGCTCCAGACGGCGACCATCATCCACACGATCGTAAGCCAAACGATGGCGATATCCACGGCGGCCAGTGGCAGATTCCGCCAGCCGAATTGAATGGGGGTGAAGGAAAGGTTCGCCACCAAGTTAATGGCAAACGGCAAGGCCACCAACCATGGCAAAACGCCTCGCGAACTTTGGAAGAAGACAAAACCAAAAGTAACCAGGATCACGGGGTAGAGGCACTGCCAGATTAAGCCGATGGTCTTGGGCTCGGGAGTCCAGTTCGGTTTGATCAACGAATCGTACCATTCCATCCAGTTCATTGAAAAATCCTTGTGACTCGGAAAACAGCGTGATTCGGAAAACAGCATGACACAGGTACATTAACCGTGTTGAACTAGCGGGGCACAACTGGTGAGGCAGTATTTTGCGGCGATTAAATTCAAACACGTCGAAACCGCGAGTGATTAATTGAAAGATGCAACCATGAAGATCGCCATTGTAGGTTGTGGCATCGCCGGGACGACGGTCGCGTTTTTGTTGGCCGAACAAGGACACGAGGTCACCTTGTTCGAGCAAGCACCGGAGTGTCGTCCGGTCGGGGCGGGGATCATGATTCAAGCCAGTGGGCAACAAGTGCTGGAGCGGCTTGGTTTGCTGGAGCCATTGGCGGCCACATCGCAGAAATTGCACGGCATGACCGCGGAACTTGCCAGTGGTCGCACGTTGGTGCGGCTGGATTTTCGGAAACTTCGACCAGACGCACATGCCCTTGGAGTCCATCGCGGAACGTTGTTTCAAATGCTGTTGGATCGCTGTCGGCGGTCCGGTGTTTCGATTCGCACGGGTTTTCGAGCGACCTCGTTTGATGCGAAGCAAGGGGAATTGCGATCGGCCGAGGGGGAAACGAGCGGAAATGTCGAACTGTTGATTCTGGCGGATGGTTCACGAAGCGAACTGCGGAAGTCGCTGGGGATCAAGGCGAGGGTCACCGAATACTCTCACGGAGCATTGTGGACCACGGGGCCGTGCGATTTCCAGCCAGACCGGTTGTATCAATTGGTGGATGGCACGCAGCGTCTGGTGGGCTTGTTGCCAATTGGACCAGGACGCTGCAGTTATTTCTGGGGATTGTCGGTCGCGGATTGGCCAAAGTTGGCCGCGTCTAGTTTTGAACGATGGCGCGACGAGGCTTTGAGATTTTGTCCACCATCCGAGCCGATACTGAGTTCGCTACGGAGTTTTGGGGATTTGACGTTTGGCAGTTATCGCAGTGTGGCGGTTCACGTTCCGTATCGAGATAACGTCATTTTGATTGGTGATGCGTCGCATGCGACCAGTCCCCACTTGGGCCAAGGGGCGAATTTGGCGCTGGAAGACGCCGCCTGTTTGGCCGACTGCCTCGCAAGCACGCGAGAAACTGGTCGAGCTTGCGAACTCTTTCATCAGCGCCGGGCGCGCAAGATTCGGTTCTATCGCCAGTTGACCGCGATTTTATCTCCGTTCTTCCAGTCGAACAGCGTTTGGCGAAGTTCGGTGCGCGACCTCGGGTTGCCGTTGATGCCGCACTTGCCGTTTGTCGGCAGACAAATGCTGTACACACTCTCGGGACAAAAAGGTGGTTGGTTGGGTTGAGGCGATGATGTCCTTTATATCATTGTGCGGAAGAGCGAACGCAAGCCAACAGCCCCTCTCAGGGTGTTAGAGAATGATTAATGATTAATGGAGACTGCAAAATAAAAAATGGAAGTCACGAATCGGTCGTGTTCCAATTTCCACTTTTCAATCTCCATTTCTCATTAATCACTATTCAGGTTTGCGGCCTGTCCTCATCGCGCAGAGTCGTGCGGCGCCGGTTATTTGGCGGTGAGACTCAAGTTCACTTCCAAGTCGACGGGGATCGTTACGACGCGTGTGGAGCCGAAGAAGGCGACTTCGGCGTTGAGCGACTTGTGGCTCCCACTGATTTGAAAAGTTCGTGAGTAGGTCATCTCGTCACCGAAGCCGAAACTGGAGGAACCGGCCGGCGAGGCTTCGAGCGCTTTGCCTTGTTCGTCAGAGAACGTTACACTAGCGACCACGTCAAGCGACTGGTTGGTTTCGAAAGTGATATTGGTGGTGGGTTCACCAAAGTTCTGTTCTTCGACCGACGAGATCTTCGTGGTGACTGGGCCAAGTTTGACCTTTTCATCAACGGCTACTTTGAACTTGACCTTTTCTTTTTTCTCGTCGGAGCCAGCTTTCAAGACCAGCTTTCCGGAGACCTTGACGCTTTGGACGCCTGCGGTTGGTACTTCCGTGGCAGTGACGGGTACCACAACGTAACGGCCGTTATCGGAGATTCGCGACATGAAGCCGATGTTGCTGAAGCCTTGCTCATTCTTTAGTTTCTTGCCGTTGGCAGAAAGTTCGAGAGCCGTTTTTTGTTCGCCCTCGTCAACGACGGCTAGAAAAAACGATTTCGCGTCTTGAGCCATGATCATGACCTCAACACCGGCCGGGCGGCCCAGGGAGTAGGAGCTACCGTATTCGTTGTCGGGGTCGGCTAGGTTAACGCTGAGACCAACCGCTTTGACCTCAGGTTTTGATTCTTGGGCAAACACCGTGGATGAGGTGAATGGCGTGAGGAGCACAACAATTCCCATCAACCACGAACGAATCGATACAGATTTCATTTTGGGACCTTTCGATAACTTTCTCGGCAGAAAAGCAAGTCTAAACCGTGGCTGGGAGACCCAAGCCCGGACGCGATTGTTATAGCCTACGGTTATCGTTACTTGAATCGTGCCGTGTGGCTCAAAGAAAACAATCGGAATTTGCGGTAGATTTGTGAAAATCTCTTGAAAGTCCAGGGGGATTGGCGAGAATAGCTGGCAGGGTGGAAAGAGGGCATTCGCTGGGGTTGGGGAAGTGTTCGAGGCCGTTGTGGCGGGTTTTGAGGTATATGGCTGAAGGCTTGGTACTGCGGATAGTCGACGGATCGGATCGCGGCCGAGTCTTTTCGGGGATGCTGACTCCGTTGACGATTGGCCGGGAGGAAGGGAATTCGATCCAGGTCAATGACGAACGCGTCAGTCGATTTCATGTGAAAATCAAGCAGCAGGAAGAGGGGATTGTTCTTACCGATTTGGGCAGTACCAACGGGACGCGGGTCAACGGCGAGCGAGTAACCCTGAAAAAACTCCGGCATGGGGACATGATCCAGATCGGCCGGACCTGCTTGTTGTATGGGTCGCGGGACCAAATCGACGCGAGGTATTCGAAACTCAAGGAATTGTCGGAAGGCAATTTGCTGGGGTCCACCAACAATTTGAACGAGTGGATCGAGCGGCACGGGAACGTGGCCCCGAGCATTATTGGCGAGAAGCTGCTGAACACTTCCGAGCCGCCCAAGTTGCCGAAGCAATTGACTCCCGGGCAGGTACTGCAACTTACGGAATTGTTAGAGTTCTTTCATCTTCGTTTGCGCCAGTTGGTGGCCAACGCGGAACTTGGTGAACAAGGGCAAAAGGCGACGTTTAACTTTGAGAATTGGCAACTCTTGCTCGACCTCCAATCGCACATTGCCGAGTACTTGCAGAAAATTTCTGGCGATACTTAAAAACTGCTCTTGCCTCGAATTTACGATTCTCATAAATCCCCAACAACGACAAGCAACCGAACATCAAAGGCGCTTTCGTGTGTGCGGGAATTGCGGGATTTCCGGACGCCTCCCCCCTCCTGGGTTGAGCACTCCTACCCTCATGCTGGATTCACTGGGTCGATCCAGCCTGGGGTTGCTCGCGAAACTGCCTTTTTGAACTGAGCCCTCGGACGTTCGCGTCTTCGAGGGCTCAGTCTTTTTCTATCCGGGAAAATGTTTGGAGGTTGACTCGAAGACGGCTACAATATCATGCGATCCCAGTAGGGCGCGAACCCACTTGGGTGACCCTGTAGAAGGAAAGCTACTTGGACCTAGTTGCCAAGGAAAAGACATTAGGTTCAGACCCTTTGGGGATCGATTTGCGGCGAACGACGGGGCGGCAGTGCCTAGTTTCGTTACTAATATACAATTGAGCAGCGTCAAAAATGAGGCGACTATGTGCGTTTCTTATCCCGAAACACTGCACGACCGACTGCAAGACTTGGGCGATATTCCTTTGTCGCGCATCGTCATGAACCCGGCACCGGGGCTTGCGACCACGAGAGACTGGTTGGTCATGTGTGAGTCCGGCAGGCTACACTATGAGTTAATCGATGGAACGCTAGTGGAGAAGTCAATGGGATGGTTGGAATCCTTGCTGGGGATGCTGCTTGGCCGTTGGTTGGGCAACTATGTTGCTGAGCACCAGTTGGGCGTGGTTACTGGGGCCGATGGGTTCACGGAACTTTTTCCAGAGATCGTGCGAGGACCAGATGTTGCGTTTGTGTCTTGGAACCGAATGCCGGAGGGCAAACTGCCGACCTCTCCCTTACCTCGCTTGGTTCCAAACTTTGTAATTGAGGTCCTGAGTCAAGGGAACACCTACGGCGAGATGTCCCGTAAGCGGCGCGAGTACTTTCAAGCCGGCGTCGAATTGGTTTGGATGGTTGATCTCCGCGACCGAACCATCACGGTGTTCTTTACCAGTCAGCAGTTTGAAGTTGTTAAACAAGGCGAGCGGATTGACGCCCGACCGGTTCTGCCAGGCTGGACGTTCGACACGGCCGATTTGTTTGCGATCTTGGATCAACAACCACCTTCGGCAGCATGATGTAGGAGGATTGACAAGGGTGGAGGACAGCAGTGTTCCAAGGCGTGTCAATCGCGGGGGCGTTCGTTTTGCAGCAGCCGTTGTTTCATGCGAGTACCTTCCGGAGCGGAGAAACCAACGAGCGCTCCGTTGCTGGCGATGATCCGATGGCAGGGAACCACCAAAGGATGGCGATTGCGAGCCATGACGCCGCCGACCGCGCGACTGGCGGCGGGTGAACCAACGCGTCGGGCCAGTTCACCGTAGCTGGCGGTTTCTCCCCACGAGACGTTCCGGCAGGCCTCGATGACTTGGCGTCCAAAATCGGATAGGTAAGTGAGATTGAGCCGCAAGACGCTAAGGTCGGCGAAACGACCGGAGGCAAAATCTTGTAGTCGGCCGATCCAGTCTCGCAGTTCGGGGTCGGTGTCGTTATCGCGTTCTGCGGGTTGGACGGCGAGTACATTTTTGTTCGGCGATCCGTGGACCAAGGCCTGTTCGGCCAATTCTGCCGTCGGGTGGCCAAATGTGAGGTGATCCATTTGGATTCGGGCGAGTTCATCGGAAGAAATCGTCATGCCCATCCAGCCAATTTGGCTCGAAAATACGAGTTGTTTCGCAGGAGTTTGAGTGTTCATCACGAGTTGGGACCTTCTGGAACACGTGGACGCCCACTACACTGACATCCGTTTGTTGCTGAAACAGCCGCAGGGCGCTCGCCCTGATTCTCGACGTTGGCTCCGAAAAAACGGCGCGAGGATATGGCGGTCGTGCCAAGCAAAAGCGGTTGGGCTGCGGTTTGATTTTAGGCGAGTTTGAATGTTTGTCGATCGTGTGCAGATTAAGGTCGAGGGTGGGCGTGGTGGGGACGGATGCGTTGGGTTTCGACGCGAGAAATACGTTCCCAAGGGTGGCCCAAGTGGCGGGAATGGTGGGGATGGCGGCTCGGTAATTGTGGTGGCTCGCGAGCAGGTCAATTCGTTGGTGGCCTTGGCCCATCGCTCGCATTGGGTCGCCGAAAGAGGGGTTCCTGGTCAGGGTTCCGATTGCCATGGCAAGAAAGGGCAAGATATCCTGATCGAGGTTCCCGTCGGGACTTTGATCCGTGACCATGCAACCGGGTTGGTCTTGAAGGATCTGGCCCGTGATGGGGAAGATGTCGTTGTCGCGTTGGGTGGAAAAGGCGGTAAGGGAAACGCTCACTTCAAGTCGGCCGTCAATCGAGCACCACGGCAGCACACGAACGGGGAAGAAGGTCAGCACCGACATCTGGACTTCGAGCTGAAGGTTATCGCCGACGTTGGTGTGATTGGGAAACCAAACGCCGGCAAGAGCACGCTGTTGAGTCGCCTGAGTCGCGCGCGGCCGGAGATTGCTGATTATCCATTTACGACCAAGTATCCGAACCTGGGCATGGTCCAATTGGATATCAATCGCAGTTTTGTTATGGCGGACATCCCTGGGCTAATTGAAGGCGCCCATGCGGGGGCGGGCCTCGGCCACGAATTTCTCAAGCACATCGAACGGGCCGGCATTTTGGTGCACTTGGTTGAACCCCTGCCGATGGACCAGACCGATCCGATCCAGAACTACCTGAACATTCGCGACGAATTGGTGAAGTACAGCGACAGCTTGGGCACTCGGCCGGAAATTCCCGTCGTCAGCAAAGGCGAATTACCGGAAGCCGTTGAAGTGCAGCAACAGTTATCGAAAACCATTGGTCGTCCCGTCTTGATGATCTCGGCGGTGACTGGAGCCGGACTGAAGCAGTTGAC
The DNA here is from genome assembly GCA_041741535.1 of Pirellulaceae bacterium. Classification (GTDB taxonomy): domain Bacteria; phylum Planctomycetota; class Planctomycetia; order Pirellulales; family Pirellulaceae; genus M30B19. The sequence continues at coordinate 74,081 of JBGSJV010000191.1, forward strand.
GGAAACGATCTATCAGGCGCTGGTCCAAAACAAAACGGCCCAAAAGTAGCTACTCGGTGCTCATGGCAACTTCGAACCCGGATTGGCGCAAGACGGATAAGCGGCGGGCTTGGTCCAGATCGTGGGTGACCATTTCGTCGACCATTTCCTCAACGGTGATTTTTGGGGACCAACCGAGTTTGGCTTTGGCTTTGGAGGGATCTCCCAACAATGTCTCCACTTCGGTCGGGCGATAGTACTTGGGATCGATTCGCACGACGGTTTGTCCCAGCAGGCGATTCCACTTCTCTTCTTCGCGTGGATCGCGTGCGTGGGACGGATCCACGGCGGTCACAATTCCGACTTCGTCGACGCCTTGTCCCTCCCATTTAAGACGAATTCCCAGTCGCGTGCCGACCACTTCAAAGAATTGCCGCACGCTGATTTGTTTGCCGGTTGCAATGACAAAATCCTCTGGCTTCTCTTGTTGCAGCATGAGCCACTGCATTTCGACATAGTCCTTGGCGTGTCCCCAGTCACGCAGCGAATCGATATTGCCCATAAACAGGCAGTCTTGCAGTCCTAAAGCAATGTTGGCCATCCCGCGGGTGATTTTGCGCGTCACAAAGGTCTCGCCGCGCCGGGCGGATTCATGATTGAACAAGATTCCGTTGCAGGCATACATGCCGTATGCTTCGCGGTAATTGACCGTGATCCAGTACGCATACAATTTGGCTACGGCGTAGGGCGAACGAGGATAAAACGGCGTGGTTTCCTTTTGGGGAATTTCTTGGACCAAGCCATAAAGTTCCGAGGTCGACGCTTGATAGAACCGAGTCTTCTTCTCCAGGCCTAAGATTCGAATCGCCTCCAACAATCTCAGGGTGCCAATCGCATCCACATCCGCGACATATTCAGGCGACTCGAACGAAACGGCCACGTGGCTCATCGCGCCCAAGTTGTAGATTTCGTCTGGTTGCGTTTGTTGAATGATGCGAATCAGATTGGAAGTATCGCTGAGATCGCCGTAATGCAGGAAGAAGGACGGGTTGTCATGGGGGTCTTGGTAGATGTGGTCGATCCGCTCGGTATTAAAACTGGACGCCCGCCGCTTGATCCCGTGTACCAAGTAACCTTTGGAAAGCAGTAGTTCCGCCAAGTAGGAACCGTCTTGTCCCGTGATGCCGGTGATAAGGGCCGTTTTTTGAGTTTTGCTCATGGATTTCTTGCCTTAACGATCTGTCCGTTGGTGGATGGGCGATGAGAATTGTTGAAGGGGTCAAGTATGGATGGCATTGTTCGGAACGTCAAACCGGTTGGAGTTGGCTTGCCAAGCCCCGGACATGACCGCTCAGAAAGTCCGCATACGTGCTTTGGAGGCCGGCACGGAAATCGATTTTGGGGCTCCAGCCCGTTTTCTCAATCAGACCAATATCCGTCCGCTTCACGGGGGTACCGTCGGGTTTGCTGGTGTCGAACAAAATCTCACCCTGATAACCGACCACTTCAGCCACCAAACGAGCCAAATCGGCGATTGCGATATCGACACCGGTTCCGACATTGACCCAATCGGGTGGGTTATCAATTTGCAGCAGATGCACAATGGCGGCGGCCAAATCATCGACATGCAGGAATTCTCGTCGCGGCTTGCCACTTCCCCAAACGGTTACGGAGGGAAGTTGTTGGAGTTTCGCTTCGTGAAATCGCCGTAGCAGTGCCGGCAGAACGTGCGAGTCCTGGGGGTGGTAGTTGTCTCCAGGTCCGTAAAGGTTGGTTGGCATGGCGCTGTGAAACAGTACGCCATATTGTCGCCGATAGAATTGGCACATTTTCAGGCCGGCGATTTTGGCCAGGGCATAGGCTTCGTTGGTTTCTTCCAACGGGCTGGTTAGCAATGAACTCTCTTGGATTGGCTGGGGGGCCATCCGCGGGTAAATGCAGGTACTGCCCAGAAACAAAAATCGCTGGACGCCGTTCTGGTACGCGGCGTGGATCGCATGCGAGGCCATTGCCAGATTGTCGTAGATGAACTGGGCGGGGTAGGTGTTGTTCGCGTGGATGCCTCCCACTTTGGCGGCGGCGAAAATCACGATTTCAGGACGCTGTTCCGCAAAAAAGGTTTCAACCGCAGATTGGCGGGTCAAATCAACGGTCGTTCGATCTGGGGTCAGCAATTGGGTGGCGCCCATGTCTTTGAGTCGGCGCACGACCGCACCACCTACCATGCCGCGATGGCCAGCCACAAAAATTCGTTTTTGAATCATTCAGTTCTTCCCAGATCGAGGTGCCCGCCCGTTTCATACCATGATTTTGCCACAATCGGCAACCGCAACAATCGGTGCAACGCCAAAGATGCTCGCCGAGGGGCGGGTTGACAGAATCGCTTGCCTACGGCCCAATTGGGGGTCGGGGTGGGACAAGTTCGTGCGACGTACCATTCTCATTTTCACATAGGAGTTCGATTCATGGCTGGGTTCAAGTTAAAAGGCAACGATTTCAATACTTGTGGAGACCTCCCCAAAGTGGGCAGTGCTGCTCCAGCTTTCACTTTGTGCGGGACCGATCTTGGCGATATCAGCTTGGCTAGTTTGTCAGGCAAAACGGTCGTTCTGAACATTTTCCCAAGCATCGACACGCCGACCTGCGCCTTGAGTGTTAAACGTTTTAATTCTGAGGCCAGCAGTCGGCCGGGCGTTGCGGTTCTGTGCGTCTCGCGGGACTTGCCATTTGCCCAAAAGCGGTTCTGCGGAGCCGAAGGTTTGGCGAACGTGACCTCCGCGTCGGATTTCCGCACAGGTGCGTTCGGACGCACGTACGGGGTTCAAATTCAAGATGGACCGCTGGCGGGTTTGCTGGCTCGATCCGTTGTTGTTATTGGTGCGGACGGGAACGTGAAATACACGGAACTTGTATCGGAAACCGTCAATGAACCAAATTACGACGCCGCTTTGGCTGTCCTGTAATCGAGCGGCATTTTGATTGAAATCTAGTAGTATGGGAGTGTCGCAAGGCACTCCCATTTTCGTTGGTGATGGGCGAATTTATCGTTCGGCGGTTCATGCTCAAGTTGTTGAGCCAGGACTGAGATCTTCCGGGTCTTCCGTCGCCAGTTCGGAAAGTGAACTGCGCTGCCAATCGATTTCATGGCGAACGGGACGAGTGATTTGATCGAGACGCTGTTGGAGCTGAGTATCGAGTCTTGGCAGCTGGGCCCAACGCCAGGGTAACGTCACGGTAAAGACGCTCCCTTTACCAACTTCGCTTTCCAATTTGATTTCGCCGCGGAGCAAATGGCAGAGTTCACGGACAATGGACAGCCCCAAACCGGTGCCGGAATGCTGGCGGGTCAGGTTGTTCCCGCCGGTCGCCGACGGGCCCTGGCGAAACTTTTCGAAGATGATTTCTTGGTCTTCCGGAGCGATGCCCACTCCCGTATCCGTGATGATCAGTTCGGCGTCGAATTGTCCAGTCTTGCCATTGAGTAAGCGGCGCACGGCCACGTGAATCCGACCTCCTTCGGGCGTGAACTTGATGGCGTTGGACAACAGGTTGGTGAGGATTTGCTGGACTTTGACTTGGTCTTGATAGAGTTGCGGCAGATTGGGCGGGATTTCGGTATCGAGTTCGATTCGCTTTTCCTCCGCCAAGGGCCGAAGCAAATCCGTCAACAGTTGGATCACGCTGCTGATGCTAAAGTCCGAAGCTTTGACTTCCATCTTGCCGGCTTCCAACTTGGCCAGATCCAAAATGTCGTTGATCAATTCCAGCAACAGTCTTCCGGATTTGCGAATATTGGACGCGTAACGCCGTTGTCGTTGGTTGAGCGCGTCGGCCGACTCGAGAACTTCCGAAAATCCGATAATCGAATTGAGTGGGGTGCGCAGTTCGTGGCTCATGTTCGCCAAGAACTCGCTCTTGATGTGGTTCATCTCCATCAGTTTCATGTTCAGTTGGGCCTGTTCGTCGGCGCGGCGATCCAACATTTCGTTTGTGGCCAGCAATTTTTCTTGAGCCTCCAGAATGTTGCGTACCATTTTATTAAACGAGGCAGCCAGGGCTTCAAATTCGTCGCCGGTGCTTAAGTTCGCGCGAACATCCAGTTTGCCTTTGGCAATTTGATCGCTCGTTTCCCGCAGGTGTTGAATCGGCTTGGCGACGATGTAACGCACGACCATCCAAATCGCCAACACGCATAAGCTGACGGTCAGTATCGCGACGGTGGCCAAGATCGCTCGGGCGCGATTGATGGCTTGAGCCACGTTCTGATAGGGCAGGGTGATGCGGGCGATCAGACGAGGTTCTTCTTCCTCCGGCAGGTCGTCGACATTGGGTTCCGATTCCGTCGTCGGAAGCGCGACGTCAAAGCGCTCGGGGACAATGAGGCTGGGGCTGATGGTGGTGTCTTGATGGTGGCAGGTCAGACAAATCTTGCGTTTGAGTAAGATCGGTTGATAAAATTTGTATACCGAAACACTTGAGCCATCCACTTGTATTTCTTCCGCGACTCGGACTTCGGACGGAAAAAATTCCGCGGCGGCGATTGCCGGGACCAAGGCCTGGACCGCAAAATCTGTCGGGAGATCCAGGGCAGGCGGGGTTTCGGGCGGCGGGTCACTGGAGGATTGTTTCGGTTCGGTTTCACTGGCCAAGGGTAGTTTGGCTTCCAAAAGCCGGAGCAAAATCTCCGTTTCATCAGCGGCAACGGCTTCATCCGCATCATTGGGCAACGTGGGTCGAATGCCAAAGTATAGATCGCTAATTTTTGGATCTGTATGCATCCACTTGTAATCCAGAACCGAGATCGGCATCTCGCGTTGAATCTCGCGAATAAAGTCTCTGATTCGTTCCTTGTGCAGCGGTTTGTCTTCGATCGAATCGATGTTGATAACGGGGAGATGCAACTCCATTAACTTAAGATAGACCAATTGGTTTGCTCGAGAACGCATATTGGATTGGATCAGATCTTCCGTGATCCGATTGACCCAAATAAAAGCCGTGGCGATCAAAACGAACATGCAGAGCCCGAAGATGACTCGCAGCTTTTGCTCCAGGTTGGAACCACCTAGAATTCGTTTGAGCAACCGATACGACATGAAATTCCTTGGTCAATCTGCCCCCAACCAGGAACGATTATAGAGACTGACAAGAAAATCACCACCGTCACAGCACCACACCAGTGCCAGTGTGCCTCATAAGTTTAAATATTGCTACTTTTAGGGCTCGATAAGCGTCACGACTTTAGCGGTTAGCAGAGCGTCGTTGGGCGGAAATCCGACCAAACACTATCCACGGAGCGTTCTCGGTCCACAATTAGGCCCAACCTCAATTTCCATCAAATCCGTAACTTAGCGGTGTTGCGCTAACGGGCAAACACTACTACGTTGGGCTTTCGCGATCGAGTAAGATTTTGGCGGTTGTTTCTCGGCCTGTCTTTCCCGTGGACGAACTTCATGACGCCGCGTCCGTTAAGCACAAAAGATCTGTTCCGCCCGCTACAATACGTGGCGGGGGTTGGGCCGGACCGCGCGGATTTGCTGGCGAAGTTGGAACTAAAGACAGTCGCGGATGTTCTGTTTTATTTTCCTCGAACCTATGAAGATCTCACGACGACCGTTCGGATTGATCAATTGGTCGAAGGAGCCGAAGCCACCGTCGTGGGGGTGGTCCATTCGGTCGAGCGCCAAGTGACTCGCGCCGGTAAGGTGATCGTCGGCGTGTTGGTTGCCCAAGAAAATCAGCTGATGCGGGCTCTGTGGTTCAATCCGACGTTCGGCATCAAGGATTTGCACAAAGGCGCTTGGGTCGCGGTTCGCGGGGCTCCGAAACGCAAGACCATGCGCTGGGAGATGATTCATCCCAAGGTCATGCGGTTGGATTTGCCGACGGCCCCACCTTTGGAGCAGTTGGCGAAGCCCGGCTTGCGCGGTGCCGATGTGGCTGCCGCCAGTTCTCGTCCGGAGGATCCGTCGGCCGATTCGATCTGGTTGGGCAAGTATCGACCGGTGTATGGTTTGACCGAGGGACTAAATCAACGAGAAATGCGCAAGATCACGACAAACATCGTGCGTCGCTACGCGGACCTGTTGGAAGAGGCGCTCACAGCCGATCTGATCGAACGGCATCAACTGTGCAGCATCACCCAAGCGGTACACGGCATCCATTGCCCACAACAGGCCAGCGACGTGGAGATCGCTCAGTCACGTTTGGTGTATCAAGAGTTGTTCGCCCTCCAATTGGGCTTAGCGATGCGCCGCTATCGCATGACTGCGAACGCTCAATCGCCGATCTTGGCGGATACTGCCAAAATTCGTGGTCGAATCTTGCGTCTGTTTCCGTTTGAATTGACCAACGATCAGCAACAGGCCATCGATCAAGTTTGCGAAGATATGGGAAGAGCCATTCCCATGAATCGGATGTTGCAAGGAGACGTCGGGAGCGGCAAGACGGTCGTGGCGATTTACAGCCTGCTGTTGTGTGTGGCTCACGGCTATCAAGCGGCGCTGATGGCACCCACCGAGATTCTGGCGCGGCAACATTTTAATACGTTGCAAAAACAGCTGAAATCCAGTCGTGTGCGGATGGGATTGATGACGGGTTCGGTTTCCGCCGTGGATCGCGCAAAGTTGGAAAGTGACTTGGCAGCTGGGAAGATCGACATTGTCGTGGGGACACAGTCCTTGGTGCGCGGGAATATCCCCTGGCAGAAATTGGGCCTGGTGATCATTGACGAAGGCCATAAATTCGGTGTCAAGCAACGCGCGAAACTCAAACAAGGCGGTTGTGATCCCCACTACTTGGTAATGACCGCCACACCAATCCCCCGCAGCGCTGCCATGACGTTGTTCGGCGACTTGGACCTGTCGGTCATTCGGCAGACACCACCGGGACGTCAGCCAGTCAAATCCTATCTCGTCGAATTGGAGAAACGCGATTCGTGGTGGCAGTTCATGCGAAAACAGGTCGAACAAGGTCGCCAAGCCTTTGTCGTGGTCCCGCGAATTGAAACCCAGGCCGATGACGACCAAACCGTAACGGCGACAAAAGTCTTTGACGAGTTGACTCAAGGGGTGCTGCAGGGACTGCGCGTCGAGTTGTTGCATGGTCAGATGTCGGGAAGCGACAAGCAGCGCATCATGAAATCGTTTCATCGGGGGCTAACGCAGGTTTTGGTGTCGACCACAGTGATCGAAGTCGGGATCGACGTCCCGAATGCCAACTGCATGGCGATCTGTAGTCCCCAACGATTGGGGCTAAGCCAATTGCATCAATTGCGGGGCCGCGTTGGACGGGGCAGTCACGCAGGTTATGTGGGCTTGGTCTTGGATGAAATTAGCCAGCCGGAAACTCGGGAACGTTTGCAGTTGTTTTGCCGAACGACGGATGGATTTGAACTGGCGGAAGCCGATTTGAAGATTCGCGGGCCCGGCGACCTGTTTGGGACTCGGCAACATGGTTTGCCGCCCTTGTTGATCGCCGACCTGTTTCGCGACCAAGAATGGCTAGTCAAAGCGCGGAATGATGCGCAAGCGTTGGTGCAAGCCGATCCCGAGTTAGCCGACCCCAGTCGCAAGCGTTTGCGGCAATTGGTGATGGGCAAGTACGGCAAGGTCTTGGAGTTGGGCGATGTGGGGTAATTGTGTGTGGGTCCCAGTCGGTGTGATGGAGCAATGGTTAATGAGCAATGGAGAATGAAAAATGCAAAATGAGAAAACAGCGAAGTCGTAGCATTCGTTTTTGCATTTTGCATTTTTTGATTTTTCATTAATCATTCTTGTTCTGACACGACGGCCCGACCGGGGCGCTCGGGCGACTATGGACGGCCCGATCGGGGCGCTCGGGCTACTGTGGTGGGCTACTATCGGCGCGGAACTCTGTTTCGCTAAACTGTGGATCGTCCCTCTTGTGGGGGTAAATTCTTGGTGGAGAGTTCTTGATAAAGTAACGCGATGTTGTGGTCTCGTTGGATTCGTCCGGTTCTGTTTTGCGGTGATGCAGAAAAGACTCACTACCGAGCGATGGCGGCTCTGACCGCTGCGGCTAAAGTGCCGGGGGTGTTGGAGCAATTGCGTTCGCTGGCCACGGTCCGTGACGATCGCTTGGCCATCGACGTGTTGGGACATCGCTTTCAGAATCCTGTCGGATTGGCCGCTGGATTTGACAAGGACGGCCGCTGGCACCATTTGTTGTCGGCACTGGGGTTTGGCTTTATCGAGATCGGAACGATCACGGACTTGCCGCAAGACGGAAACCCCAAGCCGCGTTTGTTCCGGTTACTGGCGGATCAGGCTCTGCTCAATCGGTTGGGTTTCAATAACGCGGGAGCCGAACTCGCTCGAGGGCGACTGGAGCGTCAGTCGCCGAATGTGGTGTTGGGGATCAATATCGGTAAGTCGAAGATCACTCCGAATGAATTGGCCACGACCAGTTATCTCAAGAGCTTCAAGCTGTTGTGGCCATTCGCTCATTACGTCACGATCAATGTTAGTTCACCAAATACACCAGGCCTGCGGGCGCTCCAAGATCGTCAGCCATTGCTGGAGTTGCTGCAAGCGATGGAAGCTGCAAATCAAGAACTGGCCCGCGAACATTCGCGACCGGCCAAACCCGTGTTGGTCAAGATCGCGCCGGACTTGAATGATGCTCAAGTGGAAGATGTCGTCGAAATCGCGTTGGAAGCAAAATTGGCGGGGATCATTGCCACGAACACGACAATTCGTCGCGATGGGCTAAAGACAGCCGCGGAGGAAGTTGCAAAATTGGGCGATGGTGGTATCTCAGGTCGTCCGGTTCATGCGCGCAGTTGCGAAGTTGTCCGGCGACTCTATCGTCGCTCGTCCGGGCAACTCACGATCATTGGCGTCGGTGGTGTGTTTGATGGCGACGATGCCTGGCGAATGTTGGGCGCCGGTGCTAGTTTGGTGCAAGTTTACACAGGCTTTATTTATGGCGGACCGCTCATGGTCGGTGCGGTCAATCGGCAATTGTTGGCGAAATTGGAGGCCCATGGCCTGTCGCATTTGTCTCAGCGAATCGGGCAAGAGGCCTGAAACGAAAGAAAGCCAAGATCGGCTCGCGGGAGCATGACCTTGGCTTTCGATGTTTCAGGCCGCTTGAGCAATTAGACCTTGATGGTCGCGTCGCCCTTTTTCCAGTTGCAAGGGCAAAGTTCGTCGGACTGCAGAGCGTCCAGAACTCGCAATACTTCGGCCACATTCCGACCGGCACTCAGCGCGTTGGCGGAGACCCATTGGATGAGGCCGTTGGGATCGACCAGGAAAGTCGCTCGCAAGCATACGCCTTCTTCGGGATGCAAGATTCCCAAGTCACACGATAGTTTCTGGGCGCCGATCAAAGGATACTTGAGGTCCTTCAGGTCCGGGTGACTTTGGCACCACGCCAAGTGCGAGTACTCGTTGTCGGTGCTGCCGCCGACCACTTCGCAATCGCGGTCGCGGAATTCGCCCAACTGCTTATTGAATTCAGCGATTTCCGTCGGGCAGACGAAGGTAAAATCTTTGGGATAGAAAAAGTAGCAGACCCATTTGCCTTTGTAAGATTGGTTGTCAATCTTGGTCAGGCTCTTGGCATCCGCGCCGATATTGGCGTGGCAGGAAAAAGTAGGGAAAGCTTGTCCGACGGTTAGCATGGGGGCACCTTTGTTCCTAAATATGGTTTTGAGGGTTATCTGGAGTTCCTAAACTACCCCAAGTGGCCGAACATCTTCACACGAGCGAAGTGGCCGCTTGAGAGCCCCTAAACTATACCGCTAGATGCCCCGTGGCTGTAGGGGCGATCAACGCCCGGACGGGCGACCAAACCCCGTTGTTGGTTCGCTTCGCAACGAAGAATATGCGAGTTTGCTTAGGTTTTCCGGGAATCGGAGGAGTGCATTTGGCAAGCCTTAGAAATGAGGTGGTTGCACTTCCCAGAACGCAAATCCCGTACGGAAACACATTTTGGCAAGTATCGCCACTTCGAATTCAACGGTTCGCTTCGCGATTACTTAATTATGGCAGCACTTTTTGTATTTTTTCCCACTGCCGCACGGACATGGTTCGTTTCGTCCAATTCGGACGTCGTCAATTCGGATGGGTTCAACGGGCTGCAAGTACGGGTCGACAAAAGGGGTTGTCGATACCATCGTTGGTGGAAAACGTCCCGGTCTCGCTCGCAGGAACGCATCCGTGCACGCGTCTACGTACTGACTGAATCCCTCTTCGCAACTCATGTCGTAGCCCGCAGCTAGTCCATCCATGAATAGTGATTTCGCTGGGCCGTAATTATCTGGTTCCGCTAGTGCCCGTTGAAATTCTAGGTCGATCCCTGACGACAATAAATAACGAATAATAGACGCAGACTGCGAGTGTTGGTGTTCTCGTTCTTGAAACTCCCAGAACCGTAGGAGTTCGAAGACGATGTCCGCGGCGCAGTCGGCCTCAACCACCATTTTCCGAGGAGCATAGTCGAACAGGAAATCTTCGATCGAATCGACATCCATCTCTTTGTCGATTTCACCACGATAGCTCAGCCCGAAATTCAGCAATGAATCAATCCATAAGCATGAGCCCAATCGATCGATAACGCATTGCCCCTCGGGCGACTGAGCAAATGCCTGGGTGGTTTGTTTCAAATAATCCGCTTGTTGTTCGTCCGTTCGTTCGTCATCGTAAGTGTCGTCATGTTCGCTGACGCAATGCTCGTCACCGTTGTTCTCCACACTAACGTCCCGATTACTTGGGAAGGAACCCACAGGTGACGCTGGCATCTCCAAGCCGAGACCGGTAACACCCAATTGGTTGCGGACCATTTCCCAATCGCCTGCGACTATACGATCCACTTGACCGTCGGCGAACGCTCGTTCAATCGCCTCCGCCGCCGATAGGACTTGATGTTCCGCCAAACAACCCACGATGATCCCGTTCATAAACGGGTGATTTTGCCGGGGGGCTTCGATCAGGGCAGTAAGGATCGAGAATACTTCGGGACGTGCGACTTCGTGTTGTTTTGCGATTTCGTCCAGACACTCCACCGCGATCATGCGTGGCATTTCAGGCAAGGTGTCGTTCTTGGCGACCTGAGCCAAGGCCGGAATCGCCGCGATGCCAAACTTGGCGAACACACACGGCATTTCGGATGGGGTCCAATCGTCGTCCGAATTGCCGCTGGCCTCGCACATTAGTTCGATGAGCCCTGCAATCGACTCTTCACTTCCAAGTTCCCCAAGCGCCCGCCAAGCGGTTACTGGCAGTAGTTCGAAACGCTCCGCGTCCAGATCCGGCTCGACTTCGGACGGCCATTCTGGGTCTGCCCACCGGTTTGCGATGGCAAGCAACAGTGGAATGTCGGTCTCGGCGATTTGGCAATGACTTGTGTAATAGGATTCTCGTTTGTACCAGTCGTTGATTCTGTTGGGGCTTTCCGCTGCCAAGAGTCGTCGTTCCAGCGATTCCAATTCCGCCATGTCGATATTCCTTGTTCGAAACGAACTATCACAATTTGTTCGAGCCCTCCACGTTGGGGCTGCGCGACGTCCTTGCGCGGCGCCCTTGATTATGAGCCATCTTGCCGAGTTTACCAACACGAGTTTTTGTTGGCTGTCGGACTTGCTGGGGTCGGCGGCAATCCGTGGCACTTGGAGTTTGGGCTAGCTCGCGGCGGGGAGCGCGGAGCGACGCTTGGTTGGGTCGGTTCCCCCAACCCAACTAAGCTCTGCTCCTGCAGTTGACCTCCAGCGCCAATCCGAACTCGACGCGATGCGAAGCGCGCCAGCGACTGGGCACGATCGAGGCGCTCGGGCTACGACGCTGCTTCCGGCACGATCGAGGCGCTCGTGTTACTTTGGGCTTGTTGGGACTGGGGCATTTTTGTAGTGTCCCCAATTGATCCTCGGGCCACGGCCGAGGGTAGCCCGCCGCCTTTTGTTCGCAAGGATGCGAATCTCGTGAAAAGAACAACTTCCACCATCCAACGCTGGTTCGTTGGCGTGCAACGGATCGGGTTCCGCTGTGTCCCAGCAATTGGCTCGTGGGCCGTGGCATGTTTTATCAGTGAACCCGCGTTTGTCGCGGCTTTCCAGCTTCCTCCGCCAACGCAGAATCAACGGGCGGACTCTGCCGAAACTTGGCAAACGCTCCAAGTTCCCGCGGCGCAATTGGATACCGCCGAACGATTGCTCCAGGATTTATTTAGCAGCCGAACCGATACCACGATCCTGCTGGATCGAAGACGTCAAGAAATTCGCATTTCCGGCCCCGAGGAAGTTCGCCGCCAATCGCTTCGGGTTGCCGAAGCTTTTGGATATGTTCCGTCAGCCGAGTCGGGACGGTCCCCAACTTTGCCCGGTTTGCCACCAGTTCCCCCTCCCAACGCGCCGACAACTCCCGATTCCGCGGGCACTGCCTCCGCCCGTCTGCTACCAGGGATAAACGATGCGGGGACACTGGGTGTCCTCACGCCGCGCAGCCGCACGCAAGTCATTCCCAAGTACCAACGCCAAGCCTATGTCGATCGGGTCACGGCCTTGTTAGGCGGTAAGTTGCAACGACAGACTCGGCAGGGACAAACGATCTATTTGTACCCGGTCGACCAGCAACGCTACGTGGCATTTTCGTTCGACGATGCGACAAACCAGCTGCGTTTTGAAGGTGATCCAGAATTAGTTCGGCAGATGGAGTCGTTGACTCAAGCTTTGTTAGCGACCGCCCCGGACCCCGATAGTGGCATTGGTTTGGTTCGTTCCCAGCGTACCGATCGTCACAAGTTGGCCCGGGTTCTCAGTGCCTATCTGGAGCCTGGAAAAAATCAGCCGCGGTCGACCGAGTCGCCGCGGGGTTCTGGTGTCACAGAACAACCCTCAACCGGCGGAGTCGGCCAGCCAGGCACGCGGCCGAACAACCCGAGCCCAACGTCCTCAATCCCAGCCCCTCGCATCATTCGACCGTTGTCGGATCCCGCAACCGCTCGGCCGCAAGTTCGCCCTGTAAGTTTTCTGACCCCGATCATCAGTCAAGATTTGGACGTGCCGGCTGCGATACTGCAATTTCAGGACGAGACGGGAGCGAACCAAGACAATCCGACCGGCCGGCGTCAAGACGATACGCTCCCTGATTTTGGACGCAACATTGAAGTCGAGTTCTTGCCGGACTTGGACGTGATCATTCTCCGTGGTCGCAATCAGGACCTGGAGCAGTTGGCGGAGATCATCGAACAGTTGGAACGACTGAGCGAACAAACGCAACCCGAAGTGGAAGTTTATCACTTGCAGCACGTCTCGGCCGACGCCATGGCCACATTGATCTCGCAGGTCGACAACGATCTCATTCGCGGTCGACAAGGTCGCGTCACGATCACGTCACTCAGCAAACCCAACGCGTTGCTTCTAATCGGTTGGGGCGACGCGGTGGTGTCGATCAAAGATTTGATTGCAAAATTGGATCAGCCCGTTGCTCCAGACTCGCAGTTCAAAGTCTATCACTTAAAAAACGCGACGGCGGCGACGGTACAAACGTCCCTTGCGACCTTCTTGACCAACCGCACGGCCCTTGGGATTCGGGCTCGCTTGATGGCGGACGCTCGCACCAATTCGGTCATTGTCAGTGCTAGCCCGCGCGATTTTGCCGAGATCGATCGGATCGTCGAAGAGATGGATCGTCCCGAGGGCATGGCCACTTCACGCGGACAGGTGGTCGTCGCGAAGAACGTTTTGGCGACCGACTTGGCCCAGACCTTGCAATTGGCCATTAGTGCCATCCAAACGGGTGATAGTCGCTCGGCAATTTTGGAACTGTTGACGATCGATGAGTCCGGAGCGGAAGTCATTCGCTCGGGAGCCTTGGACAATGTTTCGGTCACGCCCCAGCCACGGACCAACTCCGTGTTGGTCACGGCTCCGCCGGAGTCGTTGCCGCTACTGTTGTCGTTGTTGGAGCAGTTGGACCAACCGGGGTCATCGGCCCAGATGAAAATTTTTCGCATCCAACACAGCGATGCCGCCAGTATCGTCCAAGTTCTGCGTTCGCTGTTGCCATCGGAAACAACCACGACGCAACCGTTTCGTTTGCCGAACAGCGGTGTGGCCAGTTCCGTGGTCCCGCTGCGATTTTCGATCGACACGCGTACCAACAGTGTGTTGGCGATTGGCAATGAAGCTGACTTGACCGTGGTGGAAGCGTTGGTGTTGCGACTGGATGAAAAAGGTGCGTTGGACCGCCAGACCGTGGTCTATCATTTGAAGAACGCTCCAGCACGAGATATTTCAGCAGCAATCAATCAGTTTTTGCTGAATCAACGGCAGTTGAATCAAGCCGCGCCGGGTTCGACGAATCCCTACCAGCAATTGGAGCAGGAAGTCATCATCGTCCCCGAGCCCGTCGGTAATCGCTTGATACTTAGTGCAACGAGTCGATACTTCGACGAGGTTTCGCAGTTGATCCAAAAACTCGACGAAGCTCCGCCGCAAGTGATGATTCAAGTATTGATCGCGGAAGTCTCGCTCAACAGCGCCGACGAATTTGGAATCGAGTTAGGCTTGCAGGACACCGTTCTCTTTGATCGTAGTCTGTTGGGTGACTTGTTGACCACCGTCAACAGCACCACAACATCCACACCGGCCGGTGTGGTAACGGTTACCGAAGAGATCATTCAAGCCGCCTCGAATCAGCCTGGCTTCAATTTCAATTCCACAGGTCCGTTGGGCAATAGTGGTTCTCAGCGGGCCTTGTCGAACAGCAAAGCGACCGGTGGGCAGGGAGTGTCGAACTTCGCGGTCGGTCGAGTCAACAATGAGTTGGGATTTGGCGGATTGGTCTTGTCCGCCAGTGGTCGGAATGTTTCGGCTTTATTGCGAGCATTGCAAGAATCACGCCGATTGGAAATCTTGTCACGACCACAAATTCGCAGTTTGGACAATCAACCGGCGTACATTCAAGTCGGTCAAAAAGTCCCACGCATCACGGGCTCGGTGGTCAATCAAAATGGACAGACCAACACGGTCGACTTGGAGAATGTCGGTTTGATTCTGGGGGTGACGCCACGGATTTCCCCCGATGGAACGGTGGTGATGGAAGTGGATGCCGAGAAGAGTCAACTCGGTACGGAAATCGACGGAATCCCGATCACCGTTTCCAACGACGGCACGATCATCCGCTCGCCTCGAATTGAAACCACCACCGCTCAGACCACCGTCAGTGCCGCCAGCGGCGAAACGATTGTCTTGGGTGGTTTGATTTCGAAGTCGCAGCAACAAGTGAATCGCAAAGTCCCGTGGCTGGGTGACCTGCCGGTTTTGGGACGACTGTTTCGTTTCGACAGCGACATTGGCAAACGCACGGAGCTGGTCATCATCTTGACACCGCACGTGATTCGCTCGTCGTACGATAACGAACGAATCAAGGAACTAGAGTTGGCGCGGATGAGTTGGTGCGCGGCGGACGTGTATGAAGTTCATGGCGATATCAACATGGATCATCGCTTTTACGACACCGAAGCAGATACTCATGTTGTCTATCCCAACGGAGCACCACCGGAACTGCCCGGGTTGGAGGACAAGAAGTAGCATGAAGCGATTCACCGTTCAGTCGTGCCTGATGTCGGGCCTCGTGTTCCTGGGGTTGGGTTCATTCAGTGGTTGCACTTCGTTTATTGGTCAAGAAAAGTCTGCGTCGGTCTGGCCATGGCAAAAGGCGGAAGAGGAGCCCAAGCTGCCCACGCGGATCTTGACGATTTGGACGGATGCCGTTCATCATCAAGCCGGAGAAAAAGCCCAGCGAGGTTTTGGGGGTCGCGTCGTGTTTTACGCCGACGGTGAGCAACCCATTCAAGTCGACGGCACGCTCACGATTTATGTGTTCGCCGACGAGCCTGGTCAAGAAAGTCCATCACCCGAACGGAAGTATGTCTTTCCCGCATCGGAGTTGAAGCAGCACTATAGCAAATGTAGTTTGGGCGATTCTTATAGCGTCTGGTTGCCATGGGATGTCGTTGGAGGCACTTCGCGTCAATTGACCTTGATCGCTCGATTCGATTCCAGCATCGGCGGTACGGTGATGTCGGATCCAGCCAAAAAAATGCTGCCGGGCTTATCAAAACGTCCCGTGTCTGAAGCAGATGTCACGACCACGCCAGCCGAGACTTCAACCGTCACGGAAACGAAGGACTCCGGTCAACATGTCCCGTTGGCCGAGCCCCAAAAGCTGAACCCTCAAGTGGTGTCGGAGAGTCGTCCGACCAGCACACGTCCTGCCCCTGCCCAGCGAACCACCGCGAAATCAATCGCCGAGGTGCTGCAAGAGCAAGCAGGTGCTCCAAGTTCGCCGAAAAACGCCGAGCCCGAGGGTGAAGCGGACGAGACCGGAGTGACGCAAGTGGGATACAACGAATCCGAAGTAAATTTGGCGCCAACTTCAGTCGATTCTTTGACCGTGAATTCGCGAGTCGAGACCATTGAATTAGGACGCTTGCGTTCCAGCGCCACATCGGTCGTCAACGTCCCGCAACATTTGTTGCATGGAGCATGGAACGAGGTTCCGGAAGAGAACACGGACGTGTCCGAAGTTCACAACCCAATACCACCTGCCTCTCCAGTTCCACGGACCAGCGTATCGTACGGTCGTCCTGGCGAAATCCGCACGAACTCTAGTTCACGAACGCCGAGCGAAGACGAACCGACCGAATCGATCGAAGAACGCAAAGAAGAAACGTGGCCCCGTCGCAGTCGCACCATGGGAAGTAGTCGTCGTTCCATCGCCGAATCGCGCCGAGACGCCATGGCCGAACGTCCTCCATTGAACAAATGATAATTATGGCGAAGCATGGGCAATGGCTATCGGACAACGGAAACTTGATCAATGACGGAAGAAACCCCCGGTTGCATCGATGTGATCAGAACGGCCAATGCTCGTTGATGTTCTGTTTCTACTTGACCGGACAGGTAGGCGACTCGATTCTCGAGGCGAACTTCGAGCGAGTGGGGTCCGATTCGCTCGATGGCTTGAGTGATTTCGAGCCGAGTTTGTTCGATCCGGTCGACCGCTTCAACTTGGTTCCCCGTGCTCGATGCAAGCGGTTCGAAGGCCAAGATCAAACGTGGCGCGTAGGGTTGGGCTGGGCCGGTGGGAGCCAGTCGTCGATTGATTTGTGTCGCGAGATCTGTAGCGGGCGGAAGTGATTCGACGGCCGATTGGACTCGGCCGGATTCGATCACCGCTCCCGACCCCACAAACCGTGTGGTCGCTTGATCCGACCCCACGAACTCGCCGGGCCGGCGCCGATCTCGCAGGAAACGTTCTGATCCGGTAATCCCACCAGCCGTTTCTGCTTCCGCCGCGGCATTTTGCAGCCGTTGCGGTCCGGGCTGCCGTTGCAAGGGCCGACCAAACGTGCGCTGTTGTTGAGCGTCTGCACCCGATATGTTGATCATGACCAAGAACAACATGATCAAGCCTTGGAGGGCTAGTTTTTGCATCGGGCTACCTTTTTGGCGAAAATGGGCTACCGGTCATGGTAGTGGACCGCTCCGCGGTCCAACTGGATCGCGGAGCGATCCACTACAATGGCCGGTCTTCGGTTCCTGTCGTCCGTGACGAGTCACGACTTGATGAAATTGTATCACGGCCATCGGAATCTTTGATGTGTTTAACGGACAGAAGGATTGCACGCGTCGAAAGGGGTGACGCATGTTGCCGACGCGGGGCCATTCGATTATCGTGGTCCAGTGGAGTAGCTGAATACCCACCGCCATTTCGGAAGCCTTGAGGATAACGCAACGTCCAGGAATTTTTAGCTTACTGCGAGACCATTTGATGACGACGCGAGATATCGGGACAATTTCTGGAATGCATGGACAAGCCTGTTTGAGCAGCTTTCTCTTTGGCTTGTTTTTCATGGTCGCCGTTGTTGTGAACGGACAGGAATCGAACGGACAAGATTCGAATCGTGCCGTTACGGACTCCTCGCTTCAAGAATTGGAGCGGTTGACGTCCCAGCATGTACCGAATTTGATTCGCGTCACCGCTGGTGTTTATTCCGGTGGGTTGCCTGAGGGGGAGGCTGCGTTTCGTGAACTAGCGGACTTAGGAATCAAGACCATCATCAGTGTCGATGGCATGAAACCCGATGTTGAAACGGCCGCGAGATTTGGTTTGCGTTACGTGCATTTGCCACACGGCTATGATGGAATTTCGGAATCTCGCAGCCAGGAACTGGCGAAAGCGATTCGCGATTTGCCTGGCCCCATTCTTTTACATTGTCATCACGGCAAGCATCGTAGCCCAACGGCCGCTGCGGTTGCCTGTGTGTTGTCGGGCAAGATCGATTCTTCCATTGCCCCGTCCGTGCTGAAATTGGCGGGCACCAGTCCGCACTACCTTGGCTTGTACCAAGTCGCCCAACAATCGCGGCCACTTACCGACGAGCAATTGGATGCGGTCCAGGTCGAGTTCAAGCCGATCGCTGACGTGCCGCCCATGACGGAAGCCATGGTTGAAATGGAGCACCGTTTGGGCCACTTGCAGTTGATCGAAAAAACGAACTGGCGAGCCCCAGCGTCACACCCCGATTTGGTGCCTGCTCATGAAGCGTTGCTGCTGCGGGAATTGTACGCCGAGTTGTTGCGTTCCGACGAAGTGGCCAACACGTCGGACGAGTTCAAGACTTGGCTCAAAGACGGAGCGGCATTAGTGCAGGATTTGGAACGCGATCTTGCCGCCGTGACGACCAGCAACGAACCGGCCGAACTTCAGCTGCAGCTCGTGAAAACTCAAAAGGCGATTCAAGCCAATTGCCAAGGCTGCCATCGCCAATTCCGCGATGTGCCCCGGCGTTAATTTCAAAATCGAACCTTCGAGTGTATTTCATCCGCAGTCCGGCATTGCCATCCGTAGGCAGTTCCCAGGCCGTCAATTGGGCATGATCGGTTCACGCGAAACCGAACGAAACCCAACAGGTCGCCTGCCGTATTTACTCGAGCCAATACATCGACTCGGTGGGGCCTTGATACTTGACCGCCATCTCCGGCGTGAGGTAGGGCGTTTCTCCTTGATTCAACGATTCGACGCCGCCGATTACCATGCCTGAGGTGAGCAGCGTGCGCTCGATGGGGTAAATCGTTTTGCCATCGACGATCATCTGTTCCACATGCCGAGTCAACGGATTGAAAAAATCGGCGGTTGTCGCACTGGAGCCGGGCATCGGCAACATCATTTGGCATCCGACGATCTTGTCATTGTCAGCGCGCAAGCCGGCGTAATTGAAGTCTTGAATGCCGGTCAAGAACATGGAGGTGCGGAACCCGTCGCGGTGTTCGATGAAATAGGCAGTGGTGTTCGGCAACACGCGCCGCGCCCATTCGATCGACAGCCGATCGGTGGGATAACCATGTTCTACTGGCAAGGTGTGACTTCGCGCCAACGCGGACAAGAAAAGCCGTTGCGTTTGGTCTTGTTTGGCCAATTGTTCCCAAACTTTGTCGCCTTTGATAGCGTGCACGGAAGAAATCCCCACTTCGCCGCCACGCCGTCGTTCCGACATGCATTGTGCGGTCTCCAACGCGTGAAAGTCGTAACTGTCGACGCCACCGTAGGCTACGCACACACTTTCACGCAGGGGGACATCGAAGGGCATATCGATTGACGGCAATCGCCAAGTCACGGGCAAGGAAGATCCTGCATAGAAGGCAAAACCCAATCGCCGCGAGTCGTCCACCATTTCTTGGCACTCGCTCCAGGTGGTCGAAAGGTGTTTGTCATTAAAAACCGGAACACTGCGTCCGCTCTCTTCGAACACTTTGACGATTTTCTTGAACCATTCGTAGCGAGGGTACCGTGTTTGACCTTTTTCGTTTCGTGGGTAATCGCCATGCTCTGCGATGATCACGACCCCATCGACCGCCAACTTCTCGCCTCCAAGAGTGAGCGCTTCCTCAATCGACGGAAACACGGGCGATTGGTATTTCTCGAAACGTTGTCGCCCCAAGTCATTGACCGGGAACTGGTCGATGTAAACACCAGACATCTCGACCATGGGCTCGCGCCATTGACCACCCATCATGTAGCCAATCGTCAGGCGGTCCAAAAAATGTTGCGCGTGCGAGTGCTGGAAGACCGTGGTGCCCAGGAACGCGATTTTGGGACGCCGAGTGGCTAACAGCTGACGACCATTGGCGGCCCCCAACGTAAGGGCTCCCCAGGCACTCAAGCCTGCACCGATTCCGGCTTGATGGAATTGACGACGATTGAGCATGTTCATTCCCTCCACGGATGGCCATTCCAACGACGGATGCGGTCAACCAAGGCCGCAACGCCCGTTGCAAATAGTGTAAACAAATACTCGCCCTTTTCGGGGCTGGCTAAAGCCGGAAAGCCGATATGGCCGACTGCGGATCGATCCGGCGTCACCCAAGCTCGATAGGCCGGCAAGAAACTGCCCTGGGGATCGACGTCGGCGGCCTGTTGATAATCGCCGACCAACTGCGGGACCAACTGCAGCATCATCGACGTTTCCCATTCGCAGGCATGCCCCATCTCGGTTTGTCGAAACCCGACTGCCGGATCGACGTCGGTCGGACGCAATTTCCAATACGAACTAAATAGCAATAACAAATCGTCACGTCGCCGTTGTTGTTGTCGAATTTCGAACAGCGACTGTTGGCCGGGAATATCATTACCGCCATGACCATTAAGGACCAGTATTCGGCGAAACCCATCTTCGAGGAAGTTGTTGACCAGGCCTTGCACAAGGTCCAAATACAACCGCGGTTGAGCGGACAGGGTTCCCGGAAAATCGCGATGGTGGTGCGAATTGCCCAGCCATTGTAGTGGCGCGATCAAGACCTCGGCCGATCGCGCGGCTTCGGTGCGTCGCACAATTTCGCCTAACAAGTAGCTGTCCGTAAACAACGGCAAGTGGGCGCCGTGCTGCTCATGGGCGGCGATCGGAATGATCACGGGCAGATCTCGATCGAGGTTGCGAACTTGCGGCGACGTCAAATCAGCCAACAACATACACGTCTTCCGTTTAAATCATTGAATCCAATTAGCCGGTATACAACGGTGATTCCAGACCCAATCGAGTCAGCATGGCTTGCAAGCGATCAAAGACCAGTTGAACCAACGGGTCGCCATCAGCTCCGCGCCGCCCGGCTCGGTCGGTTGTAACTTCAACGGCTTCGCCGATTTCGATCACGCTCTTGAGTGGCCGAAACAGCGGTGCCTTGTCGGTGATGTCTTCTTCAAAACGTTCGACGGTTTCACGGATGCGATCGACCGTCGGGCGTTCGTTCACGTAGGTGAGCGGAAAACAGGCCATTTGATAGGCGATGTAAGTGTCGCGCAGTTCCGAGAATCGGGCGGGCATCTCGTGGGCCGGAACTTTGCCTTCCGCCATGTCCGGCAGGATCTTGGTTCGCAGGGTCTTGATTCGCGCCGAGGTGATGCCCGTCTGCGGACCGCCCAGCCATTTGCTTTCCAGTGGTTGCAAGAGTCGTTCGATCAAGTTGATCAATCGTTCTTCAAGAGTGCCCGTTTGCTCATGGCCAAACATCTCGATCTCTTTGATCGAAAGCAACGCCATTCCAATCCGGTTGATGCGGGGCAACAGGTCCGCGACGCGATTGGGTTGCCAGGTGAGTCGTTCTTCGATGCGATCCAAAATGGGCGTGACGGCGGACTCCAAGTCTCCTTCGTACCGGTAGTGAAATGCAATGGGGTGGATGACGGTTTTGCCGCCATCGCTGGCTTGTCGCTTCTTGGCCCCGGTGCGCGCGATAAAGCCAAGTCCGTCCATGAACGGCATCAAACGGTCGGCGGTGCGGCTGGTCGAGCCCTCAGGAAAAATCACCAGCGGTCGTTCGTGAGTTTCCAAAATCGTCAGGGCGTAATCGATCGAGGCCCGGTCCAGACCTTCGCGGTTGACACTAAAGGCCCCCAGGCCACGCACGACTTGAGTTGTCAGCCAACCTTGGTTGAACACATGCCAGCTGGCCATGGCAAATAGATCGATTTTCAGTTCCTCCTCCAGAAATCCAAAGGCGATGGGATCCGCCGTGCGACTATGGTTGGGCGCCAAGACAATGCTATGTCCGGCGGCAACCGACTCGCGGAGATGTGCTGCGCCCCGGACTTCGTGCCCTCGGACACCTTCTAGTTTCCAAATGAGCCTGTGATGGAACCGAATGAACCGCGAAATCTTGGAAAACCAGCGACTGCGGTACGGAGGAATAAACCGATAAGGCTTCAGTGAAAAAATCTCTTGCATCGAATTCCTTGGTTCTAATCTAGCCACCGTCGCCAGAAGGTAGCTACGGTTTGTCATCCGGGTGTCCTCCACCGTCTGGCGACGGTAGCGACTCCGTTCGTCCTACAACCGTTACAGCCGGGGAGTTGTTTGGCCGATGATGAATGAAAGCCGGTGCCTCTCGGTCCCAACCCCGTTCATATCGCGAACAATGGAGGGCCACAAAACACCAAAATTCAACTCACCGGGGTTCTCATGTCTCCCAAGCCTGCCGATGGAACGCCGAAGTTGATCAAAGGAGGGCGCCGAGGCAATCGGGTCACCAGCGGCCCTGCCTCCGCGACTCCAGCTCCGACCAACACCGAACGCGTTTGGGTCGATGCTTTTTTAGACTATTGTCGCAGTGAATGCCACTTGGCAGACAATACGATTTCGGCCTACCAACGTGATTTGCGCCGGTTTTCCACTTGGTTGGGTCGGCGCCGCGAATCGGATTTGACCGTCGCCCATTTGTCCGACTTCATGGGGTCGCTGTCCGACGCGGGGTTGGCTCCCGCCAGTATCGCTCGGTCGATTGTGGCCTTGCGAATGTATTTCAAGTACTTGCAGTTGGAGGGTGTACTGCGAGAAAACCGAGCCGAGTTGTTAGGCAGCCAAAAATTATGGCAGCGGATTCCCTCGGTGTTGTCCCCCAAGCTCGTGGATCGATTCTTGCAAGCTCCGCGAATCAGTTTCTCCCTGTATCTTCGCGACCGAGCCTTGTTGGAAGCCCTCTACGCTAGTGGTTGCCGAGTCTCCGAAGTGGCGCAACTGCGGATTCCCGACCTGAATTTGGACGAAGGTTATGCCAAAGTGAAAGGCAAGGGCAGCAAACAACGCATGACACCACTCGGGCAGCCCGCCATCGCCGCCATTCGGACGTATTTGTCGGAATTGCGGCCCAAGCTCATGGAAGGCAAGACCGATTACGAGCACTGGGTGTTTGTTTCGAGAACAGGGAAGCCACTTCGGCGCGAGGCGATTTGGGAATTGGTCAAAAAGTACGCGCTGGACGCAGGAATCCCCGATTCAATCAGCCCCCACAGTCTGCGACACAGTTTCGCCACGCATTTGTTGGCTGGAGGAGCGGACCTGCGGCAGGTGCAGGAAATGCTGGGGCATGCTAGTATTGCCACCACCCAGATCTACACGCACGTGGATCAGTCTCGGTTGAAGCAAGTGCACAACCGCTTCCACCCGAGATCGTAGGGTCGTTCGTTTGCGTGTGTTTTTTTCCTGGTTCGTCGACCTTCCGGCGAAGTTAGCTACGCTCACCTGTGTGTGATGGCGGCGATGTGATAAAGGCGTTTTGGTGCTCGAGCGATTAGCGGCTGCCGTCGTGTACTATCCGACACTGTGGTGGAACATCTTTCAGGGACGACTGACGCACCGTTGGCAATGGTGGACGGTGCTGGAGCCAACCTTGATCTTGGGTGCCGTGCCATTTCGTGGCGATGTCGAGAAGCTGGCCGAGTTAGGTGTCAAAGCGGTCGTGAACACCTGCGAGGAGTTTCCTGGGCACCTCGACTTGTACGAGAAATATGGGATCGAGCAGTTTTGGATGCCCACGGTTGATTTTCGTCCGCCGAAATTGGCGGACGTTCAAGCGGCGGTCGCATTCATGCAACGCCAAATTGCTGCCGGAAAGCCGGTTTATGTCCATTGCAAGGCTGGAAGGGCTCGCAGTGCAACCGTGGTCGTATGTTATTTGGTCGCCCAACGTGGTTGGACACCGCAGCAAGCCCTGCAGTGGATCTTGGAACGAAGGCCGCAAGTACTCAAAACGATCGCCAAACGCCAGGTGGTTTGCGACTTCACCGCAGCCCAAGATGGCGCGCGTCTAAAACGTTAAGGACGGTTCATTCGAGGGCATTCGCCGATTTTGCGGCTTTGGCGGGAAAAAAGCTCTATTCAAATTGGAGCAAACGGATAAAATTTCTGGTTCGGGGCTCGGGATCTTTTTTTGTACGACCTGGAAAGGCGGACTTTGATGGAACACAACCACGCTGAGAGTTGGAACATCGATCACGCGATCGACACGTATCAAATTGACCGCTGGGGCGACGAGTTCTTTTCGATCGGCGAAAATGGTCACATCATGGTTCACCCCAGCCCTGGCAAAGATATTGCCTGGGACTTGGTCGAAATCGTCAATCAGGGCTTGGCGCAAGATCTGACACCACCGGTCTTGATTCGACTGCCTGGCATTATTCGGTCCAGGGTTCAACAGCTTTACGCTGCGTTTGCCGCCGGGCGCGAGAAATACGGTTATCGCGGCAAATACACGTTGGTGTTTCCGATCAAGGTCAACCAGCATCAAGAGGTTTTGGATGCGGTTTACGCCAGCGGTGCGACGGTCAATTCGGCGGTTGGAATGGAGGCCGGTAGCAAGGCGGAAATGATGGCCGCCATTTGCAAAGCGGACAACAATACGCCGGTGTTCTGCAATGGCTTTAAAGACGACACCTACATTGAACTGGCTGTTCGGGCGTTTCAATTGGGGCGGAATGTCACGATTATTATTGAAAAGCCGCATGAGATCCAAATGGTGGCCAACTGCGTCAAGCGGTTGGGAGTCTGCCCCCGGTTGGGCGTGCGGGTCAAATTGGCGGCTCGGGTTAGTGGTCACTGGCAGAGTTCTGCTGGTTCGAACTCGAAGTTTGGTCTTTCGACCAGCCAATTGTTGGAAGGTATCGATCAATTGCGGGCGCTGGGATTGATCCATCGTCTGGAGTTGATGCACTTCCATCCCGGTAGTCAGATCAACAATGTTCGCCACATCAAAGCCTCGATTATCGAAGCGACGCGAATCTATGGTGACTTGTACAAGCAAGGGATTCCGCTAAAGACGATTGACGTCGGTGGCGGCTTGGCGGTCGATTATACCGGGAACCGGAACACCGAACCGTCCAGCATGAACTACACGTTGCAGGAATATGCCAACGACGTGGTGTATTACATGCAACAAGTGTGCAATCAAATGGGCGTGCCCCATCCGGACATCGTCTCGGAAAGTGGCCGCGCGGTCGCCGCTCATCACGGTGTGTTGGTAGTACCGGTCCTGGGTGCCGGACAAGCGACTCGGCAAGAAGGCCTGAATCTCACGGCCGAAGAGGAAAAGATCCCACCGCTGTTTGAGCTACAAGGCAACTTGGTGGAATTGAACGACGACAACGTATTGGAAGTTTATCACGACGGTCAACAGGCCGTGGAAATGGCCTTGCAACTGTTTGCCAACGGTCACATGACGCTAGATCAACGCGTTAAAGCCGAGCGGATGTTCTATGTCCTGTGCCAACGTGTCCGCGAACGACTGGAGCAATTGGAGTTTATTCCCAAAGAGTTGCAGGAACTGAGCCAGTCGTTGGCCGAGACCTATTATGCGAACTTTTCGTTGTTTCAATCCTTGCCTGACAATTGGGCGATCGATCAATTGTTTCCGTTGATGCCGATCCATCGTTTGTTGGAAAAGCCGACCGCTCAAGGTACGCTGGGCGATATCACATGCGATTCGGACGGTTGTATCGTTAACTTTGTGGGGCCGAACGGCAAGCGAAAAACTCTGCCGTTGCACCCAATGCAAAAAGATGAACCCTACTGGCTGGGGATCTTCTTGGTCGGTGCGTACCAAGAAGTCTTGGGCGACTACCATAACCTGCTAGGACGGTTGCACGTCTTGACGGTCGACGCTGACGCGAACGATCGGATGATGGTCTTCACGCGGCGTGGGACGGTCGTTTCCGAGGCCTTGGAGTTGGTCAACCACACTCCGGAAGACGTGATGCGTGGCGTGCGGTCGATGATCCATTCGGCGGTCAACGAGAAACGCGTTTCGACGGTGGAAGCCCAATCGTCTTCGCGATTCTTCCAACGTTTGGCGACAGAATACACGTACTTAACCGACGATCTGGATTCGCCTTCCGAGGTAGCGCTGACCCGTGCGGTCGAGGAGCGAGTCAGTGGCACGTTTGTCAATCCGGTGGTTCCCAGTTTGGACTTTGTCCACGAGCCGGAACCTAGCGGGGACGTGGAAGAATACGTAGCCGTCGATGGCTAACTGCGCACGTTCGGTGTGCCGCCCGCAAGTTCGGGCAACGTCGTACCTTGGTCACAGTGCGGCGCATCGACGGTGGGATTCGTTGGAAGTCGCCGACATCGGTCACAAAAAAAGTCTGCCATCCTTTTTGGATTGGCAGACTTTTTTGTTTTGGGAACGGCAATGAAGCGGGAGCCTAAAGCTTAGACCATGTCCTTCAGGGCCTTCAGCGGTCGAACTTTGATCACGCGCTTGGCTGGTTTAGCCGCTACGTCCATGAATTCGCCGGGCTTGAATGGGTTCGGAACATTTTTCTTAGCAGGTTGAGCGGGCTTGTTGACAACAACGATTTTGCAAAGACCAGGAATCGCGTACGCGCCAGCACCTTTCTTCGAGCAGGCCTTAGCGATTTGAGCGTTCATGGCGTCGAGAACGGCGCTGACGTCTTTCTTCGCGAGACCGGTCGTTTCAGCAATACCAGCCAAAATTTCGGACTTGGTCATTGCCTTCGGTGCTTCGACTTTGGATTTTGCCATAGGGTGAAACCCTCCTTGAGCTGTGGGGACATCGGTAATGTTTTCGGTTTACGCAAACCGTAGCGAAACATTGAACGCGTGGAATTAGACTGTTTTAATAGGCTTTTGCAAGCGTAAGTGGCCGCAAAATGCCTATTTGAGCCAAGTTTTTCGGCAAAAACCTGGGAAAATCCGCAGGTTTTTCGAGTTCGACGACGAAAAACGTCCGTTTTCTCGAGTTTTTTGCGGTTTCTGCAACTGCCGACCGTACCCTCGCTGGATTTCAGTGGAGCGTTAAACTGTCCGTACTTCAGCCACCGACGGCTGATGGTTGTCGCGCTTACGATTCGGTCCAACCGGAAACCCAGCTTTCATGGATGTCGATACCACCGCTCGAACGAACTCAACGGACAATCCGTTTCAACCGCCTCGCATTCTCCCTGAACCAGAGACGAGCGCGAAATCCGGCTCGCTGTTGGTAATCTTCTTGGTGGTGATGATTGATCTGTTGGGGTTCGGCATGGTTCTACCCTTGCTGCCGATTTATGCCAAACAGTTCACGTTGGACGAGTCCGGTTGGCAGTTGGGACTGCTGATGGCCAGTTTCTCGGCAATGCAGTTTTTGTTTGCGCCGATTTGGGGAATGTTGTCGGATCGGGTTGGGCGACGTCCGGTATTGATGTTCGGTTTGTTCGGATCGGTTGTCTTCTATACCTTGTTTGGTTTCGCGACGATCTGGCAAAGTTTGCCGTGGATTTTTGCCGCGCGTATTGGTGCGGGAATTTGCGGAGCAACCATTAGTACCGCTCAGGCGTATATCGCGGACACGACTAGCGACGCGGGGCGATCGCGCGGCATGGCTTTGGTTGGCATGGCGTTTGGAGTCGGTTTTACTTTTGGTCCGCTGTTGGGTTATTTTGCGGTTCCCGACGGCAAGTCCGCGCCGGGTCCGTGGTTGGGTTACTTGGCGGCGATCTTATCGGGCGTGGCGTTGATCATGGCGGCGTTTTTATTGCCCGAGTCATTGAACAAGAATAGTCGCTCGGCGGCCGCTCGGTTCAAGTTGTCCAATTTTGGCATTGCTTGGCAGTTAGCCGGCGTGCCCGCGATCTTGGGCTTGATCTTTATGGTCGTGTTTTCATTTGCTGGATTTGAAACCACGCTGACATTGTTGCTCAAAGGGGAGCTATTCGATTTTGAGTGGGACCAATTGTGTTTGACGATGGCCTTGATCGGGTTTTCGTCGGCGATCTTGCAAGGTGCGGTTGTGCGACCGCTGTACAAACGCGTGAGCGACAAGCAGATGGCCTTGATGGGCTCGGTGTTGGAAGTGATTGGGTTTCTGATGATGGCTGGGGCCGTGTATGGCCAAACACTGGTGGGTTTCTTTGTGGCGTTGCTGATCGTGGTGGCCGGCTTTGCCTTCATTCAGCCGTCGGTCCATTCGCTTTTGTCCCGCATGGCGCCAGAAGATCGGCAAGGTGCGGTGTTGGGCACCGGACAAAGCGTCAATGCGTTGGCGCGAATTTTAGGTTCGGCCTTGGCGATCCCCTTGTTGAAATGGAATCTGTTCGCGCCGTATGTATTAGCCGCGGGCCTATTGGCTATCGCGGGTCTTTTTCTGCAACGGTCACTACGGGCTCGAAGTTGATGGCCGTTGCATTTCACGTCGGCTTATCGATTTCGAAGGTTCATTCTTTGACGTAAACCCGAGCGGTGTCGCGAAAGGGGTGGACTTCATACCCGCCAACGTTTTCACATTCGGCAATCTCGAACGTGACCTCGTATTGTTTGAAGGCCCCAAATGGCTCTTGAGATCGCTTAAGTAACTTGGCATTGCTGATCGTGCAAGATTCCATCGGAATGTCCTCCGAATGACTTGGCTCGGCGGTCTCGGGAAACAAGCCGTCGGAATGTTGATTGTTGATCCAAGCGTTGATGCCATCGGCAGTCGAGTCGTCAGGGAAGACGTGAACGGTCGCCTTGATTGGGAACTCGCCGTTATTGCCAATCTTTATTCGCACGACAACTTTCTGCTCCGGCAAGCGATAAAATATCTGAGTGTCCGCAAAACCGACCATGCTTTCCGCGACTTCGGATTTGTTGGTTTCTTCGTTGATCACCAAAGTTGAGTTGTCGGCGGCATGTTTTGGACTCGGTCGAGCGATCATCAAAAACTTCATCTGCCCCAATTCGGCTCGAATCACGCGAATCTTCTGGCCATCGGCAAAAGTCGCTTCAGCCAAGAAAAGTTTCGCCGTTTCGTTGGTCGGCGAAGTCAATACGCCTGGAGTCGTTTCTGCAAAACGCAAATCCGAAAACATCTCACGCAGTTGATAGCCCTGATCCGTTCGAACGATGGTGAATTTACTTTCGGGCGGCTGATTCCCTTCGGAAGGGACCACCTGATAGGTTCCGCTCCAAGTGTCCTCCGAGTGTGTGTCCTCAGAGTGTTGAGGTCGAGCCGTTGTGTGCTTGGATTCCTCGTGGGCTGCCCTGGTCGCCGCCGTTGCCGTTACGCAATACGTTGCCATAACAACCAGCAAACCCAAACAGATACTGTCACGAACCATGGAAATCTCCCAAAGCTGAACCAAACACAACGGTGGTGGACCGACATCCCTCACGGATTCGCTCGGTCGAGCACCGACGCGACTGAGGGAAATTGGACGTTCACGCCGTTCGACAAGTTCCTCAGAATCTTCTCGGTCGTCCTCGGAATGATTTCAGGTATCCGTTCACGGTTGTTGGTCGAGGCTAGGTGCTGGTGCGTTGCGCAAGTCAGATGTTTATCGTTTTGAGGCGCTCGAGTGCTCACGGTTCCACATCCGATGAAGTCCGTTTTTTCAGCGACTTGCTCCACGGCACCCTACATTTCGTGAACGGTTATGATTTCAGAAAATCCAACCCACTGGTATAGGTCAGTTGTACTTCGCCGGGTTGATGGCGCGGCGGAGGGCTTCGGCCATGACTTCTTTGTCGGCTTCGCGACCCGTGAAGTACTTGTATTGCATCGCGGCCTGCTCCACAAACATGTCGCTACCAAACACGACGCGACAGCCAGCTTCCCGAGCTTGTTTGATCAGTAACGTATTCTGAGGGTTATAGATGGTGTCGAACACAACCATGCCTTCCCGCAATGCATCTGCAGGGAAAGGTGTCTCGTTCATGTTCGGGAACATGCCAACGGGTGTGCCGTTGATGAGGATATCGCCGCTAAAATTCTGCCGCGTCTCCCATTCCAGTGACTCGATCTTGAGATCCGCCGCGATGACATCGGCTTGTTGCTTGTTTCGCGCCGAGATAAAGACCCGGGCTCCCTCTTGCTGCAAGCCCCACGCAATCGCTTTGCTAACGCCACCGCCACCCAAGACCAACGCCTTGAGTCCGGTTAGCGACCTTTTCTGCTCCAGGTCCAGTTCCAAGCCCAGCTTGAGGACACGCATGGCAGCCGAAATGTCGGTGTTCTTACCTGCTCGTAAATTCTTCCGCAGTAACACGGTATTGCACGCCTTCACCGCCGAGACATCGTTGTCGATATCGTTAACACAGCGCAGGATTCGCTCCTTATGCGGGATCGTGACACTGAGTCCCGTGATATCGAACTTGGCCGCTTGGTCCATAAACGCATCCAAACCCTCGGCCGGGACGCGGAAGGGTAAATAGACCATGTCCAAGCCGTCTTTGCGCAAACAGGCATTGTGAATCACCGGGCTCATGCTGTGCGCGACGGGATCAGCGATCACACCCAGGATTTTGGTCGAAGGCTTGATGTCGTCGTAGTGATAAGTCGTGCGCATCGTATCGAAGGAGATTTGCCCCGGGGCCAATTGCTTCTCCGACGAAATCGAGGCAAACGTAAACGGAGCTCCGAATTTGCCACACAGAATTCGACTTGGCGTGCCCATATCGCCCATACAAAACGCGATGGTTGGGATATCGGCGTTTTTGGTAATGCCCAACGTGACCCAGTTGTCTTCGGGCGAATTGGCCATGGTCGCGATCTTGATGATGTCCGGATCAAGAGCCCGCATCTTCTCCCAAATCGCCGGTAAATTGGCGGGCGTCTCTTGGAAGTTGTGGTACGAGACAACTCGTTTGGTTTTGCCGTATCGCCGCACGTTGAGGGCCACGTCCCATTCCAAGTCAACGTACTCGGCACCCTGGGCGATGGCGGTCCGGAGGAGCGTCAATCGCTGCTCTTCGCTATAACGCCAACGACCCCCGTCCTGCGGTCGGCGACAGGTGACCAGCACCGGCGTTGGCCGCTCACGCAATAAACGCGAGATATCAACATCGCGGGTGATGAAATCGACTCGCAACTCGGTCAGAGGGATTTGCTGGTCCGCTAACAACTGCTGTTCGGCCTGAACCATCCGATGACGACCACGAGCGACAGTAACACAAATCATGCGAGGCTATTTCGGTTGAGGTTGATTCCGCCATGGCGACGCTCCGCCGCCCAGGGCGATGGGCAAGGATTCGAGGGTCCGCCGCCTCGGGTGCCGCCGATGCTGGGAGCCACGCAGAAGCCGGCGACCCATCTTGTATTCTGCTTGACCTTAGGTCGGGCTTCAAATCCTCTTGAACTTTTTATCGAGCTCTTCTTGGGAAAAAACCAGCCAACTGGGCCGGCCATGCGGACAATGATGGGCGTCCCGGCACAAATCGCGGTGTTCGATCAACGCCAACATCTCGGCTTGACTGAGCCGATCACCGGCTTTGACCGCCGCTTTACAGGCCATGGTGGCCATCATGTGATCCAGCCAATCCTGGGGGTCCGGTCGCTGTTTGCCTTGAGCCAATTGATCGACGACAATTCGGAGCAATTCTGCCAAATTGTGGGATTTTAACAGCGAGGGATAGCTGGTGATCAGGATCGTGCCAC
The DNA here is from genome assembly GCA_041741535.1 of Pirellulaceae bacterium. GTDB lineage: Bacteria > Planctomycetota > Planctomycetia > Pirellulales > Pirellulaceae > M30B19. The sequence goes on from JBGSJV010000191.1 coordinate 105,765, forward strand.
CGCCAAATCCTTCGACCCCGAGCCCGATTTTTTCCAGCTCCTCGCGCATGTCCAAAATCGAGGCCGCCTCGGCTGGAGTCAGATCCACGGGTTGTGGAACCAAAAGCCGTTGCGATTCCAGGTTGCCCGACAGGATCTTGGTCTTGATTTGTTCGTACAAAATTCGCTCGTGCAGCGCGTGCTGATCGATAACGACCATTCCCTCTTCGACTTCGCAGATCAAATAACGCTGCTGGATTTGCAAGACTTGAGTCTGAGTCGTCGGTCGGATATGGGCTGTGGGAATCGCCGCGTGTTGGGGGCCGACCATCACCGAGTCCACTTCGTTCGGCGCATTTGGCAGCCCCCTACTGGAGTTGCCGTTGGGCTCAGGCCGTGACAACGACTGCGGAATCGTTTGTGACCCGGTCGGGTACCCCGGATGCGAAATTGATTCGGGCACCGGTGGAAACTTGCGAAACTCGGGCAAGCCATGCAAAGCGCCCCGATCTAGATACCCGCGGGCTGCCGGGCGCTCCAACTCGTTGCTGCTCCCACCGGGATTGTCACGTTCGCTGCCGGGTTCGAATCGAGCCGTTGCGGGGGCGACCGCAACCGGCGAAGCATCTTGTTCGAAATCGGCTACCGCCGCCAATCCAGAACGGTCCGTTGCCGACCCGTCGGTCCAATTGCCGACGCCGCCACGGGCCATCGTCACTGGCAGCGACTGTTGCCGAATCTCGCCTGGTTCCCGCGCCCAACGTACCACGGCCGCCATTTGGTTTTGGACGACCGATGGGTCGCACGCCAATTCTGTGGTGGCGGCAAACGCGTGGGGTGCTGGAACCAAGTTGGAGTCGCCAAGTGCCCCGTTCCAAGCCTCCGAACCAGTCCGCACTTTCTCCGCCATATCTGCCGACAGAAACCGACTGCGCAGCGTTCCTAACAATTGGCTATAAAGTTTGCCACTCTCTTGAAACCGAACTTCCAACTTTGCCGGATGAACATTGACATCGACTTGATCGGCGGGCATCGTCAAACGTAAGAATACAATCGGAAACCGGCCCGTCATCAACAACCCGCGATAGGCTTCGGTCAAGGCATGCTGCAACGAGCGATCGCGAATGAAGCGTCCGTTCAGGAACAGGTATTGCATGCGGTTGTGCGAGCGACTGACGGACGGAGAGACCACAAAGCCGCTGAGGTGAATGCCGTCGTGTTGGCTCTCGACCGGAATCAAATTGTGTTGGATCTCGTCGCCGAAGAAATGCCCGATCCGCTGGGCCCAGGCCGTGGTCGGTGGCAACTCGTGCAGTTGTTTGCCGTTATGACTGAGCGTGAAGTGAACCTCGGGGTAGGCCAGGGCAATGCGAGTAAACGCTTCTGTGATATGACCCAGTTCCGTTTGGGCCGTTTTCAAGAACTTGCGCCGCACCGGTGTGTTGAAAAACAGGTTGCGGACTTCCATGATCGTGCCGATGGGGCATCCGCAGGGATCGATGGGTTGTCGCTCGCCGCCGTTGACCAGCAGTTGGTAGCCGCTGGGCGACTCTGCCACTCGGCTGCGAATCATAAATTGACTAACTTCCGCGATCGAAGCCAAAGCTTCACCGCGAAAGCCCATGGACGAAACCGAAAACAGATCGTCGGCGGAAAATATTTTGCTGGTGGCGTGCGGACTGACGGCCAACTCCAACTGCGTGGCTTCGATCCCACAACCGTTATCCGCGATGCGGATCAGATCGGTGCCGCCTTTCTCAATCAAAACATCGATTCGCGTCGCTCCAGCATCGACGCTGTTTTCGACCAATTCTTTAACGACACTCGAGGGCCGCTCGATTACTTCCCCGGCGGCGATCTTGTTGATCACGCTCGTCGGCAGTTGTCGAATCTGTGGCACGGGTCGAATTCCTGGGTGTGAATGCTCCAGCGGTCATGCTCACGCCGATTGGCGCGACTTTGATCGAGATTATTGTCGATCGGACGCACGTTGGGTACCGGGTATTAGGTTTACCAGGCATCGGGTTTGCCTTTGCTAGCTCGACAGCGGAGGGAACGGCGTGCGATGGCGTTTCGTTCTTTCCTACGGATGACAATGCCGTACTGCGGATGCCAGCCGTACTGCGGATGCCAGACTGACGGACTGCCTACGGATGGCAACGCCGTACCGCGGATGACAGACTGACGGACTGCCTACGGATGGCAATGCCGTACTGCGGATGACAGACTGACGGACTGCCTACGGATGGCAATGCCGTACTGCGGATGACAGACTGACGGACTGGCAATGCCGTACTGCGGATGACCACGACGCAGATGAGCTTGTTGGACGGAATGGGTGAATTTGGCGTGTTGTGATGGGACTGGTACAGAACTTAAAGACAAATCATGTCTGGTGACATCCGCAGAACGGCTTTGCCATCCGCAGGCAATCAACGAAAAACAAATTGACAACGACGGGTTTGATTCACGAAGCTTACGTAAACGCTCGCCTCGCCGCCGTCTGCCTGTGGTCTGCCTGCGAATGACCATGTGGTGTTGCGGATAACAGGGACGCCGGACAGGGTTGGCGAGAATAGATGAATTTGGCGTGTCGTGATGGGATTGGCACAGGATTTGAAGACGAATCAAGTCTCGTGACATCCGCAGAATGGCTTTGCTATCCGCAGGCAATCAACGTTAATCAGGTGACAACGACTATCCCAGCAACAAAGGCAGTACAATGGATCTCATTCACCAGGACTACACGTACATTCTCCGCCGGGCGTTTTGCGACGTTCACAATGAGGTGGGCCTTGGGCGAAACGAAGAAGCCTACCATCAAGCATTGAAGCTGTGGTTTGCCGAAAAATCGCTCCCGATCGGAAGTCGCGTCCCACATCGACTGTATTTGAAGGGAGTGGAATCGCATGCCCTATTTCCCGACTTCGTGTGTTGGGGTGCACTGTCTGTTGAAATAAAAGCCGTGCCTCGCAAGTTGAGTCTGTCGGAGTGGGTACAGGTGCGGGACTACATGAAGGTACGCCGCGAAAGCCTTGGGCTACTCGTCAACTTTGGGCTTGATCGTGTGCACGTTCAACGAGTCATTCACTCGCCGACGGTGACGCAACTCGATGAGGACTGGAGTTATTGGCATGGTTGTATCGCGGGTGATGATCGCGATTTGGGTGTTGCCATTGGTGAAGCCTTGAGGTGTGTCTATGCCGAACACTCGACCGGCTATGGGCTCGAGGTCACATCGAAACTAATCGAACGCTCGCTGCGACTGCATGGACTCAAGGTCACGCCAAACCCCATTACCAAGGCCGTCTTTCGTCAGCACGTCGTTGATGAGAGTCCGCTCGATTGTTTGGTAATCAATAATCGATTCTTGATTGTCTTCACAACGTTGTTTGACTCGAACCAGTTCAACATTAGTCGCGGGCTTTCATTCATGAAAACGCTTGGCTTACCATGGGGCGTTGCAGCCAACTTTGGTCGCGAAAAAGCCGAGATTCGGAGCCTCAGGAGTAGCGGTTGCTGATTCGCCAACAAATCGACTGTCGCTTGGCCGTGACTGATCGATAGGACTGCCTAACGTACTGCGGATAACAGACTGATGGACTGCCTACGGATGGCAATGCCGAACTGCGGATGACAGGGACGATGGATTGGACTGCCTGCGGATGGCAAAGCCGTACAAGGGATGACAGGGACGATGGATTGGCCTGCCTGCGGATGGCAATGTCGTACTGCGGATGACAGGGACGACGGACGGAGGTGGTGAGTATGAATGGATTTTGAGTATTGCGCAGTGAATGGCACAGGAGGTGAATATGAATCCTACGTCGTGACATCCGCAGAACGGCTTTGCCATCCGCAGGCAATCAACGGCACCAGAAAAATGCGTGTTGCGACATAACGCGACGTCATGTTGGTGAATCGAAGCATGGCGTTGGCCAGTGTCGTCAACTCAGATTGTACTCTTTCAGTTTGCGATAGAGATTGCGTTCGCTGATGCCTAACATGTTGGCGGTCTCTTCGCGGTTGCCGTTGGTCAGCTTCAAGGCTTCACCAATCGCCCACTCTTCAATGTCACGCAGGGATTTGCCAATCAGGAACGTTGGTGGCGAATCATGCGCGACCGGAACCTCGGCCAAAGGTTGCGAGTCTTCGGGATTGTACAAATCGGGTGATAGGTCGTCCATGTCGAGCACACCGTCGCTGTCCATCACGACCATGCTTTCAATGACGTTCTTCAATTGACGCACGTTTCCCGACCAATGGAAATGGTACAGCCACCGCGTCAGGTCTGGCGAAAATCCTGTGACGCTCTTTTCGTAACGTTTGTTCGCTTGGCGCCGTAAGAAGTCGGACAACGGAATGATATCGTCGCGGCGTTTATCCAAGGGATCCAAATGCACCGACACAATTTTCAAGCGATAATACAAGTCGCTGCGAAAACGTCCTTGCTCGATTTCTTTTTCCAAGTCCTTGTTCGTCGCGGCCAAGACGCGAACATTGACGTCGATGGCTTTGTTATCGCCCACGCGCGTGATCTTGCGTTCTTCTAGCACTCGCAGCAATTTGATCTGCGTGGGCATGGGCATGTCGCCGACTTCGTCCAAAAATAACGTACCGCCGTTGGCAAATTCGAACTTGCCTACTCGGTCCCCAATCGCGTCGGTGAACGCACCTTTAACGTGTCCGAACAGTTCGCTCTCGACCAAGTGTTCCGCGACGGCGGCGGTAGTGATCGCCACAAACGGCTTCTTGCGACGCGGACTGTTTTGATGGATCGCTTGAGCAATTACGTCTTTGCCGGTCCCGGTTTGGCCAGTAATCAACACACCCACATCGGTGGGCGCGATCTTCTTGAGCCGTTCGACGACCATCTTCATCGAATGACTGGCGTAGATCAAATTTTCGAAGCCAAAACGTTCATCGAGCCGATGGTGCAGTTGGCGATTTTGTTGTTTGAGTAGCAGGCTATCCGCGGCTCGGCGAGCAATGGCTTGCAGACGCTTGGGCGTGATTGGTTTTTCCAGAAAGTTATAAGCGCCCTGCTGCATGGCCTCGACGGCTCGTGGGACCGACGCGTGACCCGTAACCAAAATTACCTCGGCGTCGGGGAGCTTTTTCTTGGCCAGTTCCAAGATTTTCATGCCATCCACATCGCTCATCACGAGGTCGGTGACCACGATGTCGAACAGTTCGTTTTCGATTAATTTGGCGCCTTCCGAACCCGACGTGGCCGAGACGCACGTGAAGCCAATTCGTTCCAAGCTTTCGGTCATCGCAAAGACATGAGCCGAGTCATTGTCGACCAATAGGACTCGGAAAGCGGCGAGGTTGACCTCGGGGGCGGCAGATATTTCGGAGGGGGTTTCGTTTGTCATAACGAAATATGATAGACTCCAATCGCAAAACCGTTAAGCACCGTTGCCAAAGCGGGGACCTCCACCGCCTCCTTATCGCAAGTTGAACCTATGGAATCAGTCGCACCTGAACAGCCACGCTCGGCCCAGCCCGCTCGGAGTCTGTCGGTACTGGATGCGACGTCGATCATTGTCGGCACAATTATTGGCGCCGGGATTTTCCACATTCCCCAATGGGTTGCTGGCCAGGTGGATTCGCTGGGAATGTTCCTGGGGATGTGGATTGTCGGTGGATTGTTGGCTTTTGCTGGGGCGTTGTGCTTCGCGGAGCTCACGACGTCGTACAACGAAGACGGCGGGGAATATGTCTATCTCCGCGAGGCCGGCGGGCATTTCTTGTCGTTTCAGTATGCCTGGATCACGGGTTGGATCATTCGACCGGCCAACATGGCGGCAATGGCGATCACGTTTGCCTTATTTGGTCGGGAAGCGTCCGAGAGTCTCCAAACGTGGGGCGTCTTTTTGTTGGCCACCGGTGGTGTCAGTCTGTTGGCGGTCGTGAACTTGATTGGGATCCAGTTCGGTAAATGGAGCCAGAACTTGCTGACGGTTTGCAAAGTCGCGGGGTTGCTACTCATTTGTCTCATTGGCAGTTTGCCAACCTTCTCCTCCCAGCCAGACGCTGGAGTTTATTCCGATCCGTCCGCCAGAATTGCGGGCACTGCTGGGCCAGAGATTACCGCAGGCGAGTCGCCGAAAGCGGTTGAAAAAAACGACTCCGGGGAGAAAAACCAGGCGACCGATTCTGAAGTGTTGCCGCCGAAGAGCTGGAGTGTTTTGCTGTCCGGTCTGCTAATGGCATTGGTGTTTGTCATGTACAGCTATGGCGGCTGGAACGACATAGCCTTCGTCGCCGCCGAGATTCGCGATCCGAACCGGAACTTGCCAAAAGCCCTATTTTGGGGACTGGCCATTGTGACCGTGGTCTATTTGTACATCAATTTGGTGTTGGTTCTGAACTTGGGATTGGAAGGATTAGCCAGCACCGCCAACGGTCCGACCCAAATGGTTCAGAGAAAGTTGGAAGGACTCGGATTAGGGGACTGGAGCGGTCCGCTCCGCGGGTTGCTCGGGATCTTGGTCGGCATTTCCTGTTTGGGAGCGATCAACGCGATGCTGATCACCAGCCCGCGGATTTATTATGCCGCCGGCCAACAGCATCCGTGGTTCCGGCGATTTGCGAACTGGAATGTCGCGACTCAGGTTCCCCGGGCGGCCATTGGGGCCCAGTGGTTGGCAACCGTTGTCTTGTTGGCGGCATGTTCGGGAATGACGGGTCCTCTGGGGCAATGGTTACCTGCGGAAGTGCCTCTGTTCAAAAATGAAAATCCATTTGATGAATTGGTCAGTGTCAGCGCTCCCTTTTTCTGGGGCTTTCTGACGATGGTCGTGTTCGGACAGATCTGGTTGCGGGTCAAAGATCCACATCGCGCGCGGCCCATAAAGACTTGGCTATTTCCTTTGCCAAACTTGTTGTTCGGAACCGCTTCTGCTTTTATGGTTTACAGCAGTGCGACGTACGCTTGGAATATGGAGTACTTTGTTTCCGGTGGTGTCGTGCTACTTGTCTTTGTGACGGGCCTTGTGTTGGGAGCGGTGTCACGAAGTGTGAAGTGTGAAGTGTGAAGATCTCGCTTCCCAATTTTACTGGCGAACCACGAGTTCCTGATTGACGGGTAATGGTTCGAGGTTGATTTCTGAAGTTTGATCGTGTGACCAGCGGATCGTTGCTTTCACACGGCCGGGTTCAAAAGGAACGGTGACGCGGAGTTGGTGTTGCGAGAGATAGCTGCCGCCCCCAGAGATATGATGCATCGTTTTTCCAGCTTCGGATTCGACCAAAATTGTTGCCCCGACCGCGTCGCGGTTGGTTGATCGACCTTCTAATGTTAGTAACCAGGCTTTGGTATCGGGGGTTTCGTTGCGAACCAAGTCCGGAGCTTGCCCAACATTCGAGCAAACCAGATCTTGGCGGCCATCGTTATCCAAATCAACAACGATCAAGCCACGCCCGACGCGCAAGTTTTTTAAGAAGTCTCCGGAGTCGGTCGAAATTTTTTGGAAGTGACCGTCCTGATTTTGCCAAACGAAGGCGGGTTGCGCGTAAGGTTGGTTGGGTTTGTTATCGTCGGTGTGGCCATTGGTTACGACCAGATCGTTCCATCGATCCAAGTTGAGATCAACAAACGCGGTGCCCCAACCGACAAACGAAAGCGAATCAGCTGCCAAACCTTGGACACCGCTTTGATCGCGAAAACGTCCCGGTTGGACTTGCTGATAAAGATTGTTGTTTTCGCCCATATAGTTCGTAACGAAAACCTCAAGGTCCAGATTGTGATTGATATCTGCGGCGGCGACGCCCATTCCAGCCTGTGCTTTTCCTTCGCTACTGTAACCGATGCCGCTGCCTTCGGTGTCGTCCCGAAATGTTCGTTGGCCGGAATTAATAAACAGCGAATTGGCATGCATGTCGTTGCCCAAGTACAAGTCGGTCCAGCCGTCATTGTTGAAATCGGTCGCCAAGACGCCCTGAGTTCGCGACATTCTCGCGGCAATTCCCGAGGACTGCGAAATGTCCTCAAAGGTGCCATCACCACGATTGAGAAACAAGAAATCAGGCGCCGGATCGACGGAAGTTGGGCTGCAAAAAATTCGAATATGGGGTTCGTGCCCATGACAGAACTTGTGCGTGTCGGGGTCTTGGAAATCCCAGATGCCGTAGTTGCCTACGTACAAGTCCAACAACCCATCGTTGTCCACATCAAACCAAGCGGCACTAGTTCCCCAGTGCTTTTCGTTCACCCCAGCGAGAGCTGCCACTTCGACAAAGGTTCCGTCGCCTTGATTCTGATAAAGGCAATTCTCACCAAAGCAAGTCACATACAGGTCTGGAAATCCATCGTGATCAAAATCACCCACGGCGACACCCGCAGAAAACCCAGCATGCGCGACGTTTGTCACTGCCGACACGTCCTGAAATCTTAGTTCACCAACGTTGCGATACAAGCCGTCCGTGTCTTGACGCTTGCTCAAGTCGATTGGAAACGACGCTCCGTTGGCAAAAAAGAGATCGGACCGGCCGTCCACATCGTAGTCGATAGCGCCGACGCCGGATCCATTGGCGGCTGGAAACGGCCGCTCTTCGGAATTGCCAGATTGATGTACGAAGTCGATGCCATGATTCGTAACCAATCGCAGGCGAATAGGTGATTGAAAACCAGATGCGGTGTCATTAGCAGGGGTCGCAGAACTGCTGCCTAAGAGTTGGTCGAGTTTCAGCGCGCTTTGTTTAGCGGGGGGCGGAGGATCGTCCGTGCAACCCGTCAAGATTAGTGCACCGAGCAGAACGAACACGGGCAGTTTTCGTGCGGGGACGATCCAATTCCCAACCATGCTTCCACCTTTAGAGGTTCTTCTCGCGAGCCCCATTCGCTACTGCGAGATGGCGATCTTCTTGCTAAACGCTTCCAGGACACCCGGTCCAATTTTCTGCGCGATGATGGCATCGCGCAAAACCGCGTAAGCCTCTTCTTCCACGAAGTCTTTTTCAACGACGCGCAACATATCACTAGCTTCCTGCCAGCGTTGTTCTTTGCTACTAAAGTACGCCCGAAACACAACACTCCAGCTGTTGTAGGGTTGGTTGTTGATGACTTGCAGCATGGCTCCCTCGACCGCCTCGTCGTCCCGCAAATCGTCGGCGATGGTTTTCCATTTTTCGGCTTCCGCCGTTTTGCCCAAGGCTTCACTGATTTGTTGCATCATGTAAGCGATGCGGCTATCGATCTGATCCAAGTTCTGGAGATGTCGCATGACCGCCAGTGCTTTATTGGGATCGCCTTCGTCCAGATATTGTCGTGACATTTCAATCAACGACGGAATATAGGGAGCCGATTTATTCGCCGCCAACCAAGCTTCGCGAGCTTCGGCGGGCCGTCCCAGGTTCAACAGGGCCCGCCCGCGGAGATGATGTAGGCGAGCGGTTTCGGCAATCGCCAAACCGCGGTCAGCAATATCCAGAGTCTCTTTTGTGCGCCCTAATGTGAATAATAAGTCCGCGAACTCTTCAAATACGACTTCGGCCGGAAGGTGCAAGTTGGCCGCCGTCGGATTCAATTCTAACGCGGTTGAGTACGCTTGGATCGCTTCATCGTTCGCATTTTGCCGAGCCTTGAGTTCACCGTAGAGCAATAGACCCTGGGATTCACGACCCTCCAGCCCGGCCAGTTTCTCACTCATGGCGATGGCCTCATCCAGCTTGCCCATGTTGGTCAGGCTGATAACGCCCCATAGATAATTATCGGCGTTGGCGCCGTACATGGTTTCATACGTTGCTGCCGTGGTAGCCGCCGAATTCCAGCGTTGCTGAGCTGCCAGTGCTTTGGCGAAGGCCAACATGTCTTCGGCCGTCGCTGGACCGATACGGTCGTAAATCGCGGTAGCTTCTCGGAATCGTCCGGCGTCACAAAACAGTTGGGCCTTGAGCGACAGGGCCTGAACGTTTTCCGGGTACACCAGCAAATACTGATCTACTTGAGCAATGGCCGCCCCGACGTCCCCAGATTTCCGATAGAACTCGGCCGTTCGCAGCGGAAGTTGTTGGTACCAGAGGATCACGTAGACCGCGACAATCGCGATCGGGGCTGAGATTCCCACCAACAACAAGAATTTTTTGGTTCCCATAGTTCCGACAAACCACAATCGTCTTTTTTCTTCTTTGTTGCCATCGACCACTCCCGCAGGACGAATCGGTCAATGGAGGTCCCTGTCCGCCCATGAAGCAAGTATAACGGTCGGTCCCAAATATTCGCGTTTCGTAACACGAATGTTACAGCGATCGTCAAGAGGTGACGTCGTTTTCGCGCCGGAGTTTCGCTTGCCAGTCATGGATCAGTTGTAGGGACTGGAGCGGGGTCAGGGCGTTGGTGTCCAAGTCGCGGATGGTGTCAACCAGCGGGTGAGTTGGCGGGCCGAACAAGGTCAACTGAATGCGGTCGGATTTCGGCTTGGTGCGGGAGACCTTCGGTTTATTCTCTGGGGTGAGATAGTCCGATTCCAGTTTCGCGAGCACCTCTTTCGCGCGTTGGTTCACCGCCGCGGGGATACCCGCCAAGCGGGCCACGTGGATTCCATAACTCTTGTCGGTCGCTCCCGGCACAATTTGATGCAGGAATACGATCTTTTCCTCCCATTCACGAACCAAAACGGTGAGGTTTTGTACCTGTGGTAGTTCTCGGGCCAAGTCCGTCAGTTCGTGATAGTGGGTGGCAAACAGGGTTCGAGCTTTGACCTCGTCGTGGAGGAATTCAACAATCGCCCACGCCAACGAAACCCCGTCGTAGGTGCTGGTGCCGCGGCCAATTTCGTCCAGGATGATCAAGCTGCGGTCGGTGGCGGTGTTTAATATGTGTGCGGTTTCGGTCATTTCGACCATAAACGTACTTTGCCCGCGCGCTAATTCGTCGCTGGCGCCGACCCGTGCATAGATTCGATCGACCACACCCAGAGTCGCCTGTTTGGCGGGTACAAACGAGCCCATCTGAGCCATCAGGCACAGAAGGGCCACCTGCCGAATATACGTGCTTTTCCCCGCCATATTTGGACCTGTGATCAAAGCAATCAGCCCGGTTTCCGAGTCCAGTTGCGTGTCATTGGGAACAAATGCCAATTCGGGGTTCGTAGCGTCCAACACTGGATGGCGGCCCGCCACAATCCGCAGCGACCGATCGTCGGTTAGTTGCGGACGGCAGTAGCCATGCCGGGCTGCTAGTACCGCGAGTCCGCGCAGCGCGTCGACCTGGGCGATGGCTTGAGCGGTTTCACGCAGGGGGTGGCTATGGCGGAGCACGGCGAGCCGCAGCTGTTCGAAAAGCTCGAGTTCTAGCTGCAGGGCTTGGTCATCGGCGGAAAGGATCTTCTCTTCGTATTCCTTGAGTTCCGGCGTGATGTAACGTTCGGCGTTCTTAAGCGTTTGCTTCCGAATAAAGGTGGGCGGAATCTTTTCGCGGTGGGTGTTGGTGACCTCCAAGTAATAACCAAAGACGCGATTGTAGCCCACTTTGAGACTTGAAATACCGCTTTGTTCGGTAATGGTGGCTTGATAGTTGGCAATCCAATCTTTGCCGCCGGCGGCCAAACTCCGCAATTCATCAAGTCGTGCATGGTAGCCCGGTTTGATGAATCCGCCGTCTTTGATCGTTGTTGGACAATCGTCGCCCAAGGCGCTTTCCAGTTGTGTTCGCAATTCTTCGAATAAGTTGATCCGCGTTTGCAGTTCTTGTACCAACGAGGCTGGGTGACCTTCCAGCTTTGCTTTGATACGGGGCAACCGAGACAAGGTAATCGCGATTAGGGACAGGTCGCGGGGAGTGGCTCGGCCTGTGGTCACTTTGGAAACCGAACGCTCCAGGTCATGAACTTGGCCCAGCAAGTCCCCCAAGTCCTTGACGACTCGTTCGTTGCGGAGGAGTGTTTCGACGGCATCGAGTCGATGATTGATTTCGCGAATATCCGTCAACGGATTATTGAGCCATTCGATAATGACGCGCGAACCCATCGTGGTGACCGATTGATCAATCACCGACAGCAGCGAACCATGTCGCGAGCCAGTACGAATTGTCGCGACCAGTTCCAAGCTGCGCCGGGTTGCATTGTCGATTTCCAGGCAATGACCGCGCTGGTACGGGATCAGCCGATCGATATGTGCAAGCGAGTACTTTTGTGTTTCCTTCAAATAAGTGAGGACACCGCCCGCCGCTTGCAGGGGTAGAGGTTGTTCGTCGGGAAAGCCAAATCCCTCCAGGCTGGCGACTTGAAAATGATCTTGTAAGACGTTTTTCGAGTGTGCCCAATTGAAACTCCAATGTGGCCGACTGGACCGCATCACGTCCGGCGGGAGCGGCGGGAGTTGGCCGGATTCGGCTTCGGAAAACACGATCTCAGACGGTGCAATCCGCGCTACTTCGGACGGCAGCGAGCGAACCGGACACGACATGGCAAAAAAACGACCGGTAGAGAGGTCGATCCAGGAGACCCCGCAAACGGGGTCGGCGTCACGCGCGACTTTGCCGAGTTTCAAGCCCAGCAGATAATTCGGTTGTCGCGGGTCGATCAAATCGTCATCGATGGCGGTCCCCGGGCTGACGACTCGCGTCACTTCACGACGGACCAAGCCTTTGGCGGTGGCTGGGTTCTCCATTTGATCGCAGACAGCGACGCGATGCCCGGCTCGAATCAATTTGCCCAAATAACCTTCCAGTTGATGGTAGGGGAAGCCGGCCATGGGCGTTGGGTTGACGTTTTTATCGCGACTGGTCAGCGTTAGGCCGAGTATTTTCGAGGCAACCACCGCGTCGTTGTGGAATAATTCGTAGAAATCACCCATTCGGAACAGAAGAATCGCGTCCCCGCAAGCGGCTTTCGCGTCCTCGTATTGCTTCATCATTGGAGTCGTGCTCATAAGCTCAAGTTGTCAGCACGTGGCCGCGATTGTCAAGACTGGACGCCGCCGCTGAACTAATGGCATAGTCCCCGCGTAGAACTCGCAGCCAACCGGGGCTCTGGGGGGCTCTGGGGCGCGAGGGAAGCGATTGGGGAAACTCTAGCGATTTTACTGGCTAGGTAAGTGTGAGAACTTGATGAAAATGTCATCAAACCATTGTTCGAGAGGATCGCTCGGCTATACTTAGGCTTTGCTGGTGGGGACATGCAACTTCGATTCCGGACACGGACTCGAATGAGCGAACTGCGGCGTCTCCGGCGCGGCAGAAGTACAAAATTTTGAGGAATGTTATGGAATCCGGACTGATCCACAATTCGCATCCCAAAGCCAATTATCTCCAATCCGCTTCCGTTCCGGCGGCGTATCATCCACCGATGCCCAGCGAAGAAGAAGTTGGTTCCAGTATCGACTTTTGGGGGATTGTCCGTCGGCGGTTCTTTTTGATTTTGTTTTTTATCCTGGTTGCGTTGGGGTTGGGTACTTTGTACGTATTCACCGCGACGCCCTGGTATGAAAGCGTAGCCCGAATTCAGATCATTCCGGAAAAGCCAACCGTTGTGAATCTTGGCGCCCAGATGTTTAGTGACCCCAAATTCATCGGCAACAACGACCCGCTTTCGGCCAGTCATCCAAACGCAATGCGGAGCACCGATGTACTAAATGGCGTCCTCGTGGATGGCGGTTTGATTCGACGCGAAACATTTGTGGAGTTGGTCAATCCTGCCCGTCCTGACGAAATCGGCCAACCGATTCACGATTATTTGGAAGACCGTTTGTCGATCCAACAAGATCGCAATGACGTCTACATGTTTGAACTAAAGTTTCAAAGCAAATTCAAAGAAGATTCGGGTTTGTTTCTCAATCGCATGATTGAAGTCTATCGCAAGAATTTGACGGAAGGCTTTCGTAAAGACATTAGTGAATCGATTTCCAAACTGGAAGAGAGTGCAAAAACATTCACTCAAGCCCTGGCTGCGGTCGAACAAGAACTGGCAGAGTTCCGCGCGGCGAATCCCGTTCCCAAATTGGACCAAGACGGTAAGACGGCGGCTCTACGAGATGTTGAAGTTATCACGCCGCAGTTGCAACTCGCCTGGGAAAAGCTCAATGAAAAGCGGACCCAATTGGAACTTGTGAGATCCTTTCAAGAGGCCGGTAGCCCACCTGCCGTGATTTTGGATGTGGTTCTGAAAGAGGAATTTGGCAAGACCGATTATGGCGAGGCTTATCGCGACTACAACTTGATCGAGCAACCCAAAGCCGAATTGCAAGACTTGATCGTGCTGCACATGAGCATGCGAGAGAAGTTGGGCCCAATGCATCCTCGTCTGAAAACGATTGAGGCTCAAATTGAGTCCAAGAAGTTCCTGATTCAAGAGCGATTGAAGTCATCCAGTACCGCGGTGGATATTCCAGCCACGGAGCGTTTGGATCATGCCATCAAGAAGCTCGTGGCGGAAGAACTTGAAAAGCGAATGGAAGTCGAGCGTTTGAACAAGCAGCTTCAAGAGAGCAGTGCGTCTGCAGAACGCTACGCCAAAATCATCGCTCACGAAGCGGAGATTATCGAAAAGCGAAATCGGATCTACGAGAACATCACGGCGGCTCAAAACAGCGTCGAAGAAGTTCGTACGGCTCGCAACGACACGGGTTATAAGTTCAATGTGTTGAATCCTGCCGCTGAGGGATTTCAAGTGGAACCGCGACCGCTGATTGTGTTTGGCATCGCGAGTGTTTTGGGAACGTTGCTGGGTTTTGGTGTGGCCTATTTGGTCGACTTGGCGGACAAGACATTCCGTTCGCCACATGAAATCATTCGGGCATTGAATTTGGCCCTGATTGGACATATTCCCGTCATTCGCGGGAGCAAAGCCAAAGGCAACAGTGGTTTGCACCCGGTATTGTGTACCTTCCATAAACCGAAGTCACAAACGGCGGAGGCGTTCCGCGCGGTTCGTACGGCGATTTATTTCAGCACCCAAGGCCAAAAGCACCAAGTCATCCAAGTGACTAGCCCAACGCCGGGTGATGGCAAGTCGACGTTGGCGACAAACTTGGCGATCACGATTGCTCAGTCGGGCAAGCGAGTCTTGTTGGTTGATGGCGATATGCGTCGGCCGTCGTTGCACAAGTTGTTCAAGGCGGACGACAAGCCCGGGTTCAGTGATGTGTTGGTCGAACAGATCAGCATTTCCGAAGCGATTCGAGAAACGGAAGTCGAAGGCTTGCATTTGCTGCCATGCGGTGTCAAACCGGTTCAACCGTCGGAATTGTTGACTTCACATCGCTTGCCTGAAGTGATTGCTGAGTTCCGCAATATGTACGACATGGTCATCATCGATACTCCGCCGGTTCTCGTGGTGACGGATCCTTGTCCGATCGCCGCGAACGTTGACGGTGTAATCTGCGCGATGCGGATCAAGAAGAACGTCCGGGTCAGTGCCGAACGCATGGTGGATATTCTCCGCAGCGTGAACGCCAACATCATTGGTGTGGTGGTCAATGGCGTCGGCGCTCAAGGGACTTACAGTAGCCAGTACTCGTACGGTGCCTACCAATCCGGCTACTCGAATTACGCGGGTTACGGCTACAACGGTTATGGTTATGGCCGCTACGGTCAGAACGAACGGTCGTACGACGACAATCGCCGTCCGGAACTCGCTTTGCCGAAACATCGCTTGGCGGAACAGGCTGTGACGGTCGATCAGGACTAGTTGATCGGCCCGCTAAAATCCTGCGAACCTCGTGGCTTGTCGAAGCCACGAGGTTTCTTTTTGTTTACAACGTATCCTTGGGGCCGACTTTCGTTGACGGTTCGGGAATCGGCGACCGGCTGGACTGTGCAAATGGGGTTACTGACGGAAGTCCGTTAATGTAGTTAGAATGGGACGTCATCCAACGAAATGAAGTTCGGCGCCGGACGGGTCACTCCGGAAGGTCGTGGCGGCAGATATGGTTGAGTCGTGTCAGATTAGTATGTGGTGGCAGATTGTCAGGGTGGCAAAAGTCCTTAAGTCAAAGCCCCAGAATTGATCGAGTGAGAAACATGCGAAGTGCAAAACCGTGTTGTTCAAAGTTCGGATTGGCCACGATCGAGCGATCATCGCTCTGGGCGGTTGTTGGTCTCGTGTCGGGCATCATCGCCGGAGTCGGTTTGTTCGGAGAAGCCAATGGGCGAACGATTCAAGAAGTGGCCGCGACAACGGACGATCCGGCTTTGGAACAAAAGTTGGTCAGCGGGGTTCGGCAATTGACGCTGGAGGGACGCCGCTCGGGTGAGGGTTACTTTGGTGCCGGTGGAACTCGGATGGTATTCCAAAGCGAACGCTCGGCCGAGAACCCATTTTATCAGATCTACTTGCTTGATTTTGAAACGGGAGATTTGGAAAAAGTGTCGCCGGGACATGGCAAGACTACCTGCGGTTGGGTTCATCCAGACGGAGTGCAGGTCTTGTTTGCGTCGACGCACCACGATCCGCAGGCTTTGGAGAAGCAGCGTGCGGAGCTGGAACTCCGAGCATCCGGGCAAGAGCGCCGTTATGCCTGGGACTACGATCCACAATTTGAATTGTACATGCGGGACGGAGCCGGGAATTTGCAGCAGTTGTCCGATGCAAACGGCTATGACGCCGAGGCCGCCATTTCTCCTGACGGAAAGAAAATCGTTTTTGCTTCGAATCGCGCCATCTACGCGCGGGAACGTTCGTCCGAGGAAGAAGAACTATTGCAACGTGATGCGTCTTATTTCATCGACTTGTACCTGATGAACGTCGATGGAACCGGGATCGAACAACTAACGTTTAGCAAGGGATACGACGGTGGACCGTTCTTTTCAGCGGATGGCCGTTCGATTTGTTGGCGGCGGTTTGCCGAGAACGGAGCGACCGCGGAGATCATGACGATGGATGTCAAGAGTCGCCAGGAAAAGCAACTCACGCGGATGAACGCAATGTCCTGGGCTCCGTTTTTTCATCCTTCGGGACAATACTTGATTTTTGCGACCAACGTTCATGGCTTTGCGAATTTTGAGCTGTATTTGGTCGCTGCCCATGGGAATAGTGCGCCGGTTCGCGTGACGTACACCGAGGGCTTCGACGGCTTGGCCACGTTCACTCCCGATGGGAAGCAGTTGTCCTGGACGTCGACTCGCAACGCAAAGAAACAGTCCCAGATCTATTTGGCGGAGTGGAATCACGACCAGGCCCTCAAGTTGCTAGGGTTGGATCAGCCCAACGCGACCACCAAGGAGTCGGTTCCAGCAGCCGAATTGGAAAAAGTTGACTCGGATGCACGGCAGGTCTTTGCGGAACTCGGCCAGTCCGTGAACCCGCAAGACGTTTTGCGTCATGTCGATTATTTGTGTCGGCCCGCGTTAGGTGGGCGAGGGACCGGAACGGTGGGCGAATCTTTGGCAACGGCTTATGTTGCCAGCATGTTTGATCAATTGGGATTGGAACCCGCAGGTGACAATGGCACGTGGTTTCAAGAGTTTACATTCACGGCCGGAGTTGAACTGGGCGTTGCGAATCGACTCGTGCAGGGCGAAACCACTTTGGAGTTGAATAAGGATTGGCGTCCGGTTGCATTTTCCGCTGCCGGGCCGGTCGAATCGGCCTCCGTGGTTTTTGCGGGATATGGAATGGCCGCTCCGAAATCGGCAAACTCCGAAGAGTACGATTCTTATGTGCATTTGGACGTGACCGATAAATGGGTGCTCGTGTTTCGGTTCATGCCGGAGGACGTGAGTCCGGAACGTCGGCAAGAGTTGGCACTGTTTCAAAGTTTGCATCGCAAAGCAGCGTTGGCGCGAGACAAAGGTGCTCGCGGCTTGATCGTGGTTTCCGGGCCACGATCGCAAGTTCGAAATCAATTGGTGCCATTGGACGAAACCGGCGCGCTGCAAGGCTCCAGTTTGCCGATCATTTCGGTTTCTGACGAAGTTTCGGCTCGTTGGTTGGCTACAATCAATCGCGACTTGGCCAAGGTGCAAGAGAATTTGGATCAGGGCAAGTTGATGGTTGGGTTGCCAATGCCCGACGTGGTCTTGGAGGCGGCGGTTGACGTGCAAAAAATTCGGAAGACGGGACGCAACGTCATCGGAAAAATTCCTGCTTCGATCCAGGTCGAAACCGAGTTGCCGTACCAACAAGCGATTGTGGTTGGGGCTCATATCGATCACTTGGGCAAAGGCCGAGCTCGCGGGTCGTTGGAGACCAATGCCAGCCAGGAAGTGATCCATTTTGGGGCCGACGACAATGCGTCCGGTGTTGCTGTGTTGTTGGAAATGGCCCAGTCATTGGCGGGGGATGTAAAAACCGGCAAATTGAAAACCAAGCGTGATCTGGTGTTTGCGGCGTGGAGTGGGGAAGAACTGGGTCTGATTGGCTCCAGTCATTTTGTGGATCAACTGCTTGCGCAAAGAATAGCAACCAGCCCAAATCCGCCAGCCAAAGCGCCGGCGGAGCAGGGCGGGGTGAGTGAAGACAAATCGCCGAATAACACGCCGACCAGCCTGTATCCGATGATTTCCGCCAACTTGAACTTGGACATGGTGGGGCGACTCCGAGAAAACCTGATTTTGCAGGGCTTGGGTTCGTCAACGGGATGGCGATCGGAGATCGAAAAACGGAACGTTCCCGTTGGATTGGCTTTGGTCCTGCAGGACGATTGTGATTTGCCGACGGATGCGAGTGTGTTTTATCGACGTGGCATTCCTATTTTGGCGGCATTCACGGGGAGCCATGAAGACTATCACAAGCCAACCGACACTCCGGAAAAACTAAATCTGGAAGGTGCGGCCCAGATTGGGCGATTGATGACTCTGGTGTCTCGCGGGTTGGCAACTGCTGACGAACCGCTGACCTTTCAGCTGTATCAAGGGGCTCAGGTGGAGGGCCAGCGACGCGTCAACATGCGCGCGTACCTGGGGACGGTTCCCGAATACGGAGCGGACGATGTTAAAGGAGTACTCCTGTCCAGCGTGACGAAGAACAGTCCGGCGGACAAAGCCGGGCTATTGGGCGGCGATGTTATTGTCGAACTTGCGGGTAAGGCGATCGACAACGTTTACGACTATACCTACGCCATTGAAGCTCTCAAGGTCGGCCAGCAAACCTCGATTTCGGTGATGCGGGATGGCACTCGAATGCAGCTGAACATTATTCCTGGGTCTCGGGATTAGGCCCCCCAGTTAAACGCAATACCGTTCGACGATGGACTAAATCCGCCTCCAAATCGCTCGGCGACGCAATACTGGGCGATAGGCATAATTAATGGAGCAAAGTGGGTCCCCGCCCAGCATTGCTCTGCGTCGCGGTTAAACGCGGTTAAACGCAATACCGTTCAATAAGTAGCAGGCACACTCCCTGTGCCGACCATCGCTTCTCGAAGAACGAGTGCTTTTTGATGGTCGGTGCACATGGAATGTGCCGACTACCAAGGTCCTCCGTTGAACGCTATTGGGAGAATGCTGGACTGGGTTTGGTCCTACAAGTGGTTTGACCCTCAGGAGGGTATGCAAAATGCCGGCAAAAAGACAAGACCGCAGAGGGAGCAAACCGTTTTTGGGATAAAGCCTCAGCCCAAATCTTCGGAAAACCACGGCGATGCTGCGATTCTGATTGCCTTTTCAGTCGATTTGACGGACAATATGCAAAGCTGGGTGGCGATTCGACTAATCTGCGGAGGGTCTGCTTGTGCTCAAAACACTGCGTCGGTGGTGGCAATCTCGAACTGGACAAACCGCCACTCCGTTTGACGGGGAAGCTCCGTATTATGTCTTCAGTTTATTGTTCCATGTCATTCTGGTCGCGGCACTAGCCTCTGTGGTTTACTATACGCCAGGGCGTCCGTTGGTGGTGTTGGAACGCGAACCAGACTCGCAGGTGATCGAAGAAATTGAGCTGACCGAACTGGCGATCAGTGATTTACCGCAAGAAGAAATTGGTGACTTGGGGGAGTCGATTGACGAGGGTCTCAAGAATGAGGCTCAGACGATTGCGGTTCAAGCTTTGGCTCCCATGGAGCAACCGATGCTCGACGATTTCGGCTCCACGTTTGCCCCGGATGTCGATTCGATTTTGGCTGCCGAAGAAGCAAATCCCAACGTGATTGCCCGCGGAGCGTCCGGGGTTGGGGTGTCAGGGGCGACGGGAGCCGTCGATCAAATTACCGACGAAATCTTGCGCGCATGTGACCAAGGTCCCGTTTTGGCGATTTGGTTGTTTGATCAATCCGCTTCACTCCAACCTCAACGGCAGGAGATCAAGCAACGATTCGATCGTGTTTACCGCGAACTGGATACCATCCTGGGCTTTACCGATGAAGGCAAGCCGCTCCAGTCGGCTCCATTGCTGACTCAAGTTTATCAATATGCCAGTGGCTTGAAGTCGATGCTACCTGAGCCGTCGCGGGATGTCGACGCGATCCTTTCGACCTTCGACCAAATTCAAGACGACGACGCTGGGATCGAACGATCGTTCGCAGCGATTGCCCAAGCCGTTGCGGACCACAAGACGTACCTGCGTGATTCGAAATTGTCCGATAAACGTAAGATCATGCTGTTGGTCGTTACGGATGAGGTCGGTGATGATCGTGACTTGATGGATCAAACGATTGAAATATGCCGCCGTGCAGCTGCTCCCGTGTACGTCATTGGAGTTCCCGCTCCGTTTGGGACTGAAAAAGTTCGGTTCAAGTGGGTCGATCCAGATCCGGATTACGACCAAGACCCACAATGGGCCACCTTGGATCAAGGCCCAGAGACACTTTTGCCGGAACGAATCCAGTTGGGCTTCTTTGGGATGCCCGAAGAGGATTTGGAGGCCATGGATTCGGGGTTTGGACCGTTTGCGATGTCGCGGTTGGCCGTTGAAACCGGCGGCATTTACTTTACCGTTCACCCCAATCGTCAGATGACGGGCCGACGCGTCAGTGCCTGGGAGACCTCACCTTATGCGGCTCACATCAACTACTTCTTTGATCCGATCGTGATGCAGCGTTATCGGCCTGACTATATAAATCTGGAGCGTTATCAGAAGGGATTGAAACAGAATCCGTGCCGCGAGGCTTTGATACGAGCGTCCATGCAATCAAGCGTTGGTGCCTTGGTAACCCCTGGCTTGCGGTTTCCAAAATTGGATGAGGCGGAATTTGTCAATAGTTTGTCGCAAGCTCAACGCGCGGCTGCTCTGCTGGAGCCCCAAGTGGAACAGCTTTATGCGATTCTGGCGGTTGGCGAAACAAGCCGAGAACGGGAATTGGTCCCCCGTTGGCGGGCTGGGTACGATTTGGCCATGGGCCGGGTGCTAGCGGCGAAAGTCCGGACGGAAGCCTACAATGCCATGCTAGCTGCCGCAAAGACTCGGTTGAAATTTGAAGACCCCAAGAACAACACATGGCAACTGCAACCTGCGGAAAGTATTGAAGTGGGCAGTCGGTTGGCGAATTTGGCCGAGAAGGCCACGATGTATTTGACTCGGGTTGTGGAGGAGCATCCGCAGACGCCATGGGCAAAATTGGCGGAACGGGAATTGTCGACTCCGTTGGGCTGGAAGTGGGAAGAGTCGTTTACCGAGCCGCCTCGACCACCAGCGATGGACAATAACAACAATAACAATATTCCCAACCCCAACGACGATCAGGCGATGATGTTGGAACGCAAGCCACGCCGATCGCCGCCTCGATTGTAGGGAATCTCTGTGTGAGCCACCCCGTGGTCCCGCTTGAGCATTGTTGTGGCCCGCGTGTTTGGGGGTCTGTAACGATCAGCGGGAGTTGGCGGGGCGATTTTTGGTGTCATGTTCGCGAAGATTGATAAAATCGAAAAAAAACCACCATTCGGCGCTCTCAACATCCGAAAATAATGGTGGGTTGCGAGACCTGCACGGATAATCAGGGGTGAATTTCCCCGATTGCCGGATCGCACCGACCCAAATCACTTTGAATGGACTGGCCCTGAGGCGCGAGCGTCGAGGTTCACTGCTGCGATGGTGGTGGAGTGCTCGTGCTGCATTGACGGATTCGTGGGCCGCAGTAACTTACTCAGGAGGGTAATGATGCGACGTTTAGGATTAGGCTTCGCGGTCGCCACGATGCTGTTGTTGATGCCCCAAACCGGGCGAGCTGACGACCAATCGATCGCGAATCGGATCATGCAAGGCTTGCAAACAGCCAAGCAACAAGGCCAATTGAAGGGCTTTCAATTGGATCTGAAAGTGGAAGAAGGCACCGCTTCGATTTCCGGCTATGTCGGCAGCGAACAACAAGAAGCATTGGTGTTCGACATTGCTCAATCGGCTCGAGATTTGGGCTTGGTCCAAATTGTCGATGAAATTGAGATTCGTCAGAACCCAGCTCAAACCGTCGCTCCCGTGGCCTACGCCCCACAGGAACCGAACTCTGTTCCGATGAGCGCTGTTCAAGCGATGCCACAAGCTCCACCAATGGCCAGCGGCCCAGTACCCATGGGTGGCCCAGGTGGCGGAATGGCTCCGATGATGGATCATCCCAACATGCCAGGTCACGCTTGGCCAGCTTATGCAGCGTATCCAAACTACGCTGGGGTGACCTACCCAGGTCAATACTCGGCAGCCGCTTGGCCTTACATCGGACCGTTTTATCCTTACCCACAAGTTCCACTCGGATGGCGAAAAGTCCAATTGGAATGGAAGAACGGCTGGTGGTACTTGGACTTCAAGACCCACAACTAAGGTCTGGTTCAGTACAAACTTGAAACTCGCAAGCCTGATGGGAAACCATCAGGCTTGTTTTGTTAATTCCTTTGCGGAAACAAATGAGGCTGCTTCACTCGCTTAGGAGGCTTGTGATGGCCTTGTTCAACGACGGCCGCAGGTCGGTCGAGTAGCCCACTTTGACAAACGCAATCTTGCCGTCGGGACCAACGATGATTGTTTGAGGTAGGGATTGAACTTGGAAGCGACGAGCAATTGTGCCGTTATCCAATCCGACTCGTACCTGCCAACCGCGGCCGGCCAGGAAGTCTCGAATGGTCCCCGCGTCTTCTTCTTGATTCACCGCAAACAACACCACATCGTCGGCGGCGAACTCGCCCGTGGCCGCCATCAAGTCGGGCATCGCTCGAATACACGGACTGCACCAAGTGGCCCAAAAATCCAACACCACAACTTTGCCAACCAGGGATTTCAATTCGATCGTTTCGCCTTCCAAGGTCGTCAACTTCAGATCGGGGACTTCCGTACCGATCAAAGGCGATCGTGAACCAAACAACATATCGCTACGTTGGTCGCCATCGGTGCCGGTCATCATTTGAGGTTCGGGAGCCAGTCGCGCGACCCAGTCTGAGTAGGGCACATCCAAAGCCAGATTGGCAAACGAGCCGAATCGCAATTCTTCGATCTGCGCTAGGGGAATGGCACATTCACCCAAAGCCGAAGATCGACCGACTAATTGTTCGTCCCGCCAGGAATGCAGTTCGTAAGTCAAACGTCGATCACCGGCGATTAGTACTTGCACCTTTTGTCGATGCGATGAATTAAATCCCTGCGTTTCACTGTTGGTTGATTCGTCAGTTTGAGTGACGGAGGCTACTTCGTCATCACTGGCAGTCTCGTTGTTGTTGCCATTTGATTCATTGACCTGAAAGTGGAGCCAAATCAGCGAAGTGACCAATCGGCGCGGGAACCGCAAGGCTTCGTGATTCGCACGGAATTGAATCGACTCTTGGTCCAGACTCACCAATTCCCCGCGGACCATGTCCCCGTTCGCCGCCCGCAAAATGTGTTGAGGAGGATTGTTCTTGCGAATTCGCGGGATCGTTAGCAGTAGCTCTTTTTGCTCGTCGGAAACGATGGTGGTTTCACCACGGTCTTGCGCTACCAAGTACTGGACTTCCGACATCCGACCGACAAACTTCTCGTTGGACACTCTATTGCAGGAAAACTTGACGCCTGTGCCACTTAGGACCTCGTTCGGAAGAGGTTGGGTCAACACATGTTGATTGTTGATCGATACTTGGAGGTCTCTGTCCTTCAATTGAATGCGCACGCGGGCCTGATGATTGGCAGTGGGCTGATTTTGTTGATTTTCATTCCCTTGGGACGAAACCATGACATTCGAATCGTAGAAATAGAGGAGCAGTTTGACACTTCCGTCTCGTTCCAGTCGGGGGGCTCCAAACAAGTCCACTTCAACAGTGCCATACGTTGATGGCTCCCACTTCATTTGAAATTCAAAGCCACCCGTTCGCATCAAATTGGCGTGACCGAAGCTGGCAGCCTCAGATATCTCAAATTCATTGCCTTTGGCGACAACCAAGTCACGTGACTTTTCCGGAATAATCCAATTGGCATCTTGAGTTGATACCGCAGCGTCCACCAGGGCCGACTCCAGGTCGATGGCTTTAAGCAACGTCGAGTCCACGTGCGAACGTTCTGTGAATGACTCGAAGTGAACTGTGTTATCGGCAATGTTCAACACGCGGCAGGGAATCCGATCTCGATTGAAGAAAAACATCGTATCCGGCCACTCCTTAGTCGACTCGGCAACCGGTTGTCGCTTCTGCAAGACGATTTTCGCATGCGCCGAAGCAAACGCAACGCTTTCTTTCGCACCCGGCAAACGCCACTGCAAGACATTGCCATCCGTTTGTGAACCGGGTTCCAACCGCCCCCGCATCTCGCCGACCAAATTAAACATCTGATGCGTGAACTCTTCGTCAGCTTGCGGCGGGCGCAATACAGGAAACTTTATCTGCCGCGCCTCCATGATCTGCACATCTAATGGCTGGTCCGTCGCTTTGGTCAGCAACCGAATTCTTTGACCATCGAAGACTTGCAATTCACCTGAGACCAATGTTCCATCATAAAATTCGATTTGAGTCACCGCCGTTCCGTCAACGGGAACCGCCGGATTGATGGAAAACGCGTTGCTGAATTCCGTATGTGGGACGGATATGGATTTTTTTTCGGTGTTTTCCGGGTTCGTTGTCTCGATCGTCCAGTTCACCCCGTCGAAAGCCTGGGTCTGTCCGTTGACGGCTGGTTGATTCAGTAATTGAAACGAAGGACGAGTCGAATCGAAGCCAGCCTCCGACTGCCGAATCCGCAGCTCGTTTACGGCTAAATCCCCGGCCTTGTTTTCCAGATAGACTCCTGGCTTATTCTTGTCCGCCAATTCGCTTAAGACTGCCGAGCAGAGCAGCTTGCCCGTCTCATCATGGATCGCGATCTTTCGGTTGGTTTGATCCCAGTGCAACAACAAACGTAAACGGTTTTGTGGGTTGGCGAACGACTCCATCACGATTTCGAAGTTGTCCCCATACGAGAACACTAGTGAATCGTCCCAGGTTTCCAATCGTGGTAATTGATCCGTCTCGCGGGCGTTGCGGGGAACCCCTAATCCAAACAAGAAGTCGAGTTTCTTGGTCCAACTCAACTCGATTTCAATCAAAGACGACGCGGGCAATTCGGCTTCCCGATACAAGTGAATATTTTGCCGAGTGCTGCGCAGGGCGCCTAAGGAGTTCACTTGCCAAAATCGCTTTTGCCCTCGCGCCGCGTCCCATTGGTTCAGATCGAAGCGACCGGCCGTCCATTGCCCCGCATTCGCCAAGTTTTGCAAACCCGAGACATGTTCACGGCGCAGTTTCACTTCCCCGTATCGGGGCGCAAATACCGTCAAGTGCGTTGAATCCAATCGGCGAATTTCGCCGAACATTCGTCCCCCGTCGACCCATTGGATCAAGTAAGTGCCCGGGGCTGCTTCCTTTTTCGACTCCAGCCCGCTGTTGGCCGGAAAATCGATCGTTCGCAAATAACGTCGATCGATCTCCACGGGATCGCGGAATAGTGAGTCCGCAAACCAGCGAATCGATTCGCGGTCAGCTCCCACCCATTGCCCGGGGATCACGTCGCCACTGGTCCAGGTAAGTTTGGCAGCGTTTGTCTCTTGGAATGCCCTCGAGCCTTCGCTCGCTCGTGACTCCACGTTCGATCCATCGAAGCCAAACGTCGAATGCTCCACGGCGAGAACCAATACAGCGAACGCAAATAACAAGAAGCGAACCATGGCAATCAGCGTTCGTAAATAGGCAGGAAGCGATAGTTGAGCGCCAAGGCCAACAAGGCCATCGACGTGGAGTAGGCCGAGCCGTGTGGACTGTTGCCGATTTGACCATCCGCCTGTTGCAAGGCTCGTAGCTCTTGAATCGTCGATTGATTCCATTTCTTCCACGATTCGTAATCCGCTTGGAACAAAGCTTGAGCTTTATAATAACGATCGTACTCGGCCCAGCCGGCTCCAGTACCCGTGTCTAATTTGTCGATCAAATACTGTCGCGTTGCTGTTCGCTCGGCCCATTCGGTGCGCTTGCCAATCGAAAACACCAGACACGCGATCGCTGTCCTTGCGTCGGATCCACCCAAGCCACCCAAACCGCTATAACCTACCGTTCCGTCCGCAGTCGAAGTCATGGACTTCATGTATTCCAGCGCTCCGTCAATCGATTTGTCGGGTACATCGATGCCCGCATTGCGAGCCGCCAACAGACCCATCAAAACCGCACCGACCACCGAAGTGTCCGCCGAATTGTCGTTCGGCGAATATCGCCAGCCCTTGGACGGGTTTTTTTCCTGAGCCGTCACGGCCAGCTTCACAGCCAATTCCAATGATTCCCCAATCGTACGGCGGTTGGCTGATTCTTCTTCACCTGCCCAAATCATGTCATCATCGATCGCACCATAAGCTTCAGCCATGGCCAACATGGCAAAGCCATGGACGTACATATTGCCGCCATAATATCCGGTCGAGCCGTTCTGCTTCTGGATGATAAACCGAATCGCTTTGCGGAGGTTGCCAGCGTAGCGACCAAAGTTCGGATCTTCTCCCGTGGACAGGAATGCCATCACGGAAAGCCCCGCGATGCCGCTGGCTTCATCACCATGCGAATTCCCCGACACCCAACTGCCATCCGGTCGTTGGGCATTGGCCAAATAATCAATGCCACGCTGATAAATCGTGCGAACC
This sequence comes from Pirellulaceae bacterium, assembly GCA_041741535.1. Taxonomy (GTDB): domain Bacteria; phylum Planctomycetota; class Planctomycetia; order Pirellulales; family Pirellulaceae; genus M30B19. The sequence continues at coordinate 132,666 of JBGSJV010000191.1, forward strand.
TCGGAGGGCACCCCAGTTCCCTCCTGGACTTGGCTCTCCAATTGCTCCAATTGAGCTAAAGCCAATGGATGCCCGGAGAACCAAACGAGCAGGCCGCAGCTCAGTGACCAAGCGATTCTCACAAGCCCGCGTAGGTTATTCATCATCGTCGGCCATTTCTAACATCTCGCCAATCTCTTTTGCTGGATGCAGCATGATCCGCAAAATCTGAATTTGCCCTGGAGACAAGACTTGGGACCACTCTTCGTTTGTCACTTTAGACGCAAGGTAGTAACTTAAGTAGGGATCGAACATCGTTGAGCTGTTCGACCGGATGTCTACAAAATGGGGTCGCAAGAGTTCTTTTAGTTTCGCTTGTTGCTCGTCCGAAAGAGAAAGCTCCAGCGAGGCAGTGCCAATAAATAAGTCAAGTAAAACCATTTTCCGTTTGCGATCGCGTTCCGACTGGTAGTCCGTCATGATCTTCGATTGTTCAGCAGTCAATATTCCAGACAGCATGATGGTCCAGGTTGTTTCTTGCTGCGGACGTTTGACATTGAACGGATGATCCATCATTTCTTCCACAATCAGCGCGATGATCGGCTCCGCCTCTTCTTCGTCAACTTGCGTCAAGTCGTAGGTGTCCATTTCGTCGGCTTCCACAGCCGCTTGCCCACCAACTTGCTCGTGTTCGTCACCTTCTTTTGCTAGACGGAAGTGCCCCTGCTTCCTCGCCCATTCAATTGCCAGTTTCTCCGCTGCGCCTTTGCTTGCGATTCGCAATTTTGCCAACTGTTGCGGTGTAGGAGCGCACAGACGCTGGATCAATTCGACTTCGACCTGTAATACCTGTCTTAAGTAGAGTCTCTTGGCCGTGACAAAACGCTTGGCATCCGGGGCCAACACCATGCGGCCCTCCGCCGCGGATTCTTGACTGTCCCCGACTTGCACTTGAGTTGGCGGATTGTTTTCGACTTCTTGGTGAAGGTGCGCAATCGCGTTTGAATTGCAGAAATACAGCATGAAGGCTGGGACTGCGATGGCTACCCAGGAAACCGTTCGGACTGACATTCACAAACTCCACATTTTAGTTTCTTTGAGCCGGCAATTGAGAATCACGAGTGATCTTGTTAGCGGTCTCTAGCAGTCAAACCTTCGCTCCCACGGGACGAACCGGACGAGCCAGTGGGGGCGGCTTGGTGTTTTCGCTTCCCAAGCCCCAGGAACCAAGTCCCAACATCCAAGTCCCAACAACCTCACTCCTCCATACCCATCATGCGTTCGATCTCTCGGGCCGGCCAGAGCAACATTCGCATGGATTGAATCTGGGCGGGTGTAAGGAATTCGGCCAACTCTTCGTTGGTTGCTTTCGCAGCAAGGTAATAACCCATGTAGGGTTCAAAAAAAGCAATGCATCGAAGTTCGGCCTTTTCAAAGTGTGGCTGAAGCGTCGCTTGCAGCTTTTCCTTCGTTTCGGCGGGTAGCTTGAGTTCTCGACCGAGCATGCCAACAGTCGACTGCAGCATTTCTTTCCGCCGCTGTTCCTTTTGCTCGGTCTGGTAAGAAGCTAAGTTCGCCGATTGTTCGGCAGCTAGTGTGCCAGCAACCAACTTTTTCCACGTTTCTTCTTCCGCAGGAGAAACGGCTTGAAGCGGATTTTCCAAAGAACTCATCAAGACCATTTGAGCTAAATTGTCTTCAATCTCGTTGGCATCTTTGATTTCATTGGTCGTATCTGACTCTGAAGTTTCCTCCTCGCTCTGTTGCTCCGCGTCTTGATCGTTTTCCTGCTCCGGCAGCTCCATTGCGATGCCACCAAATCGCTGTCCAGTCTTCTTCCACCATTGGTCGGCTAACTTTTTGACAGCGCCCTTCGATCCCACTCGCAACTTAGCCAACTGCTGAGGAGTCGGTTCACACAGTCGTTGGATCAGTTCTATCTCGACTTGGAATGCTTGCGACAATTGGAATCGCTTGGCAGCTTTCATTTTTGATGGTTCAACGCCAAAGGCATTCATCATGATCGCCTGCCCCTCGACGACGACCGCATCTCCTTCCACAACCTCAACTTTGGCGTCCTTAATCGCTTTCTGCATTTCGTCAATGGTTGCTTTCATTTCCTCTTTGGAGAGCTCTGTCCTCTGGACCGCCTCTTGAACGCCTGCTTTGCCTTCGCCTTCTTCTTGACAGGCGGTCGACAAAGCGAGGCGGGGGCCGACGGCCGAAAACAGAAACATGCCAAGAATGAGCAACAGACGAAGTTTGTTTGTCGACATAGGAATCTCGTAAGCGTTTGTGTTGATGGACATTGTTTTATCGATGGCACCATGCATACGCGAGCGCCATCAGCGAATCCCAAATTACGAAAGTGCCAGACGCCAACATCCTCGTACGCCTGCGGTTGACGGGTAAGCACCGTCGTTTCTCGATATGGCTATCTTGTTTCCAGCACTTCAAAATAGCGATCCAAACCGTGGCGGAATTCGTCGGGCAGTTCGCGGCCGGATTTTCCGGTCGCTTGTTGGATCTCCCGCTGGACAACCGCCGCGTTCTTCTCGGTCGAGTTACCCAACTGGGCGAGCGCCGAGGTCGCCAAGTCGCCGCCCGACCGTTGGCCATCGCCAGGGTTACTACCGCCGCCGCCACCACCACTTCCCGCTCGCCTGGCCTGCAGCAACCATTCGATCGCTTCGGTTTCCGCTGCGATGGTGGGTTTTCCGGTCTCGCGATCCGCCAACAAGACTTCCGCATCACTCATGGCCGATGAGGCCTGAGTCAATTGATTGATCTCGCGGGCAAACTGAGACTCGCCGTCCGGCAGATCCAGGATCGCTTCGATCACCTTATCGGTTCGTTCCACCAAGTTTTGCTGATTGGTCTGCAAAGCGGTTGTGCGTTCGACAACCTTGGCTTCTGCTAACTGTGGTTTGGCTTGTTCAATCTCTCGGGTTTGTTCTCTCAGTTCTATTTCAGCAGCCAAGATCTTCATGACTTCTAACACAAGCGAAGGTGGCAAACTGCCACCAGGACCTCCCGGTCACGTGCCGCCCCGTCAGCCAGGGCCAACCAACTGCTCGGCCCAACGATCGAAAGTGTCCGCCAACCATTCCGCGTGAGCCACTGACGTACCGGCCTCGTTGGTGACCAAGCGATCGGCCACAATCCCCACTTGCTTGACGACATTGGTATTTTGCATTTCCTCCAGCACCGTCTTGTACTTGCCGTCAGGATTTCGTGTTAAATACGCGGACAAATCTTCCAGTACATTTTCTGTCGTGACGATGTAGGCTCGTTGTCGTTCTGCCAACAACTCGGTCCGAGTGCGTGTGGTTTCGGCCACTTGTTCGGCCCCTTCACCAAACCCAGTCAAGCTGGTGCGGCTCACGTCATTGGCCAATACCAACTCGTGTCGCGACAGCGCCTTGAGTCGTTTGACGAAGGTGCTGCCTTCCAAATTGCTTATCAACTTCTGCAACTCTTCCGCAACTTTTTGGAATTCGGCCAGCAAAGCTTCTTGAGCTTCAACCGCTGCTTGCATCTGATTGCCGGCCGGACAGGACGGGGCTTCGTCGTCACCTTTGTCCGGCAAAGCATCCAAGGTCACCGATGGCAGCTTTAAGGACGGCGGAGACGCAGCGGACGGTGGCGCGGCTTGCTCCGCTTCCTTGGACTTTTCGTCGGCAGCGTTCATGTTCGATTCTTTTAGTGAAACCGAGGGAGCTTCGGTCTTTTGCTCATCCTCTTCTTTCTTTTCCGAATCCGCGCCACCGCCTTCTACTTGTGCCTCTCCCTGATTGGTCGGTGCGTCCGTCACGGAAATGATCTTATTGTCAGACGGTTCTCCCTGACTGGGATCGCCGGCCGCCGCCGAGGCCGCTTGTTTCAGCAAATCGGAAACCGACGGCATGCGGTTCTCGTGAATCTCTTTCAATTGCTGCATCATCGATGCGAGCTTTTCCAGATGATCGACGCCAAAATTTTCATTTCGCGACGCTTCTTGAACCAAGCTCGCTCCACGGTCGGTCAAGGCTTCCAAACGGCGTGCCTGCGCCATTTCGGCAGCCGCTTGCGCTTCGATCTGGCGACGCGTCTCCGGGCGATCCAATTCTGCAACCGAAAGCCCACGCATTTCTACATTTCGTTGAAATAGCTGTTGTTCACGTTCGTAAACTTCCAAAGCTTGCTTGAACCATTCGTCCAAGCGCCGAGTCATCCAGATCGCGTGTTCGTCTTCCGACAGCACAAATACCGTGTACACGGGCGAGTAGATCGGCTCGCGATCAGGCAAATAATCTTCGACAAACAATCGCAACTGAATGGCCTGGGGAGCAATGCCCTCCGAGGCCGGCGAAAACGTGGCCGCCACTTGGGTCATTTCCGTAGCGTACGGATTCCCCGCCATAACAAGTTTTTCGCCTAGGGCCGCTGACGCTGCCGAACCGGGTGCCGGCTTACCTTGCCAAGTCATGCCAATACGCTTGATCCCGTAATCGTCTGCCGCATCGACAGAAAACGTCAATACATCGCGCTCCATGAGTACACGTTGTTGCTCCAAATCGCGACAGTGAATCGAAGGTGCCTCGTCAGCAACGGTTCGCAGTTTCAACTGCAATGGCGATTTCGCGGACAGTCCCAGCGAATCGAACCATTCCAATTCGAGGGTCGGCGTTTCATCGACCAGTACGGCCGGCACATTCAACACCTCCCCGGAGACACTGGTTTCGTTACCGTTGACTTTGGCTGACTTCAGCACGCGTGTGGCCGTTGCTGTGATACCGACTCGGCTACCGCGGACCGTCGTCAAGCCACCGCCACGAATCTGCCGTTCAAGGGGTTCGGCACGTTGCAGGTAATCAGGCAGTTGGATCGTTGCGACGAGTTCCGACAATTCAGGTCGCGGTTGAGGATCAAGTTCAATCGATCGCCGAACATCACCGATCCGGACGTGTACTTCGCCGATGGAGGTAATTGGAGGCAAGCGAAATTGATAGTGGCCTGCTACGGCGTCAGCCAAAACCTGATGACTGCCTAACCACACCGAGCCGTTATCAGGCTTCCAACGCGAGTCAGGAGCCAGTGTTGCGTCAAACTCCACTGGTTCAGCCAACGGAACCACCATACTGTCCGGCAGAGGTTCTAAAGTCGTGAACGTATAGCGATCAATTGCCTGCCACGGCAGCAACCAACGTTGCATGGCGTTCCAGCCTGCGGCGGGAACTAACAACAAAGCAAGCACCATCAAACCAAGCGGCATCGCCGTCGTCCATAACCATTGCCGATGGCGAGGAAACGGCACGGCATCGCGCAGATCTTTGTCGCTTGTCTCGCGATCCGCTTGTGCCAAAGCCGCTCGACACAACGATTCGCTGGTTCCTTGCAAGTCGGGCGACTGTACCAACTCAACAATTCCCAACAGATAATCGCCCAAACGAGGGTACGTGATCTTGAGCATCCGCGCGACCTGTTCCATGCGCCGACTCCGCCAGACCCAACGATGGCAGACCCAGGGGAACCAAACCGCAAGGCCCAACGATCCGGTGACTAGAATGGCACCCCGTAGCCACCCGGAAGTATCGAAGAAACGGTCGAGAACAAAGACTAGAAAATACGACAGCAACAACCCAAACAGGGCAGCGCAAACGCCTTCGATCAACTTGACCGTCCAAACCCGCCGCCGAAACTCTAGCAACTTGGCCTTGGTCAGTTCGGGAAGTTCAAGTTTATTCATTTTTCACAGTCCATGATCCGGGCAGATAAGCCAATCGATGAATCATCAGCACCATCGATTGTACCTGTTGGAATTGGCCCTGTCATATCCCGAATCTCACGAAAATAGGATTTTCGAAGGCGGCCCATTCTGTGCCTCCGCGGCCTGCTGATAGCACTGCCTCGTTGCGAGGAATTTCCGTTTTTGGAGACATTTGATGTCAGCGCGTCGGCCAGTTCGATTGTCGGCGGAACGCCCCCGCTAAAAGAACCATCGCACCTGTTTCCGGTTGGGAGATTGAATTGAGAAACGACCCCATGCGGATTTCCTAGTCGAGCATTTCCCAGAGGCGACTCGCTGTCACCTGAATTCCCGAAAACACTCTTGAGAATTATTCCGGGGAGGCGAGAATGACGCCGGAAAAGAAACTGGCAATCAGCTCCCACAGAATTCAACTCGACCTGGCATGAATCAACCCTTAAAAAAGTATGTAGATGTCCAATGGACAGCCGAACTCGATGCCTTGATCGGTACCGTACCTGATCGAGTGGTTGCAGAACGGTACGGGATTGCTCCGCGCTCTGTCCATCAACGGCGGCGAAAGTTGCAAATCAAGTCAAAAGCTGTCTCACGAACTGCTGCCCCGCGCTGGACAAAGAAAATCGACAAGCTCATGGGGACGATGCACGATACGGATTTGGCCAAACAAATCGGCACAACCAAACATCATGTTCGTTGTCGTCGAGAGGAACTGGGGATCTTGCCGTATGTTGCTCCACCATTGCCTCCTAGCGAAATGGCTCCCCGAAAAAAGTTGGTGCTCACCCAGACGCAACAGCTCAAATTGGGAACGGTCCCAGATACTCAGTTGGCCGACCAATGGGGATGTACCGCCGGTACGGTCACTCGCCTCCGAAATCAATTTGGAATCGCACCATTCGTCGAGGTGAAGGAAACCGAATGGACAACCGGCATGTTGAATCTGCTGGGTGAGATCCCTGATAGGACATTGGCTCGCGAGTACGAAGTATGCCCGGTCGCAGTGAAGATCAAACGCATCGAACTTGGAATCTTGCCCTACGGCAAGAAGCAGATGGATCCAGAGCCGGAATTGCCTGCCCACGTCATTCCACTCATTGGAAAAATGACTGACAAACAAATTGCCGACAAATTCAAGGTCAACCGGGTACGAATTCGCGTCTATCGTGCGTTGCATAAAATTCCGCTGGCTGACTACTCGAACCCCACACATCATGACTGGACAAAGGATGAGGAATCTGTGCTGGGCACGAAATCGGATGGTGACGTGGCCCGGCAATTGAACATTCCGCCCATGCAGGTTCGACATCGCCGAGTGGTTCTGGGGATTCCGCCGTTTGATCGGAAAGAAAAAGTCTGTTGGTCTGCCGCTCGAGTCGAACAATTAGGGAGAATGCCTGACCATTACCTCGCAAGACAATGGGGCTATCCTCAAGCGGACGTTCGAAGCAAACGAGAGTCGTTGGGAATTCCACCATGCCGACATAAAGAACGTCCCTGGACCAAGGCTGAAATTGCGAAGTTGGGGACGGTGCTGGATACGGATCTGGCCAGGGAGTTGCGAATTTCGCAGACGGGTGTGGCGAAGAAACGCGAAGAGTTGGGCATTCCTCCGTTCCGATCCGGAGGCCCATACGCTTGGAAGGCCAAAGAACTGAAAAGACTAGGCCAAATTCCCGACGATGAGTTGGCGATGGAACTCGGTTTGTCTTATCAATTCGTCGCGGCCAAACGAGTGGAACTTGGGATCTCAGCTCGACGTCGCAGTGAACTTAGGTGGACGAAAGAAGTTATCAAGAAGATGGGTGTTATCTCGGACCCTCAGTTAGCGGCGGAACTTGGTTGCAGCACTGGTTTGGTGAAACAAAAACGTCAACAACTTAACATTCCACCGTTTAGTAGATGATCCAGCGCGAAACCATTCTTCAACCATTAACCACTAATCGACTTCCGGAATTCTCGGATCAATTTGGTTTCGCCAACCGAATTCCGACGAAGCACGATCTCGTTGATCCGCTGTGCATCCAATCCAGGTAGTTCAACGCTGCAATCAATTTCGCGATACTCGGCATTCTCAAGTCGATACATCCTCAGTAGTTCGCCGTTGTGACGCCAGACTTCTGGCACGCTCATGGCGGCGAACAACTTCAGTTTTTCAATCGCGGACGAGGTCAGCTCAACCTCGACTACCAAGTCAGGCGGAGGATCCATCTCAAAATCCATTTCAGATTGGTTCAAGACCCGCGCCGCATGAGTCACATAATACGATTCGTCGGGCTCGAATCCTTTCGCGAGACTAGAACACTTGACCGTCATCGACGCCACACTGATGATTTCGATGTTCCGTACTTCCGAGTAAGCTTCGATCACTCTCCCGATCAAACGCCCGATGTTTTCATGTTCCCGCAGAGGACTCATCATTTCCAGAACTCCTTCGTCATACGTCATCCTGGGGACGCTTCCCCGTCGTTGTTCTGACAACGCGTTGTACGTTTCCCAGGCCACGTTTCCCAAGACCATTCGAATCTCGGGTGGAGCGAGATAGTTTAGCGGTTTAGTGTCCATCGAATTTCCCTTCATCCAGCGTTCGTTGCACGCCTATCATATCACGCCAGCCAATTTGCGACCAATCCAGAACAAACACAGCAAACCAATCAGCAGCCCAACCCAGATCGGATGAGCCCAGAGACGGATGCGGCGAGTTTCCGGGTCCGGCTCAGGCATCTTCTTGATAGCGGCCAAGATTTGTTCGATGTCGGATGGTTTCACCATCTGTCCACGCGTGATCGCAGCGATCTCTTGTAAGGGAGCGAGGTTGACAGGTTGCCCCAATCGCTCTCGCTGCAAGCCTTGGACACTAATCGTGGTGGCTAAGGTCGCGCCGGTCTCGCGACAGGTCAGGGTCGCTTGATGCTCGCCGGTTTCCAAAGGTACAAACGCTCCCGTAAACAAACCCCATTGACCCGTTTCAGCTTGCGATGTTAGTTGAATCGTTTGCACGTTCCCTGACGGCGCTACCATTTGCACAGTGACTTGGCCCGCTTGGAGGGGCTCGCCATTGGCACCCATCACGTTGGCGTTCAACGAAAGGGTCTGGCCTGTTCGCGGACGATCTGGCGAATAGAACAGACGCATGGAATCGCCTCCGGCCATGTTTCGTTGGTAAGCCATCCACCGCGCGACTTGTCCCCAAAACCGATAGTGGTACTTGTCTTCCACACCTTCACGCCAACGCCACGCGCCATCCGTGCCCATGAACAAGATCTTGCCCGCTCCGAAGGTCTTGGTCACCAACAATGGAATGCGACCGTCCGCGTTCGATTCGCTGGAGTGAACCGCCAAGACTTGCGAGCCAATCTTCGCGCGCAGCACCGGCGCGTACAATTGGAATCCCGGCAAGCGATTCCACAACGCCATGTTGTTTTCGGCCGAGTCCGCTAACTTGGTCAGTAGGCTTTGGCTACCAATCTCGGTCAATTGCAACTGGGCAGGCACTCGGTTCCCCCAGCCTCGAGGCTGGGTCGTGTCGAACGCAATCGGAAACAGGTCCGACAATTCCGTATCGACCAACGACAATTGTTTGCCGCGAAATCCGGGCATCAAGACCAGGCCAGTCGCTTGGTTCTGGACCAAGCCTTTGATGCGTTGGCAGTCCTCCGTTGTCAGTTGACCGTTGCCAACACCCACATCGCCCAAGAAGATCACGTCAAAGGACGTCAGTTCGTCGACCGATGCCGGGAATTGTGGCAAGTATTCTTTCCCACCGCCGACTGCTTCAATATCGGGATGATACAAAACACAGCGGACTTCAACCCCAGGGTCACGCGACAAGGCGTTCTTCAAATAGCGATATTCCCACCGCGGATACGATTCAACAATCAAGACTTTGAGTGATTCGCGACGGATTTCGATGGGCACGGTCATTCGATTGTTTTCCGCGATCCGCTCGCCGTCCGCGACTTCGACTTCGACTGTCACCGAATAATCGCCGATTTTCTGAGGGTTCCAGACGAATGCCTGTTGCAACGTGCCATTAGCCGGGATCGTCATGCGACTGGTCATCCGCTCTCCATCATTCGAAGAAAAGACGACCTCCACTTCGGCGTCGCGCGGCAAGGTGCTCGAAATCGTGAAGGGGACTCGGGTCGGCTTGTTCACCACGCCGAAAGTCGGCGCTTCGACGCTGACGATTTCCAAATCGGGCAGCGGTGTTTCGCTCCCAACCGCGACCGAGTAAACCGGCACGTCGTTCATGCGCAATTGAGTTGCGGCTTCGCTGGGCGTATTGCCTAAATTCCAACTGCCATCGGAGATCAGAACCACGCCGCGTAGATTGGAGTGTTTTTCAATGGTCCGTTGCAACGCCATGTTGATGTCGGTACCGGTGGTGGGCTGAGCCAACTCGGAAGAGAACGGTTCCGTAATCACTTGAATCGGCCGAGTCCGATCCGCAACCGCCGGCGCCCAAAAGTCCGCCGCAATCAATGGCTCGATCGAGGCCTTTCGCGATATCATGTCTGGTGAGACAGAATTTCCAGTCACGGGAATATCCGCCGTGTTCATGCTGTCGGATTCGTCCCAAAGTACCACGAGCACGGGTTCGGTGTCGGGCAAGAAAGATTGGATCCATTCCGGTTGGCAGATTGCCACCGCCACGAGCGACACCAACAGAACGCGCAGCAGCTCCAGGCCTACGATCCACTTCTTGTAGCCGGAACGTTGCATGGCCATTGCTGCCAACACGATTCCAACGACGACCAACATCACGGCAAAAGCAACATTCAGTGGCGAGGTCCCCGCGAAGCTAAAGGTCTGCGATTCGATCATGCGGCGGCCCTCGCAGGTTCTTTCGCCGCTTGCGTGACACTTGTTGCTTTTGGCGGCAAGCACAACCACGCTTCAACGATCAATGCCGACCCCATTGCCATCACAAACAACCGCCACACTTCGCTGGCTAGACTCTTGCCACTGCCAACTTGGTCTTCCACGATTTGAAAATCCAGTCCTGCGAGCACGTTTTCCACTTCGACGCGCGACAAGGTTTCGCTACGCTCTTCAGCCTGAGGGCGATTGAGCGCAATCCACTGCGTTTCGTTTCCGTAAACTCCAGCCCGTTGACTGCGACCGCCCAACCATTCGTCTTCCGACGATGATAAAACACGCGGTAGGTCGTTCACCACATGAGCAGGAAGACTGCCCGCGTCTAGAGACTTGGCTTGGCCAACGGTTTCGATGCCCGCCGCGATCGCTCTCTGAATCGCAACAAACAGAGTGAGGCCTTCGCGATCCAAACTGGAATGTGTCCCGATAGGCCACGTGGTTAGAAAATAGATCGTGCCACCTTGGGTCTTGGATCGTTGCAACAAAGTGGCTCCGTTTTCCAATTGAGCAAGTGTCGTGGCCGGCAATACTTGATCCTTCAAGGGACGTTCCATATTGGTTGCCGTATCAACCGCGTTCAAGTCAGGATTGGAGTCACTTGCTTCCGTCGATTGCAAAGACGCGTGTTGGTAAAAGCGCAGTTCGTTGACAGGCAAGGGTTGGCCGTTACGCGTTCTGGCGAGCAAATCTTCGTCGCTGTTCCAATAACGAACGGCTTGGCCTTGGCGATCGATATCCGACCACGATCCCCACCGCCAGCCACCGAACGAATCGGGTGTGATTTCCGCGGGAGGTAAGAACAAAATCGAACGACCGTTTTCCAGAAACTTCTGCAAGACGGATGCCATCGGTGTGTCGGGTAACGGAACCTGCCAAACCAGTAGAGCGGTGGTTTGCCAATCGATCATCGCCGTTTGGTCTGGGGTCAGGACTTGAACTTCATGTTCGACTCCGGCAATTGCAGCTGTGGCCGCGGCGAGTTGGATCGCTCGAGCAGCTTCTGGTCGTTCGGTCACAATCACCGTGCGACGTAACGGTTCCGGAGCGAACGCAAAATAGGCCCCGTTATCGCTCTCGTTTTCATCAAAGGGTAATTGGACGGAGCCCCAGCCCGACACCATTTCTTGATCGATCGGAATTCGATGTCCGATCAAGCTTGTTGTGGAACCGCTGAGCTCCAGTTCAACAACCGAACGCAGCCCATGGATGTTGAACGTCACTGGCACCACCTTTTCAGAGCCAGGACTACTGGGCGGATTGCGACGAGCGACCGTCAAATCGATCAGGAGTTCGGCCGCGGCGGAGTTGTCGGGCGCCGTTTGGCGGCGAACTTGATCGATCGTGAGCGACAAATTGTCAACGGGGAGATCAGGATATTGCAAGACTTGAAGCCGTGCACCTTCCAGTTTCGCGTAATTGCTTTGCAGGGCGCGCCAGCGACTACTGTCCGCGTTCCAATCGTTGGATCTCGAGTCCGACAATAACCAAATATCCGTGCGTCCGGTTTGGTTCTGCACGACATGGTCCAAAGCCGCTTGCAACATGGCCGGGATATCGGCCGTCGTTTCGGTGGGGCCTGTTTGTGGATGATCCAACAGGCCCGCGGGGCGTTCCAAAGTCAGAGGCAGCGCCTGGCCACTCTCAATCAGCACCAAAGGTTTTTGATAGCCCATGGTTTGCAACGCGGCAACGATCTTCGCCAGTCCCGACTTAAGCTTCGACTCTCCGGTTGTCGGTTGTTGCTGCTGCATGCTGGCGGATCGATCCAGCAAAACAATGATCGTCTCGGGTTGGCCACCCGTGATCGATCCCACCCAACCCGAAGAAAGTGGGCGACTAACGGCGAAGATCAATCCGGCGATCGCCGCCATTCTCGCGGCCATGATCAAGATTTGTTTGAGTCGCGCGATGCCCCGGTTCATCCGCTTGGCGGTAAGCAGGAATTGCATGGCACCCCATTGAATCGAACGATGCCGACGTTGATTCAGCAAGTGAATCAAGATCGGTAGCGCGATCAACGGGAGAGCCAATAGCCAAAGCGGATTGAGGAACGCCATGTCAGTCGTCTTTGCCGCCTTGGAACGCTTCGTCCTTCAAAAAATCGGTTCCTTCAGGAAGCATTTTGATCGTTAATTCGGTGACAACGCTTTCCTTTAGGTCGACACGGACTTGCAAAAGAGGCCCTGAAACCTCGCGGTTGTGACCTTTCAAGAAAACACTTATGACTTGTTCTTGATTTGGGGGCAGCCCGCGGATCACAGCGATCCCGTTGTCGTCGGTTCTTGCAACGAAGTGTTCGAAATAGGGGGGGCTGGTTCTTGAAAAGCCTTCTAGCTTGAGCCGGTCTATGGAACACCAACCATATCCCAACTTTCCACCTCCACCGTCGAACCACTCCTGATTGGGCGACATCTGGATCTCCTTGTTACTCAACGGTCTATCTTGTGTATCAACAACCAAGACTTTGACAGTTGCCGCACGCCGCATTTTCAGCACGGGCCTAACGACAGGACCTTGGACCCGTACTAACTGAGGATAAGTTGACGAACCTTCTAGATCACCCGCGAATTCCGGAAATGATTCTTGCACCTCCTTAGTAGCTGGATTCTGCGGAACCCAGTCATCGCAAATCGGGATCAACTGCAAGACCTCGTCTGGCGGCATTGACTCGAATACGAAGCTACCGTCTTCCATGATCTTCGCGTGTTCATACCACTCCCAATTTTGCAGACTGCCATTTGATGCGACCTCAATGGCACGCCGCCCAATCTTCGCAACAACATACCCGTTGCGGATGGGACGCGGGACGGTAATGTCCAGAAGACCTTCCACTCGAGTGCCTTTGTGCATCTTGATATCACGCAGCAAAACCCGGTTGCCCTCTGATGGATCGATCCAAATGAGTTGACTGAACAAAACGGGTTGCCCTGGTGCGAACCGAACGAAACGAAGCCATGATTTCTCCAGCCATAGGGGCTTCGAAACCAGAAAACCACTGTCCGCCGACATCAAGTCGCGAATCAAAATCCCTTTGCTGGCGATTCCATAAACGTCTTGGGTGATTTTGGCCCCCGATTCGGCATCGAGGAGGTTAGTCGCAATCCGGACACCCGGTCGCAGATCCACAAGTGATGGCCCTGGGCCGACGCCAACAATCTGCCACGTCGCGACGAAGTCCGCATGTGTTATGAATAGTTCTGCCCCTGCAATGTCCGTACCTTGGCCATCCAACTTGGGGATGGGGATTATTGCCGTTCCATGGGTGCCTGTGAAAACACGGGGTTTCGGCCCAAACTTTGCCTCGTCCCACGCCAGCGGTCGTCCATCGACTTTACTACGCAAGTTGCCGACTTGAATCTCGGTATTCTCAACCGGGTACTCTTCCGAGTCTCGTACCAAAACCTGAATAGTCTGACGGTTCGGGTGCAACTCTTCACTAGCTTCTTGGGCGTTGGAGCAAACCATCGTAACCAACGCAATCGTCGGGAAAAGATTACCGCCAAAACACTGAATAATGGTCGTCACGACTACCATTTCAAAACCTTGCGAATGGGCGCCACGAACTTCAACCAGTCGACGGGCTGATTGTTCGCCACGCCTTCGAACGCTTCGTCCTTCAATGTATCCGTTCCTTCCGGTTGCATTTTGATCGTGACTTCGGTGACAACGCCTTCCTTTAGGTCGATCCGAATTTCACGTTCGGTTCCGTTGAGCGGCATTTCATAGCCCTTGATAAAGGCAAACAAACCTTCGGTACGACCGGGCGGCATGGAGTGAATCACCGCGATTCCCTGTTCGTTGGTTTTGGCAGAATAGCGATTCTCACGAGTGAACGGCCGTTCACCTGGCAGTCGGGACCGGAGCAAGATGTCCGACAACGAATAGGCGGAACCCAATATTTGCGAGCCGCCCTCGAACCATATCTGATTGGGCCATGAGGCAACTTCAACGCCCGACAAAGGCGCCCCCTCTTGATCCAACACAGTGACCTTTACCGAGGTGGCTGGCGCCATTTTTAATACTGGCTCGACTTGCCCTCCCTCCAAACGAATCAATTGTGGCCGCGACATCGAGTTCACCGGCCTCTCTGCCTCCTCCGGAAAAAATGGCAACACATCGTCCCGACTAGGATTTGCGGGCACCAAATCATCACAAACGGGTATCATCTGCAGTATTTCTCCCGTCGGCAAGGAATCGAACACAAAGGTTCCATCTTCCGCAATTGCGGCCTTGTCGTACCACATCCACTTGGAATTCCAGTTAAATTCCTGGCCGTCGCTGCCTCGTCGAACGATGGTGGCGGCGACGTGACCGTTGCGAATCGGCCGCGTCACAGAATCGTCCAAGCGCCCGACGACGCGTGTTCCTTTCGATAACTTCACGTCTCGCAAAAGTACCCGACTGCGATCCGTTGGATCTATTTCAATTAGTTCGCTATAGAGGTTTGGTTCGCCCGGTTTCGCTTTGATCAACCTGAACCAAGTTTTGTTTGGTTCGAACACTGGCGAGACCAAATTCCCGTTCTCGGACAACTTCCAATCACTTAGACGCGCGTCCCCACTGACCAATCCGTACAAGTCTTGCTTGATCGGAGCGCCGGTTTCCGCGTCGACGGCCGTCGCGGCGATGCGAAAGCCGATCTTCAACTCAATTTTTGCCGGTTTGTCATTAACGCTGCGATCTTCGCGAAAAGAGACAAAATCAGGGTGCTCGACCGAAATCGTTACCGTGCCAACTTCGATTTCTTCCGTGACGTATTTGGGGTACGGCAGGGCGACTATTCCTTCGACGTTCGTTTGTAATTTCGGGATCGGTCCGTGAAGTGGTTCACTCCACCCCCAATGCGAACCCGGCTCGACCTTGGTTCGCAGTCCCGACGGGAAGACGGTGGCATTTTCAATCGGGTGCCCATCCGGATCAACGACCAGCACCTGCATCGCAAGCAGTTCCGCTTTCTTTTCGATGGCGTTGTCGGGTTCCTGACCGACGATCAACACGGACAAGAGATGTTGCATCACAAGTAACATCGGGATCGCGAATCGAATACTCATCATGGCTCTCCGGGGATTATTTGCGCTTCGGCATTCGGGCCAACAAGAATTTGGCCAACACATCGCCGTAGTGTTGTTCCAAACTCAGACGTTGATAGTCGACGTTGGCATCGCGAACGACGGTTTTCAGATCGGACAAGTAGCTTGCAACCGCTTGTCGGTATTCTACGGCCACCAGACTGGGGTCGGCCAGGACCGCTGGGCCACCTTCCAAATCCACAAACCGCATGGGGCGATCGAAGTCGAATTGGATTTCAGCCTGCTCCAACAAATGAAACACGACCACGTCGTGTTTGCGAAACCGCAAGTGTTGAAACGCGCCGCTTAGTTCGTTGGGTTCGACAAACAAGTCGGACAAGATCACCACCAACGCTCGCTGGCGAATTCGTTCGGCTGCTTCGTGCAAGGCCGCGACCAGTCCCGTTTCACCCGTCGCGGTGCTGGTGGCCAATGAGTCCAAGATCACACGCAAGTGGGCCGCACTGCGTTTGGGTGTGATTTGTCGCTGAAAGGTTTTGCCGGCACAATACAATCCGATCGCATCACCCTGCCACGCCGCCAAATAGGCCAAAGTTCCCGCGATCTGCCGCGCGAATTGCAACTTGGAAACTCCGCCGCGAGCGTAGTTCATTGAGCCGCTAGTGTCCACAATCAAACACAGTCGCAAATTGGTGTCGGCTTCGAATTCCTTGATGTAGAAGCGATCGCTGCGTCCGTACGCTCGCCAATCCAAGCGGCGCGTGTCATCACCGGGGACGTACTTGCGGTATTCGGCAAATTCTAGACTGGAGCCGCGATGGGGACTGCGGTGCATGCCCGTCACGCTGCCAACCATCGGCAACCGAGCGTGCATGTTCAAGCTCTTCAAGCGAGCGATCACTCGCGGTTCAATAAAATCGTGGGTCATGGCTTTTTCGGGGCTAGCGTTCGCGGCTTAGTTCATCAACCAAACGTTTGACGATGTCGCGGCTGCTTAACCCTTCGGATTCGGCGGCAAAGGTCGTGAGAACACGATGAGTCAGCACGGGCTGGGCGACTTCCAACACATCCTCCAAACGGACCATGTAGCTCCCATGCAAGGCCGCGCGAGCTTTCGCTCCGAGGATCAAGTACTGGACGGCTCGCGGACCGGCGCCCCAGCCCACCAATGGTTTCAACCAGGTCGGAGCTTCGGGCGTATTGGGCCGAGTCCGTCGCGTTAGGTCCACTGCGAACTCGTATAAATGTTCGGGCACCGGGACCCGGCGTACCAGTTCTTGGAAGCGAATCACTTGTTGGCCAGTCAACACATGTTGCAAACTGGGGAACGTGCCGCCCGTAGTACTGCGCGCGATTCGGATCTCTTCATCACGATTTGGGTAATCCACTTCGATCAAGAACATGAAGCGATCCAGCTGAGCCTCCGGCAGGGGATAAGTCCCTTCTTGCTCGACAGGGTTCTGGGTTGCCAACACAAAAAAAGGCGGTGGCAGATGAAAGGTTTTGCCCACGACCGTGATGCGTTGTTCTTGCATCGCTTCCAACATGGCAGCTTGAGTCTTCGCAGGAGCGCGATTGATTTCGTCGGCCAAAACCACGTTGGCAAAGAGCGGTCCTTTGATAAACTCGAACACGCGACGACCATCGGGAGTTTCTTGTAGGATGTCGGTGCCGGTGATATCCATCGGCATCAAGTCCGGCGTGAATTGGATCCGCGAAAAGTCCAACGACAAAGTTTCCGCCAAGCGACTAATCAACAAGGTTTTGGCCAACCCAGGGACACCCATCAACAGGGCATGCCCTCGAGCGAACAGGCAGATCGCCAATCGTTCGATCACATCGTGCTGGCCGACAATGATCTTTCCCAATTCATTTTTGAGCCGCTGGAAGACTTCGCCCAATTCATCGATCGCCTTGACGTCGTCGGTTTCCAGATCAGCAGCGCTCGTGACGGACATTATGTTTGATTCCAATAGTTTGATTTGCTCAGAAGTCGTTCAAGTTCGGATGCGATTCTGAAGAGGCTCGGTCAAATAGTTTGTCGACGCCCCAGTCTAGTCAGGTGCGAAGTCCGTCGCAACATCCGATACGTTCTTGGCTGTTCCGAGCCGACGGGAGTGGCAATCGTTGTTGGATTCCGCTGGGATTGGCGAACTCTGCCTTCTTTCTTGTTGATCGGAGCGGTAGCTGAAGACCACGAGTTTGGCGATAATGAAGAAGCCCTCAACAAGCTCTGGAGCGATCCATGTCCTCACCTTTTCCTGGAATGAACCCGTACTTAGGGTTTGTCGCGAAGTTAGTTCCGGATTTCGAACGTTGAAAGCTCCGGAATGACTTTTGCTGGCTCTGGCGGTTGAATGATTAATGATTATTGAAGAATGAAAAATTTAAGATGTACCAAACGTCTAGTTTCATACATTCCGTGAGCAAGCAATGGTTGTCAGCATTTTGCATTTTTCAATTTCCATTTTTCATCATTCATTCCTTAGCCGCGTGTGAACCAAAGACGATCAGTGGCCTGGCTGGCGGACTTCCCACGGATGGCCATGCCGATCGGCGGATGAAGACGTTCGCTGCAGGCGGATTCGAAATAAAGACCGTCGAACTATCGGCTCGGAAGTTAGAATACTGCGGTCGGACAAGGGCTGTCGGTCAAGGAAGTGGCCGCGGACTGTTCATCCGCAGTTCGGCATTGCCATCCGCAGGAATGACCAAACGCTCGCATTTTGCCGGACTGCCGCTCAGGTCATTGGGCGGCTCGGGCCATTTGGTGGCTCGGCAGATTCGACGATCGGTGTTCTCGGATGAACCAAGGTCGGACTTTTCTAAATCGGGAAGTTGTTTCCAGACAATTCCTTCGAGCACTCACTGAAGCGATCTTTTAAATCCAGCGTGTTGGCCACGTGACCGCTGCACACCTCCGAGTTTTTTGAAAGTTGGACCGCGGAGCGGTCCACGACCTTGCGTTGGACCGCGGAGCGTTCCACTACTTTGCGTTGGACCGCGGAGCGATCCACGACCTTGCTGCGGAGCGGTCCACTACCTATCACAACAACGCTTCAAACAGGATTTCTACCGGATGTTTTGCGGTGCGTTTTGTGCCGTCTTTGATTTGGTGGCGGCAGCTGGTGCCGACGGCGACGATTTCCACCTCTGATGGTTGTTCGTTGATGGTGGGAAACAAAACCAATTCTCCGATCTGCATCGACAATTGGAAATGCTCGCGTTCGTAACCAAACGAACCCGCCATTCCGCAACAGCCCGACGGAATTAACTCGGCTCGATAGTTTGTTGGAAAAGTCAATATCTTCCGAGTCGCCGCCATCGTCGACAGGGCTTTTTGGTGGCAATGGCCGTGGACCTGCATCACCTTCACCTCGTTGGTGAATTGATCTTTCCGTAACTTGCCCGCCGTGATCGCGTCCGCCAAAAACTCTTCAATTGTCTTGGTGCGTTGGGACAAGGCTTTCGCTCGCGATTGTTCATCGCCCCGCAACAACGAGAGGTATTCATCACGAAAGGTCAGGATGGCCGACGGTTCGGTGCCCACTAGAATTTCGTCGCTCTCCAATTGTTCGCTAAATAACTGGACATTAAATCGAGCCAACTTTTGCGCAGGTTTTAATAGACCTTTTGACAAATAGGTTCGTCCACTTTGGCGATGTGGCAAGGTCCGCACTCGGAAGCCTAACCGATCCAGCAGCTTGATGGCAGTAATCCCGATCTCGGCGTCGTTATAATTCGTAAACTCATCAATGAACAGACAAGCTTTGCCCAAACGACCGTCGCTTGTTGGGACAAATTCCCGCTTGAACCACCGCGTCACGGTTTGCCGAGCCAGATGTGGCATGCTGCGTTCCGGCGCAAAACCCACTAGCGATTTGAGCAGTCGTCCGGGAAACGGACGTGAGAACATCCAGTTGTACAACCACGGCGCGAAACTGGACAGCCACATCATCGTTTCAAAGCTGCCGATCAAACGTGTCCGCAGGGGGATCCCTTTGGCTTGATAATATTGATGCTGCCACTCGGCTTTAAGTTTGGCGACGTCCACGTTCGAAGGACACTCGGATTTGCAACCTTTGCACGACAGGCACAGGTCCATCACCTCTTTGATTTCGTCACTCGCCAAGGGCTGGGCTCGATCACTGCGCGTTAACATTTCGCGGAGGATGTTGGCTCGGGCTCGTGTGGTGTCTTGTTCGCGGCGCGTGGCCATGTAACTGGGGCACATCGTGCCGCCCGACAAGGCGGTCTTGCGACAATCGCCCGAACCGTTGCATTGTTCGGCCGCGCGAGCAAATCCTTGTGATTCGGAAAAGTCGAGCACGGTGTTGATCTCAGGCGTCGCGTTCCCCGCCGGAAACCGCAGGCTGGAATCCATCGGTGGTGTATCGACAATTTTTCCCGGATTAAAAATGCCGTGTGGATCCCAGACGCGTTTGATCTGCCGGCATAGCTCGTAGTTGTGTTGCCCCAGCATCAATGGGATGAACTCGCCGCGCAGTCGCCCGTCGCCATGCTCGCCCGATAGCGAACCGCGATACTTCTTGACCAAGTGGGCAATCTCTTCGGCGATCACGCGGAAAAGTCGGACGCCTTCGGGCGTTTTTAAATCGATGATCGGGCGCAAGTGCAGTTCGCCCGAACCCGCATGCGCGTAATGCACGCTGTAGAGTCCATGTCTGGTTAAGATCTCATTGAAGTCGGCGATGTATTGGGGCAAGTCTTGAACATCGACGGCCGTGTCTTCGATCACGGGTACGGGTTTGGCGTCGCCCGGGATATTCGATAATAGGCCTAAGCCGGCTTTTCTCAGACCCCAGACTTTTTGCGCCTGTTCACCTTCGATAACGGGATAGGCATACCCCAGGCCCTCGGTCTGCAATGCGGCGATCAATCGTTGGGCATCGTTGGAGGCCAACTCTTCGGAGTCACGCAGTAGTTCAACGACCAATAAGGCTCTCGGATGACCTTCCACAAACCACCGGTACGGCGCGTACATGGAGTTGCGTTCCGTGGCCTCCAAAATGTAGTGATCCATCAATTCGCAGGCTGACGGAGAGAACCGCAACGCGACCAAGTTCGCGCGAAGGGATTCGTCGATCGAATCGCAGTGAATACAGACAAGACGTTGATGCCGCGGTGGTAGTGGCGTCAATCGGAGTTTGGCCGAAGTGATGAGTGCCAATGTGCCCTCGGAGCCCGCCAACAAACTGCAAAAATTGAACGGCTCACCATTCGGCTCGAAAGGTCGCTGACGCAGCAACATGTCGAGCGCATAGCCGGTGTTGCGGCGCGGAATCCCAGGGGCTGGATACCCCGCTAGGATTTCTTGTCTGTTGGTCGAGTCGTTTAACAACTGATGGATCTGGCGATAGACAGCCTGATGTTGCGGGCTGGCCACACCATCTCCGCGAACATGGTTTTCAAATTCTAGTTCATTCAAATCGCCAAATGTCACCTGTGAACCATCTGCCAAAAGAGCATCAACTTCGAGGAGGTGTTCGCGGGTGCTGCCGTAGACGATCGAATTTGAACCGCAGGAATTGTTGCCGATCATGCCTCCGATCATTGCTCGGTTGGCAGTCGACGTTTCGGGGGCGAAGAACAAGTCGTGAACTTTGAGGGCTCGGTTCAAGTCGTCGCGGACAATTCCTGGTTGGACCCGAACCCACTGTTCGGTTGGGTTGATTTCCAGAATCTTATTGAAATGGAGCGACAAATCCACAACGATCCCGGAGCCAACGACTTGTCCGGCTAACGACGTCCCAGCCGTCCGCGGAATCAGGCTGGTGCGATGCTCGGTCGCAAAACGGATCAAGGTTTGAAGATCCGAGTCCGACCGAGGAACCACCACTGCCACCGGCAATTCACGATAGGCGGACGCATCGGTCGCGTACAAGCGACGGCTGACTTCATCGGTCAGAACTTCGCCTTGCAAACGAGTAGTCAAGTCGGCCAAATCAGGCTGGTTCGGCATACGAAGCTGAAGTTCTCGAAGGGAAACTGGCGTAAGCGTCGCATTCTCGTTGCGGAAGGACGACTGACGGCCTTCAGTTTAGCTTGCCGGGGAAATTTTGGTAACGGCACACTTGTGAACCTGCAAAACGCTATTTCAAACAAAACCCAAAAAGTCCCAGAATTCAGCCTCGCGTCCTTATGATGAGGTGCGGGCGAGTTATGTTTGCCCAATCCATGGCCTACGAAGTTGTGGGCCGAGTTTGGCATTTGGCGGCGATCGGCCTGGCATTCGAACGCGTCGAGCTGGTCAGTGAATTCTAACCGTTTGGACGCGATACCGGCGACTTTTTCTGGTACTGCCGATCTGGTTTCGGGTATGGTAAATTGCAAACGATTCGGGGAATGGATAAGAGTCGGGTGCGTTGCGAGTGGGATCATGAATATTGGCGTGTTTGGCGGTTCGTTTGATCCTGTGCATTATGGACATTTGTTGTTGGCCCAGCAATGTTTGGAGAGTTCCTCGTTGGATCGAGTGCTGTTTGTTCCCGCGGCCCATTCACCGCTCCGGCCGCGAAGTCCAATCGCCGACGCGAAGGCTCGCGTGGAGATGTTGCAGTTGGCGATTGCCGATCATCCCGGCTTTGCGATTTCGACTATCGAGTTGGAGCGGGGCGAGATCAGCTATACCGTGGATACCTTGCGAGCGTTAAAGCAAGGGTCGCCAAACGATACATTCTTTTTGCTGATGGGATTGGATTCGCTATTGGATTTTCCACGCTGGCATGAGCCGCAGGAGATCTTGAGTCTCGCTCAGTTATTGGTGGTGAATCGGCCGAGTACCAGCGGTCCAACCGCCGCCGAGGCTTGGCAAGTCTTGCGCGGCTTTGCGACGGACGAACAAATCGATGTGATCAGGTCGACGATCGTTGATTCGCAACAGTTCGAATTTAGCTCGACGGACATTCGCCAGCGGATTTCGAGTGGTCGTAGCGTTCGTTTTCGCACGCCGCGCGCGGTTGAAAAATACATCGAAACTCAGGGGCTCTATCGCGGATGATTCCCCTGCATTACATCGACTTTGTGCCACGACAAGTCAAGGCTCCGGGGCTAATCTCGGAGGGGCTTTACGAGAACTTCGATGCGGCCGTGAACGCGGCCAATCGTTGGCTGGCCGAGAACGCTGTTCAACTGCTGCAAATCGAAACGGTCGTGATGCCCAATTTATGGAACGATTGGGAAGAAGGCACCAAAGATGGCAGTATCTCAACGAGCGGTGACGCTCCCAGTCGATGGCATCAGTTTCTTCGCGTGTGGTATCATCCGTTGCCGGATTCTGCCCAAGCCACTAATTGATCGAGATGCCGAACGGGCCATTGTTCGTTGATCACCAATTGCAGTGAATTTTCCAATAGTTGTAATTGTTCGAGAGGTGGAAGCGCCAGATCAATGAATAGTTGTGGCTGCTGATTGATTTGGCAAATTCCGCCACCTTGCCCGTGCAAGTATTCGTAGCGAATGGCAATTCCGGAGTTTTCGGCCAATTTCAAGCCACGATTGAATCGAGTGTTAACGACATGTTCCATCTCGGCTCTCCGTTGTGGAAATGGCCCTTCAAAAAGCGGTCGCGCGACGGCCGGTGGCGATTGTAGGGGTTTGGGTTGGAGAAGCCCAGGCTAGTTCGACGATATCTCTAATGACGGCAGAATCAAGTGGCGAGACGCGTTTCCCTAATTCAACTGAATCTCCCAGAACTCCATGTCTACAACCGAATCTCCTCAAGATGAATTGCAACGACTTCGTGCACAGGTGGCTCAGTTGCGGAACCGGGCCGCGTTAGGTGAGCTACTGGGGACCACGACGCACGAGTTCAACAATATTCTGATGACGATCATGAACTATGCCAAAATGGGCATTCGTCATCCCGATCAAGCCACCCGAGACAAGGCTTTGGACAAAATCTTGGCTGCTAGCGAACGGGCGGCAAAAATCACGCACAGCGTCTTGGGCATGGCGAAGAATCGTAGCGGCAATTTTGCCCCGGTTGATTTGGGCCAGCTCATTGAAGAAACCATGGTCCTTTTGGGTCGCGAGATGCAACAGTTTCGAGTGCAGGTAGAGGTTCAAGCGGAAGCCAACTTGCCCAAAGTTCGCGCCATCGGAAACGAGATTCAACAGGTCTTGCTGAATCTGCTGACCAATGCTCGACAGGCGATGGACAAGGGTGGGCAGATCATCGTCAAGCTATCGCATCTGCCGCAAGAAAATTGTGTTGCGGTTTCAATTCGCGACTTTGGCAGTGGCATGCCACCCGACGTTCTGCATCGAATTTTTGAGCCCTATTTCACAACAAAATCCGGCCCCGATTCGTCCGGCAAAGGTGGAACCGGGCTTGGTTTATCCGCCTGCAAGGAAGTCATCGAGCAGCATCAAGGGCGAATCCGAGTCGATAGCACGGTCGGTAAAGGGACCATGTTCACGCTCTTTTTGCCAGTACACTTGCCTAGTCCAGCCCCATCCCCGGTGGAAGTTGCGGCTTTGCACCCGGTTGGCTAGACGCGGTATCCTGCTGTCGGTTGGTGGGCGTCACTTCGTCGGCACGGGTGTCAGAATCAGACGGACGGGAGTGCCCAACGGTGGGATGAGTTCTGTATTGGCCTCAAACATCTGATTTGCAGCGGCGTCGGGACTTGGCGTTGGCAAGTCTAAAGTCGCCGTCGCAAAATTCGAAACACAGACGAGTTCGCCGCCCTCCGCCATGTAGTATTCCCGGCCGCTCTCCTCATCTTTATACATCAAGCTACCTCCAAATACCCAATCCATGTCGAGTTCTTTCTTGTCGCGGATGTTGCGAACCCAACGTCGGGCGGGTACGGTTTGGAGTTCACCTTGTTCGTCTTTCCATTGAACTTCGATGAGAATTTTCGTTCCCTCGGCCGCTTGAAACTGTGGATCAAACTTTGCGGGGTGACCGGGTTTGGCCCCGACGGCCAATAAACCGGCATGAATCAATTGGGAGTTGCTAAACACGGCCACCACCGACTCGTGTTCTTTGCCAGAATCGAGCGGGCAGGCGAACATTTCGAGCATGGCATGGTTCTGTACCACTTGTCCATCGACTAATAAACGCTTGGCCTTTCGATCCGCGAACACCGGATAATCTGGTGATAACTTGACCCAACTGTCCTCGACCGGGAGCACCGGTGGCTGTTTCCGCCGATCAACAAATTCGGGCTCCATATCCGCCGGCACGATATTGGTCATGTCGGGTAATTCGGCCTTCACGGGAAACAAGTAGGCATGGGACCAGAAGGCAAACGAATACTGCTGCAGATGACTATGATTCTCCAAGCGAATACGCACTTCTTGATTCGCAAACGCAGTGAGATCCAGTTCCAAGTCCAACCATCCGTGACGCGTCTTGGTTTCGTCGACCACTTGGTTGTAAAGTTCCTGATCGTTGACGATGACGACCAACTTCCACGCCCCGGACTCATGGTGATGGACTCCCAGTCGCAACAACATAGGTTCGGCCGGTAATTGCACGGTTCGTTGTAAGATCGTGGGTTGATCGGCTGCTGCCGGGAAAGTACGGATCACGGCCTTGCGATCTTCGTGCGAGACGAGCAAGCCCAAGCCTCCATCGAACCATTGTTGTGTGGAGAAGTCGGCAAAGGCTTCCGCCAAAAGTGGGCCAAACCGATCGACCGACCATTGGGTTTGTTCTTGCGATTGTCCCTCCGGAATTCGACCACTATTGCGATCGTTTGGGTTATTCAACAGCAACACCGACAACAGGTCCGCGATTTCTTGATCGGTCATTTGCCGAGTTTGACCTTCGGGCATCAGTGAATTGGGGCTGACTTTTTCTTGTTCGATTTCATCGCGGGGGATCGATGCGGTTTTCCCGCCTTGCAAATTCAGAACCAAACGTTCGGGGGTATCTTCAATTACCAATCCCGACAACACCCGACCGTCCGTCGTTGCAACGAGCCGCGCTTGATAGTCGGTGCCGATCACCAAATTCGGATCAACCATGTTGGACAACAACTGCGATAATGACGCGCGACCATTGGAGTCGATCGCGGGACCGACTTTTTCGCCGCGTCCGGCAAACTGATGGCATTGCCCACAAACTCGATCGTAAACCACCCAGCCACGGTTAAAATCACCAGGCGTTTCGTGGACAATTCGCCGGACTCGCGTAATCTCATCAATCATGAGGCCGCGATTTCCGGTCTGCATCGTTCCCCATTTTTCGGAAATGAGCGTCGCCAGTTCGGCATCGCCCATCAGCAACAGTCGTTGCACTTGGGTTTCATTGACCATGTCTCGTGTGAGCCCCAACGGCCCTGTGCCTAACACATGGAATAGTGCTTTCGCCGATTCGGGGCGACTGGTCAAAGCATCGATGATTCGGGCGCGAGTCGTGGGTGCCACTTGGATCGCCGCCTTCACCAATAATTCCGCGACGGATGCGTCAGGCAAGCGAATCAATTGGTCGATCACATGATTGATCAGCTCCATCTCTTGGCCCTGTTGCAGGACTTCTTCCGCCAATTGCAAGCTGATCTGGAGAGCCTCTCGTTTTTCCGGATCACGAGCCACAAACGCCAAGGTCGAAAACGTCGCGCGACGTTGTTCCAGAGCAACGTTTTTATCGCGGAACGTGTTTGCTAATTTTTTGACATCGATTCCTGCTCCCGCGCTGACCAAAAGTCGATCGAATTCTGGACTACCTTGGAGATGGTTCAGATCGACCGATTCGGCTTGAAACGCGGCTTGAATCTCCTCAGGTGAAATTTCGCCATCAAGTACTCGTCGTTCAATCGCCTGCAAGATTCGTTGGCGACCTTGAGTACCCGTTTCTGACTCACCCAACTTCGCGGCTAATTCCAAGGTCCGCGACAATGGATGACCCGAGATCAAGACTTCGGCCAACCGCGGCGCCAAATCAGCAATCATCGGTTGGTTGGAGAAGTTTGGGTTCGTCACCAATTCACTGGCAACTTCTGGGTGTTCGATCATGACGGCCAACAAATTTTGCCAGAGGATACGCGGGAACAGGCCATCATCCGATTGGGTTTGCTGAGCAACTTGCAACATCGTGTCCAAGCCATCGCGACCTAAGACTTTTCTCGCGGCAATGATCGTGTTTAATTTGGCAGTTGGACCCAAAGGCAATGCGGCCAACTTGGGCAATTCTTGGCGCAATGCCGCCTGCCAAGATCGGGCCAACGCTTCATCGCGTCGCAGTGTGGCATAGTTACCTGCCGCGCGAATCGCAAAGGCTTGGACAACGGGGTCCGAGTGGCGACACAAATCGGGCCAAAGTTCTAGCGAGATACCTCGGCCACTGACCAAAGTCCACATGGCATGCCGCCGCACGTCCGGCGATTCAACAGAACCAGTTACTAACTCGATCAATTTCTCATGCGCGGG
Organism: Pirellulaceae bacterium; assembly: GCA_041741535.1. Lineage (GTDB taxonomy): Bacteria > Planctomycetota > Planctomycetia > Pirellulales > Pirellulaceae > M30B19. The sequence goes on from JBGSJV010000191.1 coordinate 159,705, forward strand.
TTTGCTCAATTTCCCCGCCAACAAACGCTCGGCCAATAACCGTTGCACGGTGTCTCGCACGTAAACATTGGCGTCTCCGAGCTGGTCAATCAACGCTTGATCGGATTGTTTGGCAAGATCGAAGTTATAAACGCGTGGCGTGTCTTGATAGCGGATGCGATAGAGTCGCCCCTTCAAACGGTCGATGCCAGCTGGATCACGGTTGGCGTCCTGGTAGCAGTGGTATCGATCGTACCAATCCAAAACATACAAACATCCATCAGGCCCCGTTTTTTGCGCGACCGGCATGAACCAAACGTCATTGGCTTTCAGGATATCTTCGTTGCTACTGCCGCGATACGTACTACCATGGCGGGCAATTTCATCGACATTGATTGACCCTCCGTGGATGTTGCCCATGTAGAGTTTCTTGCGAAACGATTCGGGATACGCTGCCGAGTCAAAAAAGTGGATGCCACAATAGGCCGCTTTGAAGTGTTTGTGATTAACAATCGAATCGATGATCCAAGTGTTGGGCGGGTAAGGGCCGCCTTGCCGCAAGTAATAGCCGCTTTCGGTGATGTGCCACAGATGATCGATCACGCACGCGCTCACAAATGCTTCGCCTTGGTCGTCAAACGCAATTCCCCAAGGGTTGCTTGTGCCTTCGGCAAAAACTTCAAACTGTCGAGTCTGTGGATCGATTCGGAACATGGCACACGTGAACTTGTGCGTCAGTCCGTCCTGCAGAACCGTTGAGTAATTGAACACTCCATTCAGACCGTACAGATAACCATCCGGCCCCCACGTCAGCGAATTAGGAAGTTCGTGGGTGTCGTCGCGTCCGAACCCCGTCACCACGACTTCCGTCTTATCCGCGCGATCATCGCCGTCGGTATCTTGCATGAACAAAATATCCGGCGAGTTGGCGACCCAGACGCCGCCGTGCCCAACGGCGATACCAGAAGGTATGTTCAGGCCTTCCGCAAAGATCTTCACGGAGTCGAATGTGCCATCGCCATTGGTATCTTCCAAGATCCGGATCCGGTCTCGTCCCGGCCCGGCTTCTCGGCGTGGGTATTCGAAGCTTTCGGTAACCCACAGACGGCCGCGCTCGTCGAAGGTCATGGCGATCGGATTCTGCAGGTCGGGTTCACTGGCCGCAACTTCGGCTGTAAAGCCGTCGGGTAGGTTCATCGAAGCGATTGCTTGACTTGGTGAGAAGGCGTCGTTAGGGACCCCGTCTTGGTTGTGTGGAACGACGCGTGACTCTTTGTTGTCGTCTTGCATCGCACCGGCTGCGATCCCACACCAGCCAGCTATCCAAAGCCAACTTGCTCCCGCCAACTTCCAACCACGGCATCGATTCGCAATCATGTTCCACTCTTTGCTTCAAATTCGTCAGGCACCGCAAACGGGCCGCCCCGGAGAACCCTCAATATACCACTGCGCAACCGCTGCGTCATTCTGTCGGTGAATGAAGTGGCAAACGGTGGAAATGCTACAAGGCAGGAAGTGGTAAATGCTGCCAGGCAGTGGCGGGAAGCCAGGACCAAAAAAAGAACACCCTGACGTTTGACAGGGTGTTCTCGACGATTCGTTGACATTGACCCTGACCAGGTCGCGGACACAACTTAGCCCGCGTTGGCTTCGGTCGTGACGGTCTTGGCTGCCAAAGCTTGAACAGCTGCCTTGTACTTGGCATGTGCCAAGTTCAAGCGAGCGGTCAATTGGCAAGTCGTCTTTTGTTCGCCCACGACGTATTCAATCGGAGCCGACTTTTCTTTCGCTTGAGTTGCGGCGCACGATGCACACGCGGCCTTCTCACCAGCCACTTGGTATTCCATCTTGACCGATTCAATTGCGGTGCTTACCAATACCGTTTGCTTTTCAGCTTCGACCGGGCAGGTCACGGCTTGACCCGCAATCGTGGTGTTGCCACTGACTTCACACTTTTTGGGCGAAGTAAAGGCTGCAACAAACGACTCGGTTTCTTCAACCAATGCGGTCATGGCAGCGGTTGGGCAGTCAAAGGTCTTGTCAGCAACAACGTATTGGATCGGAGCCTTGTGCTGTTCGGCCAATGTCTTGGCTTGATCCGAGCAGCAGGTCTTTTCCGTGCCCACAGCGTAAGTCATCTTTGGCAACTTGGCCATTGCGGCGGAAACGGGGCACTCGGTGCAGGCGCCTTCTTCGCATTTCTTGTCATCGGCCGCGGGAGTTGAAGTCAGCACGTTGGCTGCTTTCTCCTTGCAGCATTCGCCACTTGGTTGGCAGTCTTTTCCGTCACAGGCCTTTTCGGTCGCTGCTTCGGTCGTGGTCAAGACTTGAGTGGCTTTCTCTTGGCAACAAGCTCCGCCGGCACATTCTTTCTTCTCGGTTGCATCGGTCGAAGTCAGCACATTGGCTGCTTTGCTTTGGCAGCAAGCTCCGCCGGCACATTCCTTCTTTTCATCAGTACCGGTGGAAACCAATACGTTTTGAGTGCTCGAAGCACAGCATGAAGGCTGGGCCGCACCGTCGGTTGCGACTTGCACTTGAGCGGCACCGCCGCCACAGCACGAGCCTTCTTTCTTTTCAACGCTCGAAACCGATGCGTTGGTGGCGGAAGCATCCGTCGCATTTGAATCCAATTGCTGACCTACCAGGCCGGTACCAAAGGCCAACAAAACTCCAGCCACGATAATCGCGCTGATCGACAAGGTTTTCATGAACTCTCTCCAAAAAATGATCCGAACCCCCAAGTCCTATTGTAGGGAAAACTGCCTCCCGACAACAGACTGTTGTTTGTAACCCTTCGAATAGGTTTCCAGTGGGCTGGGTCCCTTTCGGGAAATTTCCCGGATCGCGGATACCGGGCGTAACTGTCACCAAGGCCGCTCCATTCCCAATCCACGCTCTGGCGAGCGTATTTACATTCGCCTAACCTCCCTAGTGCTTTGTCACCATTTAATTTTGGGGTCGGTCTGGTAAATGGGGCAGGAGTC
>JBGSJV010000192.1:0-3539 GCA_041741535.1 Pirellulaceae bacterium
TGCCAAGATTTAAAAACCCATAGTCAAAATGGTTAGAGATCGTGATCTGAGGCAATTGCCCTCGGGCTTCTTGAACAAAGGCCTTGACCTTCGGCTCCGCTCCTACCGTCGCTCCGCGAAGTCAAAGCCTTATTGGTTCGAAACACCGTGTCCCGTACCTCAACCCAAATACTCGCACTGGTTGACCCTTCCCGTAATGCGGCTCCTTCAGACTTCTCTTCCGGGTCAGTTTTCTTGCCAACACCGTTGCGGGAGTTCGGAACGGCTCGGCACGCTTATTCCGCCGGCAAAAAAGGCATTCGAGCCAATTCGAATCCGCTTGATTGAGAATCTACCTGCATTCTAATATATTGCCCACCAATGCCATGCACACGGAGCACTCGAACCCGCGGTTTGGCAGTGGTTGCCTTTCCACATGTCCCCAGCAATGGTAGTCATTGTCGGCCAAAGACATGAATCACTGATGCCGCAATCGTCAACGTCGAAAGCTACTGGCGAGTCCATTCCCCCGATCGTGGCAGGAACTAGCGCGCGTCCGAGTTTGGCGGTATTAACAAGTAGAAATTGAACAACGCGACATGTTGCACAGCTGCGTTAAGACCAACGTCGCGGCAATTGAGGACCCGTCAATGGTGCGAGGTTTGGACCGCGTCGTTTTTTTTGCGGCGACTCCGTTTGGGCTGTCGTTCGTCGGATAAAGATTGATGAAGATGATTGACGACATCGAAGCAAAAAGGACTGCGCGGGCTTTATTGCTCGTCGCTGCTGGTATCGCGATTGTTTCAACAACGTCTTTTTGGCGGTCATTAACTTCGGCGTTGAGTTTTTGGTTTCCGGCTCGGTCGTTTAAGGATCGCCCGTTTATTTCTTCCGAAGCGGAAATTTTCTTTGCCCTTTGTGCGGTAATTCTTTTGGTTTGTGCCACTTGCAGCTGGCTCTTTCGCCGTCGTCTCTTGTTAACGGATGAAGGAGTACGCCATTATCCGTTTCTAGCCTACCACACTAACGACTTTTTCTGGAAAGATGTTTTGTCGTGGGGATCGAGGGTCACTTTGTTACAAGATGACGGCGGACACAAATATCCAAGTACTATATTTTATGTTGAACTCCGGAATGGCAGGATCATTGAAGAGCCAGGATTCTCTGAAGTCGATTTGGCCGCTGCACTTGAAAATCGGGTCGGCGAGCGATTCGATATTCGCTCCGAACCATAGGGCAGCAACACTGTGTGGATGGACAAAAAAATGTACCCGAGTTGCCGGTTGGGCGTCTCACGACGACAATGTCCCTTGGGTCTTTTGAAAATGGAAAGATCACTTCGGCGGCTAGGTGATCGCAAGTATACGGCCAGACGTAGCATGAACGTGTCATTGAGAATGCTCTTCGAGTCTGATCGCGCAGATCACGCGATTCCAAGAATTGCGGGTACGCTTGAGTATGTCGAAATGCGTAGACGAGACTCGCAGCGACGCCATGACGTTCGATCAATATTGCGCAACGAGACGGACTTGATGGCAATTGACTTCTACCATGCCGCTTGGATTCTCAATCACGGGGATACGAGTGATGAGGCCGAAGAAGCCTCTCGATTGGCTCAAAAGGCATTTGAACTCGGACATGCCGAAGGGGGATGGCTTTACGCTGCCGCATTTGATCGCTGGCGCATGTATTCCGGTCTACCTCAAAAGTTTGGGACGCAGATCGTGCCCGACGGACGCCGATATCGGCTTTGGGACTACGATTCCACGACGACCGATGAAGAACGGGCGCAGTTCAACGTCCCCCCAATTTCCGAGCTTCAACAAAGAGCAGTCGTTGAAAGTGGAAAAGTGGCACAACCACCCATGGGTGATGCTCCGGACTGGTTGCGTCAGGCAATGAAGAGATGGGATCGTCAAGAAATGGTTGAAGCAAGCGATCCACCCAAGTCTCCGGTCAGCCTCGAATCTGATAAATAGTTTTTTGGCGGCGGATGGGTGCTCGCTACCGTTGTGCCACCCGAGGACGTGGGAACATGCGGCTGGCGGTTCAACGCTTGGTTGGTTGCAACAGTAGAATGGTTGGCGGACAATGTGAAATCCACGACAATGTTCGCCGAACTGTGATTCTTGTCGTTAACAGAAAGACTTCATGCAGACCATCGATCACGCTTGGCGAGCGTTGGCGAACGACGCTCCACCAATCGCGCACAATCTTCGAATCGCATGTGGACCACGATGGGTTCGGTTTCATTCGCAACCCGAACCAAGACGTTACGCGGATTCGGAGCAAGAATATCTTGAAATCCTGAGACGCCACGATACGATCATTAGCACTTTCGCGGCCGATGGCGATTTGCTGCACTTGCTGACTGCTGGATATTCTACGAATGCATGTCCAGAGCGTTCCTGCATTGAACTTGATAAACTCGACCCAAATCCAGACCCCTGGCGGTCCGTTCAGTTGGACGAAAACTGGTACTACCATGTTTTTCGGTCGACTTTCCGATGGTGGATTGGTGCGGCGCATTCGATTCTTAGACTGGTAGCTGATGATGTGGTCCGTGAAGTTGTCTTTGTTGCAGAGGACGGTCGTTGGGCGTATCATCCCTACGACGGAGGTGGTGACTTGATTTGCCCTGATAGCGAGACTCGCGACGTCCTGGCGGCGAGACATGTTGAATGGTTATCGAAACACCCGCTTGGACTCTGAGTGCGACATATAGTCTGGACTCAAGCCCTTCACGGCCCGTTTTGGAATGCAAGGATCGGGGCGTGGGGGCTCGATTAACACGGTATTTTCGCTTGCGGATTGCAACTTTAGCCCGAGGAGGGATATTATGACTCGAATAAACAAGCTTCTACTGGTCGTCTTGCTCGTGTCGCTCGTGTGGCCCCCGGTGTTCTTCCTGTTCGTTGCGGATCTCATTCGGCCCACCGTTCCTGGAGGTGGACAGATGCGAGACTTCGAACTTCAAAAACTCCTCAACGCGAATCGATGGGTAATTGACATTCCGGCTGACAAAGACGGTTGGCATCTCGAACTCTCCTGCAAGGACGCTGACAAGAGTTACAGTTCTGGCGCAACGTCGGTGCGTGGCGGAGCGACGATCGTATTGCTTACGAGACGCAATACATTCGATCGTCGCATCGAATACGCTTGGTATGAAACGACGAACACCAACTTACTAGACATTGATGCACCTGTTTCGTTGACTCTTACCGCTTCGGTCTCAGGTTCTGGCAGCGTCCCTGATCCTTTGTCAAATTCGGGCGTGTCGATCAATCGGCCAGACGGCAAGATTGCGATTGGTGATTGCATCTACCGAGGTGGAGAGACCAGTGTGCAGGGTTATCCATGGAGCACTCCTGCTGAATTTGAGGTACGCGTCGAACTGAAGCCACCGGCCCAAAGCAAGGTCGAACCAATAAGGCTTTGACTTCGCGGAGCGACGGTAGGAGCGGAGCCGAAGGTCAAGGCCTTTGTTCAAGAAGCCCGAGGGCAATTGCCTCAGATCACGATCTCTAACCATTTTGACTATGGGTTTTTAAATCTTGGCA
>JBGSJV010000193.1:0-28697 GCA_041741535.1 Pirellulaceae bacterium
TGGTCCGTTCGAATTCGAGATTCGACATCTATCGTGAAAAAAAGCTGAATCTGATTGTTTTCTCGACCGCGCATTCTTCTCTCCATGATGTGACCTTGGTATGGTAACAAATCCGAGACTTTTTCAGCACCCTGCTAGTACGAAGATTCCACGGTCACGACTTGGATCACATTCAAGTCACCACCACAACCATCTTGCGAGGCAACAACCACGACGCGATCACCTTCACTCCACCAATGATTATCCAATCCGATTTGCACCAGATGTGGAATCAAGCTGTGCCGGTCCATGAAGGCATCCAGCATGACGGGATTCACTCCATACGACAACCCCATCTGTCGCACCGTCACGGCAGAATTGGTACAAGCGATCACCGGGCAACCGACCCGCAGGCTGCTCAATTGTCGCGCCGCAAATCCGGATTGAGTGTAGATGGCAATCGCCGACGCTTCGCAGCGGTCGGCCAAGGCCGCGGCCGATTGGACCATCGCGGCAATCCGCGTTTCACAAGGCATGACTTGGGTCGCAAATTTCCGCCGAGCAACGGGCTGGGTCGTCAAGCTGACCTTCATCAATGTTTCGACGGCCAACTGCGGGAACTGCCCGACCGCGGTCTCGTTCGACAGCATCAGGGCATCGGTGCCGTCCAAAACGGCGTTGGCAATATCGGAGACTTCAGCCCGCGTTGGCATCGGACTGTCGACCATCGAATCCAAAAGTTGTGTTGCCGTGATGACCGGCTTATTCAGTTCTCGACAACGTTCGATCAACTGCTTCTGAACTAAAGGCACTTGAGCACAATCGGTCTCGATCGCCAAATCACCGCGAGCGACCATGACGCCGTCACTCCATTGTAGAATTTCTTCGATATTGATTAACGCCTCCGGGCGCTCGATCTTGGCAATGATTTGAATGGGGCTACTAACTCTGTCCAAGTGATCCCGTACTTGAATGATATCCGCTGCACTGCGGACGAATGATAATGCGACGAAGTCAACTCGCTGCTCAAGCCCCCACGCCAAGTCTTCCCAATCCTTCGGAGTAACACTGGGGGTCGACAGGTCGGCTTGGGGCAAGTTGATCCCTTTGCCTTTGCTGATTTTGCCGCCCTGGATCACTTCGCATTCCAACCATGTCGCGCGCTTGGAAATGACCTTTAATCGTTGCCGACCATCGTTCAACAAGATCGGTTCGCCAACATTCACGTCGTTTAGAATCGGTTCGTAGTTCGTCGCCAAATCAAAGCTGGGCGCCGCCGAACTGAGGACGGTCGGCGTCAAGGCCTGCTCGTAAAACTGTCGTGTGGTCAGCGTGATTCGTTGCCCGACTTGCAAGTCCAAGGGTTGGTCGCCACGAGTGTGACTGACCCGAATCTTTGGTCCACACAAGTCTTGCAAAACCGCGACCTGCGTTTGCAATTGGTGTTCGGCCAGTCGAATATTCTTCAATACTTCCGTGTGCTGAACATGGGTGCCGTGCGAAAAATTAAGACGAAAAACGGTCGCACCGGCTTCCATCAGCTGCTTGATGGATTCCACCGAACTAGTCGCGGGCCCCAAAGTACACACTACCTTCGTGCCAGTAAACCGCAGCTTGATGCGCGGACGATGCGTGATGTTTGTACACCAAGCACCAATGGAAATCGAAGCGGTAGTTTCGGCATTTGCGGCAAACGGAGACATGGGGGATGGCTCGGCTAGGAATGTGAGGGTGCCAACCAGGCGGTTGGACGGTGTGGCCTCCACGTTCCGTTCAGACCAAAGGCCGTCACGCGCGGAAGGAAGCCGCGTGAAAAGATAGGACGGTTTCTAGATTTTCCCGCCGGAAAGTCAGGAATGATTCAGTCGCGACCACCGATACTGCGGATCAATCGGGTTACAACGACTACGCCGATCAGTCGGTCTGCGAAGGCGACACGTGCTTCCAGGACCCGAGCAGTCGATCCGAAACAAAAAATATCCAACACACCCAAAACAGAAAGAAACCATAAGACATCAATGGGAAACTCGCGCCATTCACTACTTCCACGGTTTCGGCACCCACGCCCCATTTGCCCAACACAGAATCCCAATCCACAAAACAATGGAGGAAAAAGCCGTAGTAAACCACCAAGGCCACGCCAACAAAACGCCGCAGTGTGGGTGTAAGAACTGCCAAGATTGCCGTCAATTCGATCACCAAAATCGCCTGCTGGACCACCCTCGCCACATCAACTTCCTGCAACAGGAACCGAACCAACCGCGAATCAGGATTGCCATACATCTGCAGCCACATCTGCAAACTCACGCCATCAGCCCATTTCCAGCCGTTCGCCCAATCCGGATCGGCGGCCATCCATTTACCGACCCCCGACAGCGTGTGGAACCACGCAAGGACCAAAACACATAGAAAATAAACCCAGGCTGGGTAGTTTTGGTTCGTCCCGACAGGACCATTGGATCGCACGGGACTTGAATAAAAAGAATACCACAACGCATGAACCACCAACAACATCCACAACAGCCAATAGCTGTGGCACAGTTCGGTTGAATTCTCGATTCGCAAAGCGGACAGACCAGCAAAACTGGCCACAACGACCCAACAGCTCCACGGCGACAACCAGTTCAACAGCCAGAAGACACTGGCCAGGACCACCACCACCTGAAACCCGTAGACAACCAACGGGTCTCGCAGTTCCTCCTGCGGGACGCGTGACAAAAACGTGACATCCCCACCAGTCATCGCGTTGGGAGACGGCTCAAACGGCAGCAGCGACATTCCGATCGTCATCAACAGGAGTACGCGGACGGTCAGCACGCCAAATCTTTGGTCATTAAACCAGTTGAACATCAAAGTTCTCCCGCTGGCTTAAACACGACGACTTGCCACGAATCCGCCCCAATCGAACGGCCCGCAGGTTGGTAAACCGTGACGACGACTCGGACATACTTCCAGGCGGATCCTTGCTTGCCTTTGCGTTCCCAAGCCGAAGCGAAACGCTCCGTCACCCATTCTTTGACTTCCGGTGCGGTCGGAATAGGTGGTTTCGCGTCGCGAATTCCTAATGAATTCAACGACGCGGTTGGTTTTCGCCCAGTACCTTCCCCAATCGGAATGCCAGCAAAGTTGCGTTGCAAACCGAACCAGCGTGGATCCAACTCCCGCCCGTTCGGATCAAACACCGTAAACTGATAGCAACTTTGCACCGGGTCCCGAAAACGGGCAGCCGATGTGCTCGGGAACACATCTTTGGCGGTGAGCGGAACAACCACCGCAGCCACGACAAACAACAGTACGGCGATCTTTTGCATGTTGGTTTAGGGCCTAGGGTTTTGACGTGGGTCTTGCGTGGGGGTCTCGATTGGGAGCCCATCCGTATCCCCCAATCCTCCATAGTAGATCGAATCCCCTCGTTTGGTAAGTCAGAGCGTGGCCGTTCCGGGGAATCTTCGGAGGTAGAAAGCTTCGGGCGGCAACAAATCGGACCGGGGTTGCTATACTACTGGCTTCGGGCAGTATCAATTTGGGATGGTTTTGCAGAAAGTGAAGAGATGAACCAGTCGGGTGAACTCACCTCCGCGTCGCAAGAAGACCTCGCCGCCGTCGAGAAACTAAAGAGTGCCTACGGCCGTTTGCGAAAGGAATTGGCCAAGGTGATCGTTGGCCAAGACACGGTTGTTGAGCAATTGTTGATCTCGATCTTTGCCCAGGGCCATTGTTTGCTCGAGGGGGTTCCGGGATTGGCCAAAACCTTGATCGTCAGCACATTGGCCAAGTCGCTCAATCTAAATTTCAAGCGAATCCAATTCACGCCCGACCTGATGCCGTCGGACGTAACCGGCACCGAGGTCTTGCAAGAAGATAAGGCGAGCGGCACTCGGGTATTCCGTTTTCTACAGGGCCCGATCTTTGCCAACATCGTTTTGGCGGACGAAATCAATCGAACTCCCCCCAAGACCCAAGCGGCCATGTTGGAGTCGATGCAGGAACGGCAAGTCACGATTGGCGGCGCTCGCCATGCATTGCCTAGCCCGTTTTTTGTGTTGGCCACACAGAACCCGATCGAGCAAGAAGGAACATACACGCTGCCGGAAGCTCAACAGGACCGGTTCATGTTCAAAGTCTTTGTCGATTACCCAAGCTACGACGAGGAATATCTGATCGCCGAAACGACCACTTCGGCTCAAACCCAAACGGTCGAACAGGTACTCACCGGCGAGGATATCGAAGCCTTGCAGAAGTCGGTTCGGCGCGTGCCCGTGGCGCCGCACGTGATCCATTATGCGTTGCGTTTGATTCGTGCCACTCGGGTGGGAGCCAAGGACGCCAACGTTCCCGCGTTCGTTCGCGACAACGTCTCGTGGGGGGCTGGCCCGCGCGGTTTGCAATATCTCTTGTTGGGTGGCAAAGCGCGAGCGATGTTGCATGGTCGTTTGGCGGTTGGCGTGGAAGATATTAAAGCCGTGGCGTTGCCCGTTTTGCGGCATCGGGTGATCACCAACTTCAGTGCGGAAAGTGAAGGCATCACGAGCGACGATGTCATTCGGCGTTTGTTGCAAGAATTGCCGGAATCAAGCGAGGGAGACCGGGTACCGGCCAAACTCCAAAAAGCCTTGAACGCTTAGGAACCTGATGAACGCTGAAACGCCGACCAATTATCTGGACCCCAAGACCTTGGAGCAGATCCGACGTCTGGACGTTCGAGCGCGCTTGATCGTGGAAGGATTCATCACTGGACAACATCGCAGTCCCTACAATGGGTTTGCGGTTGAGTTCGCGGCCCATCGGGAATACGTCCCGGGCGATGATCTGCGACACATCGATTGGAAAGTTTGGTCCAAGACCGATCGACTCTATATTAAAGAGTACGAGGAAGAAACCAACTTGGACTGCCATATCATTTTGGATTGCAGTCAATCGATGGCGTACGGCAAGGAGCAGGGCTGGAGCAAGTTCGACCACGGGAGCACGATCGCCGCCTCGCTCGGGTACATGATGCAACAGCAGCAAGACGCCGTGGGGCTGGAGCTGTTCAGCAATGCCGTGGATCTGGTCCTCAAACCCAGCACCAACCCGTCACATATCCGGTCGATGATGCACCATTTGGAGCAAACCAAACCGGCCAAACAGAGCGACGTCGACGGCGTGTTCACGAAGCTGGCCGCGCAGGTCAAACGACGCGGTCTGTTGGTACTGATCTCGGATTTATTTTTTAGCGAAGCGCAACTGGCGGCGGGCTTGGAGTCGTTTCGGCTCCGGGGCCAAGAGGTGGTGCTGTTTCACGTCATGCACGGAGATGAACTAACATTTCCATTCGACGAGAACACGCTGTTCAAAGGTCTTGAGGTGGATCAACAACTGTTGGTCGACCCGAAGAGCTTGAAGGCCTCGTATCTGCAAACAATGGAAGAATTCTTGACGCGAGTCAAACGAGTCGCGACCTCGGTGGGTGTGGATCACGTGTTGGTGGACACGACCAAGAGCCTGGGGGCTGTGCTTAGCGGCTATTTGGCGTTCCGCCAGAAGGTGCGCCGGAAGCGACGTTAGGGAGCGGAAGCGGTGATTGTTGGGGCGTGGTTAGAAACTTGAGAACTCGGTTGGGCTGATGTCGTTCATTACTGCTTGGTTGACCAATCCGTGGATGTTGGGTGCTGGCGCGTTAGCGGTGGCCTCGCCCGTTATCATTCACTTGCTGAATAAACGTCGCTTCAAGATTGTGACTTGGGCCGCGATGGAGTTCTTGTTGGAGGCCAACAAGAAAAATCGACGACGCGTGCAACTCGAAAACCTCATCGTGTTGCTCTTGCGTTGTTTGGCGATGTTGCTGTTGGGACTGCTGTTGGCTCGTCCGTTCTTGCCAAGTGGCCTGTCCGAATTATTGCAAAACACCCAACGCTTCGAACGCATCGTGGTGTTGGATGATTCCGTCAGCATGATGGCGACAGAACCAGACGGCACCCCCTGGCAATCGGCGATCGAAGGCGTGAACTCTCTGGTGCGGCAGATGGCCGACAGTCAAACCGACGACAGCCTGACGCTGATTCTAACAAGTCGTCCCGAGTCGCCCGTGATGATTGCCGAAGCGGTAACGGCCGAAACGGTTGACAGTGTGTTGTTGGAATTAGAAGGGCTGCGGCCATCGGACTTCCCAGCCGACTATCGCGGCGCCTTGCGTTATGTCGATCAATACTTGAAGAATGCCGCTCCAGGCCTGAACCGCATCCTGTACGTCTTGAGTGATCAACGATCCAAAGATTGGAACGATGGCAGTTTGGGGGAAGATGCCGAGGCTCCCGCGGGTCACCTGCGGCAACTGTCGAACGAAACGGCGGGCACTTACTTGGTCGATCTCTCGGCCACTAATGAACAGAACATCGCCGTGATTGCCGTGCGTCAGGAACGCCAACTGGTCGTCGGCAGCGTATCTCGCTTCGAAGTGGACGTGAAGAATTGGGGCAAGCAAGCCGTCCGCGATATTCAAGTTGAGTTTCGCATCGGGCAAGGTCAGCCGTTGATCGAGAAGCTCCCCGAACTCAACGCGGACGAAACCGCGACCGTCGTGTTCCAACACGTTTTCCCGCGGTCCACCAGTGCGGCATTGAGCCAGTCCCTCAGGACTCAAGATGGCGGCACCACGTCACCAAACGTTCCGGTCTACACCAGCCTTGCGCGGCAAGACGAGGACGAACCTCTGGGCTGGATGCCGGTCAATCAAGACGCCGGCAAGGAGTTCCAGGATATTCCCGTCGAAGTGACGCTGACCTTGCCGCAAACGAAACTCGATGGTTTGCGCGACGATAGCCAATACCATTACGTTGCCCGCGTTCTAGACCGCATTCCGGTGCTGTTGGTCGATGGAGATCCATCGTCGCTGCCCATTCGCAGCGAAACTTACGCACTGTTGCCACTGGCGAATTCGGATACGGGAATTGCCACGGACTTGGTAACCGCCACGGAACTGGAAACGGTGCCGCTCTCGAAGTACCAAGTCATCTTTTTATGCAATGTGGATCGCATCTCGTACGATCGGGTCGCGTCGTTGGAACAATGGGTCCGCCAAGGAGGCAGCTTGATCTTGTTCCCAGGCAATCGTGTTCAAGCGGCCAGTTTTAACGAAGTATTTTATCGCGAAGGCAAAGGACTGTCACCGGTCGAATTGCGGGAGATCGCGGGCGATCCCACGCGTCAAGCGAGCGTCTCGATGGAACCGGACTCGCAACCCCATCCGTTCTTGCAGCGACTCGTGCAAATCGATGCGGGTATTTTTTCACGGACCAACGTGTTCAGTTGGTGGACCGCCAACGTCAATCCACAATTGGAACCAACCGTCGTTACGGTGCCCATGCGTCTAACCGATGAGGGACGTTCCCCAGCTCTGGTGGATCGCGTGCTGGGACAAGGGCGAGTGATCTACTGGTCGGTTGGAGCCGATGCCGATTGGTCCGATTGGCCGTCCAGCCCGTCGTATATTGTGGTGATGTTCGACATGGTCCGCGAGGTCGTCGAAGGTTCGCTCAAAGTGCCGTTGGCGACCGTGGGACAGGATTTGATCGAGACGGTTGACTTGGGCCGTTATCGGAACCAAGTACGCCTGGAGGGTCCCGAACTACAACAGTGGGAAACCGTCGCTCAACCGGGTGGAACTTTCACCAACGCCACGAAGTCCAAATCAACTGCGGATGCCGTCGACGAGAACAATGACGAGGGCGAACCCAGCTCGGACGCGGACCCGACCGTTCCACCGGCCGCGGGTACCGTCGACCAATCCGGCAACGTTCCAGATACGAAGACCGTGTTTTACGAGGCGATGTTTGCGAGATTGCCGCAACGAGGCATCTACAAAGTCAAACTAAAGCCGTCCGAAGCCGGTGACGATCACGTCCGGTTGGTGGCCACCAATCTGGAGGCCCGTGAAGGAGAATTAACGTTGGTCGATCGGACTCAATTGGCGTCGTGGGTTGGAGACAAAGTCGAATTGGTCACATTAGATGCGGTTGGCACTCAATCCGTGGATGTGGCACGCGACGAATTTTGGTTTCAGGTGTTGCTGGCGTTGCTGATAACCTTGGGTTTGGAACAGTTCTTGGCTTGTTGGTTCGGCACTCGTCGAACTTAGTGGGGTAAAGATGGAGCGAAAAATGGGAACAAAAAAACAAGGGGACTCCAACGAGTATCTAACAACCACGCTGGCGTTATTGGCGTTGTTCGTGTTGGGCGGCGGGTCTTGGTTGTTCGGCAGCGAGATTCAAGCCCAGGAAATCGCGCCGGCTCGACCCCGAGCTGCGGCGATCCGCGGCGCGATTGTTCAAGAAGCCATGGCGGTTCCCGCCGTGGCTGCCGACCAAGACGAGGCTGCAGCGCAGGACGTTGAAGGAGAATTGCCGCCCCAAGATGCGGAAGGAACCGTCAAGGCAGATGCCGGTGATGAGAAGCGATTCCCCCACGGCGCTACACTACAAACCAATCCAGACATCGAAGAAGTGCTGCGAAAAGCCCAGCGGTATATGGATGAAGGCAATTACCGCGCGGCGAGTCGTTTTTGGCAGGCCGCCGTCCAACGAGCGGGAGATCAACTGTACTCGACCGACGGTGAGATTTATTATCCCTTGGTCAGGCGAATCGAAGAGATCATTGCGAAGCTTCCCCCCGAAGGCTTGGAAACCTATCGCATCTCCGCGGATGCCGCCGCTACGGAGTATCTCGCGGATGATGGGCAAACGGACGCGGTCACACGGTGGCAAA
Source organism: Pirellulaceae bacterium (assembly GCA_041741535.1). Lineage (GTDB taxonomy): Bacteria > Planctomycetota > Planctomycetia > Pirellulales > Pirellulaceae > M30B19. Next base: position 8,722 of record JBGSJV010000193.1, read on the forward strand.
AAGTCGTCGACATGGCGTTTCTCAGCAGCCAAGGTGATCAAGCGGCTTTGCAACTCGCGTCCCATTACTTGGATCGATTTCAACCGATCCCCGCCGAAATGCTGCTCCGGCGTATCTTGGAGGTTTATCCCGACAGCAAAGTGCCACGCGACGAAGTTTGGCTCAAGTTGGCAATTGCCTATGCAATTTCCGGAGATCAATCGCGCGGACTCGAAGCTTTGGAACAATCACGTCAGAATCGCGTCAACGTGACCAATGCCATGTTGGATCAAGTTGCGACCCTGTTGCAGTCCAAACAATCGATGTTGGCGGAGAGTGGTTTGTCGGTAGGGACGCAATGGACGAGTTCGTTGGGATTGGGTAGCGATGTTCAAGCCATGCCGGATTTGCCTCCCGGTTTCTTGGATCATGAGTTGGCGCCGGTTTGGATGTTCCAGCACGATTTTCTCAAGCAACCCAGAGGCAAGTTCATTAATGGCGACGTCCTCACGGATCCCTCACTCATAAGCAGTGCGAAGTTCCCTTCATCCACCCAAGATCGAGAGTTCGAATCCGTTTGCCGCGAATGGGGTCGGAATGGCTGGCGAGCTTCCAGCATGCCGTTGATCTACGATAATAAAGTGTTGTTCAAGACACAGGCCGATTTGGCCGTTTGGACCACCGACAATTTGAGCACCCAAGCCGTGCTCCGCAGCTTGCAACTGAATCGCTACATGCCGGATGAAATTAGCAAGTTTATCTTGGAGCAATCCGATCAAAACCGCCGTAATTTTCCCGCGGGGGCCAACTTGCCGTACAGCAGTATCGAAACCATGCAGTATTTCGGCGATGCGGCGTTTCAATCCATGACGATCCACAACGGGATCGCCTTCTCCGTTGAAGGCCCCAGCTTCAGCCGCGAGGCCGTCTTCAAAGATCCGGGGCGACGAAATCCCATCAACGCCTGGAGCTCACCGCCCATCCGTGATCGCAAGACGTTTTTGCAAGCTTATGAAATCGCAACAGGTCGAACGCTCTGGAGCAAGCCCTTTCCCCAAACGATGCCCGACAGCGACACGGTTCTGGCGGAATCGGCGGTGGTGGGACCCCCGGTCGGCTATCAGCAACACGTTCTCGTTCCCGTTTTGGCTTCCGGTCGATTCTGGCTGGTGGCGGTGGATTGTTTGAGTGGACAAATGATCTGGAAGCGAACAATTTGTGATGTTCCCCAGCTGCAACCAGCCTCGACCACTTTGGTGCAACTTGCGGTCAACGGCAGTGATGTGTTTATGGTTTGCGGCTGTGGCGTGATTGCCAACGTGGACGCCAGTTCGGGCCAACTCCGTTGGATCCGGCGCTACTCGAGAAGCATCAAGGAATTGGATGCGGATGGTGGCCAACAACAATTTTTTGGCAACATGCCACAAGACTGGCAACGTTACCAACTGCAAGGTTGGGATCACGATATCGCCCTGGTTTGGGGCCAGTGGGTGATTGTGGCGGCCACGGATACGAACTTCCTGGGCGGCTATCGTCGATCGACGGGGGAGATGGTTTGGCAAGCTCCGCGGGCCGACGTCTTGGGTTGCACGGTTGATCGGTGGTTAGGAGTCCGCGATGGGATCATTTATGCGACCGGACCGCGCGGGTTGATTGCGTACGAATTGGCGGCCGAAGGTCGCTTGTATGGCATGCCGCAGCGTCTGGAACAGCCGATCACTGGCCGCGGGCTGATCACTTCCCACGGCATCTTGTTACCAGTGAACGATCACTTGGAACTTTATGATTTGCGAACGTTGGCCAAAATCAAAGACATTCCCGTCACAATGCCAACCAACATGCCAATCGGAAGTCTGGTCAGCGACGGCACGCGATTATGGATTGCCGCTATGAATCGTTTGATTGCAGTTGAGCCAATCGCCAATACTCAAGCCGTCACCAACAGCGCGGAAGGAAATTGATTTGTTCGCAGAGTCATTCTTGAATTGGTTGGTTGGACGACCGGAAAGCGATGGACAGGTTCAGTTGCAATGGCTGAATCTACCAAGCAGTTGGGGTGTGTTTTTGGCAATCGCCCTTTTGGCGGCCGTCGTCGTGTTTGTGTTTCGCTTGTATCAACGGGAAAACGTCAACGGACCGGCGTGGATGCGGCCGACCCTGCTGATGCTGCGATTGTTGACGTTGTTGTTTTTGTTCTTGCTATATCTGCAACCAAGCATCACCTTAGTCAATTCCGTGCGATTGCGACCTCCCATTGCGATCGCGCGAGATGCCTCGGCATCCATGGCCTTTCAAGATCGACTCGCCAACCCCGAACAGGCGGAACGTTTGGCGCAATTGACCGGTCTGCCCGTGAACGGTATCGAACAAGGAGATTTCTCCCGCACGGAACTGGTGAATCGTCTGCTCGGCGATGGTCGTGGACCGTGGGTCACAGAGTTGCGGCAGAAAGGTGCGGTCCGCGTGGTCGATTTTTCGACCGACATGCGCGGGGTTACGACCTTGCCGGCCTTGGACAGCGAATCAGTGCCAGCCGCAACGGAAACCACCAAGACCAATCCGGACCCGACCGCGACCGAGCCCACCGTCGACGAGTCCGTCGATGAAAAAGAAGACACTTCCGAATCAGCACAAGCCGATGAGTTCACCATTCGGCCTTTGACTCCCGATGGCGTTTCGACGAACTTGTCGCGGCTGTTGTCGGGATTGATTGGCGATGACAGTTCCGTGGGCTCGATCATTTTGTTGTCCGACGGTCAACACAACAGCAGCGAGGACCCGCTGGCTTTGGCGCAGCGCGCCGCGCGACGTGATGTTCCGATCTATGTGATTGGTGTGGGCGATCCCGCGCGGCCGCGCAACGTGGCCGTTGACGAAGTCTATGTTCGCTCGAAGGTTCGCCCTGCGGAACCCTTCACGATCGAAGCCTTGGTACGCGGAGAAGACCTCGGCACCGAGTCGATTACGTTGCAGCTCATCGAACAGCCGCTGGACCCCGAGAACCAACAGCCGCTGGGCAGTCCTCGGGAACTGCAAACAAAGCAGCTGCAATTGCCCGAGGGTCAAGGTCGTATTCGTCTCAACTTCGAGCATTCACAAACGGAACCTGGCGTGTATGGGTATCGGATCGTAGCGGCCGGCATGGAAAATGAAAGCTCGTCGGAGGACAACAGTCGCTCCAGTTCGCCGGTCGAAGTAATCGACGATCGGGTCAACGTGCTGTTGATTGCCGGCGGGCCTCAGTGGGACTTTCAGCAAGTCTTGTGGCTGCTACAACGTGACCCATCGATCAATGTCGCCTCGTGGTTGCAGTCGTTGGATCCGGAACGTCCGCAAGAAGGCAATACCTCGCTCAAGACCTTGCCACGGACATTGGAGGAACTGGGCGAATACAACGTCGTGATCATGATGGACCCCGACCCATCTAAAGATATCGACGCCCCGTTTATGGATGCCTTGGAACAATTCTTGGAGACGAAGGCCGGCGGGTTGTTGTACATGGCCGGCCCGAACTACTCGACCGAATTTCTGGGGCGAACCACAACGGGACGAATCAATCGTTTCTTGCCGGTTCAAGTGGGCGACGCCGAACAATTGGACTTCGAGACCACCATCGCGGCCACAACGGAATTGATGGAGGCCGGGGTACTGGTCGCCGAGCCCGCCGGGCTAGAACATCCGGTCATGAGCTTTCACGCCGATCGTGGTCGCAATGCGGCACAATGGGCCGAGATGCCAAACATCTATTGGACTTTTCCGGTCGCTACCGAAAAACCAGCCACCCGAGTCTTGTTGCGGAAGATCAACCCAAATGACCCCAGCATCAATCAACCCATTCTCGTGTCGGGACGCTATGGGGCGGGGACGGTTTTGTACTTTGGCTTCAATTCGACTTGGCGTTGGCGTAGTGTGGGCGTGCAGGCGCAATATTACGACCGGTTCTGGATTCAAGTCGTGAGGTACTTGGTCGAGAGTCGCTCGCTGCAAGGACAGCGACGGGCCTTGGTCGAAACCGATCGCACCGAGTACGACCTGGGTGATCGAGTCCGCGTGTTGGCCAAAGTGTTGGACAACCAATTCCAACCGCTGACCGACGAGAAGATCATGGCCCAAGTGATCACGGCCGAAGACGTGATCTTGCCACTGGAGTTGAAGAAAGTTCCGGGACAAGCCGGTGAATATCAAGGCGTGTTTGCTCCCCAAAGTGTGGGGCAGTTCTCGTTGACAATCAAACTGCCCGATCAAGGTGACGAATTGGTCAAGCTTGCCGACCCCTTGATCCAACCCGCCAGTTTTCGCGTCCGTTCGCCGAGCTTGGAAGCCAGTACTTATTGGCTCAACGAGCCGTTGCTAAAACAGATGGCGGAGATTTCTGGCGGGCGGTACTTCACGCTCGATCAATGGGCCGAGGTAGCCAAGATCGTGCCAGAAAAAGTTTCCGAAACACAATACGAAAGCCGCCCCGAGCCACTGTGGGATCAAACTCAATGGTTGCGGTGGTCCTTTTTTATGCTGCCGGTGTTTTTGTTGACGTTGGAGTGGGCTTTGCGAAAACGCGCGAAGTTGTTGTAGGTTCGTCCCGAGTTGCCGTAAAAGATACGACCTGAAAATAACCCTATGAGCGATATGACTTCAGCTTCGACGTCCACGACCTGGGATTGGAAGCCCGGACAGATTCCTGGTGCGATCCGGCAACAGTTGGAACGCCTGCGTCGCGCGCTGACCCGTAGCCTGTGGGTGTCGGGCGCGTCCAAGATGGTACTGATCGGATTGACAGTGCTATTGATTGATTTCTTGTTGGACTACTACTTCCAAATGGATCAATCGCAACGCGCGATCATGATGGCCTTGATGGCCGGCAGCTTTGTTTACTCCGCCTACCAGTTCCTTTGGATTCCCTTGACGGCCCAGGTCACTGACGACGCGCTGGTTTTGACGGTCGAACAAAAGTTGGGGCAAGAACACAGCGAACTCATCAATTCTCTGCAGTTGGCCCGGGAAGCGGGGGCTACGGACAGAAACTACTCCAAAGCCATGGCCCAACAAGTTGTAAAGCAAGGTGCCGAGTTGGCCGGACGATTGGACTTTCTACAAGCGGTCGATCAGGAAGCCACCAAACGCAAACAACGCTGGTTGACTGCGGGGTTGGTGGGCGTGGTGGTCTGGGGTTTGTTGGTGGTGGGAACCGATGTCGGTTGGTTGTGGTTTCATCGCAATCTGCTGCTCGCAAACCAGCCTTGGCCCACGCAGACGACATTGACCGTTGAGGGATTGATCGATGGCGTGTTGTATGTCCCCCGCGGCGAAGATCATCGCTTGGCTGTGTTGGTCGATAAAGATTGCCCGGAACCCAACGTCGATGTGTTTCTGGACTTTGTCGGGCGATCCAGCAGTTCGCGACAAAAACTGCGTCAGGACGGGCAAGAGCCGCTGCGTCACACCACGACACTCCGCGGCATCAACAGCGAATTTGTGTTTCAAGTTCGCGGTGGTGATTTTGTCTCTCCACCGATCCCGGTCCGGTTGGTGCTACCACCCGGATTTACAGAATTGGCCCTGCAAGTCGTTCCCCCCGCCTACTGCGGTTTGGAGGCCACCGAGTTGCCGCTTTCCGCCGAATCATTCAAGGTCTTGCAAGGCTCGCAATTGGTGATCCGCGCCAAGCCTGATCAAACCGATGTGCAATTGGCCTTGCTACGTGGTAGCGAACGCTTGGCGATGTCGGCCGATAGCGACGGAAGGTTCAGTCTAACTCTCGCTGGCGATCAACTGGTCAGTGGCCGATATCAATTTGATTTGGCGGATGCCGCTGGAGTTCGTTCCAGCCGTCCGGTCCAGTTTGTGTTGGACGTGGTACCAGATCGAGCCCCTCAAGTTCGCACTCGATATTTTGGGGTCAGTGGCCTGGTCGTCCCTCAGGCGATCATTCCGGTCAACATCGCAATCGAAGATGAATTTGCGATTCAAGAAGCGTGGGGAGACTTGGACTGGCAAGCCGATGGGTCTCCCACCAAAGGCGAAAAGCGATTTGATGCACGGGATTTCACGGATCAGTGGGGAGCAAACCAACTGTCCGGTAGTTTTGGCTTCGACCTGCGGGCGTTGGATATTCCAACCGGCATGACGTTAAATGTCGTCGTCAAAGCTCGCGATAATCAACCTGCTCCATCCGATCCGGCAGATCCGGCAGATCAGACCGATCAGACCGATCAGACGGTTCCTGGCGTTGGTGCTGCCAAAGCTTTGACCTTCCGCGTGGTGACCGAAGCGGAATTGCGCGCGGATCTATTGCGGCGAGAATTGGAACAGACCAAGACTTTCGAACGTCTCATCGTTCAGCAACAAGCGATTCAAACGGAACTGCAAGCTCTGTTGGTCAGCCAGCAGGAGCCGACAGAAACCGCGGAGTCCCATTTGATTCGCCAAACGCAAATGGCGGGCAAATCCCAACGGAACCAACACCAAGTTGGCACCCTGCTAACCCAAGTCACCGACCGGTTCCGTGGATTTTTGGCCGAGGTTCGCAATAATCGCTTGGACGAGTCGTCGGCAGAAATCGACGGTGGTCAAGGCTTGGCCGTGCGGCTGGAAGAACAAATCATTGGGCCCCTGGACGAAATCGAACAAACGTTGCTGCCGCAACTCAGTCGCTCCCTGGAGGCCATTTCGCGCACGGTTGGCAATCCAACCGAAATGCGGCCACAGATCGAGACCGCTTTGCCACAAATCGAAGAAGTGCTCCGCCGATTGCAGCTGGTTTTGGATGCCATGCAACGTTCGCAGAGCTTCCAAGAGATCGTCAACATGGTAATCTCGATCAAAAACGAAGAACAACGACTCAAGAAATTAGCCGAAGAAAAGAAACGAGCCGAATCAGGCTTGGATGAAATCTTCGACTGATCTCGTCAGCAAAATACTCCGGACAAAATAACTCCGTTCCCAAAGGTCAAAATCATGACGCTGCATCCTGCTGTTTGCCAACGCTGGGCAACTCTGTTGTGTTGGGTAGTTTGGAGTGCGGGCCCATTAACTACTACTCTGGTTGCGACTTCGGTGGTGGCCCCGGGAACGACCTTCGCTTGGCAAGACGACGAAACCCAAAAGTCGGAACTGGGCCAGCGCCAACGGGCAGTCCTGCAACGATGGGCTCAATTGGAAGCCCAATTCATGAGCATGGCCGAGAAGCTCAAACCCACGCAACCGGAACGAGCCGATCGCTTGATCGTAGCGCTAAATACCGCCAAGCAAAACTTGATCGCTCGCCGCATGGAATCGGTCGCCAATCTGTTGGACACCGGGAAATTGGCTGAAGCGGACAAAGAACTGGATGACGTGATCAAAGAACTGGAAGCCTTGGTCCGGTTGCTGTTGAACGATCAATCCAATCGCATGAATAAAGAAGAGGAACTGGAGTTCTTGGAGCAAGTCAAAAAAGATATCAAAAACTTGTTGCAAGACCAGAATCAACAAACCCGCGAGACCTTCAAGATCTCGAATCGAAACCAAGTCGACAAAGATCTTCAAGCCACGATCAAGCAGATTGACGAACTTATCGAAAGGCAACAATCGCTGAAAGATAACGTCAAAGAATCACCGACCACTCCCAAAGCACAAGATCAAGCCGCCGAACAACAATTCCAGATTCGCAAACAGACCCTGGAGACCGCCAAAGACCTGGACGAAAAATTCCAAACGACACCTCCAACCGACGGCCAAAGCCGACCCGGTGAACAATCCCCCACCGAACAGAAGCCCGGGGAACAGAAGCCAGGGGAGCAAAAGCCAGGGGAACAGAAACCGGGTGAGCAGAAACCGGGTGAGCAGAAAACTGGGGAGCAGAAACCCGGCGAACAGAAGCCCGGTGAACAGAAACCCGGTGAACAGAAGCCGGGTGAGCAGAAACCTGGTGAACAACAACCAGGGGAGCAAAAGCCTGGAGAGCAAAGTCCTTCGGAGAGCAAGCCTTCGGACTCCAATGACAAGCCCAAAGATCAATCCAACACGGGAAAAGCGTCCGAGCAGTTGAAGCAATCGGCAGAAAAGCAACAGGAAGCCGAACGTATGTTGGCAGAAGGCAAAAAGGAAGAGGCGGAAGCCGCTCAAGAAAAAGCGGTAGAAGATCTCAAGAAAGCCCGAAACCTGTTGGAGCAAGAACGACGGCGATTGAATCAATTGCCGGAGGAAGCCGCGCAGCGACAATCCCCAGAACAACGACGCTTGGCGGATCGCACCAAGGAACTCTCCGACAAAATCGCGAAAGCGAAACTCCCCAGTAAAGAAAATCCATCCAACGACCCCAAAGCCGAACAAGCACAAGCCGGCAAGCCGAAAGTCGACGAAGCCCAGTCGCAGATGCAACAAGCGGCCGACCAATTGGATAAGAACGATGCAGACCCAGCCAACGAAAATCAAAAAAAGGCCGAACAGAAGTTGGAAGAAGCTTTGGCGGACATCGAAGAGCGATTGAACCAACTGCGTGAGGAAACGCGTGAAGAGCGTTTGGCTCGACTCGAAGCTCGGTTTATGGAAATGTTGCTGCGACAGCAAGATCTACGTGGTCGCACGGAAGTGTTGGACGACAAGTTGGTCTCGCTGCAAACGAAAAACGTGCGAGATCGCTTGATTCTTTTGGAACTATCCACGCAGCAAGAAGAATTGTCCGAGTTATGCCAATTGGCCTACGATCTGTTATTGGAGGACGGGACCAGCGTGGTTTTCCCGGAGATTGTCGCCGAAGTTAAAGTAGACATGCTGCAGGCCGCTGGCTTACTCAAAGAGAAACAGACCGGCGGGCTCGTGCAATTGTTGCATCGCGAGATCGAATCAACCCTGGACGAACTGTTGTCCGCGCTGAAACAAAGCAAGAAAAAAGGCGGTGAAGGTGGTGGCGGAGGTGGTGGAGGAGGCGGCGAACAACCGCTGGTCAAACGATCTGCCGAACTGAAGATGCTCCGCGGCGCACAACTCCGAGTCAATCGCAAGACCCGTCAGTTGAACGAAATCAATCAGCAGGATTTGCTGCCCAACGATCAGTTGAACGATGAACTACAGCGATTGTCCGGGCGTCAGACCGAGATCATCGAGATGACCCAACGTCTGATGGAGAGCATCCAAGCCGAAGGCCAAGGTGGACCACCACCGGGCGATCAACAACCTCCACCACCGGACGACGAATAACGTCAAACGATCCCGGGCTGCCGGTGTCCCTGGAGCTACTGGTGCTTTGTCAAACCGTAAAACTACGAGTTGCTACGCTTGCCCACGCGTGGTGCCACGTGCGGGTTTCCGCGTTTGGGTAAATGCAGCGACGCAACTTCAGAACTTTGGCCAAGCATGAAGACGAGCCTTTCTATCGACAACTTGCCCGGCAAGCGCGGGCAGAAGGACCGCCGCAACATCATCCTTGTAAAGTTCTGTGTGCGTTCTCGTGACGTGCTTACCCAGCAAAATACCCAATCGTCAAGATTTTGATTTGGACCGCCTTTTCTTCTGTGAAAATGATGCGGTCGCGGCTGGGTGGCAAGTCAATAATATAGACACGGTAGCAAGTAGATCCGTGGGAGAAAACAAAGCTGCACAGTCCACGCGTACTCTCCGACTCCGATATTCGCCAACCATCAGCCTCTATCTTTCCTCCGATCCGGCGCACCAGATGAAAAAAAACGTCGCTGGGAGTGGCCGCCTTCATCTCGTATGTGTATTCCATTTCGGACATCATGTCCGCATTTGCTTTGCCGCCACTATACCCAAAACTCCCGCTACTCGAACCACTACCACCGCGGGATCCAACCGATGGATCGATTTCTTGGATCCAAGCGATGAGATCGGAGTCTTCGATCGAGAAGTGCTTGAATTGCTCGACCCGTTTTGGCATCCAGGAAACCAAGTAAGGAATAAGTAGCGCGACAACCAGTGTCACATACCCCAACTGTTGCAAATTCCACTGTAACTTCATCGTTCGTCACTCCCTAAGTAACGCCGTTCCCAAACAAGTCGTTCTGGTAATTGCGATCCTTCGCGTGAAATGTTTCAGGCTATTCGCGCACTTCCGGTCGACGAAATGAACGACTTGAGGTACGCACCAACCGGTCTGTGATCTCTAGACATCAAATCTCTGGAACTCCGCACGCCAAATTTACCGCTGCCATTATCCCGGATCGCTACAACCGCAACAAGCCAGCGCTGCTCGGTTGCTTTTTGGCAACACGATCGCGCGGCCCGTGGTTTTTGTTCATCCTGGGATGTATGAACACTACACGTATCGACGGTCGGTCGGGGCCGAAATCGCACTTGATGCCCGCCCCGCCAGCGATCGTCATTAGTTCAACTCCACAACGGCAAACCGATTCGGACGGTCGCCATCGCCGCGCCTTTTTGGTGGGTAGCTACGGTCTGATGTGGTTCTTGTTGCATCTCTGCTGCTATTTTTACTATCAACAAAGTGACGATTGGATCGGGCAGCCAAGTTCCTTTTACCTATGGCTCGGACTACTGTTTGGACAAATGGCTAGTGTGCTGGCGTGGCCACCCAACCGTGGCGTATCCCAATGGTTTCAGCATTTATTCGCGTTGTTGCTCATCGGCGTAGGAAGTTGGCTGTTTAGCGACCTGCTGACCGGCTCAACCCAACAGTGGTGGGTCGCCTCGGTGGTCTTGATGTTGGGCAGCCAATCGGCTGGGTGGGCGTTGCAACGGCCTTCGTCGATTCGATCGCGCGCGGAAAGAAAACTCGGCAACTATTCCTTGTCACAGTGGCTCGTGTTTAGCATGTGGTTGGCAGTGGTCATGAGTCTAACGCCGACCATCCAAGCTGATTGGAGTCAATCGGCGGCGCTCTTGGCTTGTTTTGGTGGCTTGAGTTTGTTCTTGGCGATTCAACGATTCGCGTTCCAGCAATTGTTTTGGCCCAGCGACGAGCATTGGCCACACACGCAGACCCATCGCGTCTGGCAAGTCTTGGACCGCGTTGGCGTGTTGGCCGTGATCGTCATCATTCAGGGCGGGCTGGCGTGGGGACTGTGGCAATACTATGGCTCCGCACCTCAGGCCGGGCTAGTCTTTTCTTTATGCTGTGTCGCCGCCTGGTGGCAAGCGATCGACGTGTCATTTGCTCGCTTGGTCCAAAGTAATGGCGGGCACGTTGGCGTTTTGAATCGCCGTATTCAAAGCGCTCAAGTCTTGCTCGATCAAACTGCTTAGCTTGTTGAGTTCCACATCAATTAGGCCGACCACCTCATCTCGCACCAGATAGGCCTGTTTGGTAGGTCGATAATCGCCACTGCTCACCACATCCACCAAACCGCTAAGCCGGTTGTTCAAGCGAATCGGAAAATTCAGCGGATCCTGGGCGCTTTGCAGTTTGGTTTGATACAACGTTTCTTCGATCTGAGTCAAACGCTGAGTCAATTCATCGATCTTCGCGAGAAGTTCCTGGACGTCGTCTCGTTTTTCTAACTTGTGCTTCCAGAGATCGAGTTGTCGCTTGAGTTCACGGGCGTTTTTGATCGCACGATGGGTTTCGCTCAGTTTGTCGCGGATTTGGCTCAACAAATCAAATTGAGCCTGCAGATCGGCGATCGACGACGTGGACCGCGGGTCCGCCAGGATTTGGAATGTCACTTCTGCAACCGGAGGCACGGTTTCCGCAACGGCACTGGCATCCGCTGCAGCGGCCGCCACCGGAGTGGCCACGGATTGCCATCGCGCCGTGTAATTTCCGGGAACCGCGCGCGGGCCACCGGTGCCTCCACCCCAAAGAATCAAACCATCAAAGGTCTCTGCGCTTGGATAGTTCATGTCCCAGTACACCGAGTTCCAACCTGCTTGCAGGTTCAAGGGAAGCTCTTGTTCACTTCGCGTGTCTGAGGAAACAAAACGTCGAGCAATTTGGCCCTGTGGATCGACGATCTCGAGCGATAGGTCGTGTGTTGGTTTTTCCTTCAGCCAGAACCGCAACGTGACTCCCGATCGTGGATTGGCACCAGCTGTCCGCGACGCCTGGCCACTACCACCGCCGCGGAGGCGATAGGTAGGCCGCGGCTGCAACGCGATGAGCGATTGCGTTGCAACCGATTCGTTCCATTGATGCAAACTTGTCAGGTCGTCCACGACGTAAAACGAGCGACCCTGCGTGGCAACAATCAGATCATTATTTTTGATGGTTAGATCCGTCACAGGCACGATCGGCAAGTTCAATTGGAAGGACTCCCAATTCTGTCCGTCGTCACGAGAAACATACATACCACGTTCCGTTCCCGCATAGAGCAATCCCGGCCGTCCCGGATCCGCGCGCAAGACTCGTGTGAAGTGTTTGCGGTCGATGCCCTGCGTGATCTCGGTCCACGTTTGCCCATAGTCGTTGGTCTTGAACAGATACGGCTTGAAGTCGTTGGACTTGTAACGCGTCGCAGCCACGTACAACCCACCGGGATGATGGGGGTCAATTTCCAAGCAATTGATCTGAGCCCATTCTGGTAATTCCGTGGGGGTAACGTTGGCCCAAGTTGCACCGGCGTCACGCGACACGTGAATCAAACCGTCGTCGCTACCGGTCCACAGAACGCCGGGCTCGTGAGTGGATTCAGCGAACGAAAAAATCGTGCAGTAGTATTCGACACTGGTGTTGTCTTTCGTGATGGGCCCGCCTGAAGAGCGAAGCTTGGTCGGATCGTTCCGCGTTAGATCAGGACTGATCGCCGTCCAACTCTCGCCTTCGTCTTCACTGACAAACAACACGTTGGCCGCGGCATAAAGTCGATTCGGTTGGTGCGGCGAGAAATGGATCGGGAAGTTCCACTGGAACCGATATTTCAAATCGCCTGCCCCGTAACCCATCGGGTTGTCGGGCCAAATATGGACGTTGCGTACTTCCCGCGTGCGATGATCGATTCGCGTGAGGTAACCACCGTACGAACCACCAAACACGACCTCGGGATTGTTCGGATGGGGAGCCAAGTGCCCACTTTCACCGCCGGCGGTGGGCTCCCAATGCTGCTCGGTCAACGAACCGGTGTCGCTGCGATGCGGAATTCGCACCGTCGAATTGTCCTGCTGAGCGCCGTAGATCCGATAAGGAAAGTGATTATCGGTCGTGACGCGGTAGAATTGCGCCGTTGGTTGATTCAAGCAAGTGGAAAATGTCTGTCCCCGATTGAATGAGACTTGCGCGCCCCCATCGTCCGCCACGATCAGACGATTTGGATCACGCGGATCAATCCACAGGTCGTGATGATCCGAGTGAGGCGTTTCGATGGTACTAAACGTTTGCCCGCCGTCCCGCGAACGCAAGAAGTCCACATTCAACACATAAACTTCGTCGGCGTCTTGCGGGCCCGCGTAGACGCGCGAGTAATACCAGGCTCGTTGCCGCAAGTTGCGATCCGAATTGACGCGCCGCCAAGTCTGTCCAGCGTCTTCGCTGCGAAACAATCCGCCGTCCTCTGCCTCGACACTGGCCCAGACCCGCTGGCTGTTGACCGGTGAGACGGCAACTCCGATGATCCCCAGCGTGCCTTGAGGCAAACCGGGTTGACGCGAGATATCCGTCCAAGTGTCGCCGCCATCACTACTCTTCCAGAGGCCGCTCGATGGCCCACCGGACTCGAGCGAATAAGGCGTGCGACGCACTTGCCAAATCGAAGCATACAAAACCCTGGCGTTGTTCGGATCGATCACCAAGTCCACAGCGCCGGCTTCATCGTTGACAAACAACACCTGCTCCCAAGTCTTGCCACCGTCTCGTGTGCGAAAGACCCCACGTTGTTGATTCGGTCCATACAAATGACCCAAGGCCGCCACGTAGACCGTATCGGGATCACGAGGATGGATGCGAATGCGAGGAATGAACTGAGTATCGGACAACCCAACCGACTGCCAGGACTTGCCGCCATCCAGCGATTTCCATACGCCATCACCATGCGAGACATTGCCGCGTACGGTTTTTTCGCCACCCCCGACATAGATGATATTGGGGTCCGCTTCCGACATGGCGACCGCCCCAATCGAGCCTCCGAAATAACCGTCGGATAGATTGAACCAAGTATGGCCGCCGTCTTCGGTCTTCCACACGCCTCCGCCGGTTGCACCAAACAAGAAGTGATTGGGTTGGCCCGGAACGCCGAGACAAGCCGCACTGCGCCCACCGCGAAATGGTCCGATACTTCGATAGGAAAGTTGTTGCTTGAGCTGCTCCCAAGACGACGCTGCGCCGCTATCTGTTGTTGGTTCGGACGCCATACGTTCGGGGGTTTGCCCCAGCCCGTACCCGATCCAGCAAAGACAAATCATCCAACCGAAACAAGAACCGTGAATGCGACTGACCGACATGAGACCAACTTTTCGCTAGGAGCTATTCCGTCGATGCACCTACGAAGGTCCCCATCAAACGGAAGTCCTAGTTTAGTTGTGGATCACCCCAACGGAAGAATCGCCGGTCCGTATTTCCAAGCTTACGCCTTGTCCTAAACGTGGTTCTTAAGGCAAGTGAACCCGTGCAGCTTCTGGAGGCGGGCTGAACCCCATGCAGATTCTGGAGGCTGGATGTACCCGCGCTGATTCTGGAGGCTGGCTGTACCCCCACGTCTCATGGTCTCCCTTCTCCCCTTTCCTGGGGGAGAAGGGCCGGGGATGAGGGGGTCGAGCTCGGAGTTTTTTGGTCGCGCTCGTTCTCGAGGCTAGGTGAGCGCGCTCCGCTTCTTAAGGCTAGGTGAGCCCCGCTCAGGTTTTGTCGCTCGCGTGAACCCGCTCAGCTTTTGTGGCCTTAGCGAACCCCGCGCCTCATGGTCTCCCTGCTCCCCTGTTGCTGGGGGAGAAGGGCGGGGGATGTGGGGGTCGAGCTCGGAGTTTGAAAACGCGATCGCAGTTTGAGGGCGCGAATTCAGCGTGGGGAACCCTCGCCTCGCCCGCCCTGACCGCGACGAGGCGATCCCTCTCCACGGGACGGCCCCGAGCGTTCTCCACCGGATTTCTGCTGGGGCGCGGAATCCGTCCGAGCAGGAAGTTCTCGTTGAGGCACTTCACGACGTGGTGCAGCTTCACGTTGTGGCATCACTTCACGCGTCGGCTGCACGGCACGCTCCGGTAAGGTTGCACGCGTTGGTTGCACGGCGCGTTCCGGCAGGGTTTCACGACGTGGTACGACCTCGCGTTGCGGCATGGCTTGTCGGGGTACAAATTCACGCGGTGCGGTGTCACTTGGACGAACTTCGCGGGGTGGAGTTGCGGCGCGTGGAGCCATGGTTTCGCGGCGAGGAGCGACCTCACGTTGGGGTACCACGTCGCGCCCCGGTGCGACATCCCGTTGGGCGGGGAGGTCTTGTCGGAGCAAAACGTCAGGCCTGGTGATTTCACGCCGACGCCCGGTTTCACGAATGCCGGTGTTGTTGGACGATTGGTCGAGGCCTCGCCCTGGAGCTACTTCACGTTGCGGAACGATGTTGGACCGCTCGGTGCCACGAGGATTCGGCAGCCGTTGGGCTGGCTCCAAACCTCGGCCCCGAAATTGATCCGCCATGGGTGGGTCGTTGAGTCCCGTGTCGGAACGAGGGATCGACCCTTGCGGGACGAGTCGCTCCGCCATTCCACGCGCGGTGTTCGGGTCCGTACCGTTGCGACGTTGGTGGTTTTCGACCCACGAACGCAACTCGGCTTCCGTCGTTCCCGGTCGAATGCGTAGCCCTTGTTCGGGAGGAACTCCCGCGTTGTCGTCCGGTAGTCGGCCATCTCGGCCATTGTTTCTTGTGCCGCGCCTCAGGGCCTCTTGGACCGCCGAGCGCCGCTGGAGAGCTTCGTCGCCCCGTTGATCGGCGGCGGGTGCCTGGTCGGCGACTCGCCGATTGGTGGATCGTTCCGGAGCCGTCAGGCCAGTCGTGTCGAGTTGTGGACCGCCACGCCGTTCCTGTTCTTGTCGCGCGATCGCCCGATGCCGCGCGATTTGCGACTGGGCTAGATTCGCGGAACGTTCGGCGGTGACATCGTGAATCCGTTCGCGTCCCACGATCTCGCGATGTTGTTCCAAGGTCCGACCCAAGCCTGCATGGAGCACATCGTGGTTAGGCAGATCTCGACCTTGTGCCACCGTCTGAAACTCGCGCCAATTCCGACTGGGCCGATGATCTCGTTGAACCTGCAGCCGCTGAAAATTCCGGTCGCAGTCATTGAAATACTGGATCTGTTGCTGGAAGTGAGTCACATGGCCGTGTTGAATCACCGTGGTACGACTGAAGTGGTTAAATAGCGGATCGTAACCACAGTAGAAGGAACGCGGGTTATTGAAGTTGACGTTGACCGTTACTCCGGAACGTCCGCTGATGGCCCAATGGTGCCAAGGAACAAATCCATGGCCCGCAAAGTCATCGTAGTAGTCACCGAAGTAATAATGACAGTGCGTGGGGCGAACCCACAAATGGCGCGGCAACAAGTCGATCGATACCACGACCTGCGGAGTAAACAAAACAGCGGGCCGGTCAAAAAACGGGCGATGAAAACGGTACGGCGAAAACAACCAACCGCGGCGCACCAACGGGTAATCCCAGTAGCCACGACAAAACACGTAACCGCGCGGCGTCCAGTGATAGCGTGCGGGAATCCAAACCCAATTCTCGTGACCCACCGACCAATAGCCGGCGCGCCAAGCATAGTTCTGTTCCTGCCACATCCAACAACCCGGCACCCAAATATGTTCAGCCGACGGAGCGACACCCACCGGGCCACGCTCCAAAGTTACCGGCGGAATCTCCGGCAAGTATCGCAACTCCTCCGTTTCCGCTGGTACCCAACTACCCGAAATCCACTGGTAGCCAGCTTGGTTTTCCAGCTCCAGCCAATAGCCGGGCAGCCAACGCAGTCCCGGCGGAATCTCGCGCCAGATTCCGCTGATCCAAATGAAGTCGGACGCTTCATCGTCAAAGGCCCAGTAACCGGGGATCCATTCGATGTTGCGACCTTGCGGCGCCATTTCCGGCGGAGCTTCTTCGATCAACACCGGCGGACGCTGAGCGATGATCATGCCCGGCGTTGGGTCGGCTTGATGCAGTTCTGCAAATGCCTCGTGAACCGGACCACGCAGTAGCGCTTCGCCCATCTCGTTTCCGTCTGGCGGAATGATCATAGGCATAGGCTCTTGCGGTGGCAGGTCCAATTCCGGTAACAGTTCTTGAGCGGATAACGTTACCGACGGAATGGCGAACAGCACCAATCCAACAAGCTGACGACCCAATCGGTCCATAAAACGACGCGCGCGAGACATAGTCATTCCTCCGAGCCCAGGAGCGGATCACTCCCGAATCAAAATTGCCCAGCCCTCGGTTTAATCTGCAAATTCACTGCCAACCGTCGAGAATGCACCAGAATCCTGTCCGCACCACGTTTTTTGCGAGGCTTTTGCAGATTTGTCGAACCAAACGCGGATAACCATCATGGACTTGCCGTCATCATTCCGACAATCCTTGCCGTCAATCCGATGACAGTCGACTGCGTCAGCAAGAAGAATGACGCACCATCAAGACGGATTCGAAGATTGGCCGCCGACATCCGCCGGGGGAAATCGAGACGCCAAGAACCAACGCTCGAAAAAGTTGGCGGGGCGCAAACGAGGATCGTTCGCCTCGACCGTATGCCGTTTACCACGACGAGTGATCACTTCCAGTTGTCCACTGGGTAAAACCGCCGTCACCCGCCAATATTTCTCAATTTCATAACCATAGTCGTCGCCGTGCGCGGCTGGACGGAGATTGATCGCTCGCGGGCTAGGCGCAGTTCCCCGCTTGGACTTGCGAAACACAATCATGGCGCCAACAGCAAATTTTTGGGCCAATTTCCGAAATCCTCCCGGAAAGTAGACAAAACCAGATCCCCTGGTTATCAGTTTAACGAAGCGATTGTTTCAACTCTAGTCGACAAACTCAAAACCGTGACCTTTTCATTCACCCCGACCGTGAACCAGGTCGGGAATTTCGGCAGGTATCGATCGCCTGTGTCAATCCATAACGAACACGTGGATTGAAACGACTGCTTGATCGTTGTCGCTTCCAATTCGTCACTAAATTAGCTAGCATCGCGCCCGAAAAACCGTTATCCTAACCGCGTCAGTTGGGGTGGAAACTTTGCGGGCCGATGGAGAGTCTCAATGAAGAACCGCATCAACAATCAAATCGACTCGAACGACAGGGCTCCCCACCCAGACACGTTTTTCGTAGCCCTTGAACGAGGCGAAGGCGCGTGGGGCGACGGAATGTATGGTCGCCGATCCTTACGGGAGGAGCCTGCTTCTGTGCCCGTGGACGCGGCGACTTTTTCCGAATTGCTGATCAGCAAACGCGATTTGACGCGTAGCGACTTGCCAGGCTCCAATCAGTTAGGCCTGTTCGATAGTCGCAGTGGTGTTCGCTACGTCATCAACGAATCCGAGTTGTATCTGGCGATTCATTGAGTCGCGGGTTAACGCCCCTGCGACTTTCGGCAAAACCCAGTACCGCTCGCCAAGTAGCAGTCACACTCCGTGTGCCGTCCGTCGATCCTCGAGAAACGAGTGCATTTTGTGATGGCCCCGCCACAGGGAATGTGCCCACCACCGTCCTTCGTTGAACCCTATTGCAGCTCACCCACGTCCGTTATTTTGCACGGACTTTCACCGTCTTACCGACTTCGTCCAGCATGTACCGCAGATGGTCGAAGTCAGGATGTTTCATCCGAATCCACGCGTTGGCCATATAGCCGGCTTCGACTGGTTGGGTGGGAGTATTTTCGTGGGGCAAATGACAGTCGATGATCCACTGGCCGAACCGGGTTTCGATTTCACGCAAGCCTTCGTAATGTGAAATAACGCCGTCGTGGTCCGGACGGAGCGCAATGATCCCGGCCGAGAATCTTCGCGAAGCAGTCGCGTGCCGATTTCCGTGCACGATCGCGTTGGCCCACTCCAAGTACAGATCAAGATCATTGCCGGCGTTGTACAAATCCCAAGCTCGCACGCCCGGTGGTCGGCAACCAATTTCGGAGAATCGCAAGCCTTTCGGCCCAATGAACCACTCCATGTGCGTCGCGGCGGTCCCGATCTCCAGAGCTTCGATGACGCGGCGTCCCAGCTGTTTGACTTCGTTATACGAGTCGACATTGTCGATGCGGTTGGTTGCGATAAACTGCGGCGAGATCCAACGATGGCGCATGGCATCCAGAACGTTGGGAAAGTAGTGCGTGATAAACTCGTGAACGACGTGACCGCCTATCGTGATTGTATCGTAGAATGCTTCGTGGCCTTCGATAAATTCTTCGACCGCCACTTCCCCGCCCCGCCCAACGCTCGCGGCATTCAGCGCGTGGTCCAATTGTTCATGCGAATTGACTCGGCTCGTACCGGCCGCACCGGCTCCGGCGCGCGGTTTGACAATCAAGGGGAACCCAACTTCGTGCGCGAAGCGATGAATCTGATCTCGATCGCCACTTCCGATCGATGCCGCGCACGGAACGTCAGCTGCCCGTAACGCGGCTTTCATCGCGGGCTTATCCCGGCACAAAAAACAGGTTCGCACCGACAGGCCAGGAATGTGACAACGCTCGCGAACCTGGGCGACAGGCAAAATATGGGCTTCGATCGTGGACTCCAGCCGATCAACCCATAGGCGGCTTTGCACGAAGCGAACGGCATCGGTCATCTCGCTTATGTCCGTAACGCTGCGGACTTGGATGTAATCGTACAACCAGCTTTGCAAGTTCGAGTCCAGAGTATCCTTCGAGCGTTCGCCGATCGCGATAACGGTTGCACCCACTTGCTTGAGGGCCCGGACGAACTCGCGTTGGTTGGCGGGAAAATAGGGTTCGACAAAGATGATGTTCATGGAAACGGGCCTAAGTAAATCGAACCTAGCAGGGTGCTGAAAAAGTCTCGGATTTGTTACCATACCAAGGTCACATCATGGAGAGAAGAATGCGCGGTCGAGAAAACAATCAGATTCAGCTTTTTTTCACGATAGATGTCGAATCTCGAATTCGAACGGACCACC
>JBGSJV010000194.1:0-104629 GCA_041741535.1 Pirellulaceae bacterium
CGCCGTCGCGGGTTCTGGTGGCGGCCAGCCTAACGCCAAGTCAGACGCTCCCGCGAGTGGGCGGCGACGTGCCCCTGCGGTGGCTGGTTCCGGTGGCGATGGCGGTGCAGCAGCTGCGGCGGCTGCGAGTAGCGAACCAGCAGCAAATAATGGCGGTGCAGCGGAACCTGCGGCTGGTGGCGGCGGCACAAGTCAAAGCATGACGATTGATGAGGGTTCGTCGAGTGGCAGTGGAGGTTCCGCTCATAGCACAAGTAGTGGTCCTTCGAGTGGCTCTTCAAACGGTCGAATTTCGTTTGAAAAAACGATCGCCCCAATGATTTCCCAGAAATGCGGGAATTGCCACGTTCGCGAAGCCAAGGGGGACACTAGTTTGGCGACGGCGACTGAAATCATCAAGCTTGTCTCGGCGGGAGATAGCAGCAATAGTCAGTTGTTCACCGTGGTTAACGACAACTCGATGCCGCCGAAGAATCCTTTGTCGGATGAAGACAAAAGCACGTTGAAAAAATGGATTGATGAGGGGGCACAATTGGACCCCGGTCAAACGGAATTTGATCTGCGGACACTGGCTCGGCAAGGTGGCAGCGGTCAGAGTGGACCGCCGTCGGGTTACAATAATCTTCCACCCGGGTATGGCGGTGGACAGGGTGGACCGCCACAACAGAGCGGCCCGCCGGCTGGATACAACAATTTACCGCCTGGCTACGGTGGCGGTCAGGGTGGACCTCCGCAACAGAGCGGCCCGCCGCCAGGATACAACAATCGTCCGCCTGGCTATGGTGGTGGACAGGGTAGCCCTCCGCAACAAAGTGGCCCTCCTGCGGGATTCAATAGTCCCCCTTCTGGATCTGGTCAGCCGCAGGGCGGTGGCAGTGGTTCGGCTGCGATGACGTTGGATGAAGGTGGTGGACCAGCTGCTCCGCCGCAGAACCCAGGAAATTTCGGTCAACCACAAAATACACCACCCCCGGCTCAGTTAGAAGAGAAGTCGTTCTGGGATATGGCGACAAACGCCTACGCAGCCGGCCGCGATGCGGATGCCTATCAGTATTTGATGGCCGAATTTGCCGCCAATCGGTCTCGTTTTGATGAGATGCCGTTGAGTTTTTCGACGCAAGACAAGAGCACGACCATTGGCGTGCGTTTAGGTATTGGTGTCTTTTACTCAGCTCAAGAGGGAGTTTCGGGCAAGCCGCCAGTTATTGGCGATCCAGCTCCGGTTGTGCAACGTGGGAATCAGCGTGGAGGGCGCGGTCCAAGTTCCTTTGGCGGCAGTTCTCCGCCGACGTCTGGCCCTCCGTCCGGCGGAATGCCAGGAATGGGCAGCAGCGTACCCACGGATGCTCGCGGTATGCTGACCTATTATGGTGGTGATCTGGCCAGCGCCTTGTTGGAAGAGCTGGAACAAAAGTTCAAACGAGCGCCTGCTTATGGCCTGCTTTGGCCACGAATGCCCGCAAAGGTCATGTTGCCATCCGACGTAGCCAATAGTGGCCAAAGTCAAGTCAGCACTGGGGGCGGTGGGTCGAGTCGACGACGTGGACCCATGATGAGCGGTTCTGGAGGAGGTGGCGGTCCACCAGTCTCTGGTTTCGGGGCGCAAGCCAGTGGTCCGCCCGAAGGTTTGTTTCCAGGTTTGACGTTCCTGGGGGAAGGCAACCCGGCCGATCTTGCCCGCAAGGCGAAAAACGAAGGTTTGGATGGCCTGATTCTTATCGAACATCGCGCGAGTGTTGTCCGTTCGACAGGCGCGACGACCAGTCAAACCACTGTGAAGTTCTATACTCCGGCCGACGGGAAAGAAAAAGCAGCAACAGCCCAGATGGGATATGCGGCGATTGCGAACCAAGTCAAGGAAGGCAAAGATCCCATTGGTAAGGAACTCAAGAGCCTGTTCACGAAAATTGATCGTTTGGTGGCGGTCGCCGAAATGCCGACGCTAACGGAAGAGTTGGCGAAGTCCCGGCTCGAGTCGATCGTGGGGGACAGCAAGAGTGAGCCTCTGCCGTTCGTCAACGAAGTCAACTACTACTTGCAAAAGGGTTGGTTGAACGAAGACGATGCTCAGAAATTTGTCATTAACGTTTTAGGAGAACCGGCGGCACTTGAATTGTTGTCGGGAGACTTTGAGAAGCAAAAAGCGGCACTTGGCCGTTGGCTACCAGCCAAATAGTTGGTCTCGAGTTTTTGAATCGAAAACCGGCAAGCGATGATTTTACGTGCGGTTGGTTTGACTGGCGGGAATCAACGATTCGTATTGACGGTTTCTTGTAAAATTGCGACGCTAACGTAATACGCCGCCAAGTCGATATTGGGTATAGATTCGACTTGGTCGGCGTTTCCGTTAGACCATCATCCGTCGGGGACGCGAGTGTTGATGGTTGGTATCCGAGGGAGTGGATTCCGTGGCTGCAAACAAGATGCGAATTCGATTGGCTGTTATTGTGTTTTCCAGTGTTCCGCTCGGTTGCGGGTGTGGGGGGCAGGATGACGGCGCCAAATCGACGGAGTGGATTCAAGAAGCTGCCGAGGGACAGGATTCCGCGAAACAGGGTACTCCAAACGCTCCCTCTCCGATCGACCGGACAGAGTTCCAGGCCAACCATTTCCAGTCGGAACTAGACGAATCCAAATTAGCGCAACTGAACGTTCAGTACCAAACGGATGTCGCTGGGATTACCCATCAAAGTTCGCCTTCGGACGTGACTCGTGCGTTTGTGCATTTGCTGCACGTAAGCGATCTACAAGCGGCAGAACGACTATTGACACTGAAGTCGAGAGCGGTGATCCATGAAAGTGGGTTGGAGTTAAGTCAAATCGCAGGTTCTCGAGCCGAATATGTTATCGGCGAGGCGCAATACACCACCAACAATCGGGACCGCGCATTTGTTGATTGTTTTGTCTTTGATCCGGAGTTGGTGACTTCCGGCGACAACGAAAGTGGCAAGTACAAGGTCACATGGGCATTGCGGCCAGAGTCGCAATACGGTTGGCGGGTTTTTGGCATGATCAGTGAGGAGACTGGGCAACCCCAAATGGTCAGTTTTGAAAACACGCAACATGCGCAAGCGATCAATCAAATGTATGATCAACAGGGTGAGTTGGGTTCCGATCAATTGCGACAAGCTCGTGAAGCGAGCGGTGGTGAGATTCGGTAGCGGTCCCCATTCGATGTGTTCGACGGTGGGGCATCCATCACTCCCACAGGCTTTTGTTGGGGTGGTTCTCTGACGAAAACAGCCGAACGAACCGCCGCACACGTCTGCGGGATTTCGAGCTTCGCAACAATCGATGGATGGCGATCGCTGCGAAGAGTTGTTTTTTCTGCGAAATAGTGAGATAACTTCATGCTCATGTGCTGGATTCCTTGATTCAAGTTGTTATGATCAAGTATCTTGGCGGGTGAGAGCCGAAGAGTTATTTCGGTTTTCTGCCCTGAACATCACCGTGAGTCTTGTCCCTGCATGCTTAACGAATCGTTAGATATTTCCCGTATTGCTACCGATGTGATGTTGCCTCCGGGGCTCGTTTCTGTCGCCGTGGAATTGTTGGATTCCGGCAACACGGTCCCGTTTATCACTCGGTTTCGCAAAGACGCGACGGGTGGTCTAAATGAAGTTCAATTGCGTTCGATTCAGCATCGCGTGGCCCACTATCGTGGCCTGAATGAAAAGCGACAAACCATCTTACGGGCCTTGGAGAAACGGGGGCATTTGACGGACCAATTGCGAACGCAAGTGGACGCGGCCTCCTCGCTCAAGTATCTCGAAGATTTGTATCAACCGTTTCGATACAAGCGAACCAGCCAAGTTCAACAGGCGCGCGAGTTGGGGCTGGATCCTTTGGCGGAAGCCGTTTACTTGCAGGGATTGACGGAAGCCGATTTTGAACACGAAGTGGCTCAATCGGTCGATGCTTCGGGAAAACCTTTGGAACGCGACGTCGTTTTGCGCGGTGTGAAGTCGTTACTGGGAGAGTATTTTTCAAATCACTTGAAACTCAAACAGTACTTGCGCCGAACGGCATGGAAGACCGGTGTTTTGCGGTGTCAACAGATCGCGGCCGACACAAGTCCTGAACTGACGGAGTCGGCAGGTGCTGTCGCGTCCGAAGTACCGACAACCGTGGAAACAACACCTGTCGGCGAGGCGACCGTGGAATTGAAGGCCGACGATCGGCCGGTAGGTCGCCGACGTAAGCGGAAAAAGAAACGTCGCCAAGACGTGTTGTTTCGCGCATATTTTAATTTCTCAGAGCCCTTACGTCGCTTGTTGCCGCATCGAATTTTGGCGATCAATCGCGGCGAACGCAGCAAGCAACTGCGGGTTCGCGTGGAGTTCAGCGAGCCACTGTTATTGGAGCAGATGTGCCGTGAAGTGGTTCCCGAATCTCACCCACTCAAATCGTTGATGGAAGAAGCAGCCAAAGAGTTGCTGATGCGATCCTTGATCCCTTCGTTTGAGCGGGAGGTGCGCCGCGAGCTGACCGAAAAAGCCGAAGGGCATGCCGTCCAAGTGTTCTCCACGAACCTGCGCAGTTTATTGCTACAGCCGCCGACCACCGGACAGCGTTTGTTAGCGATTGATCCGGGACTCAAGAGTGGCTGCACCTTGGCGGTGATTGACGAACGCGGCAACTTCATTACGTCCGACAAAATTTCGATTGTAGGCCGTGACGAGAAAAAACAATTGGCGCGCCAGAAGATTCAGGCTCTGATTGCTGAACATCAGATTGGCGTCATCGTGATCGGGAACGGGACTGGATGTCGTGAAAGTGAAGAATTGGTCTCCCAGTTTTTGGCATCCAACGGCACGGGTCGCGAAGTGTGTTACGTGATCGTCAACGAAGCCGGTGCCAGTATTTATTCGACAAGCGAGACGGGCCAAAGCGAGTTTCCGGATGCGGAACCGACCGTGCGCAGCGCTATTTCGATCGGTCGGCGCTTGTTGGACCCTCTGAGTGAATTGGTCAAAATCAACCCGGCGAACATTGGCGTTGGGCTGTATCAACACGACGTCAAGTCGAAACACTTGGAATCTACTTTGGCCGAAGTGGTCGAGTCGTGTGTCAATTATGTAGGCGTCGATCTGAATACGGCCAGTGTCGATTTACTGCAGTACGTCGCGGGACTCAACCAAGGCACGGCTCGGAGAATTATCGAATATCGCCACAGCCATGGACCGTTCGCCAATCGACAGCAGCTCCTGTCGGTTGCGGGCATTGGCCCTGCGACCTATGTCCAGTGTGCGGGCTTTTTGCGGATCGTCGGTGGCGACCAGCCGTTGGATGCCACCGCGGTTCACCCGGAGAGTTATCCAATCGCCCAGGCCTTGTTGGAAAGTTCGGGGGCCCAAGTTGCGGATGTCGCCGCCGTGGTGGCGCGCGAAATAACGTTGGATGATTGGGCCAAGAAATTGGACCGCATCGACACCAATGCGTTGCTCGCGCAACCACCGGTTGCCGATCCACCGATCGGCGAACACTTGATGCGAGATCTTTTGGAGGCGTTGCGCCGCCCGGGTCGTGATCCTCGAGAACAGATGCCCACGCCCATCTTCCGCAAAGGAATTTTGCAGGTTCAGGACCTGTCCGTCGGAATGGGATTGAAGGGGCAAGTCTTGAACGTGGTTGATTTCGGTGTGTTTGTTGATATCGGGATTGGCGAGAGCGGGTTGGTCCACATCAGCAATTTGGCTCGTGAATACGTGCGTGATCCGCACCAGTATTATGGGGTGGGCGATATCATTGATGTCTGGGTTCAATCCATAGACCGCAAGCGGGGTAGAGTGTCCTTGACGGCGATCGATCCGCAATCGCCTGCGAACCCCGAACCGGATTCACGAAATCATTCGCGGCCGAACAAAGTTGCCAGGCAAGAAGCGGTCAACCGGGACGCGCGTGTTGAGGCGGGGCATCCTCCAGCGGCTCCTCGGCCCAAAACAGCGGGGCCGAGAACAACCGCCTCACCACCGTCCGGACAAAAAACGCCGCACCAACGTTTTTCTGGACAAAGACCTGCGGGACAAAGACCTTCGGCGCAAGGATCATCTGGGCAAGGATCATCTGGGCAACGATCTTCGTCGCACGGTTCTTCGGGACAATCGGGTACAGGGCGTGAATCTTCATCCCGTCGCAGCGATCGCCCGAAGGCACGTCAGCGGCCGACTGGACATTTTGGTCGCAAACCGAACCATCCGGCGACACCACTCACGGAAGGTATGGTCCAAGGAACGGAGCCGCTGCGCTCGTTTTCGGACTTGTTTCAATTCGCGAAGTTAGCCCCCAAAACCGAACAGGATCAATAACGCGATGGACTTTCAGAAACGGCTGCAAGACGCCATTCATCGCGGTACTCAGCGTGGTTCGGACAAGAAATCTGACGGGGCCGATGAATTGACCCCCGAGAAGCTCAAGAACCTCCACAACAAGTATCGCTTGGAATTGTCGAACTATATTGAAGTCGTCTTGAAGCAAGTGGTGGATCAGTTGCCAGGGTTCAACATCGAGTCTTTGTTCGGTGAGAAGGGCTGGGGGGCGGCTATTTTTCGTGATGATTTGTTGTTGACCAGAAAACAGCGCGAGAACCACTACAGTCGGTTGGAGATTTTTGTCCGGCCGATGAACGATTATTACTTGGTGGATTTGGCTTCAAAAGCGACCATCCGCAATCGCGAGACTTGGAACCGCAACGTCTATCATCCAATTGTCGATGCGAACTTGGACACCTTGCGCGAACAGATCGATTTGTGGGCGGTCCAGTACGCCGAGCAGTATGCCGCGTCCTAAAGAATCGTCCTGAAATAACTTCCCGATTTGGGAGGGCCGAACTGCGGATGAACCGTCGGCGGGAACTTGCCTGACCGACAGCCATTGTCCAACTTCCTAGATCCTACGTTGACAGTGTTCCTATCGCAACCGCAAGGCAGCTAACGTATTCATCCGCAGATCGGCATTGCCATCCGTGGGCAGTCCGCCAGCCAGGCAAATGATCGACTTTGCTTCCCACGTTGCTAAGAAATGAGTGATGAAATCGGGAATTTATTTCGTGACAAGTCCTACGCGAGCGTTGGGCATGTTCGACTTGCAAACCGCAGGCTGCTAGCAGCATAGTTGGCGTCAGGCGATCGGTGGTCCAGCTTGCTGTTGACCGAATTCGACGTTGTCCGGTACTCTTTGGCCACTGAGAAGCGGCGACTGAGGAGTGGACGATGCGACCAAAAATTACGGGGCTGATCCCCTGCAAGAACGAACAGCGAAACATTCGGGAGTGTTTGGAGAGCTTGGCTCCCATCTGCGACGAAATCGTGGTTGCCGATTCCGGTTCGACCGATCGCACGATGGACATTGCCCGCGAGTTCGACAACGTTCGCGTGATCGAACGCGAGTATCGCACCAGCGGTGACTTCAAGAATTGGGCGATTCCACAGGCCCAGCACGAATGGATCATTTTACTGGATGCCGACGAACGGCTGACGGAGCCGTTGCGAACGGAGATCTTGAACACGGTGGCAGCGCCGACATGCGATGGGTACTGGATCTACCGAGCGAATCATTTCATGGGGCATCCGGTTCCGTATGGAGATTCGGGTACCGACAAAGTGGTTCGCTTGTTTCGCCGCGACTTGGGACGTTATGTTGGCCCCAGCGATCATGGTGAAGTGCAGCTTTCGACTGGTCGCGTGGGCGTGTTGAACGAAAAGATGCTGCATTACACGTGCTGGGACTACGATCAAGTGTTCCAGAAGTTTCATCGTTATACCAAGCTGCAAGCCGAGCAATGGCATGAGGCAGGACGGGACACGTCGTATCTGCGATTGTTTTTGAACCCGATCTTTCGTTTCGTACGGGAGTATTTTTTTCAGTTGGGATTTTTGAACGGGAAAGCCGGCGTTCAACTAGCCATGTTGGCCGCATTTTATTCGTTTACGAAGCAGGCTCGGTTATGGGAACTCAACCACGGTCTCCCGCAACCAATTCCGGAACAAGATCAGGAGTTGCGTGATAAGAAGCCCGTGATGAGTGTCGCCCGAAACGAACGGCAAACACGCCGCGCGGCGTAACGATTTTCATCGGCCTATTGTTGCGAAATTGTTTGCCGACCACGTGATCCTGGGTTCAACAATAGAACGTTCCTGTCGTTTAAGAACTAGCCAGACGTTGCCGGACAACGCCGACTTGTAGGTCGCAGACGTTGGTTTGTGTGTTGCCGGTGATGAGGAGCCCGCCGGTTTGGCGGAAGTAGTTGTAGCTATTTTTGGTGTCCAAGTACGCGCGAATATCCAACTCCTCATGCGAGCATCGTTCGCGAAGTTCCGGTGACAGACAAACGCCGGCGACCGTGGTATTCCCGTCCTCGCCGTCGGTCCCGCCGCTGACAAAGCAGATTTCGCCGCGCTGCCAATCCTTGTTTTGGGTGCGTTCCCAATGTTCGAGTGCGGCTAACCCGAGGTGTTGATTTCGGCCACCGCGTGATTCGGGAAGGGCGCCGGATAAATCAACGACCGATTCGCCGCCAACGATCAAACAATCGGGGCCGGCTTGTTGGTTCATGTCGGATAACCAGTCCGCCCACTGGATGCCGTTCGACTCGGCGGACGGTGCCGCCGATCCTTGTTCTGGCATCTGTGGCGGTTGGACGTGCATGGCGTGCGAGTACCCGCGTCGCTCCGCTTCGATACCGGCCGCATCGACGGCGGTCGCTGTATTGCCCAGTACGACGAACTCGCAGTTGGCGTGGCCAGTTGGAGCTTTGTTGGTGGCTTGTGAAGGCTGCATTAGTCGGTCCAGGGAGCCATACACGGCCAGTGGCAAGTTTTTGCGATGTGGGTCGTAGGCACGCAATACATCCATCGCGCGGGAGGCTCGTTCGGCGGTCGTCCGTCCATCAGTAAAAGTTGGGCTGGAGCCAATGCTCGGTAAGGGGTCCCCCAACACGTCCGACACGATCAACGTCACCAGAAGACCAGCTCGACAGTGTCGTGCCAATCCACCAGCTTTGATGACACTAAGCGCGGATCGAACGATGTTGAGTTCTTCGATTGGGGCCCCGACCGAAGAGAGAAATCGTGTGACTTGGTTTTTTTCTGCAAACGAGAGCCCCGCGACCGGTGCGGACAAAAGGGCCGAAGCACCCCCGGAAAGCAGAAACAAACAAACATCATTGGGGCCAAGACCTTGAAGCTTCTGGCATAGCTCCCTTGTCTTACCCACCGCCGCATCGGTCACCAAGTTGCTGCCCGCTGGACGGACGTGATAGAGTTTCAACCAGTTTGGAACCGCTACGGTCGGTTCGCCATTCTCCAAGGTCGAGCGGAGATCAATCGCTCCGAAAACGGAGGTCGCATTGAGATCAAAATCAGCCTCCTCCGGAATCTGTACGTGTCCGTCGAGGCGCTCGACGGGTTGTGGAGTCAAGACTTGCGCGACGCCACGAGCCATCGAAGCCGTGGCCTTGCCGGCGCCCGCCACAAAGATCTTACGAGTCGTCCGCAGGTCAATCCAGAGATCTTGTTCTGGCAGTCCAAGCCAGTGGTCGTCGATGACCAATTGTTCGGTGACCAAGCGAAATCCTTGCACGGCGCGCACGCCGGCCGTCCAGATGGCCAACGCATCTGAGCGGAGTTGTTGCGGGGTGCGAACCGAGCGAACTCTGGTCATTCGTCAGGCCGTTGTTTAAGAGCCGCTGTTGCGACGATACTGGTTTCCCTTCGGAGCGGGCTTGGCGGGTTTGGGTTTATCCAAGTTGTATTGCAGAAATCCAACGCCCAGGAGTGAATCAATTCGTTGTTGCATTTCTTCGTTGCGTTGCAACTTTAGACGATGGGATTTGCCGCGAATAATGCGGCCATCCAGCAAGCGAATGACCAACTCCAACGGCAGGTCGCCCGGATAGCCGCGCAGAATCTGGTAGGCTTTTTCCGCGCCGTCTAGCCCATGACTCTCTTCGTCCAAATGCAGGCGAACGCCTGTGGTGAATTTTTCGTCCAGGCCTTCGATTGGGATCAATTGGTTCACGACCAAGTTGGCCTCATCGCCGCCGCGCCGATCCAACACGCCGCGAATGATGACGACACTATCGGCTTGAATCAGTGGTCCACACGTGGCATAGTCGGTCGGCCAGCAAATGCAACGGATCGAGCCTTCGACATCCTCTAAGTCGAACATGGCGTATTTGGTGGGTGCTCCTGGCTCGCGAACCTTTTTGACATGGGCCATCTTGATGGAGGCGACCATGCCTCCCATAAAGACTTCTTCTCGGTCTTTGACACCGTCCAAATTCGTGGTGGTGTGCGAACAGAACTTGCGAAGTTTGTCTTGGAATTGGGCCAAGGGATGGCTCGATAAGTAATAACCCAAAACTTCTTTCTCGTGATTGAGACGGACCCGTTCGTCCCATTCCGGAATGTCTGGCAACACTACTTTGGCGACTTCCGCTTCGGGTTCGTCCATGTCGCCAAACAAGCTCAATTGGCCACTGCGGCGATCGGCGGCCGCGGATTGACCCGCTTGTATGGCACGTTCCAGAACGGCTTCGATTTGACTCCGCCGCGCACCGAAGCAATCAAACGATCCGGACTTGAGCAAACTTTCGAGCGACGATCGCGGGCACTCGCTCAAGGAAACGCGTTCGCAAAAATTGAAGATGTCCTTAAAAGGTCCTCCGTTGCGGAATTCACGGACGATGGCTTCGGCGGCCGTGCCGCCACAGCCTTTCACAGCGGACAAGGCAAACAGAATCGTGCCTTCATGGACGACAAACTCGACGGCCGGTGAGTTGACGCTGGGAGCGACCACCTTCACGTTCATCCGTTGGCAGTCTTCCAAGTGTTCAACCAACGAGTCTTTCTTGGTAAAGTTGCGTCCCGGAATATCGCCGGTCAACAACGCCGCCATGAACTCGACCGGATAATGAGCCTTGAGATAGGCCGTTTGATACGCAATCAGGGCATAGGCCGTGGAATGCGACTTATTAAACCCATAGCCGGCAAACTTCAGAATCATTTGCCAAAATTCTTCGACGTCCGATTTCTTCAATCCTTTCGCGACCGCTCCGCTGATGAACTGATCGTGATTGGCGGCAATGATCTTTTCTTTTTTCTTGCTGATGGCTTTGATGCATTTGTACGCATCAGGCAACTCTATTTCGCCCAACCGATTGAGGATCTGCATCACCTGTTCTTGGTAGACCATGACCCCGTGAGTTTCTTCCAGGATGTCTTTCAAGATCGGGTGCAAGTAATGGACGGCTTTTCGACCATGTTTGACTTCGATGTATTGCTGCACCATCCCGCCTTCCAAGGGACCGGGTCGGTACAGGGCGTTGGTGGCTATGATGTCATGGAAACCGTCGGGTTTCATTTTGGTGAGCAGATCGCGAATGCCACCGCTTTCCAACTGGAACACGCCTTTGGTTTCCCCGCGTTGCAACAGGGCATACGTGTCCGCGTCGTCCAGAGGAAACTTGAGTGGGTCGATGCGTTTGCCTGTGCTTTGTTCGATCATGTCGATCGCGATTCGCAGGATGGTCAAGTTGCGGAGGCCCAAGAAGTCCATCTTCAGCAGGCCGGCCGCTTCGACATCCCCCATCGACCATTGGGTAATCACATCATCCTTGCCAGAAACCTTCGTCAATGGAACATATTCTGTCAGTGGTTTGTCGCTGATCACAACTGCTGCGGCGTGAGTACCAACATTCCGAGCCAGCCCTTCGAGCTTCATCGCAAAGTCGACCAATTCACGCACATCCGAATCTTGGTTGTAGGCGGTTTTGAGTTCTTCGCTTTGTGACAAGGCTTTTTCTAAAGTGATGCCGAGTTCCTCGGGGATCATTCCGGTAATGCGATTGACTTCGGGCAATGGTATGCCCAATGCTCGGCCGACGTCTTTGATTGCCGCACGAGCAGCCATGGTACCAAAGGTCCCAATTTGAGCGACATTGGCTTCGCCATACTTTTCTTTGACGTAGCGGATCACTTCGCCGCGTCGATCTTTACAGAAGTCGATATCGATATCAGGAGCTTCGACGCGGCTTTCATCCAGAAATCGTTCGAATAGCAAGCCGTACTTGATCGGGCAAACGTGACTCATGTACAGAGCATAACAAACCAGTGCGCCAACACCGCTGCCACGAGCCGTCGCCGGGATGCCGCGTTCGCGTCCATGTTGCACGAAGTCCCAGACAATCAAAAAGTAGTTGGGAAAGCCGAGTTTGCTGATGACCCGCAGTTCTCGATCCAGGCGCTCGGTCACGACCGAACTGAGTTCACCGCCTGGCATCATTTCTTCGTTGCCGTCGTAGCGTTCGCGGAGTCCTTTCAAGCAGAGTTCGCGAAGGTAGTCGTCCGGGGTTTTATTGTCAGGTGGGTAGTAGACCGGGAAGTGACGCTTGCCCAACTCGAGGTCAATATCGACACGATCGGCAATTTCTTGACTGCGGGCGACGGCATCTTCCAGTCCCGTGAACTTGGAGTACATTTCTTCCGGACTTCGCAGGTGGTATTCGTGTCCATCCATCTGCATGCGTTGGGAATCGGAGCGAAACTTGCCCGTGTTGATGCAGAGCATCACGTCTTGGGCCGCCCAATCACTTTGATCGACATAGTGGCAATCGCTGGTGGCCACCAAGGGCAGGCCCATCGAATTCGCCAGTTCCACGGAGCCTTGGAGCGCGAGTTTCTGAATTTCAACGCCATTGTTCATGATCTCAATAAAGTACCGATCACCGAACAATTTATGGAACCAAGCGGCGACCTCGGCCGCTTCCGCCAAGTGTTTCTTTTCGTTCGGCTGTCCTTTGAGAATGGCTCGATTGAATTCGCTCGAGACACAGCCACTAAGGCAAATGATACCCTCATGGTGGGCCTCGAGCAGTTCTTTGTCGATTCGAGGTTTGAAATAAAATCCTTCAAGGCTGGCGGCGGAGGCCATTTTCACAAGGTTTTTGAAGCCAGTTTGATTTTGACAAAGTAGTGTCAGGTGATAGCTGTTGTCCTTGGATGTTCCTCCACCTCGTTCGAAGCGACTGCCGGGAGCAATGTAGGCTTCGTAGCCAATAATCGGGTTGAGTCCCTCGTCGCGGCACGCTCGGTAGAACTCCAAGGCGCCGTGTAGATTTCCGTGGTCGGTAAGTGCCAGGGCATTCATGCCATGCTGTTTGGCTCGGGCGACCAGTTTCTTGATCGAGCCGGCCCCGTCCAAAAGGCTGTAATGGCTGTGGCAATGTAAATGAACAAAAGGTCGATTCGACATTCCATTTTCCTGCAATGTTCCGTGAATAATCGCGAACCCGGGGCATCCAAACCAGGCGCGTCGGGCGATTATACGACTTCCGGGGCCTCCCTCCAACAATAGGAGACGACGCAAAACAAAGGCGAATCACGCGGATGTCGCAGGATTATTGAGTGAATGGCAACCGAAGGGACAAGCCGCCAGGGGACTAGCGACGTACATTGTTTCCCTTGGTGTTTGAGCCGCCAGGGGACTGGCGACGTACATTTCGTCAACGGCCCGCAGGGCAGGGCGGCGATTTCAAGTGGAGCGACTTTGTTGACCGTCAATATGAACTTGCGGTTAAATCGGGTGTCCTTTGTGGTGGAGCGTCACGATTTTGTATACAATGTTCGCTCGAGCTTGATTCCAAACTGCGGGATTGCCGCCGCAGCAATGGTGGTTCGAGAAAGGGAATGATCGATGAGCAATGGTTCGCACCGAGGGTCGCCGCTCGATGGAAGCGTGTTGGTCCTCAATCGATTCTACATGGCAATTCATGTCATTTCGGTTCGTCGTTCGTTGGTCTTGTTGTATCGCGACTTGGCCGAAGTCATCGATGTCGAAAACGGACAGTACTTCAACTACAGTTTCGAAAGTTGGTTGGAACTCAGTAGTCTGATGGCGGAACACGGGCAAGAGGACGATGTGATTCATAGCGTCCACTTTGCAATTCGTGTGCCGCGTGTGATGCGGTTGATGAACTACGACAAGGTTCCGCGTCAGACACTACGCTTCAATCGTCGGAACCTGTTTGCCCGTGATGATCACACTTGCCAATATTGCGGCAACGTGTTTCCACTGAGCCAATTGAGCTTTGACCACGTGATTCCACGCTCGCGAGGTGGTGCGACCAGTTGGGATAATGTCGTGAGTTGCTGCTTGAGTTGCAACGGGCACAAGGGAGATCGTTTGCCGACCGAGGCGGGAATGAAACTGCTGAAGAAACCCGTGCGACCGAAGCAGAACCCGTTGTTGCGGTTGAAGCTGGACAATCCGAAGTATGAAAGCTGGCGGTCGTTTATCTCGCCGGCGAATCTCGCCTTGGAAGTTGCGGGCGATTGAGTAAAGTCCGCCGGTCTACACGACGACCGGCGGACTCTTTTTTTGAAGGTGATGAACCGGCACCTGCACGAATGTGCTGAAATACGAGCCTCTTTCCATTTCCAACTCGCGTCAAGTCGCATGGTCGATTGGGTACCCGCTCGATCATGCTTTTCTAACCGGTTAGCTCCCTGCGCTGGAGTAGAGTCGAAACATCGTCGGGATAGATGCTCAGTTCCCGCCGTATTTCTCGATTTGAATTTTGTCGAAGTCCGCGGTTCCGGTCCCGCCGAACATCCCGATTCGGACGATACCTTCGCGAGCGGCGACTGGGACACGGATGATCTTCGAATAGGGGCTCCAGCCTTTTGTGCCGCGGAAGGGACCAATGAATCCAAACCCCACTTCGGCGCGGTTTTCATCGTAAAACGTAATGGCAATCTGAGCCAATTGATTCTTGTCTGGTCCAACGGTGACGTTGGTTCCACGATAGTTTCCGCTCAATCGAACTTGTTTGACTTGGCGACCATCGATGGCAAATCCTTGCATCAAGTGGGAAGCCTGGTTGTTCAGGTCGTTTTCAAAGCGAACAAAAGTTTGGCCGCTCGGAGCATCCGGCGCTTCGACCAACGTTCCCAGTCGTTGGTAGTACCAACCACGCACGTGACCTTGTTCGTCATTACCCTCTTCGAAATCGGGATTAAGCAAGGTCGGGTTGGCCGGGTCGGGCAAGAGTTCTCGCCTGTCCTCCGCGGCCCCGGTCATTGGCACAAACAAGGTTGGCTGTAAGGCTTTGCCTTCCAGTTTGCCGTCTTTCTTGGTCATGAGATACAACGTCTGCTGGTGCCGTTCGCCAACCGGAACGACAATTTGACCGCCTTCTTTCAATTGATCAATCAAAGGTTGGGGAACGTTCTCGGGCGAGCAGGTAACGATGATTTTGTCGAATGGAGCGTGTTCCGGCCAACCCAAATAGCCATCGCCCACTTTCGTAAAAACGTTCTGGTAATTTAATCGCTTCAGTGTTTCGGCCGCTCGCCGACCCAAGGGTTCGACAATTTCGATCGAATAGACGTCTTTGACCAAAGGGCTAAGAATCGCGGCTTGGAAGCCGCTGCCGGTGCCGATTTCGAGGACACGATCGGAGGGTTGTGGATCGAGAACTTCGGTCATGTAAGCCACGATGAATGGCGAAGAGATTGTTTGGCCATCACCGATTGGCAGACCGGCATCGCGATACGCGTAGGGCTTCATGTCCGCCGGGACAAATTCGTGACGATCGGTTTTGCGAAAGACCTCGAGAACCTTCTCGCTTTTGATCCCAGCGCCCTTAAGAAACAGCCGGACCATCTGCTCCCGTTGTTCGGCGTAAGTCTCGCCAGTTGGGATTTGTCCGTGGACGATGGAGACATGGCCGTTCAGGCAACCGAAGGCCAACAAACCACTAACCAAAACGAAAGCGAACTCGCGGAAACGCAGCTTTTGCATGATGATGGGAACTCCGTCGTGGTTTTTCGGCTTTCCTGGGTAGCCAAAACAGACCAAGCCTGTTTTGATTATAACATCGGCGAGGGGGCCGCGAGAGACCAGTGGAACGCAGGGACGAGGAAACAACATTAATGGACACGGTTCCGGTCGGGCTGGTGAAACAGGATGGTGGACGATCGCTGGAAATTCAGTGGAGCGATGGCTGGACGCAGTCATTGACGGCTCGGCAGTTGCGGGACGGTTGCCCATGTGCAACTTGCCGAGAGAAACAGGCCGCTGACCGGAAGAAAACAAGTTCGGGCGTGAAGTTGCTTCAAATCGTCAGCGACGCGGAGTTGCAACCACTTACGGTGGTTCGGATGACACCGGCGGGCAATTACGCTTACAACATCCAGTTTAGCGATGGTCATAGCTCCGGCGTTTACACGTTGGAGCGATTGCGAGAGAGTTGTCAATGAATTTATGGTCCGTCATCATCAGCGGTTTGCGTCACTATTGGCAAGTGCATCTCGCGACATTGTTGGCCGTTGCCGTTACGACCGCCGTGCTGACGGGGGCCCTGTCGGTAGGCGACAGCATGCGCGGTTCGCTGCGTGACCTCACGTGGCAGCGGCTAGGACCAATTGACCACGTCGTGTTGTCCACGTCGATGATGGACCAAAAAGTGGCAGCCGATTGGGCGGCAACCCCAGAGTTTCAAACGGTATTTGAGCAATGCTGTCCGACGTTGCATTTTCCGACGGCGACCTTGGAAGTCGTCGAGCGTCCGGCCGGTCGTGTGGAGATCGCGAAATCGGCGACGGCGAATCCTGCCTCGATGAATCGTGAGGGGCAGGCGGTCGATCGTTTGGCTTTGGACTGGACGTCGGTTGCCATCTGGGGTGTGGATGCCTCGTTTGCTCCGTTGCATTGGGGGCCCGAACCATTTCTCGTGCCTCAGGAAAATGAGATTGTCATCAATGCCACGGCTGCAAAGCGATTAGGCTTGCGAGCGACTGATATAGGTACTTTGCTAACCGTTCGCATTGGCAAAGTCGCGGACGTGCCCGCCGAGAGTTTCCTAGCGACCAAACACGATGCGGTCACCTCGCTGCCGCGGCTCAAGCTTGTGGGCATTGTCCCTGACTTCGGTCTTGGTCGGTTGGGTTTGTCACCGAGTACGGAAGTCCCTGCGAATGTATTTATCGGTTTGGGAAATGCCCAGCGAGTGATTCCGGCAGCAACGCGTGAAAGTCGGGGCGATAGTCTTTTGGTAAATGCGTTGTTGCTCGGTCGCCAAGCAAGTCTGGGCCCAGCAACCAAGGCTGCAGCGGACGTCGCGTTTCAGTCCTTTCGTCCATCGCTGTTGGATGCCGGTGTCAAGATCACGCATGTACAGCAAGGGACCTTGGACTACTACAGTGTGTCGTCGTCGCGAATGATGATCGATGCATCGCAGCAGAAGTTATTGGAAGCGGCACTTGCGGGATTGAAACAACAATCGGTACTGACGTATTTGGCCAACGACATTCAATCGGCTGAAAGGTCGCTGCCGGGCATCCCGTTCTCGATGGTTAGTGCCTTGGAATCAAATGCGTCTTTCTCGTTCACGCTGATGGACGGACGAACGGTGTCCGAATTGAAGCCAGGTGAAATCGTGCTCAACCGTTGGGCCGCCGAGGACTTGGGTCTGGAAGTCGGCGAGATGATTCGGATCCGGTATTACGAGCCCGAGACGGTGGACGCGGAAGAAGTGGAACGCGAGGCCGAATTTCGTTTGGTCGGGATTGCTGCATTGACCGCGCCTGTGCAACCCTATCGCAGCCAAGGTCGGCAGACAATTCCCGCCGAGTTCGCACAGGCGCCGACGACCGCGAACGATCCGTGGCTGACTCCCGAGGTTCCCGGAGTGACGGATGCGGTTTCGATCGATGCCTGGGATTTACCGTTTGAAACGGCCAGCAACATGCGGCCGCAAGATGACGACTATTGGGAAAACTACCGCACGACACCGAAAGGATTTCTGGCGTTGTCCGATGGGCAAGCGTTGTGGTCCAGCAGGTTTGGGCAACTGACAAGTTATCGAATTCCCGCTGGGCAATTGTCGTTACCGGAGCTGGAGCAGCGCTTGGTCGATGCGATGTCCCAACAATGGTCAGACGCGGGGTTTCAAGTTCTCCCGGTGAAGATGCAAGGACTCATGGGCTCACAAGGTTCAACACCGTTTGATGTGCTGTTTTTATTGTTCAGTATGTTTGTGATGATCTCGGCGTTGTTGCTCTTGTTCTTGTTTGTTCGTTTAGGTTTGCAACAGCGGGCGAGAGAACTGGGGTTGTGGTTGGCCGTTGGATTTACTGCGACTCGAGTCGGCCGGTTGTGGTGGGCGGAGTCGGTTGTGGCATCGGTTGGGGGCGTGACCGTTGGGTCGATTGCCGGTGTTGCGTACGCAGGTTTGATGATTTGGTTATTGCGGACGGCTTGGGTGGGTGCGGTATCATCGCCGTTTTTGAATCTGCATTGGACCTGGCGCAGTATCGTGATCGGTAGTGTGGCCGGCTTGTTGGTGTCCGCATTGGTTATTCGTTGGTCAATTCGCCAAGCCGCGATCGTGCCCGCGCGCGCTTTGTTAGGTGGTCGCTGGGAGAGTGGAAGTGGCGCCAGTGGGCGGTCGCGTTGGTGGTTCCAGCCGATAACTTATCGGACCTTGTTGGTTCTCGCGATTGGCACGTCCTTGGCTGGAATTGTGGCGACGGGCGATGCGCAAGCCATGGCATTTATGATGGGGGGGATGTTGGCGTTATTGGGAGTTTTGTCGTGGATTTATGCTCGGTTGGTTCAGCCGGGCGCTGGCGATCAACTGACATGGTCCGATTTGGGGCGTTTGAATTTGGCGAGACAGCCGGGTCGGAGTCTGTTGATCATCGGGCTCGTCGGAATCGCGACGTTTTTGATATTGGCGGTCTCGGCGTTTCGACTCAGTCCAACGGAGCGCGGAACGGCTGGGTTCGATTATGTGGTTCAGACCGACACGGGCATACTGCAGGATTTGAACTCAGCAGACGTTCGTCGGGATTGGTTGTCGCGCGACCAGGTCGAGAGCTCCGAAGACAACGCCACGTCGGAACTCCAAGTGTATGGGTTTCGCTTTCACGATGGGGAGCACGCCAGTTGCAATAACCCGTTTCAAGCCGGACAACCGCAAGTCTTGGGAGTTGCCGATTCTTTTATAAACCGTTTTGAACAAACGGGAGTCAAGTCGTTTGCCTGGGTGGCCCACACCGCAAGCGACTCGGAAACCCGACAAAACCCTTGGCGGCTTTTAAACAACGAGGCTTCGGCAAATGCAATTCCAGTCGTGATCGACAAGAACACTGCGTGGTACAGTCTGAAGGTCTATTTGCCCGGCACTCGGTTCAAGATCGAGTACCCCGGCGTTGGCGAAGTGGAGTTTGAATTGGTCGGGTTATTGGACAATTCGGTTTTGCAGGGTGTGTTGCTGATTTCGGAGCAAAATTTCGTTCGACTTTTTCCCCGAAATGCCGGGAGTCGCTATTTCTTGGTTGACGGTGAATCTGAATCCGGTGGGCGGGAGTTGCAGGTTCTGGGCCGAGCCTTGAAGGACTCGGGGTGGCAAATAAGGCGAGCCGAAGATGTCTTGGCGAATTACTTAGCAGTCCAAAACACGTATTTAAGTGCCTTTCAGAGTCTCGGTTCTTTGGGATTGTTATTGGGGACCGTGGGATTGGTTGTGGCCCAATTCCGTTCCATTTTAGAACGCCGCCGCGAGCTCGCTTTGATGCAGGCATTGGGGTTCTCCAAGTCTCGCATCCAAAGTTTGGTGACTCGCGAGACCTTGTGGTTGCTTGCGTTGGGTTTTGGGGCGGGATTGATCAGTGCAGCGGTTGGTGTAACACCACATTTGTGGGTTGGTGCAGCGGATCTACCGTTGGGGTGGCTGTTGGGGGCCATTGGATTGATTGCCACGATTGGTTGGATTGCCGCTCGTTGGATTGGACGGTGGGCGATGCGCGGCAACTTGTTGCAATTGCTCCGAAATCAGTAGCAAAATTCAAAAGAACGAAGACCGTGGAGGGGGCTTGAAGGATTGCGAAGTCTTCATCTACAATGAGTCCCACATTCGGCGGCGTGGC
Source organism: Pirellulaceae bacterium (assembly GCA_041741535.1). Classification (GTDB taxonomy): domain Bacteria; phylum Planctomycetota; class Planctomycetia; order Pirellulales; family Pirellulaceae; genus M30B19. The sequence goes on from JBGSJV010000194.1 coordinate 19,932, forward strand.
GGAATGGCAGACGCGCTTGATTCAAAATCAAGTTCCCTCTGGGAGTGGAGGTTCGAGTCCTCTCGCCGCTATCACGACAGGCAACTTATTTCGCACCATTTATTTTTGGTTGTCGGGACTGGGCCGTAGCATTTGGTTCGTATTGTTCGGCGTTTTTTGATCGCTGGTTCTTATTTTTGAACTTTTAGGTTAGTTGTAATTTTCCGGGGAGCAATTCCATGTCTGGTCCTGTGAATCCTGGTCAGCCACCCGTATTCCAAAACCCTTCCGGGTATCCGGCACAGCCGTCCTACGGCCAACCATATGGCGGTTTCCCGTCTGGCCAGTTCGTCCAAAGGGGACCAGGTAAGCCGGCTTCCATATTGATCTTCGGGATTTTTCATCTCGTCATCGCGTTCTTTAGTTTCCTGTGGCTGGCTTGGCTTACGGCGATGTTGGTCACGGCAAGAAGCCGAATGGACGCAATGGACCCGCAGTTTGACCATCCGGGGCTCATCCGTGCAAATCGGGCGAATGATACGCTCTTGGCCATCTATGAACAAACGGGATATACCCAGTACCAGGTTTTTGTCGTCGTCATTGGGGCTGTGTTGACTTTGGTCTTGATCGCGGCTGGCATTCTCCTGCTGATGGGTAAAGAGAAGGGGCGGGACCTTTCTGTAAGCTACAGCGTCGCGTCCATTATCCTAAACGTCGTTTCGATCGTCTTCCAGCTTTATACTGGGAGCATGCTTATGAACAGTAACGATATGCCGACGAGGATTGCTCAGCAGGCGGGTATGATGGTGATTATGGGAGGGCTTATCCTGTTGGGTTGTCTGATTTATCCCGCCCTCACATGTATTTTCATGACGCGGCGGTCGGTCAAAGATTATTTGCAACGCCAATAGCCCGGTCTGACTTCAGTCCAAAACCGCTGAGTTATGGAATTGAATAGGCCAATACATCCGTGGTTCATTCCGCCAAACCACGGATATACAGGCGTGTTGGGCCCTTCTAATTGCCATCATCTCAATCCGGGGTCTAGCGACTCCGGTCGACGGCCGGTTGTCGCCGGGACCATGGCGCTTGTAAATGCACCTTAACTTAGCGGTTTTGGACTTGAGAGCTTCATGGAAGTCGACGTGGCGCCTGGGAGCATCCGCAATTTTCAGCTATTTCGGGCGACAAGCCTGGAAGGCGGATTGAGGTGGTTGCCGGAATTCAAGTGGCTATTAGACTGGAATTGTTCCAGTTTCGCTGCAGGCGTCGGCCCAGAATATTGAAACGATTGCGGGTTTCTTGCGGTACGGACTGGCAGGATTGCGGTTGTAACCAGAGCGTTTTCTGGTGCAGTGAGCTCGGGACGACCCCTGGTTTGCGGGCAAATCAGTTAGCAATTTTGACCGGATATTGCGAGTCATTCATGAGTTTCTTGATCAAGTTGGCCGTGTTTGTTCTCGTCATTGTTGGCTTGGGGTGGGTCGGTTACGAACCAGCGCGGGACTATTTCCGCGAGCGAAACAAGCCGAAGTGGGAAACCGCCAAAGTGATTCGCGGGGACGCCAAACGAATTATCAACTCGACCGGGAAAATTGAACCTGTCTTGAAGGTTTCCATTGGGGCGTTTGTTTCGGGACCGATCGTCGAATTGCACGTTGATTTTAACGACGAGGTCAAAGAGGGCGACTTGTTGGCCAAAGTCGATCCGTTGTTGTATCAAGCTGCGGTGGATCGCGATGAAGCTTCGTTGGCGACGCGCGAGGCCGAGGTTTCGCGGGTGGAGGCTCAGCTTAAGCTGGCCAAGAATAATCTCGACCGCGGTGAGCGGTTGCGTGAAAAGGACGAACGATATCTTTCCGAACGCGAAATGGACGGGTTGCGAGCGGAATATGCGGCCCAACAAGCAGGTTTGCGTGTGGCGAAGGCCTCGGTCTTGCAGGCCACCGCTCAGTTAAGCAATTCCAAGACCAATCTGAATTATTGCGACATTCGCTCGCCGGTGAATGGAGTGATCTTGGCGCGTAAGATCGACCCGGGCCAAACCTTGGCTTCGCAGTTTCAGACTCCCGAGTTGTTCATTGTCGCCCCGGACTTGCGTAAGAAATTGCATGTGTTTGCCACGGTCGACGAATCGGACATCGGATTGATTCGCAAGGCGTACGAGGAAAAACTGCCCGTCACGTTTTCGGTCTCCGCTTATCCGGATGAAGTGTTTCAAGGTGTCATCGAGCAAGTACGGTACGAGGCAACGGAATTGCAGAATGTCATCACGTATCCGGTCGTGGTGGCCACCGAAAATCCGGACTTGAAGTTGCTACCAAGTATGACCGCGCAGTTGAGCTTTGAAGTGGCCAATGTCAAAGACGTGGTGCAGATTCCGAACTCGGCTTTGCGTTATTATCCAGAGAACATCGAATGGGTCCGCGAAGAGGACCGCAAACTGTTGGACGGATCGCAGTGGAGTCAGAATAGCAATGACGAGGCGAATCCGACGGTAGAAGCGGACGAAAGTGTTGCTGAAGACGATGCGGAGGTCGAACCCTCAGGAACCGCGAGCGTCGAAAAGAAGAAACCAAAGGTGTCGAATCGGCGGCACGTATGGGTCGTGAAGGATGACCAACTCCAAGCCATTGAGGTCAAGATCGGTTTCTCGGACAGTCGCTTTACCGTTGTTGAGTCTGGTGAAATCACGACCGAGATGGAATTGGTCACGGGAGTGAAAAAGTAAGCGCCCTATGACGATCTGGGATACTTTCCGCGTGGCTATCCGCGCTTTACAAAAAAACAAGATGCGCGCCGCACTCACGGTCTTGGGCGTTGTGATTGGAATTGCCGCGGTAACCACGATGGTTTCCATTGGACAAAGCGCCAGTGCCTTGGTGCAAAACCAATTCATGGCCTTGGGTACAAACGTCATTGTGGTATTCCCGGAGTCACAACAACGGGGCGGGGTGCGACAATCGTTGACGGTCACGTTGACCGCCGCGGATAGCCGCGAGATCGCGAGCCAATGTGACGCGGTGCTCGCCTCGACGCCGCTAGTTGGGGCTCAAGGTCAACTGATCTATGGCAACACCAATTGGAATGCTAACGAATTATCGGGTGTCGGGGCAGATTACTTGTTGGTGCGGAACTGGGCGATGGCTGCCGGTGATTTTTTCACCGAAGACGATATCAAGTCCAGTGCCAAAGTCTGTGTCATCGGTCATACGGTGGTCACCAAATTGTTCCAGACCGGTAACCCGATCGACCAAGTGATTCGTGTCAAAAATGTGCCCTTTCGCGTGGTCGGCGTGTTGGAGAAAAAAGGCGTCGACATGGTGGGCAATGATCGTGATAACATCGTATTGATGCCGTATACAACGGTCCGGAAACGATTGCAAGGTTCCAATTTTGACAACGTTAACGCTATCTTGGTGTCGGCGGTTTCGCCTACTCGGATGGCCGAGGCGACCCAACAGATCGATCAATTGCTGTTGGAGCGTCATCGCATCGATCCTGGAAAAAATAAGGATTTTCGAGTTCAAGATACTACCGAAATTGCGCAAACGTTTGGGATTGTGACTGGGGTCTTGACGCTGATGTTGTCGGCCATTGCGGGGATTTCATTGTTGGTGGGTGGCGTCGGTATCATGAATATCATGTTGGTTTCCGTGACCGAACGAACGAAAGAGATCGGGATTCGCATGGCAATCGGCGCCAGTGGCCGTGATATTTTGCGACAGTTTTTGGTCGAGGCGATTGTACTAAGCCTCATTGGCGGTGTGATTGGAGTGACATTAGGGACCTCGGCTTCAGTCGGGGCAACCCTGTTGATCAACTATCTGAATCCTGGTCAGGATTGGCCGATCGTGATTTCGATCCCAGCAGCCATGGTCGCCTTGTTTTTCGCTGGCGGAGTTGGCGTGTTTTTTGGCTATTATCCGGCGCGTCGCGCCAGCCGCATGGATCCTATTGAAGCCCTGCGCTACGAATAGCTGCACAGGTTGGTTTTGCAGAAATACACATGGCTCTAATCGAACTGCGCGATGTCCAACGAGTGTACGACCTAGGTGAGGTCGAAGTGTACGCGCTACGCTCGGTTACGTTGAACATCGAACGCGGGGAGTTCGTCGCGCTAATCGGGCCTAGCGGTTCCGGCAAATCAACGTTGATGAACACGCTTGGCTGTTTGGATCGACCGACATCCGGCAGTTACCTTTTGGACGGCGAAGAAATCGTCACCATGTCGCGCGACGAACGGGCCAAAATTCGCAATCGTCAATTGGGATTTGTCTTCCAGAATTTTAACCTGCTCAACCGCACGTCCGCCGTTGAAAATGTTGAACTGCCGCTGCTGTATCGGCGGGGACTAAGTAGTCGCCAACGTCGCAAGACGGCCGTTGAAATGTTGCAGAAGGTGGGTTTAGGGGATCGACTTTATCATCACTCCAGTCAATTGTCGGGTGGCCAGCAGCAACGCGTTGCGATCGCAAGAGCCTTGGCGACAAATCCTTCGATCTTGATGGGGGACGAACCGACCGGAAATCTGGATTCCAAGACCAGCCGAGAAGTGATTGGACTGTTCCGTGAACTCAACGAGCAACAAGGATTGACGGTCATTTTGGTGACCCACGATCCTACGGTCGCGAAAAATGCGAACCGCATGATCGTTTTACGGGACGGATCGGTCGTCGCAGACACTCCAGATTTCCAAGTCGCGATGCGGGAACTTCATCAAGAGACCGTGTAATCGATTATTCGTACCTGCGTTCGCCAGGCTCTGTCCCACAAGGGTCTGACCCTCTCCGGTCATGCCTTTTTGTCCGAAATTATTACATGCCCTCCAAAGGGTCAGCCCCCTTTGGGGACAGAGCCTAGAACGTGGAATTTCTCTGGCCCGTCCCGGTAGCTACGTTCGCCAGAACGTGTTTTTTTCTAGAAAAGGGTTTTCGCTGGGTAGTACTTTTCGTTGCGACCGATACGGGCGGTATAACCGGACCGATCCGCGACGACACCGCTCCGAAACAACCGGTAGGGCTGGATTATCGCCCAAATTCGCTCGATAGCTCACAACATGAGCAATCGCTACCTTCCTATCGGTGTGTTGTGGGTCTTGGGCTGCGCGTCCGTGGTTCAAGCTCAGGAAATTCGTTGGGGGATCATGCCGGAGCAGCGGACCCTTTCGGTTCGCTCACCGGAACAGCTGCGGCCGGTGGGCATTCCGCGGACTCAGGCACCGGCGACGGTCAATTCACCCCAATGGGACGCACAGGCCGTTCCCTTGTCACTTTCGGATGTCCTAAACCGTAGTTTGGGCAATATGGACGCCGTCCGAGTTCTTTCCGGGGTCAATGCCAACTCGACCGGTCGCACGATCTACGATGTCGGGATCAACAATACAGGGATTGACGCGGCCCGGGGAGCGTTCGATCCGAATTTGAACATCAGCAACAATTTTCTGAACGGAAACAGCCCAGGCGCGATTCCGGATCCGGGTGATCCAACTCAAACACTGATCGTTGGTAGCGAGAGCGACCGCAACAATTTCAACATGAATCTGTCGAAGCGAATGTTGACGGGTGGAGTGATCGACTTCGGCGTGATTGGCGGAAACAATCGTTTCCCAGGATTGAGTTTGCCGCTAAATCCACAGTTGCAGTCGAACGCGGCGATCCAATTGACTCAACCGATTTTGCAGGGCGCCGGGGTGGCGGTCAATCAAGCTCCAATCGTCATCGCCCAATTGGACACCGAGCGCTCCTACTTCCAATTCAAGGACTCTGTGCAATCGCACGTCGAGAGCATTGTGCAGGGCTATTGGACTTTGGTGCAGGCCAGAACCGAACTGTGGGCTCGTGAGCAACAAGTACGCCTGTTGGAGTTTGCGGTCAAGCAAGCGGAAGCAAAGCTGGAGACCGGCGACCAGGACTTTAGCCCACTCTTGCAACAGAGAGTGGCGATTGAGAATTTTCGAGCCAGCGTGCTCGTCGCCGAAGGTAATTTGCTCCAACGTGAATCGGCGTTACGCAACGTCTTGGGTTTGAGCCCGTTTGACAATGATCGGATCATTCCTACGACACCATTGGTCGACCAAAAAATCACTTGGGACTGGAACGAGTTGTTAGCGTTGGCTGAACAGTATCGTCCGGACATCATCGAGTTGAAGCTGATTTTGGAAGCGGACCAACAGAGAATGTTGATTCGCAATAACGATGCCTTGCCGAGCTTGGACGCGGTCGCGCTTTATCGCTGGAATGGCCTGGAGGGAACGATGCCCAACAGATCCGAGATCCGGGGGACCGGGTTTGATGATTGGTCGTTGGGCGTTAATTTCTCGGTGCCGTTGGGATTGCGGGCCGCTCGGGCAGGATTGCGACAACAGGAACTTTTGATTCAGCGTGACCAGGTTAATTTGCAGCAAGGTTTGCATCAAGCCGCACACAACCTAGCAATTCGCGTTCGTAATATTGATCTGTTCTTTGCCCAGTATGAACGCTTTCAAAAGGTTCGTGAAGCCGCGACCGAGAATCTAAAGATTCAAACTGGCAATTTTGAGCTAGGCCGAGAACCGTTCATTGTCGTGTTGCAAGCCGTGGTTGACTGGGGGAATGCGGTTTCCAGTGAGGCCCAGGCGCTCGTGCAATACAACGCGGAATTGGCCGCGTTGGAACGCGAGACCGGTACAATCTTGGAAACCCATGGAATTACATTTGTCGAAGAACGTTTTGCATCGATTGGCCCCTTGGGGAGACTGGCTGTTCCCGTTGAATACCCTGGCGTTCTTTCACCAAGCGGGGAAAACGGTCGTTATCCCAACGGGAACGAACCAGCGGAACAGCAGTTTCGGTTGGATCCGCCGGTCGACGTCAACGAAATGGGGGAACGAGGTCCAGATGAACTGCCTCCACCTCCCGCGGAGTTGCCATTGCCCGACCAACAGCCAGCTCCGGTTGAGGCGATTCCAGCCCTGGGTTCAAGACTCAACGTTCCGTCGACAATCCCGCCGCGAGTCTCTGGAAACTATCCACTGACTCCCAGTCTTTTCCGTTACTCCCAACGGTAGTTTGGTACTCCAATGAATTTTTTGCGACATGTAGAGTGATCGGAATAACGACTAAAGGCGAATGACCAATGCCTAACGACTCCATTACCCACCATCAATGAGAATTTTAAAGTTCACATCCTGAATCATGACGCTATTGGCACGAAGTTGCCAAGTGCGAGTGCCAAGCTTGAAATGGGATGGGGGCATTGTTCGATTCGATTGAGATGGAGCGTTTGGGTCGGAGCTGATGCAGTTGGTTCAGCCAATCGTGGGGCGAGATCGTTTCCAATTGATCCAACAGATAATCCAATCGTCGATCGCCTTCTTGCTCGATGAGGAGCCGAGTGACTTTTTCCATGCAGTCCCCAAAATGTCCGGCTTCAAAATCGGTCAATGCTTGTGAGTACGAGCGTGCCGCTTGAACGTTCGCGTGATTGGGGTGTCGTTCCAATAGTTGATAAACTTGGTGGCTCTGTTCCATTCCGGGTAACCACGTTCGACACAATCGCAGTGTGAGGCAACGATCTTCGATTTGTTTGGCAGTTGATTCCGAGATCAGAATCGGGACGCCAAATCGCTTGGTAGCGTTTTCCAAGCGGCTGGCCAAATTCACTTCGTGTCCCCGCGGACCGTACTTGAGTTTGCCTTGACTGCCCGAGTTCCCGACGTGAGCGACGCCCGTGTTGATTCCAATGCCAACCTGCAAGGGATAGGGAAGTCGGGACCGCCAGACTTGATTGACGGCTTCGAGATCATCCAGCATTTGCCACGCGGTTTGACACGCGCGCCAAGGATGTTCAGGCACAGCCACCGGGCAGTTCCAAAATGCTGCTAAGCCGTCGCCATAATAGTCGATGACCACTCCTTGTTGGGATTGAATCGAGCAAGTCCAGCGATTGAGCACGTCTGCCAAAAGCTGATGGGTCATTCCTGGTCCAAGTTTTTCGCTCAAGGCGGAGAAACCACGCAGGTCAGCAAAGAGGACCGTCATTTCGCTTTGGCGACTGTCGAGTAGCTGTGGGTCACGCTCCAGCAGCGGCACAACTTGCGGCGAAAAGGTTTGCTCCAATAACACATGAGCCCGCGCGGCTTCTGCTTGGGCGTGCAATCGACGTGTGGCGGCAGAAATGGCATCCGCCACCAATCGAACAAAGTGAGCTTCCAACGGTCGAATACCGTGTCGCTTGTTGAATGAACTTTCAAACCGCACGGCATAGAGAACAGCCGTCACTTCACCGGTGTGCCCCAAAATGGGCGCTGCGACGACCCAATGAGCGTCTGGATTCTCGGCGGCGTCAAAATCATCACATCCCACGTGGTACCACAACTGGCGAGTTTCGGCGACCCGCTCGACAAGTTCGCGACGAAAGGCCAGGCCAAACTCCGGGAACGGCACATGACTGGCGATGATTTGCCATTCGTCTTCTTGTAGTTGCAGCAGCATTCCCATGTCCAGTCCGGCTGGATCAAAGGTGCACTGGACGGCGTGATCGTAAAAGGCTTGACTGCCAACCATGGAGGCTTGAAGTTGATTGAGGGCGTCGAACCATTGCACAAGGGTCGATGCGGCCGGCGCGGTGTTCATTCCTTTTTCGCGCTTGCTGGATTTTCCGTCCGCGTCGCGAGTCAGGACCTGGAGAGTACGGTCAAAGCTCCAATTGGTCCGGGAAGGCGTGATTGAAAGTCGGGTCTTACCAATCACCAACTGCACGGGAGTGGATAACGTTTGGCTTTGGCCTGCGTTGATTCGCCGACCACTTGGAAGCAGAATCGGTCGGCCGGCGTTATCAATTTTCACGCCACCACCGCTGGAAAGTGTCAGTGTCAATTGGGGACAATCCAACCAGCGGTCGTCGATGATGATTCGTTGAATCGCGGGTTCGGGTACCTGGCCGACACCTGGTCCGGTTTCCATGCAATCGCCACGCAGTTCGTATTTCCCGGGCTGCAAGCAGAGTTGCCGATGTTGGTGGGGACTAAGCCAAGCAAGTTCGTACATGACTTCTTATGGGTCGAAAACAATGGATGTGTCCGCTTCGCGACGCCTGAAGCGGTGGTTCACTGCAAGGATAGGCCACGTCGAAGCAAAATGGCTGGACATCACCGAGGTTCGTCGCCTTGCGCAATTTAATTAAACTGCGGGATCGGAATATTCGATACAATCCGAATAACCCGGTCATTGACCAGTCGACACGATCTGCCTGGCCCGAAGTATAAGAACTTTGCCTCTCCATTAGCCGATTTTACCGGACAGGTTCATTGACGGTGGATTCAGCTGGGTTGAATCCGCGTTGGTGTCACGACACGGAAGTGCAAACACATGGATTGGGCTATTGTCATCATTGGCGGTTTGCTAGTCATGTTTTGCCTGACACAGCTATTCTTTTGGACATCGTCGGGTATCCAAAGGCAAGTAAACGAACGAAGTTACTGGCAGCTTCAGCGCCAATTATTGGTCGCGAAAATCCAAGCAGCGGAAACTCAGCGGCAACTGGCACAACAAACGTTGGTGTCGGCCGGTTCCGAATCGGCTGCCAGTCCGGAATCAGCGACCGCGTGGCGTGGATGGCGAAAATTTCGTGTTCAAAAGCTTGTGCGGGAGACTCCGACAACGACCTCCGTATACCTCGTTCCGCAAGATGGCTTGTCATTGCCCGAATTCAAACCGGGGCAGTTTTTGACCCTGAAGTTCGCGCTGCCAGGTCAGTCCAACCCGCAGACCCGGTGTTACTCGCTTAGTGATGGGGCTCGCGCGGGGCAGCATTATCGCATTACGGTAAAAGACATTCACGGCAAGCCGCAAGCTCAGGGCGGGGTTTCACATTTTGTAAATTGGCAGTGGGCAATCGGTGATACGATCGATGTCAAAGCGCCGGGGGGCGATTTTTTCTTGGATGGTTCAAACACGGAACCTGCCATATTGTTAGCAGGCGGAGTGGGCATTACTCCACTGATGAGCATGATCGAGACGGTTCTGCAACGCGGCGACCGGCGGGATATGCTGTTATTTTACGGGTTAAGGCATGGGGGCGAACACATCTTTAAGGATCGTTTGCGAGAACTTGCGAGGCAGCACTCGAATATCAATGTTCTTAATTGTTACTCGGATCCAGAATCGGGTGAAGTTGAAGGACGTGATTATCATTTTCGCGGTCGAGTGTCTGTTGAGCTGATCAAGCGGGCATTGCCGGGACCAAACTTTCACTTCTATATGTGTGGGCCTGGGGCGTTCATGAGTAGTCTCTTCGAACAATTGCTCCAGTGGGGTGTACCGGAGGATCACATTCATTTCGAAGCTTTTGGGCCGGCGACCGTCACCTCGGCGTCAACTCGGGCTACATCGTCCACAAGTGACACAACACCCACAATGGCCCCTGGTGCTTGCCAAGTTCATTTTGCCCGCTCCAAGAAGATCGTGGATTGGACAGGGCAGGATTCGACGCTGTTGGATACCGCTCTCAAGAACGGCGTTTCGATGAGTTCGGGTTGTCGGGCTGGGCAATGTGGTTCTTGCCAAACCAAGATCCTCCGCGGCGAAGTGGCGTATCCGAAGGGACAGCCGCATGATGTCGAGGCAGGGCATTGCCTGCCTTGTGTTGCCGTACCCAAAACCGCTGGGGGTAGTGCTGGGGAGGTCGTTTTAGATGCGTGATTTACGATTTGCCAGTGCACTGCTTGCAATCCTGATGGTTACACTTTCAACGGTCAATGCACAGCCACCCCAATGCGATCCAACGAAAGTTATTGGCCCGATGCGGTGCGCCGCGTGTCATGAGAATGAAGTACGCGTTTGGCTGCAGACCCCTCATGCCAAAACGTTAGAGGATTTGCATCGTCGACCGGAAGCCAACGCAATCGCTGCCAAGATGGGTATTCGATCGATCAAGCGTGGTGACGTGTGTCTGGATTGCCATTACACCAGTCAATCGGTCGGTGATAAGAACCAGATCATCGCTGGTGTCTCATGTGAGTCTTGTCACGGAGCTGCCTTGGATTGGGTCACCTTGCACAACGATTACGGCGGGCCAACGGTTTTGAAATCACAGGAGTCTGCCGCTCACCAAGAACAACGACGCGAAATTTCGATTGCGCATGGCATGCGAAATCCGACCAACGTGTATTCGGTGGCTCGTAGTTGTCTCCAATGTCATTCGGTCCCCAATGAAAAGCTGGTTAATGTGGGTGGGCACGGCGCCGGGAAACTCGAATTCGAAATGGTGAGTTGGTCCCAAGGCATCAATCGGCACAACTTCTTGCGTACGGGAAACCAGAACAACGCCGAGAACACTGCCGAACAACTGAGAGTGATGTTTGTGGCCGGATTGATTGCCGACCTCGAATTTAGCACCAGGGCAGTGGCCCAGGCCACGGAACGTGGCACCTACGGATTGGCGGTTGCGCAACGGGCAGCGAACGTGGCGGTGCGGTTGAAGTCGATTCAAGATCAAATCAAGGATCCCAATTTGGAGTCAGCATTGGTGGCATTTTCACGAGCCGTTCTGAAAACCAACAATGAGGCCGAGTTGACTGCAATTGCGGATGAAATCCAGCAAGCCGGTACCACATTTGCCCAATCCACCGACGGAAGCAAGTTTGCCGTTTTGGATACCATGATTCCGGTCAAATCCCAATACAAGTAGGTAACGACTGCCACATTCGCACGCCTATCCCATTTTCCAACCCGTTTGTACACCCTCATCACTGATTGAATGCTCATGTCCGCAACGGTCACTATCACGCATCGCCCGCAACGCTGGGATCAGCCGTTTTGCGATTCGACTGCGCCAATGGACGTACGGACTTTGTTGGAACAACCGCTTTTTGCCGGGATGAACCCCCACGACTTTCCGAAGCAGATTCCCTTGGAGGGGATACTGCGCAATGATGCGAGAGTCGTGGATTTCGAGGACGGCGACATCATCATCCGCGAGGGCGACTATGGCAGTAGTGCGTTCTTGATCTTGTCAGGAAATGTTGGCGTTGTCCTAAAGACGTTACCCAGTCGCATGTTGGGGCGTCCGGAGCGTCGGCAACGGTCCTTGGTGGAGTCGATCCGCGAGTGGTGGAACCGTTCACCCGTTGCTGAATCGCGTCAATCCAATAACTCGGGTAGCTCTCAAGAAGTTTCCTCGCGACGCGGGCGTGATGGTCAGGTCCGAGTCTATTTGCAAGACATTCCTCGGATTTTGGCGCCGACCGACATCGAGTCCATGAAGGCCGGAGAACTGTTCGGCGAAATGGCCGCACTAACCCGCAGTCCACGGAGTGCGACCGTAATCTCACAAGGCCGATGCCGTCTATTGGAAATTCGTTGGCAAGGTCTGCGCGAATTGATGAAGTACTCGCCGCAGTTGCGGCAATATACGGCACAACAATATCGTGAACACAGTCTCAAGGTTCATCTGCGTGAAACGCCGCTGTTGCATGGCCTCAGCGAGTACGCAGTCGACGCGGTCGCTCAGAACGTCCAATTTCAATCTTATGGCGATTTTGAATGGCATCAGCCGTTTCGCGAAGTGATTCGCCAAGACGTCAATCGGCAGATCGAGAGTGAACCCGTCATTGCCATCGAGGGCGATTACTTGGGCGGGCTGTACATGATTCGGAGCGGATTCGTTCGCGTTAGTCGGCGGCGCGGTGATGGGCACCACACGTTGACTTATCTGGGCAAGGGCGACTACTTTGGATTCTCTGAAATCTTGCAATATGCCAATTCGGGCGCCAGCGTTCCCTGGCAACATTCGTTTCGGGCCATTGGTTATGTGGACCTGTTGCAAATTCCAACGTCTGATGTTGTGCAATATGTGCTGCCAAATTGGCCCAATCCCCAATTGGGAACAAAGCGTGGTCGCGAGAACGCCGATCGAATCCAGACTTCGCTTCCTGATCAACCCCAGGGGAAGTCACCGTTTTCGGAACCAAAGATCGATTTGTATGAGCCCTGGGCTCGGTCGGCCGTCCCCGTCCATGATGCGGCGCCCGAGCATCAGCAGCGATTGGAACAGTTTGTTCAATTGCGACTGATCAACGGCGAACAAGCAATGGTGATCGATCTCGACCGCTGCACTCGTTGTGACGATTGCGTGCGAGCGTGCGCGGAAACTCACCAAGGCAACCCTCGATTCATGCGCACGGGACCGGTCGTCGGGCATCATATGGTGGCCAACGCGTGCATGCATTGCACCGACCCTGTTTGTTTGATCGGTTGCCCGACTGGCGCCATTGGTCGTGAGCATTCGACCGGTGTGGTACAGATCAATGACCAAACCTGTATCGGTTGCGGTACTTGCTCCCAAAGTTGTCCCTACGAAAACATTCGGATGGTGGAAATTTTTGATCCACAATTTCGGCAGCAAGTGGACGAGCGTCAATTGCCGATCTTAAAGGCAACCAAGTGTGACTTGTGCGTTGATTATTCAGGAGGTCCGGCGTGTCAGAACGCTTGTCCCCACGACGCTCTGGTTCGAATCAACATGCGAGAAACGGATGTGCTGAGCCAATGGCTGGACCGATGATCGAACAATTCTGGCGACGTCGGTTGCGACACCTGACCTTGTTTCTGCTGCTGGCGGCCGTTGGCAGCTTGTGGCTGTATTGGCAGCGACAGAATCTGGGGCGAACCAGTTTCCCAAGTGGTTACATGTTGTTCGCGATCGTTTTGACCCTCGCAGCCTATCGCGTCCGGAAGCGCTGGCATTTCTTGCGGGGACTGGGTAGCAGTTCTGCGTGGCTGCACTTGCATATCTACTTGGGTTTTGCCGCATTTGGTTTGTTTTGGGTTCACATCGGTTTTCAATGGCCGCTGGGGACGCTCGAGCAAGTTCTCGCCACGGTCTTTATGCTGATTACCGGGAGCGGCTTCTATGGGCTGTACCTCACCCGAACCTATCCGAAGAAATTGACGGCCGTGGGCAACGAAGTTCTTTATGAGCAGATTCCAATTCAGCGGCGACATTTGGTTCGTCGCGCCGAAGCTTTAGCTCTGGATGGCAAGTATCAAACGGAAATTTTGATCGACTTTATCGACCGGCGCCTGATGCCATTCTTGACTCGGGGTCGATCTTTTTATTACCTGTTGTTTCCGAATGGCGGGACGCGTCGGGCTTTGTTGACCGAAGTTGAAAACTTGAATCGCTATCTAACGTCCGATCACCAATCGGGAACCGTTCCGCTCAAACGTCTGATTCAAGACAAGGATGACTTGGATTTTCATTATGCCTTGCAAGGTCGTTTGAAGGGCTGGTTATTTGTCCATATTTGTTTGACGGGTGTTTTGATCGTCTTGGCGGGCTTGCACACGGTATTGGTTCATGTCTTTCAAGGGGGTGTTTGATGACGCCTTCGCCTGCTAATCCTAATGACGGTGAATTGCGTCAAGCCAACGTCTTGCAAAACAACTATCACCGCCCCAACTTCCCGTGGGTTTGTGGCAACGCCTCTATTGGTGAACCTTGTTGGACAGGGCCAACCGCGGATGGATCTTGCGGGTGTCGCGCGGAGTGTTACCCGATCGCGCGGGGCAGCGGATGGGCTTGCAGTCGGCCGCTGCATCGCGGCGGAACCTGCTCCGAAGGACCCACGAAAGACGGACGATGTTGCAATGAGCGACCGCCGTGTGTCCCGCGACGTTCACTTCGTTCACAACGACAACGGCTGTCATTTGCTCTGTTGAGTATGACGCTGGGGATTGGTCTGATCATCTATGGCAGTGGGCGAACGTACGATGTCATCGCACCGGGGCCCCTAAGTTCGCCACACGCAGAGCGGTTGGCTCACCAAGGAAACGATCGGTGCGCCTCCTGTCATCCCCAAGCCCATCAGAGTCTTGGGCAGTGGGTTGGCGGCATGCTCGGTGGCGGAACTGGCGAGAAGAACATCACCCAAACGGACTTGTGTCTCAACTGTCACCAACGCGACATGTCCCGGGAACACTCTCGATTGGCTCATAATGTTGCACCGACGGACTTGGCTAAACTTAGTGAGGATGTATTGAACCGGAGCGAATCAAGTTCGGGGTCGATCCGCCAAGTTTCCAGTCGGATGGTGTTTGGTGCCCCGTTCAAGAACGGCCAGCCCATTGCTTGCGCCACCTGCCATCGCGAACATCATGGCCAAGCCATCGATATGAAGGCCATGACCGATCAACAGTGCCAATCTTGTCACGGTCAGAATTTTCATAGTTTCGAGTTGGATCATCCAGAGTTCAATAACTGGCCGCAGGTCGCAGGGCAGGGCATTCGATTTGATCACAGCAGCCACCACTTCAAGCACTTTCCGCAAGGCAACCGACCGTTCGAGTGTTCGCAATGCCATCGTGATGATCGGCAAGGTAATGTTCAGCAGTTGGTTGGATTCGAGCAAGCATGTGGGGCGTGTCACCAAGGGGCGATTGACCTCAGTATCGAACGAGGGTTTGCGTTGTTGCAGTTGCCGTCGTTGGATGTTGACGCCTTGCGAGCGTCGCAACAAGACGTGGGACAATGGCCTGCTGAGTTGTCGCGAGGCTTCGATGGTCGCATCTCGCCACTTAGTGAGCTCCTACTTCGAGCAGACCCCGAAGCGGCGGCGGGACTGGCCGTCTTGGGTCCAGGTTTTGATTTTCTGGATTTAGATACTAGCGACGGAACCCATACCTTGGCTGCCGGACAAGTAGCCTGGGGTATCAAGCGATTGGTTGCGGATCTGTCCCTGCGAGGCAACGAGGCCATTCGGCAGCGGCTGCAGATCGTGTTGGAGCAGCCGATTGACGACCAGCGTTTGGTTCGCTTGTCACAGAATTTTTCGATGACCTTGGTTCAGGATTCTGCCGGGATTTGGTTTCCCCAGCTCTGGCAAGAACTCACGCCCGAACAAGTCACACCCAAGTCTTCAATGCATCAGAAACGGCCCGCCGATCAAACAAATCAGGTTGCGGAATCTGCCCGGCTCGTTCTGCCAAATGATATCTTGGCGCGGATTTTGAATCCCGAGCTCGTCATGCCAGATGGCCCACAGGAGTTGTTGGCGGAAAATCCACTGCAGGGAGCGTATGGGGCAAGTTCTGTTTCCAACACACCGAGCCGGTCGGGGGCCGTAACAAATTCAACGCCGGCCGGTTCCGCGAATCCGTCGGTTTCAACCAACTTGACCACAGCGGCGGTTGCTCCATCGCGACCCGAGACCAAACCAAATACTGCGAGCTCCTCAACCACAGTGAATCCCCCGCAGATTCCAACCTCGGATGACCCCAACTTATTGGCACAAAATCCTTTGTCTGGTTACGGGAGCGGAACGGACACTTCATCTTCAGTGCCGCTGGAAGTGCCCGCCGAGCATCACCGTGCGAACGATCGTGAGATCGCGAACCCGCCCGCGTCAGGATTGCCGAACAAGACTGTTCCTGGCGCGACAGCAAATCAAGAACCGCCAGCCCAACAATCAGGTACTGCGGATCCGTCATCGGCAACACCCAGCGTGATTGGAAAGTCCAAGCTTGTGGGTTGGGTTCGTGACGACGCTGGCTTTTCCTTGGATTACCATCTGCAAGGGCACGGCGACCTGTGGATGAAAGAATGGATTGATGTACTGATTGAACGACAGTCGAGTGGGGCTCCCGAAGTTTGGTTGGCCTATTTGGTTGGGGAAATGGCAGCCCCCGACAAAGCGGGCAATTGTCTGTTATGCCACGGGGACCGTTCGGGCTCCAATTTGACGGCCTCGGTGAACTGGGCCGCCCGCTATCGCGACCCAACGCTAAAGGGGTGGACGAAATTCAACCATCGACCACATACACTATTGCCGGGATTATCGGATTGCCGGTCGTGTCACCAGTTGCGAGAAA
Organism: Pirellulaceae bacterium; assembly: GCA_041741535.1. Classification (GTDB taxonomy): domain Bacteria; phylum Planctomycetota; class Planctomycetia; order Pirellulales; family Pirellulaceae; genus M30B19. The sequence goes on from JBGSJV010000194.1 coordinate 36,761, forward strand.
CACCGGCAGGGCAGGACAGCCCGGCTTCGGCTGTGGCAAATCGAAGGCCTGCCCCAACGGGAAGTTTCCATTGGGCGGGATTTTCGAAGTCCGCCGCGGATGGAACTGGGCAAGTTCAACTCGCCGCAGCATCGCTCGACACCGCGGTGCCCAATCCCTCCACGGAGCAAGGTCAACGCGGCCAAGATGGTAATCTACAAACTGCTGGGCATCGTTCGGACTTTCATTCGCTTACCAAGACCCAGTGTGCCGCTTGTCATCAGTCGGGCAGTACTCGGAGTGGCTGCTCAACGTGTCACAACTACCACGTTGGCCAACGGGTCCAGAAGTAGTCTTTGGACGAATGTTCTCCGTATCCAGCTCGGCATCGCCGCGCCGCGCGATAGAGCGTGGCGGAAATCCAGCCCGCCCATCGCTTTGGCGAGCGGTGCGACCTTCCATCAAGCGGTGCCAAAGCTCGTATGGGTGCCGATCTCGAAAAGTTTACGAAATCCTGAGAATCTGAACCCAATATCTGAAATTTCTTGGCGAATGGCTCTGTGCAACGATGGATTGACCCGAGGTTGGGCCGGTCCCCGACGTGCCAGCGGTCGCAAGTAAAAAGTCCTGGCATCCAAGAGCTAACTCGTTACGGAGGAGTTTTCAATGCTCAAGAAAACGTTACTAGTGGGTGGCAGCGTCGCTCTGGTCCTGGCGCTGCTCTTTGGGACTTCAGTAGTCCCGTATGCAAAATCAAGCTGGAGGAACGTCCAGGAACGCGTCCAGCAAGCCATTCCAATTCATGCTCAGATTGATGCGGCTCGCGAACAGATCCGAGACATCGGCCCAGAGATTCGTGACATGGTCGCGAAAGTGGCTCAGGAAAAAGTCGCGATTAGCGGTCTGGAAAAGGAAATTGAAGGTCTGGCCGCTCAAGTCAAGGACGAAGAGACCAAGATTGTTAGTCTGCGAAATCACCTGAAAACGGACGAGCAGCACTACGTCTCGAAAGGCCGAGCGTTCACGAACGATCAGGTTCGCAACGACTTGCAAAAACGCTTCGAACGTTTGAAGTCGACTCAAGGTCGGATGGAATCCATGCAGCAAGTCTTGGACGCTCGACAGGCTGCCTTGGACGCCGCCTTGGCCAAATTGGACGAAACCAAAGCTCAGCGACATGAACTAGAAGTGATTGTTGAGGAGTTGGAAGCTCGGATGCGAGTCGTCGAAGTCCAGCAACAGGCCAATCATTTGAGCTTGGACACCAGTCAACTGTCGTCGGCTCGAAAAATGATGAACGAGATCCGAGCTCGGATCGAAGCTGCCGAACAAGAAGCAAGCTTGATGCCGAAGTACCTGGGTGAGATCCCGGTCGAAACGACTGAAACCAGCGAAGATATTGAAACCCAAATCGACGCTTATTTCGGGCAAAACAGCGACGAGGACACTAGCCGCGTCAGTGGCTAACCGAGGGGCGAAGAACGGCACATGCCTCGTGTCGTCCCACTCCGCTGCAACCAACCGTCTTGCCACCTGAGGGTGGCGAGAAGGTCGGTGAGTCCAAGCAGCCCGCTCGAATTCGCAAAAAGCGATGACTTTCTGGTCATCGCTTTTTTGTTTTGTTTACGTGGAATAGTGCCGGATCGGCCGGAGCAGGGATGGCGGTCCTATTTTTCTGGTTTTCGCCGTCCCGAAGTTCTATCCCATGGGATAAACGTGGAACTTGGGGCAGATCACCCGCTCGCCTCCTTGTCAAAGCGGCGGAAATCAGGCAAACTACTCACCGGAATTTCCACTTCGGGGGCTCGGATCGGGTACGAAGCTCGGCTTCGCCAGCGAACCGCCAGAGCGCTCGTGGTGTCCTGAGAAAAGCGGTCCTGTTGCCCTAAAGTTGGGCGCGCGTACGGATCGATTTGGTTAATTCCTGACGTTACTGTCGTGGTTTGCTCCGCGAACCAATTCGGGTGACTGTCGTGGTTCGCTCCGCGAACCAAATGGCGCGATCCAACTTAGGATCGCAGAGCGATCCACGACCGTTACCGGTCAAAAACAACTTGGAGAGATGGCAGAGTGGTCTATTGCACCGGCTTGCTAAGCCGGAGTGGGGTTTTCCTCACCGCAGGTTCGAATCCTGTTCTCTCCGTTGGTGACGCAATTGTCCTAGCTGGTGGCCTTTGTCCTAGACTGATGGCCTTAAAATTGGGGGGCCTTACCGTGATCGGAAGGATCTGTCTCAGCGGTCCGATCCCAACATTTAGGCCAACTTGCGGAACACAAACTCATAAACCGTTGGGCAATGAATAAAGCGATTGGGGTCTTTGCCAATCGCTCCAACCACGGCCGTTAATTCGTGGCAGTCGGTTTCAGTGATGTAGCCCATCGTCACTAGCTTCGGGGCATAGATCTGCCACCATAACTCAGGCCAATGGAACATCGTGTCATCACCCCGAGCAATCCGGGCGTGGTTCGTTAGGTGTTCGCAGACAAAACCATTTTCCGCGAACAATCTTGGTAGTTCCCCGGCAATGTCCGTATTGCCACCCCGATCTCGCCAGCTTTGCATCGTCGCCTCGACCACTCGGTCGTGGACTGCCGACTTGGGAGCTACAGTCATTGATTCGTAGTCAAAATAATCGTGGATTACGACCGCTCCGCCGGGTTTTAGTGACTTGGCGATCCCGGCGACCACGGCATTGGGGTCCCGCACGAAGCACAACAACCATCGCACGTAAACAAAATCAAATGGCGGCTGGTCCGCCAATAATTCGGGCAGTTCGTGAACATCGCCCACTCGGCCGCTGAGTTGGGGGAGATGTCGCGCGGACGCTTGTTGGTTCAGGTACTCAATAAATCTCGGCGATTCGTCGACGCCAACCACGCAACCGCGGCGCGTGACCAATTGCGCCAGGTCATACGAAGCAAAACCGGGTCCACATCCCACATCCAACACGCGATGGCCCATGCGAAGCTTAGCAATACGCCATGCGTGATGCGCGGCGTCGCACCACAATCGATGTTGAAACGCCAATCGTTCCAACTCATCAGCTCCAGTACCCAAAACGTATTCGGACTCGTTTGTGTCGCTCAGTTGACTCATGAGGGTAGCGTCGCGTTGTGATAGATTTCTTGCACGTCGTCGCAGTCGTTCAGCATATTCATGAACTTCTCGAACATCGGCACGTCTTCGGCCGACAATTGGATACGACCTTGGGGAACAAAGCTGATTTCTTCCGTTTCAAAGGTCGAGTCCGGAAACGCTTGATGCAAAGCTTGCCGAGCCTTCGCGAATTCCGACGCCGGAGCGAATACCGAGATCATCCCATCGGCGGACTCGACGTCGGAGACGTCCACATCGGCTTCCATCAAGGCCTCCAAAACGGACTCCGAGTTTTCGCCAGGAAATTGAAAGATGGACAAATGGTCGAACAGGTGCGAGGTTGCTCCCGGCGCGCCCATCTTGAAGCCCGTTTTGGTAAAACAATTGCGCACGTCAGTTATCGTACGGTTGTAGTTGTCCGTCAGGCAATCGATCATCACCGAACAGCCACTGGGGCCGTAGCCTTCATACCGAGTCGGCACGAAGTCTTCGCCGCCGGCCCCCGATGCCTTCTCCAAGGCTTTTTCGATCACGTGGGCCGGAACCTGTTCCTTCTTCGCTTTGTCGATCATTAGTTTCAGGGCCCCATTGGCCACAGGATCGGCACCGCTGTTCTTCGCGCACACGTACAGTTGCTTGCCGTACTTCGAGTACAGTTTGGACTTCTGTGAGCTGGTCTTCATTATCGAGTGTTTGCGGTTTTCGAAATCTCGACCCATAGCGTTTTGTCTCTTTGTAAATCCGATCGACTGTTCCAGGCCGCCAATACCATCAAGCCCGAAGAGCCGGATTTTAACCAACTTTGAAAATTCTGCCAACGTCCGGCATGGATCCCAAGCGACGTTTGCCAAAACAAGGGGGCGTCAGCGGACAGACCTCGCTTTGGCGAGAGTCGCTACATTACAAAGGCTCAATCCCACCACCAGGCCAATTCGTCGGCTGGAAAATTAATCTCGGCGGCCAACTGCTCGAGTTCCTGCTTTGAATCCGTTTTGATAACCTCGGGACCCAGCGCGTCCTCAGGCGAGATCGAAACACCGCCGCCAACTGGAAAGACCAGCAATCGATTCTTCCAAACGGCATTCGCCACGCAAGGAACTTGTTTGGCGGCGATTCGTTCGGGGCCATATTGTTGGTTTTCGTCCAGCAATTTGCCGCCGTTCCAATCAACCACCTCCCATGCTTCGACTTTCCTTAGCCATGCGGCCATCACCAACAGATCAACCAGCGTTTGCAGTTGAGCAAAAACGGCCTTCTCTTGAGCCAAGGTTCGATAATGTTTGGTGAACGAAGCCGCAAATTGCCTAGCCGCTCGCGGGGCGGCACCTGGGGCTTGAGCCGGTTGTCGTCCCGGCGGAAACACGACCACATCTTCCGTATTCAACTGGATCCCTGGCCCGGCAATCCGAAGCGATCGCGCGTCTGCGGATTGCGTCAGGATCTCGTAATTGGGAGTCAGCCACCACCGCTGCGCCCCGGAAAGAGGACTGTCGATGGCCGCAGAAAACGTGGTGATTTTTTGCGGAGCCGGTTCCAGCCCCACGGCCATCATTTTCATCCGATAATCGGCCTCGATCATGATCAACGCCATCCGCGATTGCGGCGGAATTCCCCATACGCGGATGTTGGCTAGGCCAAGTCGATTGGCAAGTTCTTGCGGCGCCGTGCGTGCGAGTTCTGCTTGGCGAGCAACCGTGACTTGGGCGGGAATCTGGCGCACGTAATCGACGTAGGCCCGCAGGCCCGCCTCCGTCGGATCAATGGAACAGGCGATCCACGGACTTTGCGGAGCCCGGGGCGAGAAACATCGCAGCGCGGTCAACAAATCCTCAAGTTGGACCGTCGGGTGTCCGTCATCCCAAGCGCGATCTTGACCAGCCAAATCAGGGGTCCAATTGGCGGCCGGACCCGCGATGACAATGTCGCAGGAATCCGGCAGCAAGAACACTCCTTCAATCCGCTTCAAACCGGCCATGCATCGCAAGTCATCGGGCAGTGTTGCGGGATCGAGCCCGGCCAACCGCGTTTCCAAACGGCGCAGAGAGACCTTTCGCCACTTGGTCGTGTTGGCGATAGGGAGCCCTTGTCGGGGCCTCGCAGCCTGCATTCCCTGAATCGCCTCCGCACGACCGACCACATCAAACAATTGATGCCGCAGCAAACCTTCTGCATCGATGGAAACCCCAAACACGGGCTGTTGAACCGTGATTTGTTGCGAGAACGCCGAATCGACAAAACTAGCGAGGATCGCCAATGCAATGGCGGATGAACCAATTTGTCGAACCGTGCAGAAACGAACCCGACCCGAATTCCGTCGCGTCAACTGTAGAAGAGCCATATCGAAACTCCGTGGCGGTGCGGTTCTCTCAGACCCTGGACCGAGATAACCCGTTCAAAAACGTAAAGGTTCACGTGAATTAGGGGCCATGCAATAAGTCGTCTTGTCGACTCGTTGGAATCAAATGCCTTCATGGGTTGCTCGCACGCTCCCGATTCAAATCGGAATAACTTGCGAAACGCACCAAACGTCAATTACGTGTACGGTTACGCGAAAACCACCAACCTTGCTCGAAATTCTAGCCCGCTCCCCAGCACAAAACAATCGGAAACAACTTCCGCAAGTTCATGATCAAAGCCGGAACGTTGAGTCGCTATGACCTGTCAAAAAGCAAATTTGAAGGTTCAAGAACTGATCAGGATTGTCGCGCCATTTTTTGGCCATTACTTGGAGCGTGTGCCAACGTGTGATGTGGTTGGGCGACTCGAACTTTGGTTCTTCAGACGGTAAGTCCTCGAGTAGTTGCCGCCGAACCAGCATCGCGCGAACTTTTTGTGTTCTCACCGCCCCGGCTCGCTCACAAGTCAAACACAGGAGGTAATCTTCAACCTTTACGGGACGTCCCGCGTCCTGTCGGAGGTGCCCAATCGCAAATCTTTCGCTGATTTCGTTAAGCACCGCATTGAGGTAATACCAACGATCGGATTCTGGGATCGGAATCATTGGTTCGCTCGAGGTGGTTTGTTTGGCGAGCTCAATAAGTCGCGCAGTTGCTGTGCGATTGAGGAAAATATCGATCGCGTCCATTTCCAGGACGGTCCGAATCTTAAGTTGGCCGTCGCGGATGGACGTCAGCGAAACATTAAGTCGATCCAAAAACTCTCGCTTTTCCCACAAATTGCGGGAACGCTTGCCAGCGAGGTACGATGCGGCGCCGGCCGCCAACACGATCCAGATCAACTCCGGCCAATTGTTGGAGAGGTAACTTAACAGAGACGTGATGATTTCTTGCATGATCAGGATTCCGCAAAAAGTTCGGACCGCACGTCAATTAGCCAAGGCCCACCAAAGAGTTGACGATGCAGTCAATAGCGCAAGAATGGCAAATACTCAAGAAGCGACGCGAACGGGGCTCGAACCCGCAACCTCTGGATCGACAGTCCAGTGCTCTAACCAATTGAGCTACCGCGCCATGTTTTTCATGCCCAGGGTCCCGGCGAAAATCGTATTCGCGCCTTTGGCCCACCTGGACAGCTTTCGAAAACTTATCGTTCCGAACGGTCCGCCGATTTAACTAAAACCTCAAAAAATTATCAAGGGGGTCAGCGGTAATTTTTGCCAAACAGGCTCGCTTTGGTGGGAAATGAGGTGCGAGAGCAGGGTCCAGGTTGCCGGGGGCAGTGTTTGGGGTCTGGGTTTAGTTTGCTCGTGGACTGGGAACGCCTCGCTGGCCGTTGTTGGCCGAATTCCCGCCCAACCCGCTCTGCTAACCAGTTAGCTCCCTAGGGGCCTAGCGAACCCTCGAATTCACGGTATTGGCCAATAGGGGGCCTAAAAGACGGCACACCGGCGAGCGACACCAGCCAGGGCTAGTGAAGCTGCGGTCCAGGTTCATGTCCAAGACTGCGAACGGCTGCTTGATCGCGAGCTTCCGCGGCCGGATCCTTCAGGGCGGTCGCCAACAATGCTCGATGATAATGGAAAACCGCCAAGGCCTCGTCGTTTGCCAGTTCTTGGTCTCGAATGTCGCGTTCATCGACCACCGCCGGAGAATTCGCCAATCCAGTGTCCAAGGTAATCGCTCGGGCCAAATAAGCCGCCTGAATCGCCGCATCCAAATCCGCTTGGGCTTGTTTCCAACGCCTCGTCTTGGTCGCCAACGCCCCACGGGTATCCAGCATACTCGCGATATAAATCAACTGTTGGGCCACCACTTGAGGTGATAAATCAAGAGGCGGTTGCTCCATTCCGATCGACGCCACAATCGCTTTGTTGTTGAATGTTTTGCGACTTTGATCGTCCCCTAGGTCGTCGCTCAACACGGCGGCTTGGCTATACAAAAGTTGCAACATCGATTGGATTTCCAAAACGTTACTGCGACTTTGTCGGATTGTGATCGGTTCTTCCGTTTCCGGCCAAGTTTCTTGACTCATCCAACTTCCCAACCGATCGGATAGCTGTTGATTTTCTTCTTCGAGTCGTTGCTCAAGACGGCGTACCGCAGCCTTCAGATAACGCAAGCCTTCATCACTGCGACCCACGACACGCAGCGCTTGCGAGCGATAAATTGCGAACTGGTCCTCCAGTCCCGTCTGACGCAAGGTTGCATTGATTTCGCGAAAATGGACATCCAGATCCTGGCCCGATAGATACGCAGCATAGGCCAACGCATTGGTCCAAACCAATCGGTCATATGCTGATAGTTCGCGGGGCTTCGTCGGGACCTTTTCGGCATCTTGGTCTTGTTCGGTGGGCTTCGGTTGTAGGCTCTTCTCGAGGTCGCCCAAGGCCCGTTGCAATTGTTCGAACGCCAAATCATGCAAATGCAGGCGATGCAATTGACTGGCCAGTCGCCGCCGCTGGCTGGGCTTCAGTTCGTCATTGGCCATGATGGACCGAGCCGTGGCGATCGCTTCTGCGGCCACTCCGTTGTCGACCATCGTTCCCAAGTGGGCCAGCTGCAGGTCCAGATTCGCCGGATCTTCAGCGGCTAGTTGCTGCATTTGCCGTAGGGCCGCGCTGCCATTCCCGTTCAACTGTTGTTCGGCCGCCCACGCCAGTTGCCATTGTTTGATTTCATGTGGAAAGCGTTGAACCGCCAACACGATGAACACAATGACGATACCCAACCACCAGAATCGCAGCCAACTCATTAGCTTCCCGTCCCTCCCGCAGGCGATTCCAATTCGCGAATCGTTTCTAGCAAAGTGCGTTTGATATCATCCAAACGCATCTGATCTGTGATCTTGATCCCAGCGGCATCTGTGACATAAAACACGACCACAACTTGGTCCAAATGTGCAGCGATCTTGGCGAACCGAATGTCCAATCCCAGTTGATAAAGTGTTTTGGCCACGGCGTAGATCAACAGCGGGTGGTCGTCAGAAAAAACATCGACGACATTGGCATGCTCGGCCGTTTCGTTGTCCAAAATCACTTTTGCGTGTTGCCAAGAAAACTCTGGCTCGCGTTCTTTCACGCCCCAGATTTTTCGTGGTCGTACCAGTTCATCAACCGGTTGAACCACGACTCGCTGAGCCGCTTCTCGGATTTGGGCAAAACGTTCTTCCGTTGGTGGACCCGTAAAGTCGCGGTCGTTCAGCACAAAGGAGTACCATGCCAGCTGGTTTGGTAACAGCTCGATGCGGGCTGACAAGATCGACAAACCCAAGCGAACAAAGACACCCAGCAGCCGATAAAACGCCCCCGAAACTCGTTGTTGATGCTTGCCCAACGTGACTTCAATCAAACCTGGTTCGTTAAGGGGACGAGTATGAACCGCCACTTGGCCCGGTTGAAGTCGAGCGACCTCCAAGAGGTTGTTAGCCAGGTTCTCTGGATCTTGACCGCGGAAGTTCTCTTTGGCGATTCGCCCCACGCTGGTGGCCATCCACGACTGCCATTCATCCGGAGCCAGATTGATGAGGGTCGAGCGAATCTGATCGGCTCGTTCACGTGGTTGTTCGGGATTTTGTTGATCGCTAAACCAGGAGTCGACCCGATAATACAACTCGGTCATTAGGCTCCGACGCCATTCGTTGAATCCACCCGGCGCGACCGCCGCCATGTCCGCACAGGTCAGCGTGAACAACATCCGCAGCGTTTGCGGTGACCCCACTTCTTGGGCCAATTGCTGAATTACTTGTCGATCCGTGATGTCGCGCCGAAACGCCAGCGTGGACATCAAAAGGTGTTGGCGTACCAGAAACGTGATCGTCTCGGTTTCTTCACTATTAAGCCCCAGTCGATCGGCCGTTTGCTCCGCTAATTCGGCGCCCACTTCGCTGTGATCTCCCGTGTAGCCTTTGCCCACATCATGCAGCAACATCGCCAAATGCAACAAGTCTTTGCGTTGAACTTCCCGATACGCCTGCCCCACGGGCGTCTGATCGTCTTGATAGCCGGCAATAATTTCCACGGCAATCAACGTATGTTCATCGACCGTGTATTTGTGGTATTGATTGAATTGCAGCAACCATCGCGCGTGGCGAAACGCAGGGATGATCTTCTCGAGCACGTTCATTTCGTGCAACCGACGGAGCAGGTTCGGTAAGCGATTAGGGTTGGCCAAGATTCGCATAAAGTTCTTCTTGGCTTCGGCAGACATGATGATTTGAGTTTGTTTGAGCATCGCGTTGCGAATACTTCGCCACGTGTTTTGCTCGATATATCGTTTCGATCGATTGGAGATCTCCATCAAACGGAGTACCAATTCGATATCGTTTTTGACCAAGTCCATCGACTCTTTGACCACAGCGACGCACCGTGGGGTCACCAAAAAATGCCCCTCTTCGCGACGACCGACCCAGGTGTCAAAAAACGATCGATGCTCGAAATTTCCGCGAACATCGTTGAAGAACTGAAAACTGCTATACCGGGCAGCCGTCGAATGGCGAAAATATTGACGCATGAACTCCTGGACCGGGAGGATCTCCAACCCAGCCGGGAAATGCCACGCCTCGGCAATCCGCATTTGTTCCGCTCGATCCAACAAATCAACGGCTCGGCCTGCGTGGAAATGCAATTCGTTTCGTAGCCGTAACAGGAATTCGCGGGCTTCAATCAAATTAGTAAAGTCCAATCGCGACAGCGCTTTGATCTCACGCAGTTTGTTGAGGCTCGTCTCGCCGTAGCGAATGAAGCCCATCCATCGTACGGTGTGGATTTCTCGCAACCCACCCCGGGAGCGTTTCACATTCGGACTAAGCAAATAGACGGATTCGCCGAATTGGGATTGTTCCTGTTTGCGGGCCTTTTCGACAAAGTCCAACGACCAATGAGTGCGTTTTCGGACCGAGCGTAAGAAGCGCTCGCGAAATTTCTCCACCAGGGATTCGCTGCCCGCCAGTAAACGCATCTCCGTCAACGAGGTGAGAATCGTGGCGTCCGTAAATGCCAGCGTGTTCGCATCGCGGACCGTGCGGGAAGAAAGCGCCAGTTTCAAGCCGATGTCGTAACAGTCTTGAACCAATCGCCCCGCAACTTTTTCGATTTTCGACTCGATCCCTGGGATATACAACAACATCAAGTCGACGTCTGAATGGGGCGCCACATCCTGACGCCCCAACCCGCCGAGGGCCAATAGGCTACAACTACGAGCCAATTGGTCTTGTTCTTGCGGGTCTGGAAGTACATCGGCCAATGCCGCGCGATAATTCGAGCAGATGATGTCGTCCCATAACTGAGCCATGGCCAAAGAAATGGCTCGACCACCCGCCCCCAGTTCATGCTGGCGCTTCAGTTGCTCGTAGCCCTGAACCAGCTTCTGTTTGGCTTCAGCGAGATACGGCCGCATCATGGTCAGCTTTTCGACTTCGAGCCGATCCCAAAATGGGTCTGACCCTGTGGAGGCGTTTCATTTACAACCGCGAATTGGAACGGCGAGGAGCAAACGCCATTTCGGATTGGCTTTGAGTGTCAAGCGAACGGGAGATTAAATGGCTTCGGGCCCACACTCGCCGGTACGAATGCGGATGACGTCTGAGAGTTCGGAAATAAAGATCTTGCCGTCACCAATCTGACCAGTTTGAGCCGTCATGATGATACGTTCGACGACTTTTTGCAATTCATCGTCCATGCACACCACTTCTACTTTGACTTTCGGAACAAAATCAACAGCGTATTCCGTCCCACGGTACATTTCCGTATGGCCTTTTTGACGGCCATAACCACGCACATCCGTGATCGTCATGCCTTTCACGCCCAGTTCCGAGAGGGCGTTCTTTAGGTTCTCCAACTTAAAGTGCCGAATAATCGCTTCAATTTTCTTCATCGAACGAACGACTCCGCTGCGTTGCCTGGTAACTACGAGCCATGTAACTTGGGACCACGTACCTGAGGACCGTGTTCCTGGGAGCCCCGACGGGCTCCACATCCACCGCGAATTCCCAATGTTTCTCGGTGCGGCCTCGACGTCTTAGATTAACGATTATTTTGTGTCAAGTAAACGGGCTCAGCCCGGCCACGGTTCATCGGCGCAACCCTGAACATGGTTCAATCCACGCGCCAGGACAAACAGCCAGTCGCTGAGGCGATTAAGGTAAATCTGAGCGATTCGTAAATTTTCCAAAGCCGACGAGGCATTTCCTGGGAATTGCTCGCCAATCAGCCCAACCAAGCTCCGTTCCGCTCGGCGGCAGACCGCTCGCGACAAGTGAGCCAACGCCGACTGCGGTGTCCCAGCCGGCAAAATAAAGCTCGTCAAAGGCGATAGCCAACTGGTTTGTTGATCGATCGATTCCTCGAGCTCCCTCGTGGCCGGTTCCAAGTCCAATCTCGTTACTTCACGGCGGACATCCGCGACGGCCGCCCCTAATTCGAATAGTCTCTTCTGAATCGGTAACAACAGGTCCAGTTCGGGCTGTAGTTGATTTCCAAAAAGCTGAGCCGTCTGCGTTCTGAGGTATCCGATGCTGGCGTTCAATTCGTCCACGTTCCCCAAACACTCGATCCGCGAATCGGCTTTCGAGACTCGGGCCGCTCCCAACAGTCCGGTTTCGCCGGTGTCTCCAGTTTTGGTATAAATCTTCACGGCGCTGTTCCAGGAAAGGAATGGGGCACGGTCGCGGACCGTAGGGCAGGGCAAGGGGGCGGCTTGAAAGGTTGTCCACTTGGTTACTCGCGCCACCACAGTCAAGTTGTACTCGCAACCGAGAGTCGTTGGAATGGATAACATGGACGCCACGGACGTCACGATCGATTTGCACTCGTGCGGGTTTTTGATTTTTCGCCACGACGACACCGGCTGGCAATTCTTGTTGATGCGGCACGCGGATCGGTGGGACTTGCCGAAGGGGCTCGTTGAATCCAACGAAACCCCAATCGCGACGGCATTCCGCGAATTGAACGAAGAAACCGGAATTCCCGAATCGGAAGTCCGGCTCATTAACGACTTTCGTTTTTCGAATCGTTACCAGGTCACGGGCTTCGATGGCAAACCTGCAAAGAAGCAATTGACGATCTATTTAGGCGTCATCCGAGGGAATCCCACAATCGTTCTAACAGAACATGTCGGGTATCAATGGTTCGAATGGCGTCCGCCTCACCAATTGGAGTCAAAAAATGTCGACCAAGTATTGGCGGCCGTGGAAAGGTTCGGAGGGCCCGATGGTTCCAGTTCTCATGTGTCGTCGTGAATTGAGTTCGTTTGCAATCGTGAAAGAAGTAACATGTGGCGACTAGCATTGCGAAATATTTTTTGTTCCGAGCCGGTTGTGATTGCCGCGATCTTGCTGAATTCGATCATCATCACGTGGACGTACTTTCCCGATTATCACGGGGATCCCACGTTAATGACCTTCGACAAAGTCTTCACGGTCTTTTTTATGTTAGAGGCCGCCATTAAAATCGGGGTTTTGGGTGGGAAGTTGTATTTCGCAACGCCGATGCATCGGTTCGATTTCTTCCTGGTGATCGCCAGCATTCCGTCGCTGTTGATTGGGTTGATCGAATTGCCGGATACGTCGTTCTTGTTGCTCCTACGAATGCTGCGTTTGCTTCGGCTATTGAGGTTCTTGCAGTTCATACCAAATATCGAGCATTTGTTGAGTGGCTTGGTCCGAGCGCTCAAGGCATCGTTGTTGGTTCTGATCTTCTTGGCGTTTTTTAATTTCCTCTTGGCTATTCTGACGTGTCACTTTTACGGTCGATTGGCTCCCGACTTGTTTGGTGATCCATTATTGGCCGTGTTCACGATCTTTCAACTCTTTACCGTGGAAGGGTGGAATGAAATACCTCGCCAAATCAATGAGGCCATCGAGGCGTCGGATGTCCGTTGGTACTTGTTCGACGGATATGTATTAACGGCGTTCACTCGGTTTTATTTTGGAACGGTCGTGCTGTTTGGTGGAATATTTGGCCTATCGCTGGCCAATGCCGTCTTCGTTGACGAAATGACCATGGACAACAACGACACGATTGATCACAAGATCGATGACATGCACCAACAATTGGTTGCGATGCAGGATCAACTAAAGCAAGCTCTCCAATTACTGGAGCATCATCGGCGCGAAATTGGTTCCACTTGATCTCAAGTTTGTCCCTGGACGAAAGCCAAGTTGAGTCATGCATCCTTGTGCGAGCGATGCTTACCGCTTGATCGGATGCCCGCCGCAGCCAAAAACGCCGCAGACCATTTCGTTATAGGACCAACAATCTCGGCAGTGGGGCGTCCCACATCGATCACACGCGATCGGCTGAACGACGGTTGAGAAACAAATCGGACATTGTGCGTCCCCAGCCGGCACGACCGTTGGGCTGACGACCAAAATATCGCCCGAGTTGACGGATTCCAATTGGCGAACCAATTGGCTGCCGAAGACCAAAAGGTTTGAAATTTCACTGGCACTACTCGCGAACTCGCTAACCAACAGAATCAACTGATCGTTGTCGATGGTCAATCGACTCGTTTGCGGATGGATCTTTTCTAATTGGGCATACGCTTGAACCAGTCCGGATCGAAAGTACTTTTCTGATGTCGTTGGGGTGGCTGTCGCAGCCAAAACATGAGCTGGTTGAGTCGTATTGCCGTCTTGGTAAATTGTCCACCCAGTGGGGACATTGCGACTCAGCCGATGATTGCCACAGACGAAACATTGGACGTCGGTCGACGGCAGAGTGAAATGGAGTTCGAGGACTCGTCGGCCGAACCAATGGTCTGTCAATGGGAAAAAAGCTGCGGCGACGGTGCCGGCTTCACAGGGTAATTGGACTTCGATCGATTTATCGTTTTCGCGAATCACCAGCCCTTGCAATGCTCGGACATGGAGCTTGAAGTCGTTGCGGACCCGGGACCGACCGACCCAGTAGGACACGGCAATGGGAACACCGATCACGATGATCCAAAAGACGATGCAGCAAAAGAAGCCAAACGACATTATCAGTCCTTTTCACTGAGGCTGATGTCGTTGTGCCGCCGCGAGATCCACCAACCGCCGATGGCTCCGCCCAAGACCAAGCCGGTCGCCCCAATGAGCGTGTTCATCCACGGCGAAGCCCACCAAGCCGTCGCCGTCTCGCTTGAGTCGCCGTTGGTCGTTTTCTGAGCGACCTCCAACGCCTTGACTCGCGCATCCAAGTCCCGATTGATCGCATGAGCCTTTTGCAGTTCGACGGTTGATGCTTCGAGTTGTTTGGTTGTTTGGCGGACTTGTTGTTGCGAAGCTTCGGCCGCAACTTGAAACAATTGCGTCTGGGATTTCAGGTCCTGAACTTCTTGTTGCCGATTCAACAGCGTTTCTAGGCGTTGCTTTGTCAGCGGTGGCGTGCTGCCAGGATCGCCGCTTTCAATGAGCGATGCCAACACTTCACGATAAACCGTTTCGTGGCTGACCGTTGGATTGCTTGATTCTCGCGGCGCCGTCCAAACCGACCAGCCAATCAAGGCCACGAGTATGGTTTGCAGCGACAACATCGCCATCAAGCATATCATCGGCCACGTCTGATCCGGTTGCGAAATGAAAACTTGTGCAGGTGAGCCGTGATCCTGTGGTTCGACGCTCGAAAGCGCTCGGCCAGTTCTGGACCGAACCGAAGAAAAAGAATGTGTGGAACTCATGTCACTCTCCGCTGCGTTGAGCAAATCGGCAGCACGCTGCAAGTGCGGTAGCCGATGCCGAGAATCAAACAAATAAAAACCTGAATTGCGATACCGGCGTTCTTGTCCCGTCGCCGCTTGCCAATGAAACCAACCCCGATGATCCTGGCACGGATCGACCACCAAGGCCACGTCCAAAGGATTATTAAAAAAACCACGGCAGATAAACATGTCCATATCGGACAGGAAAATCCCCCACCCGGGATGGCTGTGATACCACCCGACCATTCGCGTGGTTTCCGGATACACGGCGACTCGCTGGAGCAGGTCTTGCCACGTGTCATGCGTGAATTTGAAACTGCCCTTGGTAGCCTCGTAGTGTTGGCCATCCAACGCTTCGCGCACGACGACAAAGGGTTGGCCTTGGTCATCAATATATTGTCCACCTAACAAGACCCCGCCCAACTCGATGGAAGTGTCTTCACTCACATGTTGTTCGATCGCGCGCAGGGTTGCTAGGTCCACATAGATTCGCAATTGTTGCGCTGCGGGTTCTCCGACGGCTACCACGGCATAGTGCGCGTCTTGATCCGGACGTCGTGCCAATTCCGGTTGAGTGACTTGAATCTCACCGAACGACATTTCGTCATTCATGCTCGGAACTCCCGTTTGAGTTCGAAGCAGCCGTTTCGGTGCAGGGCAGGGCAGGGCGGTCGAGATCTTCTTGCGGTTGCAGGGCCACGTGCCATTCCCGTCCGTCGGTCGCCACAAGTTTGATGATGTCCCAATCCGGGATGCCCAGTTCGGCCAAAGTCAATGCCTCGAAGGCTGGTGTTGCCGGGATCTCGCAGCGCATCCTTGGTCGCCTGACCTGGCCACACCGGCAGATTGCTTCACGATGCGTAACCAGCAACGCGGGACGAGCCGTGGCTTCTTGGTGGTGACATGAATCGCAGGTCATGGATTCGACCCAATCGCGGTCCAAGCTGATGCGGACTTCACTGACCGCCAGTTCTTGACCCCAGCGGCACACTTCAGCGACCGTCGCTTGGTGGGTGAATGGTGAAGCAACGACCTGTTCGTACGTCTCGTGACTCATACAATCGTCGCGCCGCGGCAGTTTGCTCTTGTAACTTTGATTCGATAGGCCATTAAAAACGATCGCCGTACCGGAATCCGTGGGGAGTTTGTGGAGTAACTTCAATAGCTCTTGAACTTGCCATGCGCCAATCATCGAGGCAATCGTAGGAGCCGTCGGGACACGTCCCGCCTGAATGTCCTCTCGCTTGAGAAGTGGGCAGCTGTACCGCAACTGAATCAATCGATAATCGTTGGCAGTCATCGTGCACTCGTAACACGCTCCGTCAGGCGGAGTGTAAACTTTTACGACACCACTCAGTTCTTGAATGCCACCGTCGATCCAGGGGACGTTGGCTTTCCAGCAAAGACGATTGACCCATAGTCGGGCCTCACGGTTGTCCAAGCACCCGACCACGACGTCAAGACTTTTGATCAATCCTAAGCCCACTTCCAACATGACGTTGCCATGAATGGGCACGACGTGGCTGTCAGGATTTAACTCATGGGCTCGTCGAGCCAACACGTTTGCTTTGGGTTCGCCGCGGTCCGAATCGCGAAAGAAGACACTGCGACTCAAGTTGGATGCTTCGATCGAGTCGAAGTCGATCAAGTAAATCGTACCAATCCCCAGCAGAACCAAGTTCTTAACAACCTCGTTGCCCAAGGCACCGGCGCCTACAACTAGAACTCTTGCCGCACGAATTCGCTCCTGATCCCACCAAGAAATGAGCCGCAACCGGTCGTACCGATCTTGGTCGTCAATGAACAACACCGGTTCGGACACGTCATTCGCTTTCTATCTCACAGGAAAGTAATCTCAGGTTCTTGCTGCGGAACCGTTTGATTGTACTTGGTATCGTCAGGACTCCAACCAACCCTAGTGTCGTGCAGGCCGGACGTGGACGCAGAAAGCTCGGGGCCCGAAGTACTCGCAGTCCCTGCGGGGGAGTTCGCGGGCGTTCGCAGCGGACGTGGATCAAGCGGCAAAATAAAGTGCCGCTGAGTTTTCGCCCACTCGGCCGCCACGCGATTGTAGGGGCTGCCTATATCGAAATTGCGATACCGAATCATATCCCACAGCATCAGGCAAAGGTCGTCCAACCGCAGGCTTGGCACCCAGTGCGTGCTGTAGCCACCCAAGCAGACCAGTCCGTTCGCCGAAATGTTCGGATGAAAAATCGGTGTCAGCCAATGCAGTTCCGGCATGACACGCGGGTAATTCGCCCCCAAGTTCACTCGGACCTCATGGACCCACTGTTCCTGCAGATGACCATTCTGGTCCATTGCCAAGCCACGTCCGTTGTAGCGAAACAAGTAGGTACTGGCTGGGTCACCCGAGCAACTCATGTCCAAGATTGTCGAATGTTGGACCAGCTGCCGTACGGATTCGTGGTCGGCCATCAAACGACGAACACGTGGGGAACTCATTATCGGCCTCCGGCCACAATTTCAGGGTACACGATCAGATGGTCGCCGCTGCGAACCCCGGCGGCTACCAATGTCTCGCCTTCGCGCAGACGTTTCCCGCCTTCTTTATGGTCCAAGCTATAACTCATCGGTTGCCCATCCGGACCCAGCATCGGCAGGCTCAGTTTCGTAATAATGTTCGGCAAAATCTTACTGACCGTGACGCTATCGGCAATAACGGCTTCTACGCTCTTGGAGCCAGTTTGATCCAAGATAACAACTTTGGTTCCTGGGGTTTGACTGTTTTGACTCATGCTTCAATTCCTTGGCCATCGAACTCGGGTGAACGGTTGGGATCACAACGCCAGTCCTTCGCTCCAGCATACCCGATCTTTGGAAGAAACTGCACGGATTGGCGGCATATTTTCGCCGATTGGCGCCAACCGCTTCGTGCCGGCACTATTTTGTGAATTCGCTCCAGTCGGTCGCAGGGAAGGGCAGGGCAGGGTGTAAAGTTCGGTCGTCCCAGTCGCCGTCTTGGTCCCTCCGGGTACCGCTTTTGATGGTCGTGCTGGTTTTAACTCCTCGAGCGTGTTCCGGTGCCGAAAAAAGTTCCGGATTTTGCTCAAGCCCTGAAGTTTTCCTCAATTGACAACATTCGATGGCCTAGATTTTTCCGTGAGCTTGGCAGAAGGTCCGACCCGACCGACTTCCTTGCGAAATGATATTTGCCGCTATCAATCAGGAAAACTGCCATGGGTTTCATGGAGCGTTTTTTCACTAATCCTTCATCAGACGATGAACGGAACCAATTACCAATGAATAGTTTTGCCACTATTTCTCACAACGAGTTGGCTGCCCATTTGGACGTCAGGTCGTACGGTGAGTTTGAGCTAACCAATGCGGTTCGC
This sequence comes from Pirellulaceae bacterium, assembly GCA_041741535.1. Lineage (GTDB taxonomy): Bacteria > Planctomycetota > Planctomycetia > Pirellulales > Pirellulaceae > M30B19. The sequence goes on from JBGSJV010000194.1 coordinate 55,267, forward strand.
CCAGCTTATGACTTGAAGATCTCGCCCCAACAAGGGTACCGTCATGATGTTTACGTGGACGAGGAAAACGACACTCGCGTTCCCGTAATCATGGCCGCTGTATCCAAAAAGGCCTTGTTTTCCACGTTTATTCAACTCGTGGAAAAACTGGGACCGGTCGTCGATGTCGTGCTGGAGACCAGCCACGATAGCGAGGCAGGTGACCACGAAGATCTCTACCGCGAGCACATCGATACGCCAGTATTGGTGAGCCTGCTGTGGGAATTCGAAGACATGCTGCTTAACGACGGCTGCACCGGGATTGCCGTTATGAACCAAGGCCGCCCGCAAGAAGTGCAATTCGATGAGCACAAACTGCTCATCATGTACGGCAGTCCCTTGGAGCAGTTCGAGTTCACCCTTGAGAAGAATGGCGTTCCCTGCGACGAGGAAATTCGTTTCCTGTCGGAAGCCGAGCATATTCACTCGACGACCAATGACTACCGCAGTCTGTTCCAAGAGTTCTGTATGCGTTTGGGCGTCGAACACGAAGCCGTATAAACGTATTAACTGCAAGTCGATTTAAACACGTTCCGTGGTGAGACTCGCCTCGTTTCTCCACCGCAAAACGTTTCGGCGCATTACCTGCGAAATGTCCTACGGCTCTTCACTTCCCGATCGAACGCAATCCTATCGAGACGGCAACAAAAAAAGACCGAGACCGGATGAACCGGTCTCGGTCTTTTGGCTTTTAAAAGCAATCCAAACCGCGAAACTACTTGGCTGGTTCAGCTGGTGTTTCAGTCTTTGGAGTTTCAGTCTTCTTGGTATCTTTGGCAGCTGGAGTGTCACCGCCGCAACCAACCGAGATACCGAAAGCAGCAACCAACAATAAGGTAACGATCGAACGCATCTACTTCTCTCCTCAGAGAACAAAGGAATCATGTGGACTAACGCAGCCCTATTCAACAAGCTATCCGACAGGTTTCTCGGCGTCAACTGGACCAATTCGAAAAACATCGACCACCCCAAATCGATGCTCCGCATCGGCCGATTGGCTCAAGGCACCCGCTAAAACCAGCGTTCGTCCCCCGCGCAAAAATCTTGCCTCGGTGACGCGAGAATCCGTCTTGAATCCATAAATCAGCTCACCGGTTTCCCCGGAAAACAGTCCCGTATTGAAAGCCCCACCCCGTAATCGCCCGGACATGGCGAAAGTGCCATCCTCTACGTTCATGGCTAGGGCTTCCATCAAGCCCTCGCCAAGTTGCTCGTCTTTTGACTGCCACTTCTGCTCGGCCTGACCTGGTGCGAGCGAAAATCGTTGCCATCGCTGCTTGCCATTGCCAGCCATCGGATCGGTCATCGGACCCATGCCCGCGACAATCACTTGTTGACTATCCGGCGTAAAGGTGAGCGCGAAAATACCGCCAACTTGACAATGGCTTTTGATAATCCCAAACGCGGTGAAATCCGGCGTGTGCCATTTCCAATCCGGAGGGCGATTTACCACCGCCGTCTCGTCCTGTTTATCCAACGCCCAAACACAAATATCCCCCATCAAGTTGGCCGCCGCCACTCGCGTGCCACACGGACTTATGGCCACCGCTTGAACGGGTGGCAACATCGTGAATTGGTTCAGTAGCGCACCGGACACCGCGTCCCATACATGAACGTTTGGTCGGTCACTCGCCAATGGTCGATACTCGTAGTCGCCCGCTAAGTATTGACCACTGCCGGTTGCCAACCGAGTCGCTTGTTCGGCACGGCGACTGATCGCCAAATCCCAAACCCACGAGTCGGCAACCTTGATCGTCTTGACAATTTCCCGTTTCTCCAAGTCGAACCAACGTAGCCGTCCGTCATAACCTGCCGAGACAAGCATGTTGTTCTCCGGCAGATAATAAACGCCGGAGACATAACTATCATGAGGATAAAGTGGTTCGAACTCGCCAGTGTCTAACTTCAAGCGGCCGACACCATTAAACGTGCCCACATAGGCAAGTGATTCGTCGGGCGACACGTCCATTCCAAGAACTGCGGTCGGAACTTGCCACCGGTGGACTCGTTCGCTTTGCCAATCTTTGATCTGTTTCATAGTAGAATCTCTCGAACGGGTTCCGACTGATTCTCGACTCGGTGAAATTCAGGAAAATCTTCCGGCAAGTCGTACGCCTGATGCGGATCGATCCCCAACGCGGAAAAGATCGTCGCGAACAGTCGCCCTTGATCGACCGGGTTTTCGCTCACTGAAAAACCCTCCGGGTCGGTCGCTCCATACACAACCCCAGGACGAATTCCACAACCAGCCAGGGCCAGCGACCACGCATTTGGGTAATGGTCGCGTCCACGGGCGTCATTAAGCCAAGGAGTCCGTCCGAACTCGCCCATCATGATGACCAAGGTGCTGTCCAATAGGCCACGTTCTTCCAAGTCCGTCAACAAGTGAAAGATCACTCGGTCCAACTCTGGGACCAGCATTTGGTACAGCTCGTGATTCAGCACGTGGCAGTCCCATGGCATTCCATTGGCCACCATCACACTGGCGCAACCGTTTTCAATTAGGTGTCTGGCTTGCAACGCATGAAGTCCAAATGCCCCTGGCCCATATTTTTGTCGATCTTGTTCGGGCAGTGAATTCAGATCAAACAACGGCGCGCAACTCATCAAACCGTTGACTCTTTCAAAGACTCCGTTGTACGACGCCGCAGCCGAGCTCTGCGTTTCGTTGGCAAACTTGCGACCGAGAAAGTTCCGCAGTGCCAATCGATCACTGTGATCCGCTTCGTCCAGTAATTCCGGACGCTTGATATTGGGAATGCCAAACGTCCCACCGGCGCGCACGGGTGCGTATTCGGCGCCCAACCATCCCGCCCAATTTCCCGCCTTGAAACTCTTGAACTCGTTGCCTTCCGGGCAGGGATCCAGCAATACAAACTGAGGCACCGGCGAATCCAATTGGCCCAATTGTTGCGCCAAAACCGAGCCCAAAATGGGGCGTTGAAACGGGGGACGCGGAGCATGTCCACGCGTCAACATGTCGATCCCCTCGAAGTGCTCCGAAGGCTGCGTGCTCATCGATCGAATGATTGCCATCTTGTCCAAGATCGTGGCACACTTGGGCATCAGCTCACTAATGTGGACTCCCGGCAGACAAGTTGGAATGCTGCGAAATGGACCGGAGGTTCGCGTCCCCGGTTTTGGATCCCAGGTCTCAAATTGACTGGGAGCCCCACACAGCCATAACATGATGCAGCGTTTCGCTTGTCGCCGCATGGATTCGCCAAACGCCGGAATCGAAAACAGACCGCTAAAGCTCAACGCCGAGGCCACCAAACCGCCGGCGGTTCCCTCCAAGAACATGCGACGATGCACGCGATGGTCCGGGCCGCCGCAGTCGCCACGTCTTTTTGCACGATGTTTTTTATTCGACATTCCCAGTTCCTAATTGGAGTGAGCTCGGTTGTGTCCAACTCGCGCGACGCTTTGTCCCAACAGAGGTCTGCCCTTGAGTGGGGCCGCACCAGATCTTGGACAAAAAGGCACGACCAGAGATGGGTAGACCCAAGTGAGGACGTGCTCAGTGGTTGTAACGAAACTCTGCGGATGTCACCAGTGTCCAGAAGACTTGTGCCCAGGCCGGCACCGGTCGATCGGCTCTCCGTGCGAGATACGCTTGGATCATGCTCAACTCGTCGGTTTCTGGCAGTCGGCCATACACGCGGCGGTAGGCAAGTTGAATTCTCTGTTCTACGTCCAGTGAGTCCGTTTCGGCAACCCACTGCTCGGCCGCCGCTTGCAGCACCGCGTTGAACTCTGGGCTATTGGCCAATCCAAGTGCTTGGTCGATGGTCGCTTGATCGGTTGTCGGCACGATTTCTGGAAAAAATCTTCGCCATTGAGCTGCCAAACGCTGCCAATTCTCGGAGTCGATGACTTCCTGTGGAAAGGGGAGCGCGAGCTGAAGTGACTTCAGGTAGGCTTCCGCGGTCAATGGTCTGGCAATGGCCGAGCCGAACAAATGATCCGCGCCAGCAGAGCTCCCGTGGGAACTTGCCCGCTGGTAAGTCAGAGACCTAACCACTTCGCGCACCATTCGCCGAATGTTGTAGCCATTTCGTCGAAAATCATCCGATAGCCAATCCAACAATTCCGGGTGACTAGGGGCTTGCGTGGAGTCCATACGTTCGATGGGATGCACCAAGCCTCGTCCCAGCAACAATCCCCAGATTCGGTTGACCATCGCGCGAGCAATCAGCGGATGATCCTTGACGATTTCTTCGACGAATTTTTCACGCCGCGAAAACACCGGAATTTTTGGTTCGCCGGCCACGGCAACATACAAACTCTCTTGATCTTCTTGTTTCGCGGGATCATCCGGTCGAGGTTCTGGAACGTCTTCTCGTAGCAAAAAAGAAAGGGTCAGTTTTTCAGTCGTGCCCAATAAGGGGTTGGCATAGTCGTCGAAGCCACCAATCGCGGATTCGGCAATCGCGATTCCTTGATCCGTCTGAGCGTTGGTGCTCCGGCGAAAGAACCCAACCAAACCCCAATAATGGGCCTGTTTGATTTCCTCAGCAGCCAAATGATCGTGACATTGCGCGCACGCGATGTCGACACCAAAAAATGATTTGGCGACCGCCTCGGCAATTTCTTGATGTTTGTTTTCTCGCTCGTAGAGGTACCACAAATGCCCACGTTGTTCGCCTTCCGCCCGCGCCAACAAGACTTCATGGACCACAAGGTTCCAAGGTCGATTTTCCGCAAAAACACGCCGCAGATACGCGTGCCAGCCGTGCTTTTTTCGTTCGCCAAGTTTTCGCTCTTTTCGACCCATCAACATCGTGTCGAAGATCGTCGCAAAATACTCGAAGTGGGCGTCGGACGCCAGAAGTTCCTCGATCAAACGCTCGCGTTTGTCGGGCGTTGTGTCGGCCAAAAAGTGATCCAGCTGCGCGACCGAGGGGATTTGTCCGGTCAAATCGAGGTAGAGGCGTCGAATAAACTCGTTGTCTTCGCATGGTCCTGCCGGGATTACCTGTTCGAGTTCCAGCCGTTGCCAGATTTGGCCGTCTAGGTATTTCGCGACTTCCAGAGTCGGTGGCGAAACCGAAGCGTCTGGTTCGGTTACCTCCGTTTGCGCGAAACTGGTGCTGCCAAAAAATACCATCAGCGACAGGACCAACCACGAAAAATTTGATAACCAGCAATCATGCTTCGTAAGATGACTCATGTCCGGTGAGTCCTATTCAGGGCGGGAAGGTAGGGAGTTGTGAAGGGTTTGGTTGCAGCAATCTGGGAGACTTGGGCTTTGTCCTATAAGGGGCCTGACCCTCTCCAGTCGTGTCTTTTCGTCCGGGATTTTGTATGCCCACTAATGGGGCAGACCTGTTTTAGGACAAAACCTAGTATAGCAAGATTATCGGCTGGCGGGGAAGTTGCTCGGCGGACCACTCGGAAAGTTCCGTCGCGAACTCGTGTCTCGAGATACGACTTCCCACTTCCTTACGTTGCGGCGTCCCGGAGTTCGTCAACCACAAGACCGTTCAATAAGTAGCAGGCACACTCCGTGTGCCGTCCGCCGATCCTCAAAAAACGAGTGGTATTTGATGGTCGCAGCATTTGGAATGTGCCGACGACCGTCCTTCGTTGAACGGTATTGCCGTTAACCAGCCCCCGATTGGTTACCTTATCCCAAATGGACTTCGACCCGATGTTCCTTACGATCATTGGTGAGCACAATTGCAACTCCGGACTGTAGGATGCCGTCGATCAGAATCTGCTTCACGATTCTGCTTGGCGTTGGTTGCAGGACCGTAATCTGATAGAGCGTTTCCCGATAGCGATAGTGCAATTTGTAGGACTTCCAATCGGGAGGTAGGCACGGTGTGAAGCGAAGCTGATTTGCGACCAAATTTAATCCCAATAGTGATTCGATGATCAATCGATACATCCAACTGGCCGAACCGGTATACCAGGTCCAACCCCCTCGTCCGGTGTGCGGCGCTACGGCGTAGACATCCGCTGCGACGAAGTAAGGCTCGACTTTGTAAGTCTGTACTTGAGCCGGCGTGGTTCCGTGATGGACGGGATTGATCAGGGAAAATAGTTCCCAGGCACGCGGGGCATCCCCCAGTTTGGCGAACGCCATGACCGTCCAGATCGCAGCATGAGTATATTGCCCGCCATTTTCCCGAACGCCCGGTACATACCCACGGATATAGCCAGGATCTTGCTCGGACTTGTCGAACGGTGGATCAAAGAGTTGGATAAGCGAACTATCGCGGCGCACAAGGCGTTGGTCCACGGCTTCCATTGCCTGACGAGCTCGCACGGGATCTGCGGCCTCGGACAAGACCGACCAGCTCTGAGCAATCGAATCGATTTGGCATTCGGAGTTGCTGGCGGATCCCAGCGGTTGTCCATTGTCGAAATACGCTCGTCGATACCAATGTCCGTCCCACGCGTGTTGCTCGATATTACTCTGGAGTTTGGCCGCTTCGTTGTCGCAGCGAGTGGCGAAGCTATCATCGCCCCGAGAACGAGCAATGATGGCGAAAGCCTGCAAATTTTCGTACAAGAAGAAGGCCAACCAAACGCTTTCTCCTTGGCCATGTTGCCCGACATGATTCATGCCGTCGTTCCAGTCGCCACAGCCGATCAGCGGCAGTCCGTGAGCCCCAAACGACAGTCCATTTGTAATCGCACGGACACCATGTTCGTACATTGTGCCAGAATCCGCGGAAATTGTGGGAAGATCGTAGTACGCTTCCTCGCCGGCCTTGAGCGCTCGTCCTTCCAAAAAGGGGACCTGTTCATCAAGGATGCCGGTATCCCCGGTGGCTTGGATGTAGCGGCAAAGAACCAACGGCAGCCACAGAAAGTCATCTGAAAAATTTGTACGCACGCCGCGCCCCTGCGGCGGATGCCACCAGTGCTGCACATCGCCCTCCGTGAATTGGCGAGCCGCTGCTCGTAGCAAATGTTCTCGGATCCATTGCGGTTGGCAATGCACTAGAGCCGCTACATCCTGCAATTGGTCGCGAAAACCAAACGCGCCACCGGACTGGTAATAGCCGCTGCGAGCCCAATAACGGCAAGCGATCGTTTGATAGAGCAGCCAACCGTTGCCGAGGACATTGACGGCCGGATCGGGAGTTTCAATCTGCACGGTTCCGAGAGTTTGATTCCACGAGTTTCGAACCTCATCCAAGGCCATCCTCGCCGGCTCGACTCCGCGGTACCGCTCCACCAAACGTCGGACCTCGTGAACGTCTTGTCCAGCACCCAACATGAAAACAACTTCTCGCTGCCGCCCGTCTGCCAAGTCAAAAACCGTTTGGATGGCCCCGCAGGGATCGAGCCCGGCACCGACCTTGCCCGACAATCGCTGGCGGCCCATGGCGGCTGGTTGGCCAAGGTCCCCGTTGCGGCCTAGAAATTCGGTGCGGTCGCTCGTGATGCTCCGCGCGGGATCGTGCAAGTCGAGGAAGGCGACACGTCCTGCGAACTCGATGCTGTAGGGGTTCTGGGCCAACAAAGCGCCGCAGTGCGGGTCAACACTGGTCACGACATGCAGCATTCCCTTGGATCGCATTTCTCCGAGGACCCACTCGCAGTAAGCTGTGGCCGAAATTTTCCGTGGACGGCCAGAACGGTTCCCCACTTTGAGCACGGCGAACTTGATTGGGGCATCGACGGCAACATAGACCCATAGCTCCGAGTAGATGCCGTTCTGCGTCGTTTCGAACACGCTGTAGCCAAAACCATGACGGCAAACGTAAGGCCTGTCGCCGCGTGCCGGAAGCGGTGTTGGTGACCAGAATTCTCCGCTCTCTTCGTCTCGCAAATAATAAGCTTCTCCGCTCTGATCGCTCACGGGGTCGTTGTACCACGGGGTCAATCGAAATTCATGCGCGTTCTCGCTCCAACTGTACGAACTACCACTTTCCGAAATCACCGTTCCGAAACCCGAGTTCGCAATCACGTTGACCCACGGCGCCGGCGTTACTTGCCCTGCGTTCATCCGAATCACGTACTCTCGGCCATCGGCGCTGAAGCCCCCGATCCCATTGTCGTAGGTGAGGACATTACGCGCCGGCTGCGGGCTTGCACTGGTTTCGAGTGGACTGGGGCGCGGGACAAAATCAGACACACGGGAGTCAAACGGAAATCGTCTCTGGAGCTGTTTCGCCAGACTGCCTGCAGTATCGACGATGATCGCTCGTGCGACCGTTTGCTGCAGTACCCGATCTTCTTCGGATATTTGTTCGACGCGACGGATAAAGACGCCGCCCGGATGGTCAACGATCCGAGCTTCGGTGCCAACGGAGACCAAGCCAACGATCAGATCTTGCAGGTCTTGCCGATAACCTTCAACGCCTTCGTTCCAAATAACCAGATCAACCTCGAGCCCTTTGAGCCGCCACCACGCATGTGCTTGAACAAGTTGCCGGACCAAGTGAATGTTCTCAATGTTAGAGATGCGGAGAAGAACCATCGGCGAGTCGCCAGAAATGCCGTACCCCCAGAGGCCGGACTGCCCGCGTCGGTTTCGCTTTAGAACGGCCGCGTCGGCCCGCAATGTCGGATTGGCGTATACGATGGAACTTGCCAATCTGCCGAAGAGTTGTGCGTCCGCTTCACTGGCATTCAGCTGCCTTAGCACAACTTGGCCATGTGTCCACGCCATGTCGAAGACGCGATCGGCCAAAGGTCGGTCTCGATACTTGTCGATCAACTCTACCGCCGCGTCTCGGGTGTTGGCCATTCCGGTGACAAAATCGACACTGACTGTTTCATCGGGCAACAGCGTCAATTCCAAACGGATGGCCACGATGGGATCGAGTACCGAGCCAGAAGTATTTGACAGTTTTCCTGGTCGGTACAGAGCTTCCGGGGCAGCGACCGTATGGCAGCGACCAACGAATTTTGCCCGATCGGTTTCAAAAGAAGTTTCTCCGGTTTTTGCACCCACCACCGCGACCAAGTGCAACAGCCAAGGAGGCCGTTCCTCGATCGACCTGGGCCTTCGCGTGCACAAGATGGCTTGTCGCGCATCGAGAATTTCGGTTTGCACGAAGAGATTGGAGAAGGCGGGATGCGCGGCATCCGTGGCGCGCGGCGTAAGAACTACTTCGCCATAGCTGGTCAATTCAATGGTCCGGACGACGTTGGAATGATTCGTGATCGCGCTTCGCCGAATTTCGATGTCGTCTTCGGGCGAAACGGCAATCTCGGTATGAATGGCGATGTCTCGATCACGTCTTCGGAACTCGGCGCGAGCCTGAGAAAAAACGGCCTCGTAAGCTTTTGTCGAACGCCGCGTCGGCTGATACGTCGTGGACCAGACTTCATTGCTCGATACATCGCGAACGTAGCAGAACATGCCCATGTTGTCGCGAGTCGTGTCTTCTCGCCAACGGGTGACGGACAGTCCTTGCCATGAACTGTAACCACCCCCAGCGTTGGTCACCATCACATGGTAGCGGCCATTGGAGAGCAAATGTACTTCGGGCGTCGGAGTGTGTGGTGTCTTGTAGACTCGCAACAAGGCTTCTGGCTCATCGGCACATTGGCCCGGCCCAGTCACTTCCGCGGAATGAGGATAAAACGGTGCCGCCTTGGGGATTCGCTCTTGCAGCAACAATTGAGTGGCTTGAAATTGAGGGTCCGACTGGAATCGTCGTTGCATCGGTCGATCCAACAGCAAATGAGCGAACGACAGGAAACTCATTCCTTGGTGGTGGGCCATATAAGATCGAACGACCGAGTTGGTTTGGCCGCGTGGCACCCGCGATCGGGTATAGTCGATGGCTTCGTAGAAGCCGTACTGGCCGGAAAAACCAAGCCCAGCCATCAATTGCAAATTCTCGCAGGCGTGTTGGGGAGCCACCATCAACGCCATGGCGGTCGCATAGGGAGCGACCACGACGTCGTCCACCAGCCCTCGTTTGAAGCCCAAGCCCGGAACACCAAAGGCCCGGTATTGATAAATCAACTTGGCATCGGTCATGTTGTAGCCCGATTCCGAAATCCCCCAAGGTACACCTCGCTGCCGACCGTACTCCCTTTGTCGATCGATGACCGCCACGTAAGTTTGATCCAACAACGTGTGCTTGTAGGTCGGCATGACGAGCAGCGGCATCAAGTATTCGAACATGGAACCGCTCCACGACAACAAGGCCGGTTGACCGTTAGCGGTCGTCAGGAGTCGTCCGAGAGCAAACCAGTGTTCTTGCTCCAATTGTCCCAATGAAATCGCCACAAAACTTCCCAACCGAGCTTCCGACGCCAACAGATCATAAAAGCTGGTGTCACGACGGCGCTCACTGACGTTATATCCAATCGCCAACAGACGTCGGGATCGGTCATAAAGGAAGTCGTAATCCTCTTCAGCCAACTCGCCACATTGCAAGACGAGATTCTCGATGTCGACGATGCGCCGCCGCGCGAATTCCCCAGCGGCCCAAACCATCTCACGCAACGCTTTGATCCAGGTAAGGGGCGAGGTTTCGACGTCGAGTGCGTCGCTACAATAGACGTTGCGCAAGGTGTCCAACGTGGTCAGATGGTGTTCGCTATTGGCCATCTCTTGGAGCGTTCGGGAGCGGTCCAAATCAGCGAGCAACGATTGCAGATCCGTCCATTCTTGCTCGTCCAGCATCGATTTTACCACCGGCCAATCGACTGATGTCGCCGACGCAAGCCACGGCGCTAGCGAACCCAAATCAGCAAGATGATCGGCGCATTGGTCTTCCAGATCCCTCAGCCACCCGGCAAATTCAGATTCTTCGCGCTGGGGTGACCGAACCCTGAACTCGGTAATCCGCAACGCGATATTTTGCAGCAAGTGATGTGTTGACGAAAGCGAAATAGGAATGTGAGGTGGGCCAACCTCAAGGGGTAGTTGTTCCCGCAGATTTTGCCAAGCGAAGGAGAGCTCCGTACTCCAAGGCAATTTCAGTTCGGCTTGCTGGACGGTATCTTCCAAAATTCGTCGCAGGAAACTCAACGACGTCCACAATTGTGGCGAAACAGCCGCATGGAGGGGTAGTTCACGCAGCCCGGCCCGCAGCGTTAGCAAATAAGCAGATAGGTTGCCACTATCGACCGATGAGACATAGCGGGGCAAGAGCGGTTGTAATGTCTGGGTGTCGTACCAATTCAGAAAGTGCCCGTGAAATCTCTCCAATTGACTCAGTGTTGAAAAGGTGTCCCGCGTGCGTTGTAGGAGTCGGCCCAACGAAATGTACCCGAAATCCGCGGCGGCCAAATTGGCAAGCAAGGAGACTCCAATATTCGTCGGCGACGTGCGATGCGCCAACGCGGCGACGGGCGCTTCCTGAAAATTGTCGGGCGGCAGCCAATGATCATCGGGGCCAACAAACTTGACAAAGAATCGCCAAGTCTTCCGAGCCACTTGATGTAGAAATTGGTGTTGTGGCAGCGACAACTTGGCTTCCGTCCGAGACGGAGGCCAACTAATTCTCCAAGCAATCAACGGCGCCAATAACCATGGCACTAGCAGCCAAACGGCAGACAGCAGGGCGTCCGGTTGAACGAACCACAGGATCATTGCCGCGCCACCGGCAAAGAACGGAGCGGCCCACATGGCGCGATAGGTTGCGATGAGCCCGCCACAGCCCTCAAGTTCCGAGTCACTAGCCGTTTTCCACTCAAGCATACGAGCTCGTGTCCAACGCATTCGAACCATCGTTCGCACGATGGCATCCAAGCTAACCCAGGCCTCATACGGGAGGAAAGCCAACGACATGCTCCCCTGCTGCAAACTCCGGCCTAACGTCTTCGCAACGTCGCGAAAGTGCGGCAGTGTCGGTACATCGACGGCTTTTCGATAGGCTGAAATCAGCGAGACCAACAACGCTGGGATCAAGACGATGGCCGACACAAAGACAGTCCAGATCCAGGCGGGCGACGATGTTAGCCAGCCCAACAGGAGCAGTAACAACAATCCCAGCGGGACCAGGCTCCGCCGCAAGTTGTCGAAGATCTTCCATCGCGAAAGCATCCGCAAGGGATTGGATTCGCAACGATTGCTGGGGCCCAAGACGAAGGGTAGCGCCCACCCGGAAATCTGCCAGTCCCCACGCATCCATCGGTGCCGACGGCGGACATCACTAAGATAGCGTGCCGGGTAACTTTCGTAGACTTGAATGTCACTGACGAGACCGCACCGAGCATAACACCCCTCCAATAAGTCGTGGCTGAGAATCTGATTATCAAGAAAGCGTTTTTCGGTCGTGGCAGAAAAAGCATCCACATCGTAAATACCTTTTCCAATAAATGAACCCTCGGAAAACAGATCCTGATACACGTCAGAGATTGTCCGCGTGTACGGATCCAAGCCCGGTTCTCCGCCGTTTAGGCGGGCAAACCACGAGAGACCTTCTCGCTCCATCGTTGTCGCCACGCCCGGCTGCAAAATTCCATACCCCAGTGTAACGACGTTCCGCAGCGGATCGATCACTGCGTGATTCAGAGGGTGGGCCAGGGTTCCGACAAGTTGTCGAGCCACACCGCGTGGCAGTAGCGTATCGGTGTCCAACGTGATGACATATTTTGCACCCACCAGCACCGAAGTGTCGCCAACAACCAACGAGAACGCCTCCTGCGATCCACCGCGAAGCAACCGATTGAGGTCGCTGAGCTTACCCCTTTTTCGTTCGTAACCCATCCAAGTTTTTTCCTGTTCGTTCCACTGACGAGGACGATGAAACAGAAAAAAAACATGGCCGTTGCTGTGAGGGTGTTTTGCGTTTAATAATTCAATCCCTGCCTTTGCTTGCTGCAACAAAGATTCGTCCTCTAATTGATACTTTTGCGGCGCATCACGAAAATCCGTTAGCAAACAAAACCGAAGGTTGTCGTCGCGGTTTGCCAGAAAGCGAACTTCTAGTCCTTCCAGCAAATGTGCGACGCCATTTTCGCTGGCCAACATTGTCGGGACTACGACCAATGAATGCAATTTTGGCGGGATCCCGCGCGAGAAATCGAGACGCGGCAATCGCTGCGGGGCGATGCCTAACGTCACCAGCCAGTTGATCAAGCCCACGCCAAGCTGAGTAGCAGCGAGAAACACGAGTCCACCCAACAGCCACATCGTCCAACCCGTGGTGGTTGCCAAACCGAGCGTGCCGACAACCGCTCCCATCGCGATCAATACCAAGCTGCTGAGATACCAGGTCAGAGGGTAGTGGCGACCGAGGCCCGCTAAGCGGTGCAGCACCGATCGACGCGATCGAGTGGCCTCTTCCAACGCCGACCAGCCGTTGTCGATCAAGTAGTAACCGACGTGGAATGTTCGTTCATCCGCCGTAGATGTTGCGGCCGACTGCATCGCCAACTGGATCGCTTGGTGAGCTACCGCTTGTTCCGTCAATGGGCTTCGTTTGGCAATGCGTTCAATCACGTGCCGGTATTGGTCGCGGGTTCCAAAATCCATCGAGCCGTAAATATGGGCGGGATCATCGAGCAACGTTTGCTCCACAATACTCAACGATTCAACGAACGCCCGCCAGTCGATCGACTCCAAATCTCGCAGGCTGATGATGCTGTTTCCAATCGAGACTTGGTCCACGGCCTGCTGTTGACCCTCGGATTGCACCCGTTGTTCAATCGTTTGACAATTCTCGCCCAGTCGTTGTTCGATCCAGCTTAGAGGGACTGCCAAGGCCGGACTTTGGCCGCTCAACCGGCGCGTCATTTCCGCCACAAACGCGCTCGATAGTGGCGGATCCTCCTTGACCATTTCGGCCACGACCAGAATTTGTTTCGCGGGTGTTTGTTCGGCGCAGGCAATTAACCGATCTGCCCATTGACTCGCGTTATTGCGTTCCTGAGTTCCTAGGACAATTCGGACCGCGACCCGCCGGAGATTTTCGATCAGTGCTTGTCGAATCATGATCGGAATCGCCCATAACTCTCCCAGATTCAGGGGTGAACGTTGTTGATACGAGGCAATAAAGCCGCGCAACGAATCACTGTCGACCCGACCGTCGACATGTGAAATCAACTCCAAGGCAAGATCGTAAACTCGCGGGTAATGCGCGGATGGACCATTTGTAAGTCTCGGCAGTCCGCGGCTGTACTGTTTGGGCAAGTGTCTGCGCGTGGTGCGGATTTGTTCTTCAATGACATGGAAGTTGTCGAGCAGCCATTGACCGGCCGGCGAAATGGGGCGTTTCTTGGCAACGACGTCCGTTACGACTCGGTAGGCATCCAAGAGAATTCGTTCGTTGTCGACCAATCGGGCCAACAGTCGATCTGGACCGGGACGATGATCGATTTCATGCCAATCCGCCAATGCTTCACCATGCCGTTCCAACTGGGTCAAGCTGAACAGTTCCGAACGCAATGGCAGATCATCGCCAAGCTCGCGGAACAGCCCATCTACTCCAATGCGCGAAATGAGAGATTGTTGGTTCGTGCGACTATTCCAAAGCAAGGACTGCAACTGTGTAGACTCCAAATGTTTTTGCGATCATACCTTTAATCTAAAGCATCAAACCTCATTTGCTTTTCTGGGGGTGGGCGGTTGCTTCACGTTCGGATCCGACCGACTGACCATTCCAATCCTCTGATGACAAGTGGCCAGCGAGTTGAAAGACCTGCACCATCGTTCCCGTTGTAAAGACTTGGACAATCGCGCCGGAAGAGGCGTCGATGTCGGCAACCGCTTCACCCACGGCCACGCCGGTAATCCGCTCGATTTCCTCACGCACGCAGTCGAGAGAATTCAGAAATAACTCGCGATGATACTCACGAACTTGTGCGGCCCCCCCAGAGGTGCGAGATAACGACTGCTCCGCAGGCGTTAGAGCCCCATGCATGGTCACGACCAAAGTTCCCTCACTTAGTACGACGGTCACGGCTCTGGGGGCATGCCCGGTCCGTAGTTCTTGTAGATCACGCACGGCACGAGCCACTTGTTCCGCCATGGTCAATTGAAATCCGAACATCAGCATCATCTCCGTAATTTGTATCGCAGCGGTTGAATTCCGAGTCATCGGGACACAAAAAAACCGACGAAGCGGATTCCCGGAGGTTTCCGCTTCGTCGGCTTACTATACAACTCGCCTCCCGAGTAGGATCGGGCTGCAATTCATCAAGTCATCCGGACGAGAGTTATCTACCCGATTTGCTCAGGCATCTCGCATCGCGTCTAAAACTAGTATTCCCTTGTTGTTCGAGGAAGTCAACGGCTGAACTCGAAGTCGCTCCAGAAGCACTCCGCACACAGTGGCAGATCGTAGGCAACTGCGTGTTTGGAGTCTGACAATTCGTCAGCCATCGCGGAATCCGCCATAGCCGAAATGGCTTCGTTCCCGATTGGAACTGATACGAAAATGGTGATCATGGTTTTCGCGGCTCTACTGCGATAGCTCACTGATGGCCATCGCATCAAGTTGCTGGTGTCGGCGACAACCAGTCCCTTGTCATGCACCAAGAGAACGAACCATGAACCAGCTAATGATCGCGGATTCACGTGACCGATCTGTAGCCGAATGCGAGCCTCCTGAAACCAGTCGGCTCTTACGAACTCTTCGGGTCGAGATGACTGCCTGGGAGCACTTGCAGAATAGCCAGCATCACGAACTCCACCAACTAATCTGTGAATTCCGCGATGGTATTTTGAGCATACATGGGCATGTAAGCTCTTACTATCTGAAACAGTTGGCCCAAGAATCGGTTCGTGAAATCGCAGGTGTCGCGCAAATTCTCAACCAACTGGAAGTCGACTACAAGTCCGTCACCCATCGATGAAAGAACCGAACATGCCAACGAAAACAACCCATCGGTCGCCACTGCAGCAGCGAGTCGATTCCAACGGTCGCGACAGCATTCCGATGTCTCGTTCGGATTACCCGTTGGAAACCAGAACCCAGGGAGAAGTCGAAGCTCAAGTCAGCGACGCCATTCGCCGTTATTCGCTGGAGTACATTGGACGTGGTCCTCAGGATGTTCATGCTCATTTGATCGGCGATTTACTGGTCGTGCGGATGTCGGGGGTTTTAACGATTGCCGAACAGCATTTGGCCGCACGAACCGGGGACAAAGGCCGAACGCTCGTCAAACAAATCCGAGGTCGGTTGATCGAACTCGCTCGACCGGATCTGGTGGCCGCGATTCGGATCTGTACTCTCTGTGATGTCATCAGCATGCATCACGATATCAGCACGGTTACTGGCGAAGAGATCATTGTGTTCACTCTTGATGGGTTTCCCACGACTCGCCCGTGCAAACGCAAGTAACTCGCCGTCCACTCGAGGTCATTGATCGTTCGACTAACGACCTCGGTGTGAGGGAATGAAACTTGATGTAGGTCTCAATGGCGTTCTTTGGTTAGTAATCAGAAAGTGGGGCGAATGCTTGTTGGCCAAACGGCCGTTGGCTGACCGTTTTGACTACAACAGTGGGCTCTATCGAACCACCCCAGCATCCGTCCCTTCGTTTACTGAGTCCAACTTCGTTTCAGGCACTCAATCCTCCGCGGTTTCCAAAGATAAAGGCCACCACTGCCAAGACCAGGAACACAAAGAACAGGATTTTGGCGATCCCAACGAAGGATCCAGCAATTCCTCCAAATCCCAAGAGAGCTGCGATCAAAGCGATCACGAGGCAAGTAATGGCTAAATTTAACATGGTCATTTTCTTTCTTTTGCGATAATGTTTGGCCGGCAATCGCGAGGCACGATTGCTGACCACCAAAGATGGTTAGTTGACGCCTAAAACTTCAAGTTCCAAAACGTCTTTGACATCGATTCCGTCCTGTGAACTGCCGGTGACGGTGATATTGAATCGACCCAACGCCGCTTCTGGAGTCGCTGTCAGTTTAAAACGCGTGGCAGCATCCGTTGCTTTGATAACTGCTGTGTGCTGGGCTCCATCGTTACCCCCGATGGAAGATCCGAAAACTTCACCGTTACATCGTTATTGGACTTGGGCTCACGCTGAATTTCCACCGAGACAGTGGCCTCTGCACCTTGATTCAATTGAACGCGACCGGGCAATTTGAAGGTGAAGCTGTCTTTAATCGAGACATTCAAACTGAAGTCCACCTGCGCATCGCCACCCTCCGGGGGATGTCCCGTCAACTTGAGCTGAAAGCTTCCTGTACTGGCCGCTTCTGTGGCAACAAACTTCACCTTCGTCTCACTTTTACCTTTCAAGATTTTTGGTTCGGCTGGTTCAATCGAAATGCCCTCCGGAAGATTGCTAAACAACAACGTCACATCTTGGTCGAAATTGACTCCTCGCTTGATCCCAATATTCGTCTCGAAGACTTCCCCTTGTTGCACAGTGGTTGCCATCCGCGGAACACTCAAATTAAATGTGTTTTCGGCTTGTCCGTAACTGGGGGCAGCGGCCGAAACTCCAGGGCCGCCCGGCGTCCCTTGGCTACATCCTCCCAACAACAATCCAGACAAAAGTCCAGACAATAAGACCAACGGCATTGATAATCGTTTCATGATTCATCCTTTTCATGAGCTGATCTTCAACCCTCGCCATCTGCATGTTGCATTTGGTCCGAGAGTGAAGCATCGTGATTGCCCCGATACCCTGCTGTACGTTTTTCTGCCCCAACCAACCCGCGTTCGAACCATGACACTCCGACTACGGTGTCTCATTCACGCCCAAATTCTGCGAACCACGGTACGGTGAACCAACAAAAAAAGCCGGCGATCCACAACACTTTTGGTGTTGCGAAACGCCGGCTAACTATTTAACGAGTCACTCGATGGATTCGAATTACTCTTTAACGGGTCGACCGTGCTGGGAAGCGTCTACTTTTTAACCACAGGACTCACCCAACTCGTGGTCCAGGTTTACCTATGACGAAATGTTACCGCCATAACCGAACTGTGTCGCGGTTCAACATGAAGTCAAGACGCAGTGCGATGATTGGTTATGGCATGCGACCGTCGCGACATCACCAAACGGTCAATGGTTGATTAGAAGTCGAACTCGAGTCGGTCGCCACGAAATAGTTTTTTTGGTGTGGCTGATCGGACACTGCGCCGCACGGGGGTGGGAAACCAAGTTGTCAATCGTCGGGTAATCGCGGGCGAATGTAACTCAGGCATTTATGTTCGGCTCGAACAAAGCCCGCCCCACCGGCGCTAGTTGGCTGGCGACACGCACGGCGTGCAGCAAGCTCTGATGGTCCGCGGTTCCCTGCCATGCCCTGTCAAAGGCAGTTCCATGCGCGACACTCGTCCGGACGATTGGCAGGCCCAATGCGATATTCACGGCTCGTTGCATGCCCAACAGCTTCAAGGCGATATGCCCCTGGTCATGGTACATCGCGACTAGGCCATCGAATTCGCCGGCTGCGGCGCGAACCATCAGCGTGTCGCAGGGCAGGGCATTGCTGGCGTGAATGCCAGCCGCGCGAGCCGCTTGAACCGCGGGATTGATTCGGTCCAATTCCTCGCGACCGAACAAGCCATTTTCGCCCGCGTGCGGATTTAATGCCGCGACTCCCAAACGGATAGGTCGTTCGTGCCCAAGAGCGATTGAAAAGCCTTGCATAACCCGATGTACCAAATGGCAAGTCTCCAGAATTCGCGGCGCTTGGATTTCGTCCAAGGCATCTCGCATCCCAATGTGAAGCGTCACATGTCCGATGCCTAAGCCCAGTTCACCCAGTCGCAAGCGCGGCGGTAAGGTTGCGACTGTTGGATCATTCGCGTCGTATGGTGGCAAGTACAACATCATGGCCACCGACGAGACGCCACAAAGTTCCGCCAACATTTCCGTGTGGCCAGGCCAATGGTGGCCGGCGGCGTGCAAGGCCTCTTTGTGCAACGGTGCCGTCACCATCGCATCGATCTGGCTAGACATCGCCAATCGCGCCGCGGTTGCTACTGCTTCATATGCTGCCTGGCCACCACGCGCATCGACGACTCCCGGTGGTACCGATTTTGCTTCGTCCGCTACACAATCCAGGCAATACACGTTGGCCCGCCGAGTGTCCGCGGGTAACTCCAAGAACTGTTCCATGCGAGATAGTGAAACGACCGGGAGGTCAGCGCCAATCAAGTGGAAGGCCCGCTGTAAGATTTCGCTGTGGCCAAGGACCACCACCGACAGATCTTTTTGTTCGGCGTACAAGTCACCCGAAGCAATGGCGGAGGCAATCACCTCGGGGCCAATCCCCGCCGGATCTCCCATCGTGATGGCAATTCGTTGTGTCATTGTATTTCCTGTTCTTCAACTTGGTCCGCAGACCGACGGCTCGGAACCATTCTCCAGCTCTGGACAATCCATGGAGCGATGCCTATCGTACGCGGATGCCGAGCAATTGCGAGTGGAGTTGGCGGCGAGCTGTGGCGAGGAGTTTACATGAAAGCCGTGATTCAACGAGTCAGCCACGCCCACGTGGAAGTCGATCAACGTATTGTGGGCCGGATTGATCGAGGCTTGGTCGTCTTGTTGGGAGTGCAGGAAGGTGATGCGGAACGTGATCTCGCGTTTTTGGTCGATAAGACCATTGGACTGCGAATCTTTCCCGACGCAAACGACAAAATGAATTTATCTGTCTGCGATGTCGGCGGCAGTTTGTTGGTCGTCAGCCAGTTCACGTTGTTGGGCGATTGCCGGAAAGGAAATCGCCCCAGTTTCGTCCAAGCCGCTGCACCGGAGATTGCCAGGCAGATGTACGAACAGTTTGTCGCAAAGGTTCGCCAGCAAGGACTCGTCGTGGAAACGGGCATTTTTCAAGCGGACATGCAAGTCAGTTTGTGCAACACGGGTCCCGTGACGATCGTTCTCGATAGCCGAACATGAGGCAATTACCGAAAGGCACGTTCGGCTTCGTTGGGCTGAGCGAGAGTTTCGGTTGGCGACGATTGATTAAGGATGGGTTCGGCAATGGGTTCGGCTTGATCGCGAGTCCGACCAGTGATCGAATTCCACCATTGCACAAAGACCCCCGGGTCGTCCGTTGGAGCATGCCCCGGCAAATCGCAGTGTTCGCTGCGTCGGATTGGCAGCAAGTTCTTTTGGTTGAAGTCTTGGTGTGTCAGATGGTCGTGCGGCACCCACTGGCGGATGGCGGAAAATTGCAAGCTTTGAATTGCGGTCTTCGCCACTCGCGGCAAGCGAGTCTCGTCCGCTTCAATCGCTTGTTGCAACATCGGATCGTTGATGGCCAGCAACATGACGACGATTAACTTGGCGTAGGTTGAATAGTTTGCGGTGGCATTCATTCCCCAAAACTTTAATGCCGTGCCAAACGATTTTTTCAAACGCCGTCCGTTCAAGTCGACGGAATACAATTCGTCCAATAGCAAATGCGACAAGAAGCCAAGCAGTACCGCCCACGCCTGGTACAGGCGAATGGCAATGTCGGGATTCGAGCTTAATAAGAACGCCACGGTCGAGGCAATCAGCGCCGCCGGTATGCTGTGCCACATGCCGCGATGTTTCGTGTACTGGCGGAACATGTTGAACACAAAGAAGCGAATAAACGCGTAGGCAATCCCACCGGCCAAAACCATGGACGCATGGTTCATGCCCATCCGCTGAAAGCGCTCCATCAGCAACATGGGAATGACTGCCGACGTGAAGAGTTTCAGTTCACGAATGGGGACTCCGGAATCACTGTCCAAATCAGGTAGCATGCCCGCCAAACTGCACATACCACCGGCGATCACGCAATTGCCCAGCGGCAATTCGTACTGCAAGTACGCGATCGCACCGTAAGCTATTCCCAAGCCTGTGCTGAATGTGATGTGAGTCTTGAAGTCGGCCATCAACGGGAGTAAACCAATTTTCAGCATTTGCTCCAAGAGGAGTTGTTCGTTCCCGAATTGCTAGCACCAACGAATGGCATTGACCAATTCCCGCGATATCGGTCATGCTGCCCAGCCAAACTTGGCATTCCGCAGACGCATTCACTAAGGGAGTGAGTTTCGAGCATGGAAATCTACGATATCATCATGTTGGCCATCTTGGTTGGCGCGGTGGTGTTTGGTGCGCTTAAAGGAATGGCTTGGCAATTGGCGACTATTGCAGCGTTGGTTGTCAGCTATGTGGTTGCCATTCGCTTTAGCGAGCCCGTGTCGCAGCTGATCAAAGTGGATCCACCACTTAATAAGTTGGCCGCAATGCTCTTGTTGTACTTGGCCACCAGTTTGGCGATTTGGATCGGATTTGGCTTTGTACGGCGTTCGATCGAAAAAATGGCTTTGAAGGATTTTGACCGTCATGCCGGCGCCATTTTGGGAGCGATCTCCGGCGTCATCTTGTGCGTGACCGTCACGCTGTTTTCTGTCACGTTGTTGGAAGATAATCAACGCGAATACGTGACTCGCTCGAAATCCGGCATGCATATCACACGTTGGATCAATGAATATCAGAACTTGTTTCCGCCCGCCGTCCACGAAGTGTTGGCTCCGTACATTCAACGCCTGAACCAAGAGATGGGCTATCAGACGGACGCCAACGAGCTGCCACCGCCGCGACCCGGGACCTAGGACCAAGTCTGCTGAACCCCAAACATTCATAGCGATCGTTTTGATAGCAACGGAGCGAAGCTGCCAACAAATATTGGAATCGCCGTAACCGCCGGTTCGGCATTTCCTAAGCTAAAAACCGACCCCAAACCGAACATAAGAAACATTATCGGACGTTGTAATTGGGTTGGTTTTCTAGTGCCAAATGCCCAGAGGCAGACTTCAGACTTCAGACTTCAGGCTTCAGGCTTCAGACTTCAGACTTCAGACTTCAGACTTCAGATTTCAGATTTCAGATTTCAGATTTCAGACTTCAGACTTCAGACTTCAGACTTGAGATTTGAGATTTGAGATTTGAGACTTGAGATTTGAGATTTGAGACTTGAGATTTGAGACTTGAGATTTGAGACTTGAGATTTGAGATTTGAGATTTGAGATTTGAGGAAACCGGAAATAGGGATTTTTGGAGATTGAAAAAATTTCGATTTGCTTTTTTTAGGATTCAAAACAGGTGCGCCTGAGTTGCGGAACTGGCGTTTTAATTCTTTCTGAACATCAGGGAACGAAGGGCAAATCCAGTGCGTGGATCCTTCATTCGATCGAATTTTCAAAAATCGTCAACCTGCGGTGAACAAATCCTATCACGCTCGGAATTACGCTCCCGCTGGTTCCAAATACATGCCAAGTTGACGGAATTTCGAATATCGGTTTTGGACCAGCTGTTCGCCCGGCACGGTGGCCAATTCATCCAAGCAGCGCAGCAAATAGTTTTTGACTCGGTTGGCCATTTCGTGTGGATCGCGATGCGCTCCACCCAAGGGCTCCTCGATCACATCATCTACAACTTTCAACTCCGACAAATTCTTCGAAGTGAACTTCAATGCGTCCGCCGCCAATTCGGCAAATTCTGAACTCTTCCACAGAATGCCAGCGCAACCTTCTGGACTAATTACCGAGTAATAGGAATGTTGCAACATGGCGACCTTATCTCCGACTCCAATTCCCAAAGCACCACCCGAACCACCTTCACCAATCACGATACAAACGATCGGGGTTTTCAATTGCGACATCAAGAACATACTTTCGGCAATTACTTGAGCTTGGCCACGTTCCTCCGCGCCCAGTCCTGGGTAGGCGCCCGGTGTGTCGATCAAACAAATCACGGGCAAACCAAACTTGGCCGCCAACTTCATTTTGCCCATCGCCTTGCGGTAGCCTTCCGGGTGGGCGCAGCCAAAGAAGTTCTCGGTTCGTTCTTGGTAGTTTCGTCCCTTCTGATGACCAATCACCATAACTTTACGATCTTCTAACTTCGCAAACCCCGTTCGAATCGCTCGATCGTCGCCAAAGAATTTGTCCCCATGCAATTCCACGAATTCATCAAACACCAAACTGAGATAGTCGATGGTATGCGGACGATCTTTATGGCGAGCGACTTGCACGGTTTGCCATGGGGTCAAGTTATTGTAGATTTCGCGAGTTGCATCGACCCATTGTTGTCGCAACTGCCGAATTTTCTCCTGCTGTTCACTGGAGCCGTCTTGTTGACTACTGGCGGCGTCAATTTCCGCTTGGATGTTTTTGAGGTTGGTTTCAAACGGCAAGTAGGATTCAGGTTTCATCGGGGATTTCGCTATTCATTCGCAAGTGGAGAAATGGATGGTTCGATGGTCGATCGTCACTGAGGACCATCAATGCGCGCTTGGACTTTTTTCTGTGAGCCGGGCCGCAGCACACGGATCTTCTTGATTTCAGCCAACACAGAGTCGATGGACTGGTAGCGATCCGCCGGATTCTTCGCCATCATCTTGGTTAGGATGTTCGCGAAGGCGTCCGAAACAAAGTTGTTGGCTGGTAGGACAGATGGTACGGTGGCATTCAAATGTTTCGAGAGCAGTTCATTGGGTGTCCCAGCAGTATACGGTAACTTGCCACTTACCAATTCAAAGAACGTACAACCTAATCCATACACGTCGGTCGCGACCGTCAGCGATTTGCTGCGGATCTGTTCGGGCGCCATGTAGCTGCGCGTCCCCGAGACAGATCTGCTGCCACCCCAACCACCAAAGATGGACGACTTCGTCAATTTCTGCGCAATTGAAAAGTCGATCAGTTTAACTTCCCGCTCTGGATTGATCAAGAAGTTGTCAGGCTTCATGTCGCAGTGCAACCAGCCCTTTTTATGCAAGTGCGCCAAGCCTTCACAGCACGCGATCAGGACGGAATCAATATCCAACAAAAGTCGATCCAAGTAGTCCCGGACTTCTTGTTTCAGATTGTTCGCGGTAAATAATTCCATGGCGATAAACGGCAGCGTATGTTGTTGATAAAACCCATGAATCTTGATGACTCGCGGATGCTCAAGCGTCTTGCCAACTTCCGCTTCATGCCGCAAGGCTTCGACTTGATCTTTTTTCTTGAGATGTTCTTGCAATAGAACCTTTAAAGCCACGCGCTCTTCGGTCCCGGTTCGCAACGCTTCCCACACTTGGCAGGTTTGACCCGCGCGAATGATACGGACCAATTGAAACGGCCCCAAGAAATGTTGACCACTTGCCACAGGTTTACCTCAATATTTGTCGATACAGTTCGCGAATTTTCTCGGTCATGTAATGATGATCGAACACTTGTTGGCAGCGCAATTGCCCTGCCCTGCCCAAGCGCGTTCTCAATTCCACATCGCCCGCCAAGCGAAGCAGCCATTGCGTCAAGCCAACTGTATCGCGCGGCGCGACCAAGCCCCCGGTAACGCCGTCCACGCACACTTCACGTGCCCCGTCGATATCAAACGATACCACGGGGACTCCTGCCAGCAAAGCCTGCGGAAGCACTCGTGCCAGTCCCTCGCGGAGACTTGTGTGCACGACGACGTCCATCGCCGAAACGAGTTCCGGGATTTGGCTCGGCGCGACCAATCCGGTCAATACAAAATGATCGCTCAGGCCCCGCCGGTCAATCTCCTGCACAATTTCACCCGTCTTGGTCCCATTGCCGACCAACATAAATTTCACGCACGGATTCCTGCGAATTACTTCGGTAGCGCTCTCCAGCACGTACTCATGCCCCTTCAACGGAGCCAAGCGGGCGATCTTGCCGATGACCAAATCATCGTCGCGCAAATTCCACCGGCGACGGGCTTTTTCGCGATGTTGCCGCGAGTCCAAAAAGGGCTGGACTTCCATGCCACTATAGATGGTGGTGAATTTCTCCCGCGCGGCCACATGGGCTTCAACCATCAAATCCGTCATCGCATCCGCGACACTGATCAAATGATGGCAACGTTTTGCAGCGTACCATTCCAGCCAACGAAACAGCCAATAGCCCAACCGGTTCTGGTATTGGTGAAACGGAGCCCCGTGAACCGAATGGATCACCGCTGGAACGTTTAACCTCCAGGCGGCCAAACGACCTAAAAATCCAGCTTTGGCGCTATGAGTATGCACAACCTCCGGCTGAAAAGCGCGAAGCGCCGCCGTTAATTCACGATCGGCACGCCAATCATCGGTCGGGTGAATACTCCGTCGCAAAGAAGGAAGGACTTCGATCCGAATTGAACGACGATCCGCGTCACTCATTCCTTCCAATAATTTGCCCTCCGGACCAGTTGTCGGCCCAGTGAGCAGTAGAACCTCGTCGCCAAAATCGTTGGCTAAATCCAAGCAGTTGTACAGCGTGTTTTCCTGCGCTCCGCCGATAATCATGCGGGTGATGACGTGAGCAATTTTCATACGACATTCGTGGAGTCAGGACAGCGGTATTCGACGTTCATTAGGGTCAAGCCAGCCGCTGGGGCGGTCGGTCCAGCAATCGTGCGGTCTTTGGCAGCCAATATCTTGGGAATGTCCGCTAGGCTTAGTTTTTTCCTGCCTACCAACATGAGTGTACCTACCAGGTTTCGAACCATGTTGTACAAAAATCCATCGCCGGTCACATAAATCTGGAACACGGGAAACCCGTCCTGTTCTTGAGTTTCGCATCGCAGACTCAAAATCGTACGCACCGTGGATCGGCGCGGCGCGCCGGCCGATTGCAGACTCGCAAAGTCCTGGCGTCCTTCGAACAAGTGCCCTGCCCTGCACATCAAGTCCACGTCCAAGGTTCGCGGCACGTACCAACTCCTCTCCAACAGAAACGGGCTGCGTCGCCGGCCCATTTGAATCGTGTAGCGATAGGTTTTGGCTACTGCATCACGGATCGCATGAAAGTCGTGCCCCATTTCTTCCGCTTCGCGGACGACAATTGTTCCCGGCAAATTCGCGTTCAACGCGCCGGGTACCGCGGACACCGCCAAGGTTTGTTCGGTCAATAGACTAGCAACTTGCCCCGCCGCATGGACTCCCGAGTCCGTGCGACCAGCGCCCGTAATCACCAACGACTCGCCGGTAACCGCCAACCAAGCTTCCTGCAAATGTCCTTGAATGCTGGGACCGTTCGGTTGGATCTGCCAGCCCACAAACCGCGTGCCTTCATAAGCCACCGTTAGCTTCAAGTAACGCATGTTGCCGGCATCTGACATAGGAGCGCTTCGGCAATTTGCACGGCGTTGGTGGCCGCCCCTTTTCGCAAGTTGTCGCTGACACACCAAAACGCCAGACTATTGACATCGGAGAGGTCTTTACGAATCCGACCGATCACGACATCATCACGCCCATTTACATTTATTGGCATGGGGTAATGTTTGTTCTTCAAATCATCCCAGACCGTGATCCCGGGAAAACTCGCAAACAATTCTCGCGCTTCCTCTGGGGTCACTTCACGTTCCGTTTGGACAACGACACTTTCGCAGTGAACATTCGGTACCGGAACTCGAACGCACGTTGGCCCAACTTGGATCGAGTCGTCTTCCAGAATTTTTCGAGTTTCATACACGAGCTTTAGTTCTTCCGAAGTGTAACCGTGCTCCTTGAGCGAACCAATTTGCGGAATTAGATTATTTGCGATCGGGTGTTGAAACGTCTGAGGCTGGAACGGTGCCCCCGTCAAAGCGGCCCGAAGTCCATACGCCAATTCATCACTGCCGGCGGAGCCCGCGCCACTGGTTGCTTGGTAAGTCGTTACCACGACTCGCTTGACGCGAGCCGCATCGTGCAGCGGTTTGAGAGACACCACCAGCTGAGTCGACGAACAATTGGGACTGGCAATGATCCCGCGATGCCGAGCAATCGCGTGGGCATTCACTTCGGGAATCACCAACGGAACGTCCGGCATCATGCGATGAGCGGCGCTCTCGTCAATGACAATTGTCCCAGCAGCCCTCGCCCAAGGCATGAATTCAACCGCGACCTCGTCCGGAGTACTGGCAATTGCCAAATCGACGTCAACGAATGCACTCGGTTCTAACAGGCGGATCTCGTAAGTTTGCCCCATGAACTGCAATTTTGTGCCCGCCGAACGCTTCGAAGCCATAAACACGTAATTTTCAATCGGCAAACGGCGCTTTTCTAGTTGTTCCAAGACAATACGCCCGACAGCGCCCGTGGCTCCGATCACGGCTAGGGTTTTGATTGAACTCATGGATTTAGGATATCTCTGTTATTTCGGGAGAGTGCCAATTGCCCCTTGGACCGATGACATTCTAGCGATATTCGGTAAATTCGTCACGACCGGTCCCAGCTTCCTCCACGCGGTGGCCAACGTCGGTATGTTCACCGGAACGTGGCCGGTCAGTCAATCCGCCGATCCGAGACATGATTCGCTGGAACCACCGGAAACAGGCCATTCCATTCAATAAACGCCAAATTCGCAAGAATCATTATCGTGCCGAACGTCATCATGCCCAAAAACACTGCGATTCCCGCGTGGACGATCACGGCCATGGCAATCACAACTGGTCGGGTCCTCGGTGACCACACCAAAAAGACATAACTGATCTCCCAAACAATCGTCAAATGGGTGGCCAACGCCAAGAACTCTGGGTAAGCGTGCAGCCAAGTCATGTCGATCGACTGGTATTGGTACGACGCAAAGGCTCCCCAAAGCGCTTCCCCGTTCCACCAAGTCACTCCCTGGAGCTTGCCAGTTCCCGCGAACCAATAGATGACACAGAGTTGCAGTTGGATCAAACGAGTTCCAATATTCGTCCACACACTGAAACCGTCGTCCCACTGTTTCCCGCCGTCACGCTTCGTATTTCGATTCCTCCACCATTGATCCAAACTCCAAGAACGCCCTGCCCCGCCTAATGTTAGGTAAGTTAACAACGCGACATTCATCTGGTCCAAACCAAATAATGCCCCCGTGGCCCGATGCGCGTATGAAATTGCGAACGCCGCCGCCAACCATCCTGTCCAGGGCATGCCCAGCCCTATCGTAAACGCAGCAAAACAAGCCAATGCCACCCAATGCAACCCCCACAACACCCGAGAATCTTCGAACCAGTCAAAATGCGTCCAATGCCAATTCGTTGGATTCATCTGTGGTGCGATTTCCGGTCCAATCATCCGCTCCGTTCCTAAGAACGCTTCGAAATCGATTGTCCACACGGCATGGGTGTACAAGGCCATGCAGCCTGCGCCAATTCGCATCACACCGAGCCAATTCGCTCGCCGAGGCGTGAACCAGAACCAATTCCAGCCGGTCCAAAAGTCCTGGATCGAACAAGTCAGATAGGCCATGACCCAGGCCCAAGCCGCGTTATTCCAACCTAACCAACCGCGCGGTTCATTCATTTTGGTTTGACTCGCTGTTGGTAGGTATTTCCTCAATTGTGGGAGCGGCCGGCTCGGTCGCGGGAACCTCCACGAAGACGACGTTCTGGGAAGTCTCGTCCCATTTCCATCGTCCCAATTCGAATGCTCGCTCCGGTTCCAATAGCCGAGCATCCGAGGGTTGCATGCCGGCTCGAGCTTCGGACAGAGACGGGATCATCCGACGATTCAAGGTCAAGCGGATTTCTTGCCCCTGATGCCGTTGCAACATGACACGAGCCAACGGTGCTAGGATTTGCTTCCGCGCAACTTCGGACTCCTCCCACACTCGCCGGTCTTCCTCCAAATCGGCGACCAAACGATCGGCTTCAATGGCTAGTCCCTGTTGCCGCAGTTCCGCGACCCGGACTTGTTCCAATTCGATGTACCGAGCAAACTCGGCCGGCGAAACCCACTGTCCGAACAGGCGTCCCAAAGTCTCGGACCACATGAACCAGCGATGGTAGTTCAATCGCGGATAATCGCGGTTGATCGCATAGCGATCCGGGAAAATGCCTGTGAACTGGGAGCCGTCGGCTTTCGTAATCGTGAACCCGACTATACTTGCCGGGCCGGGATCCGGAGCAAAAAAACGATACCCGTGGTTCAAATACAAGAGCGTTTGGTAATGAGCCACGTTGCCCTGTACGGCTACCGCCAATGAACTGGTTGGCGGAACGGCCCAAGGCGAGACGAACATTGCCAACACATGGTAGGCCAGCCACACGCTGGCAAAGCCACGGGCCACCAACCCCCAACGTTGCCACGCAGGCGCATGAACGACCGTTGTTCCTCGTTCCATGTTTCTTGCCAATGTCGCCACTCCCAGTCGATTATCTCACCCTGCCCTGCTCTGCCGTCAGACATCTGCGGCTCTCCCAATTCTAAAGCAGTAGCCCTGATTTGTTTAAGCCCAATCAGGAGTCAATAATTGTCACGGCCGGTGAGCGCGAACGTGGGAGGGCCGGAAAATGAGCGGGCATTAAGTTGTCTAGAACCCATTCCTTTGAATAACTTGGTCTTGAATTTCGTGACCGGTTACCCGTTTTCGTGTGCCAGATTTTCATCAATCAATCGGCACCAGGGACTCGGCCTATTTCTCGTGGTGGTTGCTAAGGTCGAGTCGATCGTGTGGACCGAACCGATAATCGAGCAAGTTGTCTTCGAGCGCGTTTCGTGCAAATAACTCAGGCAATTGTCTGCTTCTGCGGCTGGTACTGCCACTAATAGCCCGCCGCTTGTTTGTGGATCCAACAAGAGAGTCGCCAATTCGTCGTCCGCCGATAATTCCTGTGATTTCGCCGTCGATTCTCTCGAGACGCCTGCTAGAAAACTCAGGTTGCTCTCATGCATCGTCGAGCGAATTCCGTGCTGTACCAAATCCTCAATGCCTGCAAATGCCAGTTTGCGTAACGCGGCAATCGACAAGCGAATCTCGAGCGATGGGGAAATGGTCATTTCGCGCAAGTGGCCCAACAATCCGAAGCCCGTGACATCGGTCATCGCATGAACGGAGAACGACTCGACCAATTCCAATCCAATCGCATTGTCGGCCAACATGGAAGCCAACGCGCTTTCGTACACCGCGGCCGGGCACAAACCTTGGTGCAAGGCTGCTAAAGCAATTCCCGTTCCCAATCCTTTGGTGAGAATCAACCGATCTCCCGGCTTCAGGCCCTGTTTGGGTGCAGGAATTTCGCCGGTTATTGTGTGACCAACCACAGTCAGGGCGATCGAAAGTCGAGGTCCTTCTAACGTGTGCCCCCCCGAAAGTGTGACCTGGTGCCGACCCAATTCAGCGACAATGCCACCCATCACTTGCTGCAGCATCTCTTCTTGAGCTAGTCGTGGGCCAAACGGAACGTCGACCGTTGCCAAGACGGTTTGTGGTCGTACCCCAGAGGCCCACAGATCGCTCAGGGCGTGAATCACCGCCAGACGACCAGACAGCCACGGATCAGTCAAAGGCGTCGGAAATGCGTCGACCGAAATGGCCAGTCCACCGCTTGAACTCTGGTCGCGAACTTCGTTTTTCGGGCCCCAAGGGATTATCGTCACATCGTCCGCCATCTTCTTTAAATCCACGACGGCAAACGGTAAGTCCGCTTGTTCGTCGCTCAGCGTTTGGAGGACGCGCCTTAGACTGTCCGACGCAATCTTGCTCCCACATCCCAGGCACCGCATCTTCGCTTTGGTTTCTGTAGTTGAGGGAAGTTGATTCGAGCTAATGGATTGCTGTTCGGAGGTGTTTTGTCCCATTTGCCGCGCCAACTTGGACGGCAACGATTGGTACATGTTCATGAATTTGGAGTCGATGTGATCTTTCAATCGCCAAACCCAGTGACCCTCGAATGAGATTCCATGCCATTCGCCAATCGAACGCTTTCCACCGAGGTTGATCAACTTCAAGAAATCGGATTGCGGTCGGTAGGGTTGTAGGGCCTCGCCTTTGTCCCAACGCCTCAAGTTCTCCCACATGATGGGCCCTTGTCGGACCGCGAAGACCCCTGCCTTGGGCAACGGTTGATCTTGGATGGTGCCACAATCGCCGCCCGCCCACACCGAGTCGTCATCAATGCTTTGCAGGCAAGCATTTGTTAGGATGCACCCTCGTTCGTCGCGGGGCACGTCAATCAACCGAGTTGCCGGGGCGGCGGCTCCAGCACCCAAATAAATGACCAAGTCCGATGAAAGGAATTCCCCATCGCTGCATTGCAAGCGGTCCCCGTCGACAGCCAAGAGCTTTGTCTGGGGAACTAAAGTGACTGACAAATCCGACAGGTGACGCATGATTCGTCGCCTAGTACTGGCGAGGCAACCGACCGGCGGTTCGGCGGAGCCGCTCAGTAATCTCAGTCGGTATTGATTGGGCTGCCATCCGCGACGCGAAAGAAAATGGCGGAGACAAAGGATAACCTCGACACTGCCCAGTCCGCCACCAACGACATCGATTTGAATTGGCCGAGGAAGCTCGTGCTGCCCCCCCTGCCCTACGGCCGGATCGGACTGGCCAATTACCCGACGCGTGGCCGCGAGAATCCCGTCCTCCAACCGCGGCAAAAACGTCTGCATGGGCTTGATGCCGACGACTGGTAAAGATGGTTGGCTGTCTTGCCGGGAATGCATCGGTAGTTCGGCCGGCCGACTTCCAACTCCGACACTCAGTAAGTCGTAACGGAGTTGCCGACCGGAGTCAAACTTCAAACGCTTGGCCGTA
The DNA here is from genome assembly GCA_041741535.1 of Pirellulaceae bacterium. Classification (GTDB taxonomy): domain Bacteria; phylum Planctomycetota; class Planctomycetia; order Pirellulales; family Pirellulaceae; genus M30B19. The sequence continues at coordinate 86,631 of JBGSJV010000194.1, forward strand.
CGATCGACTTGAATTAGCGCGTCTTGAATCCACGGAACTTTTGCGGCAGAGAGTAACTGCACCAAATCAATTTCCATTTGGGCAGGCGAGTAATCACCGGCTAAGACGCCAGGCAACATGCCTGAATAGGTCGCAATGCCGTGGTCGGTAATGCCAATCAAGTTGATATTGGGGATGGGCTCCATCGCCCATTGCTTAATCAAATGGGCATGTGTATGGCCGATTCCCAGCAGGACAACGTTTTTCGCACCCAGCGTTCTGTCCATGGTTTTCACGATTCAATTCGATTTCCGCCAAGCCCAACAAAAAAGCGAGGCATTTAAAGCCTCGCTTTTATCAACAGCACTCGGAGTATCGTTGCGTTAAATTCTGCAATTTCTATTCGAACGGTTCAACAACTTTTTCAATTCAAAAATTGCTCGATCGAAATCGCCACCAAAGTCACCCTTGGTCGAGTTTGGTTCAACGCTCGGGCGAACTTGGTACAACTCTCGGAAGAACTTGGTTCAAAACTAGGTCGTTGGCAGCGCAAACGGCTTTGCCTTAACGGCCTTGGTGATTCGCCCGCTGCGAATACATTGTGTGCAAACTCGCATCCGGCGAACTTCACCACTTGGCGTCGAAACCTTGACACTCTTCAGGTTCGGGCGGAATTTGCGTTTGGTGATGCCAGTGACTTTGGTACCAACACCGCCCAAGTACTTGGCCACACCGCGAATTTCAATTTGTTTCCCGCTCATCGGCTTCTTGCCACAAACTTCACATTCCCGAGCCATTCGTACGCCTTTCACTAACGCTGACTTACTTTCCTCGACTCACCCTACAAAAACGATCACGATGGTTGTTTTGGTCAGGGGGTGGCGGGGCATTCTAACGAAGAAAACCGGCGGTTTCAAGCGTAAGAAGGCTTGTCCTACCGGTTTTTCTCTAAATAGACGACTTTGTTTCAGTTCAACAATTCGGTCCCGTCGCCCGACTACTGCGTAAACGCAGAACCATTGGCGGGCGGACGTCGTGGTTGGAATCCATCAATGGTCGGTTCTGGGCTATCCAAACTACGAATATTTGGTTCCGGATGGAATCCGTTCAAATGCAAAAACTCGCGAACTGAAATTTTTTGGACGCGGTACGTTCCGGCATCCAGATCCAGTTTGCTAAATGCCTGGCGCGATCGGTCGTCCTGCGGTTCGCTACCGACGATCAAATACCGGGTATTAAGATCGATTTTGCCTTCGATCTCGCCGACTTCGTTCATGACCGCGGCCAATTCACCCTGATTCTTCAGGATAAAGCCTTTGAGACGTTCCAGGTCCGATTCGCCATCGCCGTTCATGTCGATAATCCCGCTAATGGCAACCGGAACCTTGTATCCGCCTGGTTCCCAAGTCGCCGTAACGATTTGGTCGTTAGGCAGGATCGGGTCTTTTTCGTTGCGGCTCATGATTCTAGCTTCGGCCGAATGAGGCCCCAATATATTCGTGACTTCGATCGTCGCCTTTTCTAGTCCAGCTTCTAACTCAACATCGCGGCCAAACACGCTGAAGCTGATCTTTCGGTGCAGACCATCTTCAAACCCAAGGTTGAGATAAACCCGGCCTGTCGTGGGGGATAGATCAACAATTCGGCCATCTGGGATTAAGAATTTCTTGCGTTCGTACTGTTGCAGTTGAACCACCTTGGCATTAAGTACTTGTTCTGTCTTGTTCGCTTTGGCGTTCAACGCATCGCGTTCACTGGTCAGACTGGCGATTTGATCTCGGAAGCTCTTCACACCTTGGTTGTGGGCTTCCTCGGCTGCGGCCAATTTGGCTGTGAAGTCGTTTTTGGCAGTTTCCAACTCTGTCTGCAGCTGCGTCACGCGGGCGGTTAGAGTGGTTACTTCTTGTTGCAAGCCTTCTGCTCGAGCGTTTGCTTTTTCAACATCGGCCTTCTTTTCGGTGTTGGCAATACCAACGTTTTCCGTTTCGACCCGCAGGCTGTTGTTCGTGCTATTGACAACGGTGATCAAGTTTTTCACCAAGCTGCTGTAGGACCTAGTGGCGGGATCCTCCGAGCCGGAAGCGAACAAACGCAAGTCGTTATTGAACATGGTTTGAACGTCGGTGATCTCTTTCTTCAATTGTTCATCGTTGACGTTCGAAATCGCGGATTCCAGCGAATCGCTAGATGGGGCACCAATCATGATCTTCATAGCGGTCACCGCCCGTTCCGCAGACTCGCGGACCGTGCGTTCTTTCGCCAGTTTCGATTCGGCTTCCTTTGCTCGGACACCTTCTTGCGAGGCGCTGCTGAAGCCAAAAAATGCCAACAACCCTAGAACCACGGTCAGCATCACCGAAATGATCAGCCCAATTTGATAGACTTGATTCTCACGTAGCGCCATCGGCAACTCCCTGAAATTCTACCGTCGTTGGCTCAATAGCCGAGACAGCAAAATCGAGCAAAAAAACAACACACGGCAACGAATCCGACACCACTGACCCCATTCGGCAAACGCACACCGGCCAAGAGCCAATTCTAAATGGGCTCAAAACCAGTGTCAAACTGTTAGTTTGGGAGTTCTGGGAAATAAGTCGGGGATTGAACACCCCAAGTCCGGATTATTGACACACAACCAAGCAATCGCCGCCCGGATATGCCGCGCCACATTTCTCAGATCGGACATTTTTGACCGAGAACCCAATCCGCTCGGGTGGGAAAACAGACGTTTCGATGCTCGGATGCGCGGGTGGTAACGATCTTGCGGATTAGGCGAATTCTGAGGTCATCCGACCAAAAGTAGTCATTGGGGCCTGATTGAAGTTCCGACCTGAAATTCGCATCGATGCACTCGTATCGATGATAACGATTATTCCCTCCGCTGAATTTGTGCAAACCGGAAATGCGAGCGCAAAGTCGTCATTCATGAGAAAATTTATCGGTTAGGCAAACCTTTCTGTCGGCGCGAACGTAATAGTTGGAAGAAATCATAGAAGTCCGCAAGTTTACGTTTGGCGTTTTGTTTAACTGAACGCTACGATTAACCCATGCGGACCGAGCGTTGCGTTGTGTGATTCCTTGAGACCAAGCGTTTGGACCTCGGGAGTCGCGAACCAGCAAGATGATAAGGAAGACCGTTTTACGTTCGCCTGCGTTGACGTTGACCTTTTGAACAAGCTTACTCGATGACCTCACAACCTTTCGGTGCCATGATGATCCTCAGTGCTCCTCCTAAGAGCTTCGTGGTCGGTCTGTTGACCTTGGGCCTCTGGGGTTCATCAGTATCGGCCCAATTGGCTCAACCCGCAGTCCTGGGACAGCCCTCGGTGAGCGAACCGTCGCGAGTCCCGTTGAACCCTGGCATTGGCCAAGGGAGTAGTACGCAACGGACAACGGTCCTTCGCCCGGCACTGCCCTTGGACACACCTTCGTTGGAAGTCTTTAGCCAGTTGAAAAAAGTCGTTGCTTGGTCCGCTCCGAGCGTGGTCCACATCGAGGCAAAAAAGGTCTCGACGTCCGAAGATCGATTGTTGACCGGCGGTCGTGATAGTTCGCGAACCGTGGAAACAGAAGAAGCTGGTTCCGGCATCGTCCTAGAACATCGCAATAAGTTCTATGTGCTCACCAATCGCCATGTCATCAACGGTGCAACTGCAAACAATATCTTCGTTCAATTACATGACGGCACGTTCTATTATCCCTATCGAATCTGGGAAGACGCGAAAACGGACTTGGCGGTTTTGGCGCTGAACGCGTCAGGGTTGTCGGCGGCCCCGTTGGGCGATAGTGATCAAATGGGAGTTGGTGATTTTGTGGTTGCGATTGGCAGTCCGTTTGGACTGAACCACTCCGTTAGCTACGGGATCATAAGTGCAACTGGCCGTCGCAATTTGGATTTGGGGAAATCCGGTGTGCAATATCAGGACTTCTTTCAAACGGATGCAGCGATCAATCCCGGAAACAGTGGTGGCCCGTTGATCAACTTGCAAGGGCAAGTGATTGCCATCAACACCGCCATCGCCAGCAATTCTGGTGGAAATGACGGAATCGGGTTTTCGATTCCGATCAGGATGGCTCATCAAGTTGCCACGGACTTGATCGACTATGGCAAAGTTCGCCGAGCTTTCTTGGGCGTGCATCTGGACTCGCAGTACTCGGCGAAAACCGCCGCCAGTTTAGGATTGAACACCGTGTTTGGGGCTCGAGTGTTGCGGATCGGTTCCGAATCGCCCGCTGCGGAGTCCGGTTTACAGGTCGGCGATGTGATCTTGGATTTTAACGGGGTGCAAGTACGCGACGATTCTCACTTTGTACTTTTGGTCAGCCAGGCTCGCGTTGACGAAGCATTGCCGCTAACTGTGTTTCGCAGCGGACAACGTTTCGCTATTTCGGTACGACTAACGATGCATCCGGACGAATAAAAAATCGTCCATGATCAAGGTTTGCGAGCGCTTTTGAGCGAAAATAGTTCAAGCTGCTTTGAGGTGTAGACCTTAGCAAAAAACGGCCGGAAGTGCGGTGAAGCATGGCGGCGAAATTAGGCCCGTACGAGCCGACGATGCACTATGCCGATGTCCAAGAGCCACCGGTTAAAGTGGAATCTAAATCGGAAAAGGTCTGAACCGCCGACCCGATATCAAGGGATTGGCAATTTCAAACGATAGGCATTATCAAGGGATCAGCATTCAAAAACGCTGCCCAGCGTTATGTACTGGGGCGTCCGGTCCGCGTGGTCCCCATCGTTGGGGCCTGATGGCTTGCGTCAATCGGCTTTATCGTTGCTTTCGCAGTTCGAGCCATTCGGTGTGAAAGGTACCCGGTCGATCGTCTCGTTGGTACGTGTGCGCTCCGAAATAGTCTCGCTGAGATTGCAATAAATTCACAGGCAAACGAGCTTGACGATAACTGTCGTAGTAGGACAAGGCAGCGCTAAAGGCGGGAACGGGTAGACCCAATTCGGTGGCAACCACGAGCACCTTTCGCCAGGCCGCTTGAGCTTTGCCAACGGCTTGACGGAAGTAGTCGGCTAGCAGCAAGTTTTCTAGGTCCGGCTGTTGGTCGAACGCGTCCTTGATCACGTCCAAAAACTGAGCTCGAATGATACAGCCGCCGCGCCATAACAATGCGCAATTGCCATAGTTCAAATCCCATTGATGCTCGCGAGACGCGGCCTGCAATTGTACAAATCCTTGTGCATAACTACAGATCTTCGATGCGTAGAGAGCCTGGCGTACTTCTTCAATAAACTGTTGACGGTTCCCGATCAACTGGATTGCATTTTTGGGAGCTGGACCGATCAAGGTTTGTGAGGCTCGGACACGTTGCTCTTTCATAGCGGAAATGCCACGAGCAAAAACGGCGGTGGTCACTAAAGTGCTAGGAGTTCCAAGATCCAAGGCCAACTGGCTCATCCATTTCCCGGTTCCTTTGGCGCCCGCGACATCGAGAACGCGATCCACCAAGTGCCCGGTTCCTAATGGGTCTTTCACGCTGAAAATGTCGCGAGAGATTTCGATCAGGTAGCTCTGGAGTTCGCCGTTGTTCCAATCGTCGAAGACTTCGTACATCTCGTCGTTATTGAGACCGGCCGCATCTTTTAGCAACAGATACGCTTCGCAGATTAACTGCATGTCGCCGTACTCGATGCCATTATGCACCATTTTGACATAGTGTCCGGCACCGCGAGGCCCAACCCACTCGCAACACGGGATATCGTTATTTGGGCCAACTTTGGCTGCGATGGCTTGAAAAATGGGTTTGACGATTTCCCAAGACCCGACCGAACCGCCCGGCATCAGGCTGGGGCCTTTCAAGGCACCTTCTTCGCCGCCCGAAACGCCGCTACCACAAAACAGAAAACCCATGGCTTCTACCTCGGCGGTACGCCGTTCCGTATCGGCGTAATGCGTGTTGCCGCCATCAATGATTACATCGCCCGGTTCCAGCAAGGGCTTTAGTTGGGCGATAATCGCGTCAACGGCTGGCCCAGCCTTCACGAGCATCATGATTTTCCGCGGGCGTTTGAGCGAGCGGACCAAGTCTTCCAGCGAATGACAACCGACGACTCGCCGACCTGCTGCTTTTCCAGCCAAGAATTCATCGGTCACCGATGTGGTCCGATTGTAGACCGCGACCGTGTACCCACGGCTTTCGACATTGAGGGCCAAGTTCTCGCCCATCACGGCCAAGCCAATCATCGCAAAGTCACAAGTGGCGTCGCTCATCGCGTTTGTTCGCTTTCACAGAAGTGGGGATCGGTCAAAAATTACGGCTAACTGTCCCGTGAGGAAAATTGTCTGAAACGGCGACGGTTGAACGTAGAGCCTACGCTATGTTGAAAATGGGTCTGCCCCTCTCCGGTCGTGTCTTTCTGTCCGGGATTTTGCAAGCCCATCAAAGCGTCAGCCCCACTCTTAGTACAAAGCCTAGCCGACGACCGGCCAAGGCGGCAAGTCCGGAAGGGCTGCTTCGAATTGGTTCAACAGTTCTGTCTGGTAGTCTCCTGCGAAACTTCCCGCAAAGAATCGCTTCAAGCCTTCGTGGAAGAGTCTCTCCCAACTTTCTGCTTCCTGACCCGGAACAATCGGAAAGAACAGGCACTGGTTGGCAGCGGCCGCTTTGTGATCGCCCGGGGCGTCGCCAATCATCAAGCAATGATGAGGCGAGTACTGGCGAGCATTCGCCAAATTTTCTTTCTTACTGCCGGCCTCCTGTCCACAGATCGCCTGCACGAAGGGACGCAGGCCATGTTCCGCCCACTCGCTTTCCAATGCCGCATTGGGGGTTGCCGAGCAAACAAACAAGTCTGCCTGTTGGTTCATGAGCTCCAAGCATTCTTTGACCAACGGAAACGGACCGACCCCATGGACCATCTTTTCGATATCCTCGTTGACCGCAACGGACCAATCGAGGGCTTGTTTCAAGCCAGAATCTCCCGTTGCTTCAACCGCTTGTTTTAATGCGGGATTGCCCAATTTGTCTTCGCGCTTCACCCAGGAAACGAGGCTCTCCGGCAATGCGAACCGAAGTTGGCGTTGCACGATTTCCGGTCGTCGATTTAGCCATTCGATCGTCTCCACCAATGCCGGAAAACGATTGATTCCGCGGCTCTTGGAGTACAAATTGACAAACTCGGCGGCCTGCCGCGCGTATTTGCTGACTCCCTGCAAGCCGTAATAACGGATGATGTTCGGAATAAAACACTCCTTGTGTTTCAGTTCCATCGTGTCGAACACGCAACCGTCGGAGTCGATGCCAATCAAAAATGAATGTTGTTTTTGAATCGAATGCATGGCCAATAGAGGGGAGAGCGAGGAAGAAATTTGGACTTCGACAACTTGAATTGTGGCGTTCGCTTACGATCCTTGCATTGATCGCCGAACGACCGCAATTAGAACAGAACCGGGCCGGTTGGCCCACTCCCCTTCGCTCCGTCCTTTTCTTTGGGTCCCGTCCGATGTTAAACTTCTCCTGTAGAAGCCTGGGGCTGCCTGAAGCGAAACAATTGCGGAGAAATGTCGATGTTGAATTACCAAGACCTGATGCGAGACTTGCACGTTAAGAATGATTCGAAAATCGTGATGTTGGTCGCGGATGGCTTGGGCGGATTGCCAATGCAACCAGGCGGTAAGACTGAATTGGAAGCCGCGAACACTCCCCATTTGGACGCTTTGGTGGCCGACGGCGTTTGCGGACTGAGCATTCCCGTATTACCGGGAATCGCGCCAGGTAGTGGACCTGGGCATTTGGGTCTGTTTGGCTACGACCCGCTGCAGTTTCTGATTGGCCGTGGGGCCTTGGAAGCGACTGGCATTGGCCTGGAATTGCAGGCTCAGGACGTCGCCGTGCGTGGCAATTTTTGCACATTGGATGCCGCCGGCAAAATTTCCGATCGACGCGCTGGGAGAATCGCGTCGGAAGAGAGTCTCTTGGTTGTCAAAAAGCTGCAACAAGTCAAGTTGGCCGGAGTTGAAGTTATCGTCGAGGCCGTTAAGGAACATCGCTTCGTCGTGATCTTCCGTGGTCCGGGATTGGGCGGCATCGTCCGCGATACCGACCCGCAGCAAACCGGAGTTCCTCCACTTGCGGCGGTTGCTGATGATCCCGCGAGCCAACGAACGGCCGAGCTGGCCAATCAATTTGTGGCCCAGGCCCGCGAGTTAATCAAAGACGAAAAGAAGGCCAATGGCCTGACTCTCCGAGGGTTTTCGGCCAAGCCAAACATCCCCTCGTATCAAGATTTGTACGGCTTGCGAGCGGCCGCGATTGCGGTTTACCCAATGTACAAAGGTCTCGCCAGTTTGGTCGGGATGGATATCGTGGGCCAAGCGAAAGACCTAGCTCAACAGATCGACGTCCTGAAGCAAAACTGGGACAAATACGATTTCTTTTTCTTGCACTTCAAGTACACGGACGCGGCCGGAGAAGATGGAGATTTCGCGGCCAAGGTTCGCCGCGTCGAAGAGTTGGACGCAGTGATTCCAGCGATTCGGCAGTTGGGACCTACGGTCATGATCGTGACGGGGGATCATAGCACGCCGGCTTACTTGAAGAGCCACAGTTGGCATCCTGTACCCACGGTTCTGCATTCTGACTGTTGCCGACCGGACTCGTGTACAACCTTTGGGGAGCATTCGTGTCTCCGCGGAGGATTGGGACAATTTCAAGCCCAATACTTGATGGGCTTGGCGATGGCGAACGCAGGGCGCTTATCAAAGTTTGGTGCCTAAGCCAACAAAGCAGGTTGTTGCTGGGGTTCGGCCGACATCAACACTGGGAAATTGTTCCAAGAAACGGGGCCGAATCCGGCTCCGTTTTTGGTTGCTTGCAATCACCCATACCTGCTTGCATAATGTTGCGGTTTGTTGGTTTCTCCACCTTTGATGCAAGGAGTTTCGCTTGGGACTTTTCGATTCACTATTTGGGGGCATGGAAAGTGCCAAGAAGTTAACTCCCCAGCAAGCATTTGCCGGAATTTTATTGGCGGCCGGTGCCTGCGACGGACACATTTCCGATTCGGAGGCCGAAAACTTGATGGCGGCCGTTGGCCGGATGCGACTGTTTCAGCGAGTGAGCGATAAAGAGTTCTCACAAGTGATGAATAAGTTGATGGGGATCTTGAAGAAGAATGGGCCAGACGGCCTGATCGAAGGTTGTACTGCGGCCCTGCCGAAAGAACTGGCAAACGCCGCGTTCGCTAACGCCTGCAATATCGTGCTGGCCGACGGCGTCGTCGACTCCGATGAAAAAGAATTTATTGAGAAGCTTCGTAATAAGTTGGGACTTGATAACAACGTTGCCAAGGCCATTGCTCAAGTGATGGTGATCAAGAACAAAGGTTGATCGTTTCTTTATTGGTTTTCAGTTCATTCGCACCGTTGCGACTCGATCCTTTTTTGAAAGTAGACGCCATGAGTTTGTTTGATGATGTGTTCGAAGAAGGCAGCATGTTTCAAGAACAACCTTACGGGCCGCATGAAGGCTACGCAGGCGTATTGCTTTGCGCCTCGGCTTGTGATGGTCATATCGCGGATGACGAAGGGCAAGCTCTCTTTTTAATTCTTGGTCAGAAAAAGCTCTACCAGCGATTGTCGGAACAGCAGTTCGGCGTTTTGTTCGATCGTCTCTTGGGCCAGTTACGAAGAAACGGCCCCGAGAAGTTGCTGGAGAAGTGTTTGCCAGTTGTTCCACCAGAACTAAGGGAGTCGGTGTTCGCCAACGCAGTGGATATCGTGCTTTCGGATGGAACCGTCGAAGAGGCCGAAAAGGAGTTCATCGATAACCTGAAACTCAAATTGGAAATCGACGACCAACGAGCCAAGACAATCGTCAAAGTCATGGTGTACAAGAACCACGGCTAGTCAGCACGAAATCATCGGAAAGCTCGCATGACAGAACCTTCGGCCAATTCGAGCAGGTTGCCCTGCCCTGGTCGGCTGTTGGGTATCGATTTCGGAACGGTGCGGATTGGCTTGGCGATCAGCGATGTCGAGCAAAAGATCTCTAGTCCACTCGAAGTATATCATCGGCAACCTGCGTCCCGGATGGCGCAGTACTTCCGCGAATTGCTGGGTTTGGAACGGGTGGTCGGCATGGTTGTCGGCTTGCCAATCCATACTAGTGGCCAGGCCAGTGAAAAGAGTCGTCAAGCAACCGACTTTGCGATTTGGCTGCACGACGCGACACAAGTTCCCGTCGTGTTGTATGACGAGCGATTTACCACTGCTCTGGCTCGCGAACTATTAGGCCAAACCAATCTAAGTGGCAAAAAACGAAAAGAGCGGCTCGACAAAATCGCCGCTCATGTCCTTTTGGGGGCCTACTTGGAAGCGCCCGACAAGGCACTGTCGATCCAATCGGTCTCCGGCGGAAGCGGGGGAACCTCGAGTCTGGAAGATTCCAATTTTCGCGATGATGGTCGTTGAGGACGGGCGAAGGTGAAACGTGGGTATGTCGGTTTTATCAAGAATGCCGAGGCGGGGTAAACCATGGGTGGTGACCGACGACTGATAGAAACAGACCATCATAGAATTTCAATCACGGTGTTCTTGCAAGTTGTTGCGACTTTGATACTCGTGCCATCAATCGAACTACAAATCATCAGCGCGGTCGGAATCTTGATCATTGATGTCGTATGCATCGCCATCGCTTTTTTCTGCAACATCCCAGATAACAAGTTGCAATGGGTGATCTTGCTTCTGACGGCCTCGTTTTGGATTAGACTTTGCTTTTTGCCGTAGCGGTTGGAACGTTGTTTGCCGCAAGGATGGTTCCGAGGAGTTGGACCGTAGGAACGGTCCGCTACATTGTCGCTGACCGCTCCGCCGGTCAGATTTTACGACAGTTGGACCGTAGGAACGGTCCACTACATTGTCGCTGACCGCTCCGTCGGTCAGATTCTAAGACAGTTGGACCGTAGGAACGGTCCACTACATCGTCGCTGACCGCTCCGCCGGTCAGATTTTAGTACAGTTGGACCGTAGGAACGGTCCACGACATCGTCGCTGACCGCCGGTCAGATTTTAAGACAGTTGGACCGTAGGAACGGTCCGCTACATTGTTGCTGACCGCTCCGTCGGTCAGATTCTAAGACAGTTGGACCGTAGGAACGGTCCGCTACATTGTTGCTGACCGCTCCGCCGGTCAGATTCTAAGACAGTTGGACCGTCGGAACGGTCCACTACATTGTCGCTGACCGCTCCGTCGGTCAGATTTTTGGACAGTTGGACCGTAGGAACGGTCCACTACATTGGTCCGCTACATTTGATCCGCAAGACGATTACGTGAATAGGTTATTGGACACTGGCTTGGCTTACCAAGTAGACCCCGGCAACGGCGATGAGGCTGCCAATGATTGCAATCCGAGTCGCTAGGTGTCCGAAATAGAAATGGACAATAGGAATCGCAAACAATGGGCTGGTGGACATCAACGTCAGCGCAATTGCCAAAGGTGCTTGATTGAACGCGATTTGACTGAGCCAGATTCCAAGCCAGGTACCGAGCCCTGCCGCTGGCACGATCTTTTTGAGATGTTCCAGTCGCATGGACGCGCGCCAGCTTTCGCCGAGTTTCCCTCGCAGTGCGATGTACGCCAGCGTCGCGATCAAGGCCACGGTCGTCCGAATCGCCGCGGCTTCCAGCTCCCCGCAGTCTTTGGTGGCTTGTTTGGACAGTCCGCCGCCGATGGCTTGGCAAACTGCTCCCCCCAAACCACAAAGCGCGCCTTCGACGACGGCGCCTTGGAACAGGCCCGGCGCCTCCACGCGCGAACGTCGGTCCGAAACGACGACGTAAACTCCCAGGAGCGTCAGGCCCACGCCCGTCCAGCCGAACCATGGCAGGATCTCGCCAAACACGACCAGCCCAATCGTCGCCCCAAATAAGGGTGCGGTGGTCGCCATGACCAAAGCGAGTCGTGGTCCCAGGATTTGAATACTGCGAAAGTAGAAGGTGTCGCCGATGGCGATGCCAATAACGGCGCTTAGGCTCAACCAAAGTGTGCTCTGCCAGTTCCCCCAGTTCGGCCAAGCTTGCCAAATTAATGAGACGACCAAGACATGCGTCAGGAGCAGGGCACAGCCGACCCAATTCTTAGCAAAGTTAAGGACGGTCGGCGTCAAGCGAATCTTGCCCCAGAGCATGCTGGAAAACGTCCACAGAAGGGCTGCGGTCAAAGCACACCATTCACCCATTCCCATCGTTGAGGTTTTCCTGATATCTAGTTTCGCCTAGGCCTAGTCAACAACCATGTTTTTGGGGATCCGCCGAATGGCGTTACCTTGTGGGACGCGCGGAGCGACGTTGAGTTGGTCGGATTCCCGCCCATCCCAGCTCTGCTCCTGCGGTAACGCCTGTTAGCGACGGTTCCCCTCGCAAAAACCGGGGCTGTCGACCAACGGCGATTTGATCCGTAGTATTTGCAAAGCCGAGCTCATTACTGGACGCAAGTGGATTGTGGTGCCGAGCCAATTCCGCGCGACCGCTACAACTGTACTCGCCGAAGGTCGAAATCGTCGATGGCGGGCGGAGAAGCAATTCTGTCCCAAGTCTGTGTCTAGACGTTATTCGTAGAGCTGGTATAGTACGATTTTGGCATTGCGACGGCTCGCACTGCGGCTCTCAGTTCCCAACATGAGGAGTACGCGTCATGGACCATTCCGCGAGTAATTTTCTTCCCAGATCCGAGGCAGTCGAACATTCGCTGCAGGAGCTTGCTGACGGAGATTCGCCGCGCGAACTACGACCCATGACGATCATCGGGATCGCAGGAGCCTCGGGAGCTGGAAAAAGTCTGTTGGCTCGGTTGCTGTACGAGCGGTTGTCGGTAGGCCGCAGTGCCGAAGACATTGGAATTCTCAATGAGGACTCGTATTATCGCGATCGCAGCGACTTGAGTTTGGCGGAACGCGAAAAGATCAACTACGACCATCCGGACGCCCTGGAACATGATCTGTTGATCGAACATCTGATTGAATTGAAGCAAGGTCGCGCGGTTGATGTTCCGCAGTACAACTACGCTCTGCACAATCGCAGTCCAGAAACCGTGAGCCTGGTGCCACCAAAGTTGTTGATCTTGGAAGGCATTCTGATTCTCCACGTTGCGGCCCTGGCCGAACGATTGGATCTGCGAGTCTTTGTCGATGTGCCGATGGATGTTTGTCTGACACGGCGATTGCGCCGTGATATTCAGCAACGGGGTCGCCAATTGGAGTCGGTCTTGCGACAGTACGAAACGTCTGTTCGTCCGATGTTCTACAAGTTTATCGAGCCTTCGAAATCTCACGCCGACCTGATCGTACCGCGAGGCGGAGAAAACAAACCGGCATTGGAAGTTCTCATGGCGCATCTCGAGGGAGTGTTGACCCAAGCCGACGAAGCCGTTCCAGTCCAAGCTTAGAGCTTCGACCGTTCAATTTTCGTTTAACCGCAATGCCGTTAATTAAGTAGCAGGCACACTCCGTGTGCCGTCCGCTGCTCCTCGAAAAACGAGTGTTTTTTGATGGTCGCGGCAAATGGAATGTGCCTATTACCGTCCTTCGTTGAACGGTATTGCATTTAACCGCGACGTAGAGCAATACTGGGCGAGTACCCACTTTGCCTAACGGTTTATGCAAGTCGCCCAGCATTGTGTCGCTGAGCGATTTCGGAGGCGAGATCGGTCCTCCATCTGATCCATCGGTTGCAGACACGTCAACGCCGGTCACCCGCGGAAGCGAGCTTGCGGAGCGGCGCGGAGCGACGCTGGGTTGGTCGGATCCCCGCCCAACCCAGTTCTGATCCAGCCGTTTAACGCCGCTGCCCCGTTAACCTCTGCTCCAGCGGATAGCGTCTGTAATTGCGGCTATCTTGTCTACTTGCCCTTCGCCTCTGCTCCAGTGGTTGACTGAGTCATCGAGAATTCGACGGGCCGATTGCGGTCGGCGGCTTTTCTGCCAAGATGACGGCTTCGCGGGCGAATTTTGGTGAAACATTAGCTCGAATCGAGGGGTACTTATGGGCGAAGGCCCGTGATTTTACTTTTCAGGAGTTGGATGACTGTGCAGCGAAGATCTCAAATATGGCTGTCGGGGTTGGTGTGTTGCGTTTGTCTTCTTTTTGCGATTCCAAACTCGTTTGGTTCGGTTTTTTTCCAGGACGGAGAGTCGCCCAAGGCGGACGAGCCGAATTTTGATCTAGAACTGTTTTTGAAATCTTATGATGAAGTAGTCCAAACGGTCACAGAATCCCATTGGGACGCCAGGTTGATCCAAGATGAGTTCCGACCGTTAGCTGAGCAATTGCGGGAAAAAGCGGCGGGGGCGAAATCAGCTGCCGAGTTTCGGCAGGTCATCGAAGAGTTGCTGGCTTCGTTGAAGCAATCGCACTTTGGCTTGATCCCAAACGCCTCGTACGAACAAATGGAAGCCCGCGAAAAACGAGGCGGCACGGGCTACAGCGGCTTGACGGTCCGCATGGTCGCGTCCGATTTGATGGTGACGGACGTTCGGCCTGATTCTCCCGCATTCAACGCCGGAGTTCGGCCAGGTTGGAAATTGATCAGCACCGAACCTGCCGACAAAGTGAAAATCCTGCAGCAAGCCGAAGAAGTGGTGGCAACCAGTACTCTTCGAATGGAAACTGCCGCGGCGCTGGTCGCGCAGCAGTACATCGGAGCCCCAGCAGGTCGGCAAGTCAAGTTGCATTTGGAGGATCTAACCGGGACAACTCGTGAGATTCAATTTGAGATGGGCCCGGCGGTCGGTCGGCCCTCCAAGTTTGGTAACTTGCCAGAAGTTCCGGTGGAGTTCCGTTCGAAGCTGTTGGACGGAAACGTGGGCTACATGTCTTTTAATGCGTTCCTGGATGCACCGCGAGTCATGAAGGAATTCACTCAGGCGATTGACCAGTATCGCTCGGCCGATGGCTTGGTGATCGACTTACGCGGCAACATGGGCGGCTTGATGATGTTAACAATGGGTATGTGCGGTTGGTTTGTGGACGAACCGGTGGATCTGGGGAAAATGCAAATGAAAGGGGCGGTCATGAATCTGCGGCTCAACCCCCGCTCTCCTCGGTATGATAAACCGGTGGCCGTTTTGATTGACGAAGCGAGTATTTCCGCGGCGGAAGTGATGGCCGGTGGAATGCAAGACGCAGGAACCGCGAAGTTGTTTGGTAGTCGAACCGCTGGGTTGGTGTTGCCCTCGAACGTGGTTCGGCTCTCCAATGGCGATGGACTGCAGTATGCGATGTCCGACTATCATTCGCTGTCGGGGCGCACGTTGGAGATTGAGGGTGTCAAGCCGGATGTGGAAATCGAAGTTAACCGCGAGTCGTTGCAAGATGGTACCGATCCCGTCTTGGACGCTGCAATCCAATGGATCAAGTCCCAGCAGCAATAACGAGCTGCGAGACCGTAGGACTGGGTGCTCGGAAGAGAGCAGTCCGAGTTGAAAACGGATTTTCAAATCGATACGTACGATGACAGCCACCCGGTGTGTTGCCGGAGGCGAAGCAACGAACGGTTGCGAGTGTTTGTTTGATTGTTGGTTGACCGAAGTGTCAACGAGGAGAAATAGAGATGTTACGACGAATGATTTGGGCATTGGCAATGGTCTTGATGTTGGGTGGCGTTGGAATTTATTCCACGAACGTGCAAGCTCAAGCAACGGCAACCAAACCGGCAACCAAGGCCAGTCAAGAGTTGCCCAAAGCGGAAGCACTTTTTGACAAGTATGCGGAAGCCGTGGGAGGCCGCGAAGCGTATTCCAAAATCAAGAGCGTGACGGCCAAGGGAACTATCTCGATTCCGCAAGCCGGCATCGAAGGGAATTTGGAAATGCACCAAGCCGACGGCAAGATGTTGATGGTGATTGAAATGGCCGGTGTCGGAAAACAGACTGTTGGATTCGATGGAAAGGTCGGTTGGCAGGACGCGGACTTGACCGGCCCGAAATTGATGGAAGGAGCGATGTTGGAGGACATCAAATTCCAGGCTCAAATCGACGGCTATCAAAATGCCGCAAAGTACTTCGACTCGGTCGAAACCATCAAGGAGGCCAAATTCGAAGGTCAAGCCGCATACGAAGTGGTCGCCAAGAAAAAAGACATGCCGGATCGTTCGATCTTTTTTGCCAAGGACTCCGGTTTGATAATCGGAACGCAAGGCGACTCCGAAACCGATTTTGGCACAATGAACATGATCAGTATCACTTCCGATTATAAAGAGGTGGGTGGTGTCAAAATGAGCCATGCGGGTGAACAAAAGATGCCTAACGGAATTGCCGTGAAGATGACGATGACCGAAATCAAACTGAACGCTGATATACCAGCCGATAAGTTTGAATTACCCGAATCGATCAAGAAGTTGATCAAATAACGGTTTGCAATTCATTCCAGCCAGTGAACAAAGCGGTTCAGGGTTTCGGTCCTGAGCCGTTTTTTTTGCGAAGCGCGGAGTGCGAAAATCCTGGTCCAACTCCGTTTCCGCTCGGTCGTTATCCGTAGATCCGCATTGCCCTTTTGTCCTTCGCCCTTCCTGCTGCACTCGTGCCCATGGCATATCCTAAACGAACCGTTCTTTACCGAACTCCGCCATCCTGTTGCATGGGATGCGCAGAGAATTGCTCGCAACCAAGCGATTGAACACCTGAGCCGTGCCCAGAAAATCCCGGGGGTTTGGGGCTGGCCCGGCTGAACCTCAAAAGCCGCAAGCAATACGCCAATTCATGGTCTACAGTTGTTTCAGATTTGTCGACATCTTCCGCGTCTTGTAGTCACTCGCAAAACCAATCCAGGCAGTGAGGCAGATTTCCGAATTGGTGCCACCCATCTACTTAACGGCTTCACGATCTCCAAATTGGTGCCACCCATCTATTTAGCGGCTTCACGGTAGGGACTTCGCCGTCCGGGTCAATGGGATGCAGCAGCCCTTGGCGGGTTGTTGATCGAAATTTGCTTTCCTTGATTGCGTGAAGGGACGAGAGCAAGGGAAAGACTCGGCACCGGCGCTGATCTTCCGCGCTCGATTGCCGACCTCCGAATTGATCTCCAATTTGGTGGATCTCCAATTTGGTGCCACCCATCTATTTAACGGCTTCACGGTAGGAACTTCTCGGATTCTCCAATCGCCAATTGGGGACTTCGCAGTCCGCGTGAACGTTATGCCGCAACCCGCGGCGGGTTGTTGATCGAAATTTGTGTTGTATCGATGCGTGAAGGGACGAGAGCAAGGGAAAGACTCGGCACCTGCGCGGATCTTCGGCGCTCGATTGCCGAACTCTTGAGGAGCCATCGTCTGCGGGCATTCAAACGGCTAGTTTAGCGCTGAGTCGGATCGCAGATGACTCTGGCCGCGGTGCCAACGCTTGCCGTGTTGATGCGCGTGCTCGGACATGGCTTCTGATTTTCCGGCGCAACTGCTTTGACCAAAATACTTTTTGAAGTTCCAGACCACATCACGCCACATGTCGCCATCGATTCCCATCCGATGCAGGACCGTTTGGGCGACTTCGTGGTCCGTGCCATCGGCGTCCTGCGTCGAATCCTTGGCAGTCCAACGGAGCAACCGAAGATAATCCTCCCAGTCGATTCGCACGAAACCCCGGTCACTAGCCCTCAGGCCATCTTGATGAACCAACGGATCGTTCGACAAAACATCTTTCCCTAAAGTCAAGGGAGCCAACCAACCATCGCGGCGGACGCGACGACCACTCTTGCGATTCACATTCCGACCCAGCTGCTTCAGTTCCTGCTTCTGGTGAGACACGGTCTTGTGCTTGTGGAAATCACCAGCTTCCTGATTGCTCAAGATCGCTAGATCAAACGCGGCCGATTCAATCCGTTGGCCACGCTGGCCGTGGAGCCGATCGTACGCTGATGTATGCGTGGCCTGCTCGATCGATTGAGCCATGGCCGCTCGGATGGGATTCAGATCCACATACATCGAACAAGCCAATAATCCGGTTTCATCGACGATGCGTTGGGCTTTGAATCGTCCCTCCCAAAATCGGCCCGTACAGTCGTCCTGACGGTTGGCCATC
>JBGSJV010000195.1:0-6836 GCA_041741535.1 Pirellulaceae bacterium
CTTAAATCTGACCGACGGAGCGGTCAGCGACAATGGACCGTTCCGACGGTCCTACTGTTCTTAAACCTGACCGACGGAGCGGTCAGCGGCAATGTAGTGGACCGTTCCTACGGTCCAACTCTACTTTCCAAATCTGACCGACGGAGCGGTCAGCGACAATGGACCGTTCCTACGGTCCTACTGTTCTTAAATCTGACCGACGGAGCGGTCAGCGACATTAACCCAACCTCAATTTCATGAAGTCCGCTACTTGCGACTTAATTGCAACTTCGGTCGGCAGGCGTTCCATGGAACTGGCCCCATAAAATCCATGGATGTCACAACGATCCAAAATGTACTGAGCATCGTTGGGCATCGCAATTGGCCCCCCGTGACACAGCACGATCACGTCGGAACGAACGGACCGCCCCGCATCCGCAATCGCGTTGACTCGTTCGACACAGTCCTCAAGTTTCAGGGCCGATTCGGCGCCAATGGCACCACCGGTCGTCAAACCCATGTGCGCGACCAAGATATCGGCCCCGGCTTTTGTCATTTCAACCGCTTGTTGCGGATCGAAGACATACGGAGTCGTCAGCAATCCCAATCGATGCGCCGCTGCGATGCACTCGACCTCCAAACCGTACCCCATTCCGGTCTCTTCCAAGTTCGCCCGAAACATCCCGTCGATCAGGCCGACGGTCGGAAAATTTTGGATCCCGGAAAAACCGAGTGCAATGAGTTCATTTAGAAAATGGTCCCGCAACATAAACGGATCAACGCCGCATACGCCAGCGATCACAGGAGTATGAGACACCGTGGTGAGTACCTCGCGTGCCATCTCCTTGACGATTTCATTGGCATTGCCAAACGGTAGCAGCCCCGACAAAGATCCGCGGCCTGCCATTCGATAGCGACCCGAATTGTAAATCACAATCAGGTCTATCCCACCGGCCTCTTCGCATTTGGCACTGATCCCCGTCCCAGCCCCACCGCCCACAATGGG
Organism: Pirellulaceae bacterium; assembly: GCA_041741535.1. Taxonomy (GTDB): domain Bacteria; phylum Planctomycetota; class Planctomycetia; order Pirellulales; family Pirellulaceae; genus M30B19. The sequence goes on from JBGSJV010000195.1 coordinate 986, forward strand.
TTCTTTACGAGCCACCTTGGCTCGCAAACGATTCAAAATGGTTTCTCGTGTCTGACGCATGTTTTGCTTTCAATGTCGTGGACAATGTAGTGGACCGTTCCTTCGGTCCTACTCTACCCTGTCAAATCCGACCGACGGAGCGGGCAGCGACAATGTAGTGGACCGTTCCTACGGTCCTACTCTACCTTTCCAAATCTGACCGGCGGAGCGGTCAGCGACAATGTAGTGGACCGTTCCTACGGTCCTACTCTACCCTGTCAAATCCCACCGACGGAGCGGGCAGCGACCATGTAGTGGACCGTTCCTACGGTCCAATTGTTTTTAAATCTGACCGACGGAGCGGTCAGCGACAATGGACCGTTCCTACGGTCCTACTCTACCCGGCCTAATCCGACCGACGGAGCGGTCAGCGACCATTATTCATCTAATCGCCGATAAAGGAACTGTCCTTCTGCCAATCGAGCCTTTTTCGGATTGTCGGCAATGTACTTTCTCAAGTATTTGTATTGCTCGACGCTACGCACCAGGTGATCAAATGGTTCCTGTTGCCAAAAATGGCCGCTTCGACATAATCGACGATTGATCTGTGTTGCCGTCCAGTGCAACCAACCGCTAATTTGCTTTGCCATACAATCAGCATCTCGAAAAGCAACCAGTGCATGAAAATGATTGGGCATAATGACAAAGTCGCCCATGCGATATCGCGACTTATCGAAATGTAATAGACTATCAGCAACAATTTGAGCTAATTCGCTTTTCCCGAGGTGACACTCGCCATGACACCGATCCAGTTCCATCTCGCGACAACGATTAAATTGCTTCAAGAATTCCTTTCGATGGCAGTCCTCGAACTGGTCGAGAAGTTGACTCCAGTGCCTATCCTTTGCGAGTGGCTGTCCTAAGTGGCGTGCAAGTTGTTGGAGCCATTGGTATTTTTCTGATTCCCACTTAACTAGAACTTCTTTGGGAATGGAGTCACGAGTCCTCGCGGTAAGGAAGACGATCGCTCCAGATTGAGCCCAGTGAGGACGCAGTCGGTCTTGAACCAGCAGTTTATCGTTTGGATCAAACAAATTGCCCAGCATTCGTAAGTTCCTTTGCAGAAGAAGATTCGGTGGCTATGACAAATGAACGACCACCTGTAAAGTAAAATCTGACCGACGGAGCGGTCAGCGACAATGTAGTGGACCGTTCCTACGGTCCAATTGTTTTTAAATCTGACCGACGGAGCGGGCAGCGACAATGGTCCGTTCCTACGGTCCTACTCTAACCTGCTAAATCTGACCGACGGAGCGGTCAGCGACAATAGTCCGTTCCTACGGTCCAATTGTTTTTAAATCTGACCGACGGAGCGGTCTGCGACAATGGACCGTTCCTACGTTCCTACTCTACCCTGCTAAACCTGACCGACGGAGCGGGCAGCGACAATGTAATTGACCGTTCCTACGGTCCAATTGTTTTTAAATCTGACCGACGGAGCGGGCAGCGACAATGGTCCGTTCCTACGGTCCTACTCTACCCTGCTAAATCTGACCGACGGAGCGGTCAGCGACATCCTAGCCAACGACCTCCCGATTGGGCAGCATCTGCAGAAAATTCTCGGCCAGTGCCTGCGAAAATTCCGGCGCGTTGATATCGTAGGGCAGGCGGATCAGTTGTCTATCGCACGAAGTTTCCAAAAGTCGTTGCAATTCGTCAAACAGCGCCGCGTCGGCCTCGGGATCGTAGAATGGTTTTCCCGGCATGTCCAACAGCGAGACGCCATGTTCGGGTACAAGAACTCGCCAAGGCGTTGTCGCGCGATTCAATTTCTTAGCAATAAACGCCGCAACCCCGCGATTCTCTTCAACGGTCGTCCGCATCAAAGTCACTTGTGCGTTGTGAATATGCAACTTTCGATTCGCAAACTGTGGCGGTAAGGTTTCGATCCCACCGAAGTTGACCATGTCCAAAGCGCCCAAGCTCAGCACCAAAGGAATTTTGGCCTCGATCACTTTATCCAAACGCTGCGGACCCGCCGTGAACACACCGCCCGCCACTTCATCGGCCACCTCGGTCGTGGTGATATCCAAGACACCAGAAATCAAACCCGAAGCAACCAACTGCTCCATCGCCCGACCACCGGAACCAGTCGCATGGAACACCAAACAATCAAATCCTCGGGCTTCCAAGAGTTCGCGCACGCGCGTGACACAAGGCGTCGTAACGCCAAACATCGTCATGCCAATCGCTGGCCGTGATGAGCCTTGCGGCTTGGTATTCAAAACCATTCCTGCCATCGCGTGAGCCGCATTCGACAACACCACATTCGAGACGGCATTTAATCCAGCCACATCCACGACAGAATACATCATCGCGATATCGCTGCTGTCGACGTACGGCGCCACGTTGCCACTGGCCACTGTCGAGACCATAAACTTCGGCAAGCCAATTGGCAGGGCACGCATGGCCGTCGTAATCAACGAAGTGCCGCCACTACCGCCCAAACCCAAAACACCCAGCACGTTTCCGGACGACATTTCGCCCAGCAAGTACTTGTGAAGCGCTTGAGCCATCACCGCCACCGCTTGCCCTCGGTCAACTGCCAGTAAGTTCACCGGCTCGGCCCCCAAAGTTTTCAGGACAACCTCACGAGCCACATCAGGCGCGACGATGGGTGGTCCCATGGTTCCCACGTCCACCATTCGCACCGGCACCCCGGCCTCGCGCAACCGCTCACGAACAAACGCCAACTCGACTCCCTTGGTATCCATCGTCGCGACAATGTAAACACTCGGCTGCATAAGGACTCCTTCATTCGCCTTGACCTAAGGCCTTCAGACAATCAGACCTCAGACAAATTCAACCGTGCTGATTGATCGATTGGTTGATCAAGCTGGAGCAAGCCCGGGAGCTCTCGCTGAGAACGCCGCACTTTGCCTTGCCTTTGCCGGATGATCCACGATCAAATCAAAAAACGACACGTCCTTAGTTTAGCCATGATCGTTCTCGTTTGCAGGTCGTGCCCAAAAAGATGCGAGCCGAAATGGGCGGCTTGTAACGTTCAACCTTACTCGCCCAGACAAAAAACACGACGATGTTGAAATCCAACTAGTGGGCAACCATTCAGAAAGGGACGATTCGATACTTCGAATCGTCCCTGTTTGGGCTGCGCCGATTTTCACGCGAATTGCACGCGAATTACCAGAAGTAATCTCGACCTACTTTGCCGAGCGCGGTTTGGAGCGAAGTTCATGACGACGATTAAAAATCCACGCCAACGCGCCGGCCCCGAGAATTGTGCTCAACCAGGTCGCGGAAAAGCCGCCGAACGAACCAAATGACGATCTGTCCGAGCGATCTTGTAGCGAAAAGTTCGCCACGACATCTTCATTGGGATGCTGTCCTTGGATGGTTCGTCGATGCACCAGTTGATCGGCGACCACAACTCCCTCCGTCTTCTCAATCTTTACCGTTTTTTCAGCCACGCCTTTGGATCGGACCCACTGGGTTGCAGCGTCCGGCTCATGGGTGTAATCACCAACCAATTTGTCCCAACTTGGCTGTTGCAAATAGAGCTGGTGATCAAAATCTTCCTCATCATGCACTTCACCGTCGTGGATGTGAACGGTTGGGAAGAAAACTTGGTCCGCGTGCCGTGTCTGAAATTCGAAGGCCATCGGATGAGGCTTGCCTTCTAATTCCTGCATCTGGAAGACGACAAAACTGTAGTCGCCATAAATCGGCAACTTGGCCCAAGTTTCCGGAGCAATAGAAAACTGCGAATCCAGCCGCCGAAAATCCTCCGCGCGAGGCACCACGGACGCAATAAACGCCCCAACTTTTTGGACCTGTAGTTTTGATTTGCTCCCACTGTCGACTCCGCGCGACATGGTCGGCGGCGGATTAAGGCTCGGGAATCCGCGTGCCAAATCGACAAAGAACCATGGATAGGCCTCCAAGTTGATAAACCGAACCGATTCTTCGCTTGGATTCTCCGCGGTAGGAATCGGTAAGATCATCGCGTTTGGTTCACGACTCTTGAAATGCATCTGGTAAACCAAAAACTGTGTCGCGTGATCTGTCAATCGACCAAAGATGCTGGTTTGAGTCACGGATTCCACAGGACGAGAAAAACAGCACATGATTTCACAGTTCCTTTCGAGCCAAATCCCAGAACAGGGCCGAGTTGGTGAGTTCGGCACCCCATGGCGATAGGCGGTTCGTTTTTGAAGCTTGGTGTCGCGCCCCCCACTAGATCGACTTAGATGCGGCGGGGCTTGGGGAGTTCCCAGAATTTGACAAGATCGTTGACGCAGGGCGCGTCATTTCGTGGCCTTTGCTGACATCCCGACGCGGAACGCCCCAATCGGCAACCGCTGGCACCCATTACCCCATTCGCGAGGCGAAGCAAAAAAGTGCGGCAAATGCCACCGCAATTCCCGAAAGATCGCACCGTTCCATACAACGCAACAAAGACGATCTTGACGCCATTTTGGGAATTCAATACGGTCCGTTTTCGGAGCAGGCAGCATGTCTTCGGTCTGCCCGTGCAGCGTTTTCAGCCCGTCTGATTGCGATCGCAGTCCGAAAACGTGCCCTGGATTTCGCGATTCCGTAATTAACTTCACGTGCGGCCGCTTATGTCTTACTCTCAGCCGAATCTTTCGCAAATCGCATGGTTGACCGGATTCATCGCCAGCAATCTCTGCTTGGCAAGCTGGACCGAAGCCCAAGAAAAACCTCCCGCACCGCCGATCCATTCGACCTTTCAAATTTCGGACGATCCGGAGTCGACTCCAATTGTCACCTCCGGCCGCCCCATATCGCCGGTCGTGCAAGACACGGCCCCGAGCGAACCGCTGGTACTTGTTCCCATCGACGAACCAAAATCACAACCAGAGACCATCACCGAAGTCATTGAAGAAGCCGTCGAGGATGCGATCGAGATAGAAACTCGATTGGATATTTTTTTCGAACAAAGCCAGTCCTACAAGGCGTATCGGTCGCATCAAACGGGCTTCCAATGGCTTGCGGGTTCGAACGATGATTTTGGTTGGTTCAGTTGGCAGTCAGATCCCTATCTGAATCGAGCATCGGAATCTGGTCTTTCACTAACATTCAACTTGCATGGGCTCTCAGGTCCCATCGCTCCGAACGTCTCACCCAGGCTCTACGATGCGGTGGCAAACTATCAAGTCCGTAAATCATTCTCTCCTAACTTGAGTTACGATCTGGCTGCCAGTGTCGGCGTATTTAGTGACTTTGAAGGCAGTGCTCGGAAAGGCGTCCGTTTCCCGGCTCATGCCGTGGGAATGCTCCATCTCAATCATCGAGCCGACTTGGTCTTTGGCGCGGATTACTTGGACCGCGAAGACATCAAGATCTTGCCAGTTGCTGGGATATCGATCCGCGAGTTCTTGGCCCCGAATGTGCGATTGGACTTGGTTTTTCCTCGCCCACGAATTGATTTTGCAATGGACAGTCAACATCGAGTTTACATCGCGGGACTCCTCGGCGGTGGAACCTGGGATTACGAAGCCACAGCCAATACCCGCGAACTGCTCACATATCGTGACTACCGCGTTGTCCTAGGCTTCGAGTTCGCCGACAACGACAGCCATCTTTCTTCAATCGAATTCGGGTATGCGTTTGATCGGCAATTGGAATTTGCCAACGCCGGAACTACATTGACAACCCCCGACGCGTTCATGCTCCAATGGGTCACACGGTACTAGCAGGGTGCTGAAAAAGTCTCGGATTTGTTACCATACCAAGGTCACATCATGGAGAGAAGAATGCGCGGTCGAGAAAACAATCAGATTCAGCTTTTTTTCACGATAGATGTCGAATCTCGAATTCGAACGGACCA
>JBGSJV010000196.1:0-4660 GCA_041741535.1 Pirellulaceae bacterium
TGGTCCGTTCGAATTCGAGATTCGACATCTATCGTGAAAAAAAGCTGAATCTGATTGTTTTCTCGACCGCGCATTCTTCTCTCCATGATGTGACCTTGGTATGGTAACAAATCCGAGACTTTTTCAGCACCCTGCTAGGCGGCTTTGGTGGGCTTGATCTTGGCTTGTTCGCCGGCTCGTTGCTTGATTTCCTCCAATGGGACGGGCTTGAACTGAAATTTTTCTTCCTCACCGCCTTGTTGCAACACGATGGCGTTGTCGGCCAGGAACCGAGGAATCAGATTCCAACACTTCGCTAGGACTTCCGGCGGATTGTCCCAACCAATCACCACCAACTCGATGTCTTTCAAGGAGTTGGCTGTTCGCGAGAGGGCCGAATAGGCATCGCCCGGGACCAATTTGACGCGAGCCCCCGTGGCCGTCAAAAGCTGGTGGGCGGCTTTTAAGGTCAGTTGTTCGCTGTCCGCTTTCGGGTGAGCTTCAAACAAGTCGATACCGACGTAGTTCACAACCCGTGGACCCGCGGTCCGGAGTGCCATTTGCAACATCCGTTCGCTGCGCACCGCGTCCTCCATCCCGATTTCCATGATCGAGACGAGCTTGTGTTTTTGAATCAACCGATAGCAAAGGCGGTCTTCGGGTAACTGGGCGAAATACGACCACCAGAAGCTTTGCCAAAATGAAGCAGCCACGTGCCGGCATCCTTGCGGTGAACCTGTGCGAGGTGTTCGCAACTCTAGACTGCAGAGCATCCCTGCTCTGTTATTGCTTGTGTTTCGGCGAAATGAGGTTCAATTCTACAATCGGACTCGCGAAGTTTCTCAGGCGACTTGCAGGAGCCGATGTTGCTTGGCCCACGCCAACCAATCATGGATTTCGTCGAGGTCGGGAGCGGGCGAGGATCGCAGGATTCGCTGGCCCTCTTTGGATTTTGCGATGGGAGTCACTTTTGCCAGCAATTCTTGTGGAGAATGCCGCAGCATCGCTTCCGGAGTATCGATGTCGCAGGCAATCAGCAGTTGGGCGTCGTGACCGCGCAGGTTGGGGACCCGACAGACCAAACGCGCTTGGCGCTGCCACTCTTCCAGCGTTTTGAGATCCAATCGCCGCACCTTTAGCTTGCGCGCCAACTCTTCGCAGTCGGAATCCACAAATTGGCGAACGCTGTCGACACCAATTTCGGCAAACCGCTCCGACATTTTTGCTCCAATCGACGGAGCCTTATCCAAGGGATCATCCAGGTTCAAATAAAACACCATTCCAGTCGGGGCGGAGGCGGGGGGACTCGCCACCGGTTCGTGGATTCGCATCGCGGGAGTTGGCTCCGAGCGCCGGTTTGCGACAGGTTGTTCCCAGCGTTGCCGGCGGTTGCCATACGCGCGCGCCGACCTTCGCCCACCCCATGTCTGTTTGTTCTCGCGCAGACCGTTCATCCAGCCATGCAGTCGGGCCCGTTCGTCCGGGGTGCCGCTTTGCATGACTCGTTGGCCCTCTTCGGTGGCCATGTAGATCTCCAAACGGCGCAAGACATCGCCGGCTGATAGCTCTTCCAATTGCTCGGGTTCGGTAATGCCGCTGCCCACCAACAGTCGCACATCATAGGGACGCAGGCCCCCGATGCAACAAAGCAACCAGGTCTGACTTTGCCAACGATCCACTTGACCCGCGGTCAGGCCGTGCATGCGCATCGATTGTGGCAATTCATCGGGCACCAAATCCAACAGGTCTCCAATCAACAGAATGCGATGTTTGCTGAGCACCAATAACCATTCGGGCTCGATCAGGTCCAAGTGAGCCAACGGAGTTTGTTCGGTGATCAGTGGGCCGCGCGTGGGTTGAACCACGGGCTCGACTGGTGGAACGACCGCGACGGCCTTGCTCAAGAGAATGGGCTTCAGGACCAATGGCCACTGGGTCCGCTGTTGCAAGGCGGTGGGCTCCGGCAATTGAAAGACTGCTAGTTTCGGTTGTTCGGAAGCCGACAACGGACGAGTGAGCCAGCGCTGCGATACTTGCCGCTCGGCCGCCAACAGCAACACTTGGTGCCCTCGACCGACGAAGTCCCACAGCGTATCGATGACCGTTTGACTGCGTTGCACGTCCAGGTTGGCAAACAAATCATCCAAAACAAGCGGAAGCGGTGTTCCGTTATCCGCCATGCGTTGCCCAACCGCGAGACAAAAACTCAGGCAGACAAGATCTTGCAGATCGCGGGGCAAACTATGAAATGGACGTTCGGTGGCCGCCTCGATCGCGAACAGTCGTTGTTGGGTGGCGTCGACACCCACGCGGCTCAGACGCCCGCCGGTCAACTGCCGACACCAATCGGAAGCGCGGTCGACCAACGCATCGTATTTCAATTGCCAAAGCGGTTCATCCCGCCGCACCTCTTCGCGCAACTTCCGCAGCGGTGGCTCCATGAGTTCGATTTCGGCTTGAACATCGTGCAATTCGCGTCGGAGTCCTTCCAGATTCAGTGAATCCCGCAACCGTTTGGCTTGTTCGGCCAGCGATTCCCAATGCAGTCGGGTCTCCATGATGGATCGTTCGACTTCGGCCAACCGAGCTTGGAGACGAGCCAGTTCCGCGCGCAAGTCACGGAGCTTTTGCGCTAGCAGTGGATCGTCGGCAACCACCACTTCAACGGGCTGTGCCCACGGGCCCACGAAGTGCAAGCGCGCTGCCCAGGCACCGTGTTGGCGAGCATAGCGCAAAAATCGAGTCTCGCCATGTTGTAGCAATTGCGAGCCGTCGGCATCCAATCGCGTGAGTTGCGCCAGGCGAGCTTCACGCCGGCGTCGTAGCCAGACAAGTCGTCGGCGCAGTTCTGCTTGGCAACGGCCCAAATCGCGGTTCTCGGCCAGGATACGGGTTCGCTGTGCGGTGGTGGCAAACCGGCTGAACTCACGCCGCAAGGCTTCGATTTCCTCGCGGATCACGGTCCAAGTTGATCCCTTTTCAAGCGCCGCGTCGCGACGCGGTCGTCGGATTTCTTCAGCCTCGAGAGGGATGGACGCGGCGTCGACGGGCCAAGACCATTGAGACAAGGTTGTTTCGGGCGACAGCGAGCCGGTGGTTTGAATATCGATGCGGGACCAAGCTCCGGTCCATTCCCAAGACGTTTGCTCGCCCGAAGCAACCGCCAATTGCTCGAGCCGCTGCTCGAGTTGGGTCAGATGACGTCGTAGGTGTCGCGCGTGCCATTGCTCCAGACTGTCGTCTTGTTCCGCCAAGCGACCGCGAATACCCGCCAAAGCTTGGCGTCGCCGCTGCAAATCGCGTTTGACGGCCAAGGTGCGCCGAATTTCACCTTGCAGACGGTCCCATTTGCCGTAGAGACGTCGGACCGTCTCGATCGAGCCGGAATCGGCAGATGTGGTGACTCGCGAGGCCGACCGCAAACGCTGCTGTTCTTCCGCGCTTCGCAGTTCGGGTTCCAAATCGCGAATTCGGTTGGTGAGGCTCGCTCGTTCGTTCTCGAGCGCGGTTAGTTCCATCCGCGTTCGGTCTCGCCGCTGTTCCAATTCGGACAATCGGGAACGATGATTGAGTTCGGCATCGGTCAGTTCGGCTCGTAATCGATCACGACGTCCGGTGAGTCTTTGCCACTGGGTTTCATCCAAGGCCAAGCGGTCGCGACGTTGCGTGGCTTCTTCCCGCCAACGCCGATAATCGGCCTCAGACGACCAGGCGCCGATGCCTCTGGCGACCCCAAAACGTTCCAGCAAGCTGCGAACCATGCGTCGTTCGATGTCGGGAGCTTCGACAAAACTCAGGTTGAAAAACGTCGCGTAATCGGCGGAGGCCAGTTCTCCGGTTTGCCGCAACAGCGAACGGTTTGCGACGCCTGGACTGGTCGCCACCAGTGTTTCGGAGCCCAACAGCCGTTCCCCGACTGCACGGCGGATTTGGAACGATTCGTCGCCAATCGACACCCACGCTTCGCCGATCGCGCGGGCGTCCCACGGTCGGTCGAGTTTCTTGTCCGAGCCAAGTTCTTCGTAAAAGATGGCCGCGATCCCATGCCGCAGCGAAGATTTTCCCGAGCCTGTATCGCCCAAAATGACGTTGAGGCCGCTCGAAAGATCACTCAGGACCATCGCGCGAAAGGCGCCGCTGTTTTCCAAAACCAGCTTGGTCAATTTCATATTCCAGACTCCAAGTTTCTGTATTTTCACCGCCATCCACCAGCCCAAAGCGGGGCGTCATCCAGTGGCGTCCGGTATGATAACCGAAAATTGCCGAAACCACCTAGTCCAATTGTTTACCCCAAAGGACCAGGTCAGCCAAGTTCGTGGCAGGACGCGTTTCATCCGAATGTCTTGGGGGGAAGTCCAATACCGCCAGGTAAACTGCGAAATAGGTGGCGGGACCAAGAACAAACGGTTGTTTCTCGATATTAACGAGTTACGGCCGATAGGCGAGTGCTTTGTCAAATCCAAAACTCAGGGTCTGGTAAAGGTGTCAGGAGTCAATTGTGTGAAGCACCCGATGGGCCGTACCGGCAATTGACTCCTGACACGAATGGCACTGCCGCCTGGTATCAGGGGACTTAGGTCACGCAGCGACGATGAGAAGTAGCTTCGCCTGCGCGCGGGGCTTTGTCAACAAGGCGAGTAGTTTCGGCCTGCGTTTGTTGGCTCGGGGCTCGACCCGATCA